>JAEWST010000020.1 GCA_023398105.1 Bacillota bacterium | reverse complement strand
AAACCAATTAATTCAATTAATATTAACATTTTGTATTATTTTTGTCAATAAAACTCCTTTTTTTTCCAGCTCCGACGAGTAAAAATTTTAATTTGATCTAAAAATATAACTCGCCTCTGATTTATGTTAAAATTTTCCATTTTATATTTTTTTGTTTTTTTGCTAAAAAATACTAACTCTTTATTTTAATTTTTATTATTAATTTTTCCTAAAAGCCTTTTATTTTTATCACCACCCTGTTAAAATTATGTTATTAAAGAAGCCGTATTTTCATACGTTTCTCTATGTGCAGAGTATCCTCATTTGTTAGAAGGCGCGTACGAAACGATTCTAACAGGCTTGAGGATATTTCTTTTATGCTCTTATTTAAATCCCTGATTTTATCCAGACCTTTTTCGTATAATTGCCTCAATATATCTGCCAGTTGTGTTATTAGATAATGATTCTTCATAGCATTGTAATTCAAGCTGTTAGCATGTTCAATTTTATATTTCTTTGTTTTTTGGTTATTAAAACCTTGGTTTTCTATCTTCCAGCGACTTCTACCAAAGTTCACTACTCTATCCGCATTTCTCTGTGTTATTTTTATATCTGTTATGAAGGCATAGCTCTTATTAATACCTGATTCATCCTTTATTTCAGCCTCAATGAGGTTTACTTTACTTTGATTGTAGTCAATTTCATTTATCCAAGTACAGCTTTCTTTTTTATTGCCTTCAATTACTTTTAGTGTGCTAGACTCCCTTGCAACACTTTTTATTCTACCTTCTTTAAATCTGATTAGGTATTTCCAGTTGTTGTTTCTACATATATCGAATACTGGTTCACAGGCATATAGGCTATCACCTAATATGCATATTTGTAATTGGGAATATTTGCTCTTGAGTTTTGCTGCTAGCCTTTTAAAGGCATTTATTTCACAATCCTGCTTTGATACATTCTCATCTTCATTCTCAATAAACTCGGTTGCAATGCTAAATACCATATCTCCAACAACTAATTTTGCCTCTAATACATTATGATAATAAATGGTTCTTTCAATTTCACTGGGCTGAAGGTTACATAAAAATTTATTTATTGTATCGTAATGGGGGAATTCTTCTAAATCTTTATATCCCAGTAACTTCGAAACATTTTCTATACACGCATTTTTATTGAATTTCTCTGTCATGCTACGCATACTATTGTTATTAATCAAACAAAATGTAACTTTTTCCCCAATAGTATTAATACTTAAAACACCTTACAGAATACGTATTTTATTAAATTTTTATTGAGGAAACAAAATGTAACTATAACATTTTATTTCATTATATTGAGGAAATAATAAATAATGTTTAAAAAGTATATAAACCCTGTTTAAATCAAGGTTATATACTTTTTTGATTTTATATTTTCTAAAATAATACTTTAATTGCATTGAGGAAATTTAGTTACAATTTATATTAAGAAAAATATTTTTAACTTTTACTAAGGAGTTAGAATATGTTTCTTTTAAATTATAAATATATTGTTCTACTCTAGCTATTTCTGCATTATCATTAATATTTGTATTTGCACATCTATCAATCAACGTAGATGTTTCTATTATTATTTCTGTAACTGCTTCTATTAATAATGATTTTTGTGAAGGAGTTTTCATTTCTACTTTTAAAATATGAATAAGTTCTTCCAAGACACTTTTTAAATTCATATAGTCATATTCTAAAAGGTTATTTACACACTCGGAAAACTGAAAAATTAAACAATTTAGCGAGTTTTTATTATCATTTCCATAATTACGGTCAAAATAATCCCAGTCATTTTTTTGTAAAATCATGTTTCCTTTTTCATATAATAACCAATCGTAAGATATATTGAATTCTAAAGCTACGAGTTTTATAAATATATCAGAGGGGGTTTCCTTGTCTGATTCAACTTTGCTGATATATGATGGGGAAACTAAAACTCGTACAGAGAAATCTTTTTGAGATAATTTAAAATAATTTCGTAACATTTTTATTCTTTTTCCAATGGTATACATAACATATTCCTCCGTTGTGAGCATACTCAACTATTTTGTGCTGTTTTATTGACAACTTGAGTATACTCAACTATAATGTTAATTAAGTTGAATAAATTTAATTATATCATATATACGATTAACCAGAAAGGAGCTTTGGGAAATTATGAAAAAAAACCAAATTATAAAGAATGAATTAGGAAAAATAATTATTCGTAGATTATTTGAAATGAACCAAAATCAAAAATGGTTGGCAGAGCAATGCAAGGTAACACCTACAACTATATCATACATAATAAATGGAAATAGAAATCCATCAAATAAGCTTATTTATGGTATATCACAAAATCTAAATTTAAATTTTGATTTTCTTTTAAAAGTTGCATGTAAAGACGTATGTTAAAAGAGGTGAGTTCTATTGACATGGCTATCAGTTAAAGAAGTTGCATACATTTTAAAAATTACAGAACGTATGGTCAGAATAAATGTACAAAATAATAAGTATAAATACTTTCAATATATTAATGGTATTGGTGGAAATAGTGGAAAAGTGATACAGATTGCACTTGAGAGCCTGTCACTGGAAGCACAAGACCGCTATCATGGCATAGTTAAAGAAAAGCAACAAAGCATTTATCAAAGTCTTACAGCAACACAAAGAAGCCTTGTTGATTTTAAACATTCCATAGTTTTGGATTATAAGGAGTTTAAGAATATTTATCCCAGAGCTGATAAGATGCAAGCCTTTTTATCAAAATACAATGGACAGCACCCTAATGAGCCGTTGACTAAACGGCAGTTAAATCATTGGGAAAATCTTTATGACAGAGATGGAATAAACGGCTTAGTTGACAGACGTGGAGGATATAACAAAGGGCAGAGTTCTATTCCTGAAGACGCATGGAATGTTTTTAAAAAGCTATGGTTACAGGAAAGTCAGCCTACAGTACAGAGTTGTTATGATATGACTGTATACCATTTTCCAAACTTGACTCTTCCCCATGTTTCTACCTTTGCAAGACAAGCAGAAAAGATTCCAGAGCCTGTAAAGATAAGATACAGAGAAGGTAAAAAGGCATATAAGGATAAATGTGAACCGTTTATTCCTACTGATTACACTCGAATATATTCAAATCAACAATGGGTTGCAGACCACCATATATTTGATGTCCTTGTAGTTGATGAAAGCGGTTATGTATTCAGACCTTGGTTGAGCGGTTGGGAAGATAGAAAGTCAAGAGCCATTTTAGGATATACAATCAATAAAATATCTCCTAACTCGGATATTGTTCTTGATAGTTTTGCAAGAGCTTGCTATAAATACGGAATACCTGATGAGGTCAAGCTTGATAACGGAAAAGACTATAAGGTTTATGACTTATTTAATAAGGAATTTTCTAAATCAGTTGTAAATGAAATGAATATTAAAGTATCTTTTGCAACTCCATATAATGCTAAGGCAAAGCCAATAGAACGCTTATTTGGAACACTTGAACAAAGATACTGTAAACATTTATCATCATATATTGGCAATGATCCAAAGAAACGACCTGAGAAAATGAAAAAGTTGAATACTAAGCTCAAAGAAGTGGCTATGCCATATGATGAGTTTGTAAAGTTCGTTGAAAACATGGTTAATACATACAATTCAACTGTTCATTCTTCACTAAATGGAAAAACACCAATTGAAGCTTATAAGGAAAACTTTATAAATCCAATGAGGGTAGTGAAAGATATTGATGTATTAAAAATGTTCCTGATGAGGACAAGCAAACCTATTACAGTCGGCAGAAACGGCATTAAAGTACCAGCAATTGGTTACTTCTTTGATGATGCCAAACTATTTCCGTATAAAGGTAAGAAAGTATATGCAAGGTATAATTCAGAAGATGTCCGCAGTGTATATGTATTTTCTGAGGATGACGAATTTATCTGTATTGCAACAAGTGTACAGTTAAGTGAGCATGGTTCAGCGGTTTCAATGGAATTGATAAGAGAGCTTGCTAGGAAGAAAAAGGAAAGAAATAAATTTATCAGAGAGCAGATGCCTGATGTTGAAGTTCCAACAGTTCAAGAATTTGTTGAAAAGAAAACAGGAAGGTTTGATAACTTCAATACAAATAATGAGGTTATTCAAATGAATCCTATCAAGCATAAACATGCCAAAGAAATACGCAAGGAAGAAAAACGGCTGGAGGATAAGCAGATTCTTACAAATAGCAGTAAAAGCCAGCGTGATGATAGAGCCATAGACAAGGCTTTATATAAATTATTTCAATCAGTAGGAGGTTGATTCTATGACAGAACTAAAGGAAGATGCAAATTATGTAAATGGAATGCGTTCTAAGCTTAGCAGCTACATAATTGAAACTAAAAAAAGTCAGTCACAGGTGGCAAAGGAACTGGGAATATCAAAGACCACGCTTTCAATGTTTTTGACAAATAATTATGCAGGAAATAACAATGAAGTTGCTGTAAAGGCTGAGCAGTATTTAGAAATGGGTGCGGTAAGAATGGCATTAACAAAAGAACCAAACATATGCATTGAGCTTACAAATACTGAAAGAATATTGGAAAAGACACGGATAGCACACATTTCAAATGATATACTTTTGATTTATGGTCCTGCTGGGTGTGGAAAGACCACTGCACTAAAGCACTATGCAAATAATACAAACGGTGTTATTTATGTAGAAGCTGATGTTACAACAAATTCACACCGTTCCATTCTTTACCTGATTTTAGAAGCTATCGGAGAAGAAATACATGGCTCTACCTCATCAATGATGCGGTTTTTAATATCAAAACTAAAAGGAACAAACCAGTTAATCATTATTGATGAAGCCCAGCATTTAACACCAAAGTCATTTGATGCTCTCAGAGCATTAAACGACAAAGCTAATATTGGTATTGTATATTCTGGAAACCCTAGTGTTTTAAAGCGTATGTACGGAACGATGGAGGAGGAATTTGATCAGGTACATAGCAGAATTGGTTATCACTGTGAACTTAATAACAGATACAGTTTAGATGATATTGGACTAGTATTTAAAAGTTTTGGAGTAAGCAGAGAATGTTTGCAGTACCTGCATAAAATTGCCCAGCGTAAAGGCGGTTTGCGAATTATGGTAAAGCAATATAAGCTTGCTGCCAATATTGCTACTGCATTAAATGAGGGTCTTACCGTAACACATTTAGAAGATGCAGCAAAAAGAATGGGAATTGGAGGTCTTCCAGCATGATAAGCTTGTTAATAAATGAGGAAAGGCAGTTGCTACCGCAAATAACAACCGCCTTAAAAACAAATTTTTAAGTTAAAAATTTACCTCAAATATATCATAGCTTATTAAATATTTCAATATTAAAAAGAATTTAAAGCATATTTAAACAGGGTTTAAAGACTATTTATAGGAGGGTTAAATATATGAAACTGTCAAATATAGGTGAAAGAATCAAGTATTTAAGGAATGATTTAGGGCTGACGCAAGCCCAATTTGGTAAAAAAACCAGTATTTCTCCTAGTCATATGTCAGGTATAGAAAATGGTAAAGAAAATCCATCAAAGGCAATGGTAAAGCTGATTGCATTAGTATTCAATGTAAGTGAGCAATGGTTACTTACTGGTGAAGGTAGCATGGTACAGGGTGGTATCGTTGACGAGCCGAGAGAAGGTTATCTGAAAAAGGATAACTTAATATTAATTAATCAGGTAAGCAAGGCAGTGACGGAAGTTTTTGAACTACATAAGGGTTTAAAGCCAGAAGAACTTTTATTCTGTGGTTTTGCTGGTATAAATCTAGCAATGGAAAGTTCTTTAAGCAGAGAAATCAGCGGTTATGATTGTTTTGAAATGATAAAGAGCTTCGCTAATGCAAATACCAATAAGCATACAGTCTAAAAAGTATTTAATAGCGATTGAAAGCAATACATGCAGTTAGGAGGTGTCAAAGTTGAAACAGTGGTTTTCATGCCCTGTTTGTGGACAGAAGCTTTGTATAATGGATGAAACAGCACAGGGTGTATTCATCAAGTGTAAACGCTGTAAACAGGAAATAGAGGTCAATTATCAAAATTCAATTTCAAAAGGACATAACGAGCCAGAGTTAGAGCCATGAGCCAGTGTCAGAGCCGATATAGAACTTTATCTATATCGGCTATTTTTATGTTGAAATAAGCATTCAGTGTGAAAGGAGATAGCCTGTAAAAGATAGCAGTTCGAATAAAAAAAGGACAATATTTAAATACCGTTTAAAAACCGTTTAATTTCATTTAAAAACATTAAAAAAATACATGTAGATAAATTATGTATCTTTTAAGACAAAAGCCTTAAATGGGATTATATAAAGCAAAAAAATAGAAGTTATAAATTTATATTTAAGACATTAGAAATCCCTCAAAAATTTAGTATTTAAAGTAATTTTTTAATTTAGTTTTATGTAAATAATTGAAAATAAGTTTTAAAATCAATTTTGAAAGGAAGTGTTTTATATGTCACACAAAGCAATTAAAGATTTACTTACAGAAATTGCTCTAGACAAAGTTTATAAACTAGTCGGCGATAATAATACTTATAATGAATGTCATTCAAAATACAATGAAGTCTTTGAGAAACTCAAAGAAGTGTTGCCAGAGGAAAGCAAGGAGCTTCTTTATACTTTGGATAATCTTGCAATTGAAGCACGTACTATTACGGAAGAAACAGCATATTTAAAAGGTCTTTCTGACGGAATAGAGATTAATCATCTATTCAAAGAACTAAGTACCACTTTCAAGGAGTGATAACAATGAATAAAAACTCATTAGAAATAACACTGGACAGCATACCTGAGCAAAACAAAGCACTGGCTGAGTTAATTGGTATAGACCTATATTTGGAGCTTACAAAGCATTTTGGAGGAACTTCTATATACATATTAAAAAATGAAAATGTATTTCGGAAAATCAGAGATACAACTATTCGTAAAGAGTTTGACGGTTCAAACTATAGAGAGTTGGCAGTTAAATACAGTTTATCTGAGGTATGGGTTAGAAATATTATCAACACTTAATTTTAATTGAAGGGAGGCAAATGGAATACTTAAATAAAGACAGAATCTAAAAACAAGAAGTATTTGTAACTACAATTAGTTTTATAAAGATGTAATAAAACAATTATAAAATTGGATAAAAAAAGGAGACTAAATTATATGTACAATATGCATTTTAACAATTTTTTAAAAGATTTGGATAGTGGCTTTAATCCCGAATTAAAGCCTGTCGGGCTATTGGTTATTGACTTGTCTGATAAACTTTATAAATTAAGAGCTTCAGGAATGTATTCTTCTGAACATATAGGTAATACAGTTAAAGAATATCAAGAACAGGTAAAACATACCCGAGACCGTATATATTCTGACAAGGTCAAAAAATTTGAAGAACAATTACTGAAAATAAAGCAAAGGTTTGAAAAAGAGTTGTCTGATTCAGAAGTGAATAAGAAATTGCTTTTTTTCAAGCAATTTGAAAACAAACTAAAGGTACTTAGTACAGATGAATTAAATACTTATATTGAAGATTTGCAAAATAACAAAAGCACCCTTGACGTTGATCAGCTCAACATGTTGGCAGTTGAATTTAAATCTAGAAATGAAGAGAACAGATTTTATCAGCTGGTTAGAATTATGAAAGATAGAAATGTTGACGAACCATGGTTAAATGATACGGAGTATATTTCAATATCTCATGAACTTTCATCACTAAAAAACAGAATTGGTTCACGCTACATAACGGTTGATACCACTGTTCAAACAACTCCAAATTTAAATATGAATGTTGGAGGTACACTATATATGATTGACGACTTAGTTGGTTAAATACTAGATTTAAATATTCAGTATTTGTTAGAACGGATGTACTTAACTTCAAAATATAAAATAAAAATAATGAGGAGATTTAATATGAGTTTAACACTGATAATACAAAAAAAAGAAAGCATTCTTATAAGTGCAGATTCCAGAAGCTGCATAGAAGAAAACGGAAAATATTATGCGGATAATGATAATGTAAAAAAGATATACAGTATTGATGGCAAAGTAATATTTATAGCAGGAAGTGCATGGATAAGTGACCAAATATTAAAACAATATACTTTATCCAGTGATAAGTCAATTGAAAAATTGAAAAGCATTTGCAAAAGTGTGGTTGATGAATTCATTACTTTATTTCCAGATATCTCACAAAGAATTGAAAGAAAGCTAGAACTTATTGTTGCTACTTTTGAAAATGATGTTTCCGTTATTTATTCAATTTCATCATCTGAAAACTTTAAATTGCTTAAAATTGAAGGTGATGATATTCAAAATGTAATATGTTTAGGAACACACAGAGACGAAGCTCTGAGACTTTACAATATGTTAAACAAGTCAATGCCAATAATTCCTATGTATATGAATATTTATAATTCTCTTGCGGATGAACAAATGGGCGGTAAATTGACAGTGTATTCTTTGACAAAGGATGGTCTTAATTTTAGATATGTCAAAGAAATATCAGATTCAAAATTTATAGAAAGATATTCAGATAAATTTAAAATAAATACATTAAAAAATGCTACCACTGGTATTTCAATACAAAAAGGTGATGGTAGTGGGAGCAATTGGCAAGATATGTTTTATGTAGATACAGAAGGAAATCAGCATATGAAAAACACTTACATAGAATTAGTTAGTAATCTTGCAACAATACTTCTTGATCCAAACATAGGAATAAAGATATCTAATAGTAGTGGTGATGTTTTATATATTGATCCTGTGACTGGTAAGCTGAAGCTTAAAGACATAGCTATCGAAATAACTACATCAGACGGAAAAAACAAAATAATAATTGATGCTTCAAATGGCTGTAAGATACAAAAGAATACTGGAACTGCATGGGAAGATGTTAGTTATCAGGATACGGACGGAAATATGATTTTAAAAGGTGATTTAATAGCTGGAAAGCTTTTTGGAGCTACTAAAGATAGTGCATACATACAAGTTGGAGGAGTTGGAAATTTTGGTGACTTAAAACTATATAGAAGTGGGGAAGGAAACGATTACCCTGTTTTTGGTGTATATGATGAAGCATCAATAATTGATTTAAAAGCTGGATTAGGTGATGCTGAACCGACAAGTTTTTTGTCAGTAACTGAAACAGATAGATACCCAATAGGTACATGGAATTGCTCAGGAGCACAGTTTATATATTTAAAAGATAGTAATGGAGATAATTATGTAACTCAAAATTGGGTTAATAATGCAATTGCAGCTCATGTCGCAGCATACCACACATAAAGTAAAATAAATAAGCACAGGATTAATTTCCTGTGCTTATAATTGGCATTATGTTATTTATATAATAAGTATATTCGACTGAACCATAACTATATGTCATAGTAATTGGAACATCTTCAAGGATAACAGTATCATCTTTTAGTAACTGCCACTTTTGCAATTTTATATTAAACTCAAAGCTATAACCCGTTTTTTTACATTTATTATCAATGTAAGAAGTCCCAATGTAATATTTACCTTCCCACTCATCTATATTAGTTATGCCATCAGGGGTACTTGTTGGTTTTGAAGTTATTTGAGAGTTTGTAGCTGGTTCTGAATTATCTTGAGCCTGTGAGCCTGAAGCAGTACCCGCAGAAGTTGATACTTCAATTTGCTTGTTATCTGAATTAAATTTGACTTCCAGTCCTGCTTTTTCAAAGTCTTTAAGCTTAAGATATGTTGAACCGTTTATATTATAACCGTCTACATCAGTCTCAATACCGTCAACAATTACTGGATAAGGATTTGTGGCGATATTGAGATTGATTGTAGCAAATGCCGTTATTGGGATAAATATTAGTCCAATAACAGTGCCTAAAATTAACTGCTTGTACTTAAACATATATGTAACCTCCATTCGTTATTTATTATTGTTTAATTATAAACATAAAATACAATTTCATACAATAGTAAAAAGGGTTTGAAGAATATTTTCAAAACAAATATAGCCAGTAAAAGCATACTAAGTTTTAGCCATAACAGGCGATAATGTATAGTTAAAATCACTGCCCTTTACTTATAGAAGGCAGTGATTTATTTTATTATAGTTTATTTAATAATTTCATTTATTTATACTGTATTATTAATAATTACTGCTTATTACGGTTTGTTATTTTTTATTACACACTTACATTTTGCTTGCATATTGGTTACATATTGCGTGCTTAGCTACAACTATCAATACAAAATACATTCTTCAAAATTATTGCAAAAATCAGTATATCTGATTCATATTCAATATAACTTTGGTGCCTTGGATCTTTAACTGATTTCAATTTCTTAAAAATATCTTTAAAAAAGTGTTTTTGTAATTTTATAAACTCCTCGAAAAAATTTATTTGCTCCTCTTTTTCTCTCTTGATTTTTCTGGTAATCCTGCTCATTTTTATCCCCCAAAACTGTTGATATTAGAGACTTGCGCCAATAATATTATATTACATTTTAACAATTTTGGTAATAACTAACTCGAATAAATATTTACTCGTCGGAGCTGGCTTTAATACCTTGCAGAGCTTAAAAGTTAATGCGGAGGCTTGCAGTTTGAGCTTTAACGCTGAACATTAGGGATGCTTTAAAAGGTTTCGACCTTTGAAAATTATATATATGAAAGGATGATTTTTTATGCTGACAATGCACCCTAAAATGATGCATGTCTATGTTGGTGTAGATGTTCACCGCCAAACACACACAGCAGTAATTCTAAACTGCTTCTTTGAAAAGCTTGGAGAGATTACGTTTCAAAACAAACCTTCTGCTTTTCCTGCTGTAATGAAGGAGGTCAAAAAACATTTATCCAATGGAATTACCCCTATATTCGGGCTTGAAGATGTCGGAAGCTATGGACGTGAGCTTGCTGTATTCCTTATTGGTAAAAAGGAAAAGGTTAAATATGTTAATGCCACCTTGACCTATACCGAAAGGAAGAACCAAAACGCACTTCACAAAACAGATGCCTATGATGCTGAATGTGTGGCAAAGGTGCTTTTGAGCAAGCTTGACACTCTGCCAGATGCACAGCCCAATGACCTTTATTGGGCATTGTCTGAAATGGTGACTAAGAGACATTCTCTAGTCAAGTCCTGTATGGCTTTAAAAAATCAGGTACATAATTACATCAGTCACCATTACCCAAGTTACAAGAAGTTTTTTGCTGTGTTCGAGTGTAAGACATCTCTTGAGTTTTGGGAGAAATATCCTTCACCTTCAAGGCTTAAAGGTGTATCTGTTGAAGCACTCACAATATTTTTAAAAGAAAATAGCCATAATATGTATACCAAAAAGAAAGCACAGGAAATTTTAGGATATATTGAGAAGGACGGAGACACGACAGTGGAATATCAAGATATGCGGGATTTCATAGTCATTACAGCCATAAAGCAGATAAAGGAAAATCAGAAGATTATCAAAAGTATAGAGTCTGAGATACAAAATATCCTTCCTTTGTTTAACTGCAAGCTTGAAACTATGCCTGGAATCAGCTATGTAACTGCTTCTGCAATTCTTGCCGAGATAGGAGACATTAACCGTTTTTCAAGCCCTGCCAAGCTTGCTAAATATGCTGGAATTGCTCCTGTCCAGTATTCCTCAGGACAGAGCGACAATAATTTCAGCAACAGGCGTGGTAATAGAAACTTGAATCAAATACTTTTCTTTTTGGCTGTATCACAGTGCAATGACCATGGGAGCAAAGGCGGAGCAGTAAACCCAATCTTTGCCGAATATTACAAAAAGAAAATATCAGAGGGTAAAACAAAAAAACAAGCTATAAAGTGCGTTATGCGAAGGCTTGTAAATATTATCTACCGCATGATAAAACAAAATGAAGAATACAAAATGCCAAATATTCCAAACCTGACAAAAGAATGATATACTGTTTATGAAAAATGAACCTTGGAAAATGTATTCAATAAAATTAAATATTATTAAAATCAATCATATATATCTTAGTAAATGAGGTACTGCATCTCGCTGTAGTACCTCAAAAAAACAAATACAAGCTACTGAATTAGGGACTTCGACAAGGAAACTGGCACTATATATCTCAGAGCAAGGTATTATGACCCGACTATTGGACGGTTTATTAGTGAGGATAGTTATTGGGGTAAAAATACTGACCCGCTATCGTTAAATCTTTATACATATTGTACTAATAACCCTATAGCTTTCTATGACCCTACTGGGCATATGAATTATTGGACACAATCTCATTTGCTATTTGGAGGATATGCAATGAGGGCGAATGAAATAGGTGAGTCATTCAACAATGATAACCTTATTCAAAATATACAGCAAGGTATTGCATTAGGGGGAACAGCATTTAGTCTTGGCAAAAGCCTATATAATGGTGATATGAGTTGGAGCGATTTATCGGGAATTTTAGGCAACATGGCAACAAATGCTTTAATCGGGGACTTGTTGTATTTAAAAAATAATTACAAGATGTTTAGTACCGATGTAAAAATAACCAATGACCAAGCATGGGGATTGGGTGAACGTATAGCTGGTGCAATATATCAACTTGAGGCAATAGGTTTTTCTGTTTATAGCTTAGGTAATGCTGTCAAGAATTTTTTTGGAAAAGGTGCTATAAGTATTAGTAGTATAAAATATAATCCAAAAGATGATGTTTTTAAAAGAGGATTCAATGATAAAAGTGTAGCCTTCCAAAAGAAGTATATTGCACAGAATGGTGATATTTGCAGAGATGAGCCATTTGTTGTTTATTTACTTACTGATGGTACGTATATGATGCAAAATGGGCATCACAGACTCAAAGCTCTTATGGATTTAGGCATAAAAAATATAAGACCAGACGAAATTATTAAATTAACTCCAGAACAACAAAAATTAATGTTAGGAGAACGATAGTATGGGTATGGAGAGTTATTATGTAGATATATTGCCTAAGAATGTTAAATTTTATATGGATGGCGATATAAGAAAGATTGAAGGTGTTAGTAGTTTTAACCTTTCAGAGTTTGTTATGCAAATACAAAAGTTGCAACTTCCTATACGGTTAAAGAACGAAAATATATTTATTATCGACGAAGCAATACAACTGCAGTTAATATTGACAAATCAAAATATTCAGGTTATAACACTCCAAGGGTGCTTTACTTGGTTTGAAGAGGGTATAGAATTATGCTATAATATAGTAAGATTTATTAAAACAAATATCTTTGAAGTTGATGTCAGCGTATTGAATGAGGATATTAACTTAGATAATGAAGTTGAGTTTAAAAAGAATGTAATTGAATTATACAATGAGAAATTTGAGTATTTTAGAAAGTATTTAGCTGATTTTAAAGCAAAAATACTTCCTTGTGATTTTTATGATTACAGGAAAAAGATATTAAAAGAAAAGACCAGTATAATATCTAAAGTTAAGAATTTCTTTAAGGAACCGTCCATTTAGTTGTGACTGACTAAACCCATTAAGCCTTGATAGAGTAAATATACTTTGTCAGGGCTTTTATTTTATTGATTTCATAGAAAAAGTTGATAAAGTAAATAAGAGATTTTGAAAAAAGTAAGTGTTAACTTTCCCGTCTGAATCAAAAGCAGAAATTCTGATTTTTATTTATTTGTCTGAAAGCACCTTTCTGAGTATACCGCAAATATCAGGCTTCAAAGTTCTGTCATACCATGTATATATTGAAAAATTCCATACACAAAAACCGCTCAAATCCAGCAAAAGGAATTGTCTGATACTTCCCCAGCATAATCCTATGGCTGCGTAGCACCGTACTTGATATTTGCAAAGTTGAAAATTTCCTTTTGGGATATTTTTTCGATAAATAAATGTGACACATGTATGGTCTGTACAGGGTAACAGCTACATCTGACCTATACAGTTTTTTAAGTTCAGTATATAGTTTTTATTTCCGTTTTTAAGTCAAAGCTTGTCTACTGGGATTTAATACAGACGATTCACAGTAAAGCTATCTCATTTTATGATATAAAGTTTTATACTTACGTATGGTTCATTCTTGATTTTGAGATTATACCTAGTGCTGTCATGTTTATAGTGGTGTTTGTTCCATGTGTATTTTGCGGAACAGGAATATCATATCTTTGTGTACATATCAAAAATTTTAGTCTATACAGCTTGAATTCATAAGGTTGCAGGGGATGCACTGTAAAGACCCAATTTGTTTTTAATTCTAGTAAAAATCCAAAGTCAGCCCTGTGGAAGCTAGCCTATAGACGATGAATCGAGTCTATACGGCTATAGCACCCGCAGGACTGCCTTTGTATTTTAAGATTTTTCTTGATAACTGGGACTTTACAGTGCCCAAGTTGCAAACCGTATGAATCAAGCTGTACAACAATTTTTTGATATGGTTCAAAGATATGATATTCTGCGTAAAATACACAGGAAACAAACATCACCAAAGTATTTCACACTTAGGTATGACACTAAAACAGGCTTGAACCAAGTAATAAGCGTATAAATCTTTATATAGATTAAAAGTTTGCTTCTGCGAATCGTCTGTATTAAATCCAATGAACAAGCTCTGCCTTAAAAACGAAGAGTTAAACATATATGTAATCTTAAAGAAACTGTATTAGGTCAGATGTAGCTCGCTCCTTTACAGACCCTGCATGTGTCACATTTAATTAGAATGAAAAAATATCCCTAAAAATAAATTTTTCCTGCTGGCAAATATCAAGTACAGTGGCAAGTCAGCCATAGGATTATGCAGGGATAGAGATACATACAATGCCTGTTTGCTGGATTTGGAGCGGTTTTGTGTATGGGATTTTTTAACATATACAAGGTGCTGGCAGAACTTTGAAGCCTGATGTATGCGGTATACTTAGGATGGTGCTTTCAGACATGCAGACAAAAAGTAGAATTTCGGCTTTTGATGCAGACGGCAAGCTCTGTGGGAATTAATGGAATCAAGTGTTTTTTGATAATACAGGAAAGTACTTTAGTTATGTTGATTTTTTGAGCGATTTGGGCTAGAAAGAGCAGAACTGCTGCAAAATTAGCTTGCAGCAGTTCTATAGGTTTGGCTATAATACTTTTTATACGGTTTGACTTGGCGGTTTATGACCTGCTAATCCTATCCGATATTGTAAAGACATTAATACTATTAACTGGCACACCAAGCTTTAGCGTCTGACCGCTCATGCGTTGCTGTTCAAATAATTTAACCCCATTTTTCATTGATTTGTTTAACTAAGCCATATATTTCTACCTCGTTGGGTTTAGTTTAACATCTCAATAACATTATGTGTAGGTGTGGATTTTTTTTGATGGTTACTTATCTTTAATAGTTTACCTTCTCTTACACAAAATAAAGCCATGATAGAATATTATATTTACTCTATCATGGCATACATCTATATATTTAACATTTTTTTATATAATTTAAATCTAGCATGTTTAGCTATATCAAGGTTTAATAAGTCAATAACTGCATTAGAATAATCTAAGTAGTTAGCATCCTCTTTTAATGATATTGTTTCTATTCCCATATATCCATAGCCCCTTTTTAAAGGTAGCATTAGACTAATATACTTTCCTTCAAAATCATTCCATCCAAGAGAAATATACTTTTTTCCAAATACAGCATTTTTAAAACCTTTAATCTCGTAATACTTTTCTTCAAATGTATTTTTTTGATTAAAACAAGGATATTTATTCCATAAATCAATACCTTCTTTAATTTTATCAGCTAAATCTTCAGCTTTGTATGGGTAATTAAGTTCAATAGGATAATATGCAGTGTGGTATTCATAATTTATTCCATCATCTAAAAGTTTATCCGATTTACTAACTGGAAAAATAACAATATTATGTTTTTCATCCTCCAATAATTCTATACTTCTAAAATCACTTAAATCAGTTTTCAAATTTTATCCTCCTTATTTTACAATTCTTGTTACTATTTGAATTCCATTTTCTTTTGCATAATCGACCATATTTTTAAATATCTCTGCCTGTTTAGATGTCATTTCCACAGGCGGAATAGCTATCTCTAAAATCTTTTCGGCATCTGAAGAAACTACATATCTTGCTTTACTATAATTTGCATTACTAAAACCAGCTAATTCATTTATATAACCTTTTAATAAACTTTTTAAGCCACTTCCCTGATAGCTCTTTGCTGTTATATCTATAGATTTAATGCTTGTTACACTTGAAAGAATATTTACGTTTCCTTGTGTAGCCTTAATAAAATACTTGTCTATTGTTGGAAAATTGTTACACATCCCTCCAAGTGCTTTTTCAATCTCCCAGCCTCTGTCAAATGCCTTCATAGCCCAAACACCAGTCTTCTTAAATTCATCTGACTTAGACAAAATTTTAGTTCCAGCTTTTAATCCTTTAACAGTATATGAGCCAGGTGCGTATGGAATTGCAGTTGCAGCTACATCCCATGCTAAAAATCCAAAATTAGCCCAACTAGGATTTCGTATAAAATCCGAAAAACTCCAGCCAATACTTGCAATATCAACAACTGTTTCTACAGGTACATTACCGCTTGAATCTACATATATTATTGGATTATTCATACAATACGTATACAAATTCAAACTCAACGGGTCTGCATCTTTTCCCCAATAAGAATCTTCGGTTATAAACCTTCCAATAGTCGGGTCGTAGTATCTAGCCCTTAGATAAATAGTGCCAGTTTCCTTGTCAAAGTACTCCCCACAGTATCTGAATACATTGGTATCACTTGCATCTGAATTTTTTTCGTTTCCAAAGGAATCGTAATCGTAGTTCTTGGTTACAATTCCATCTGTTCCAGTTAATTGTACCACATCACCGTGACCGTTGAACAGATAGTATTGCTTTGTGCCTGCAACATTTTCAGCGTAAAGCAGGTTAATTCCTCTTATATATTTGTTTGTTACATTTCCTGAAGCATCTGTTTCCAGTGCAATTTGATCACCGTCCCAAACTTGGTTTGTTTTTACATCACCCACTGTTTTTGATGTGCGAAGTCCGTCAGCGTTGTAGGTGTATTCAGCTGTTGTGCTGCCTGTTTCAGTTTTTATCAGTTGGTTAAAACCATTGTATTCATTAAAGGTCAAATCATCAGCTACATCAGATGTTGCCTCCAAAGTAATTGCTGCTCCTGTTGTTGAAATAGTCTCTAGTGCCTTGTAGAGCGTATTGCCGTTATTGTCATAGCAATATTTTGTAATTTCTGTTGTCTGGTCTGTTGCATTTTTAGTTTCAGTCTGCAGTCTGTTGTTTTTATCATATTCGTATGATGTTATTATACCATCAACTGTCATGGTTTGTCGGTTGTTGCTGTCATCGTAGGTATATTTTATTTCAGACTCACCGCTTGGGCTTTCAGATGTTATTCTGCCAAGACCGTCATAGGTGTAGGTAGTCACTTTTCCTGTATTATCAGTCTTAGCTGCCTGATTTCCATTAAGGTAATATGTATAGGCATAGCTCGACAATACTGTTGTACCCTTCTTATTTGTGAGCTGAGTTAATTTATTAGCTAAATTATATTGATAATTTGCAACATTACCATTTGAGTAGGTCAAGGTATTTCTATTTCCATTTTCATCATATGTGTAGGTAGCTGTAAGCACGCCGTTATCAAGCACCGTACTGAGCCTGTTGAGGTTGTCATAGTTATATGTAGTATTTGTTTTTACAACACCATTTTGGCTAAGCTTTAAGGATTTACGGTTGTTTGCTACATCGTAGGTGTATTCCTTTTGGCTTCCATCAGATACAACCTCATTTATCAGCCGTCCCAAATCATCATAATAATAGGTGGTATTTGTGCCACCACCGCTCATTGTCTTTTTATTTCCAGTTAATGTATATGTGTATGAGTATGCGGCATCAAGTGATGGATTTTCAGTATTGACAACAGAGTTTGTAAGTAGTCTTCCCATTCCATCATAAGTCATACTAATGGTGCTGCCATTTTTATCTGTCTTTTGAAGCAAATTACCATTTAAGTCATAGGTATAATTCTCCTCCATATTCATAGGATCAGTCAGCTTCTTTAGCCTATTAAGCTGATCATATGCATATTTTGTTACTGAATATTCAGCATCTGCTGTAGGTTTAACATTATCCAGTCCAGTTATTATTAGTGGTGCAGAAAGTCCTGTGTACATTCTGACTTTATTGCCCACCGCATCATAATAGTACTGGGTGTAGTTTTCTGCTGCACCTTCGTCATAAGTTATGACCTTTGTAAGCATATTACGGTTGTTATATTCATAGCTTGTGGTATTATATTTTTCTGCTTCACCAGTCTTATTGCTTAAAGACATTTCCTTAATCTTATTTCCGTTACGGTCGTAATAATGCTTTTTAACTGAATTTACAAATACTTTGTTAGGTAGTCCATCCGGGTAAACTTCTGGATTTGGTGATACCCTGTAAAGTTTAAAAGTTTTATCGAAAGGTATAGTTTCCTTAATAACTCTGCCTAAATTGTCATACTCATAGGTAGTTGAATATGGTGTAGCTGCCTTGTTTCCTTTAATATCAGTTACAGACTTCAATCTTCCCAGTGTATCATAAGTGCTGGTTGTGTAGTCACCATTAATGTTATATTGCTTTACTACCTTGCCTTGATAATTATAGTCATACTTTGTTGTATAAGGCTGGCTCCAGTTTTCATCATATGCCCTTGCTGACTTTTCCTCTATTTTGTTACCAAGATAATCATATTTAAAGGTGTTTAAATATTCTGTTCCGTTATGTAGTGTACCTGATTTTTCAACCTGTCCGAATTTATTTGTGTACTCAACGGCAGTTATTGATGGTGAGTTGCTATCGCCTAGAATGTTTTTTGTCACCTTGTTGAGTAAAATACCGTTTCCGCTATTTAATGCATCCTCATAGTTTATGGTTTCTGAGTACAAAATTGTATCTGTATTGTCCTTGACCTCTTTTCCCGCTGTTCTACCGTCAGGCTTATATGTGTAGCTTGTAATCGTTTTGTTATTGTTACTTGTCTCCTTCTTTAGTTGGAATTCAGCATCGTATTCATAGGTAGATAGCACCTGATTGCCTGATAAGTCTTTTATACTTATAATATTTCCAAAACCATCATAGTAATATTTAGTTTTGCTTCCTTTTTCATCGGTATATACTATGCTATTTTCCTGGTCATTATATAGCCACGTTTTACTGGTATTGTCAGCATATGTCTCACAGGTGGTTCTTCCGATATTATCAAATGTACGCAACACCTCTGTATTGCCCTGCCCGTCAGTTTTTTTTATCTGCCTGCTCATTAAGGTGTACCTGTAATTTTCATCTATTACACCAGCACTATTTCCAGAATTAGCATTTATTAGGTTTCCATCAGCATCTTTAATGCCTTCTACAAATTTTCTTGTCAAGTGTACACCGTTAAGCTGACCATTCCTTGTAGCGTCATTATCTGCATAGCTGTATTTATTTGAAATATAGCTACTCATATCATCCAAATATTTCTGTTCTTCTATTACATTTCCGTGTGCGTCATATACATATCCTGTCTTACTTTTAAGTATATCGTTTTCATATACCTCTGAAAAGCTTACTGTTTTATTATCATTAGACGGAATGTTTTTTAGCTTTATTTCTGTTTCTGCATCCTTTTTATATATTTTTTCGGTCACATAATGGTACACAGGATCATATACATAGGTAGTTTTATGCACATCATCTGTAGGGGTATTTTTGCTATCCCGCTGGTTCTGTGAATCATAGAATCCTATTAAGTCTCCGTACCTACCAGCATCATATTTGCAGTTTTCAACAGTCTGCAAAAATTGCCCAGTACTCTTGTTGTATATCCTATTTACAGTAGTTAGTGGTAGCCTATTTAAATAATATGTATTCTCCGTTTGGTTTGTAAGAATTGTACCATTCTCAAAGCTTTCCTCTTTTATTTTCATGTGATAGTAATCAAATGTGTATCTTCTTTTTGTATTATCAGCGTCTGTGATTTCTGTAGTGTAAGTATAACTGCAAGGTATATGATTTATTTTATCCCAATCACCGTATCCAGTATAATTACCCACATAAGTATACCATTGTCTGTTATATGATTTAGAATTTTCAGTTTCTTCTCTGTATTTGATACGGTGGTATTCCGCAGACCCATCTTTACCAAAGTTGCTCCAAACCTTTTCATAGGTATAATTGCTGGAAGCTCCTGTTGGATAAGTGATTTTTTTTAGACATGCTTTAGGAATACCCCTTTTAGGATAGTTACATACAAATGTGAACTGTTCAGTATTAATGTCATAATCATACCTAGTTTCTCTTCCTGCCTGATCTATTTTTTTCACTAATATAAAATCATAGGTAGAATATCTAATTTCATGTATATCACAAAAAATATGATATAAATAATTATAATTTATGTAATCTCTATTATCTGGTATATAATCCACAAAATACTGGACTGTAGAATTGTCTGGGGCTGTTATAACAACCTTTATACCAGTATCAGTATTATCATACTCTATATTTATTTCACGACCTACTGTATCTACTATCTTAGCAATAGCATAACCTAAATATTCAAATTTAATTGTATTCTCAAAACGATCCTGTATGCCCATTAATCTGCCATCAGAATCAAAATATTCCTTTTTTCCGTCCTTATGAGTTAAGGCATAAGAAGAGGTTGTTTGACCGATTTTAAAGCTGTAATCTTTTTCTAAAATCAAATCATTTAAATAATAATCTAGCAGATAATACCTACGGGTATCATAATCGTAGTATAATTTATATACCTCACCGTTTGACAAATGTATATATTTGTTATTGTCTTCTATTTCAATAGATGAAAATCCAAAAGACCAACCAGCTCCTAGTTTATTATGTACAGAGTTATACGTAGCTTCTTCCCTCACATTTGAAGAAACCGAATAGGGATCACCTACTGGAACACCGTCTATATAGTCCTGACAACCTCCCGTAACTTGCCATATTGGTTCTTCTAGATTTGCCTCAGAGGTACTGTACCTCGTTACAATATTTACATCCAGTCCATTTCGTCCCGGCAGGCTCATGTCAACACTTTCATAGTTTAATGCCCCAGTGTTTGCAGATATAGATTCTGTATTATTTACTTTATAGCTAAATGGTGCATTAAAGGGTTCACTGCGTTCTTTATTATCAGTTGTAAGCAAGTTTACCGTATCATCTTTCTGTTCATCGCTAACCTGTTCTGTATTTTCAGAAGCATCCTCCGTATTTTCATCTGCTGTTTGTACTTGATTTTTGTCAAACAGCGTACTTCCAGCATCTAATAGTCCATATTTATTAACTGAATTAATATCATGGTAAGAGTTTCGTAACAAGCTGGACTTCATTTGACTTGCAGTCAGTTCAATTTTATAGCTTGCCAAAAGTGCCGCAGTTCCTGTTACAAACGGAGCAGACAAGGACGTTCCGCTTCCTATGCCATATCTGTTCTGAGGAATTGTACTTATTATATTAACTCCTGGAGCTATAATCTTCACATTGTCACCATTGTTAGAAAATGCTGCAATATTTCCATCTGTATCTGACGCACCCACAGCTATAACATTAGGCAGGTCAAAGCCAGCAGGATATTGACAGGCTTGAGTTCCGCTGTTTCCTGCTGCACATACAAACAACATGCCAGATTTGCTCATTGCATCCTTTAATGCGCTGTTGTTTGTATCGCTTCCCCAACTGCAATTAACTATTTTTGCACCCATTTGTTCTGCATACTCTATAGCTTCAATAGCATCAGAGGTATATCCTGTACTGCCGTTTACAAATTTTATAGGCAATAACTTTACATCAGGTGCGATTCCCGCTATTCCAGTATCATCTTTTTTTGCTGCTATAAGTCCAGAAACCATAGTTCCATGGGTTTCATTCGCTGTGTCGTAAACTGAGTTATCATCATTTGCAAAATCCCAGCCCTTTACATCATCTATAAAACCATTATTATCATCATCAATACCGTTGCCTGCTATTTCTCCAGCATTTATGTATATATTTTTGCTTATGTCATTATGAGTGGTATCTATTCCCGTATCAATCACTGCAACTGTTACATTTGATGAACCTTTTGATAATTCCCATGCAGACAGAATATTTATTGCTGTTCCAGGAATACACTCCTGATCACCTGTGGATTCACCAACATCTGATATTGTCAAAAGCTCATTTGAACTCATATCCTTTACATTATCTTCAAAAATACTCAATTCATAGTTTGGTTGAGCATACTCAACATAAGGTGATTTTTTTAGTTCTTTTACCACATTATCAACATTATCATCTTCACCTATTGATAGTATATCTATTTTAGCCCTTTTGAACTTCCTGTCAGTTTTCAGTTTGCCAAGTTTTATATTTTTCTTAACACCCTTAATAACCTCAGTTTCTTTATCCGAATTTTTATATTTAACAAGTATAAGGCTTTCCTTTCCTTTATTTCTCGATATATTATTCGTAACTGTACTTTTTGCAGAAACATCATCTACATTGAATGTAGCTCCTGATGTTAATAATAATGCTGTAACTAACAAGCATGAAATAACTTTTTTTAGTTTAGTCATAATGTTCTCCCTCCTACTCCATCACGCAATTCATAGTAACCTGTCCGCTTATTGCTGGCTTGAATACTATAACATTTATTACACCTGACCATAATTTATTTTTAGGTATATTTTTATTAACAGTAAACTTTATAATACCCGAGTCATTTTGAATAATTCTTATGTCTGTCCCTGCAATATCACCAGTTGCTGTGTCCTTTTTAAATGTCATTTTACACAGGTCATTTATACCGCTTATTTCATCGGTGTCATATGTAATTGTAAATGTACGTCCGTAAATATTATCTATATTTTTAACTTTTAAAATAAGGTTAAATGTTTTATCTGCAGTGCATGATGTTGTGCAGGTGGTATTTATTGCACTAAATTCATCTGAAGGTGTACCAAATGCAAACTTTGGATATTCATAATAACCTTTTTCACCATTGCACAACTGCCCGTATTGATTACTTCCCCAGGAGTAAACTGTTCCATCACTCTTTAACGCCATACTAAACCACATACCTGCCACTATAGATGTTATTTCATTTAATCCGCTTACTTGAATAGCTGTTGTCTTATTTATTCTCGTTCCGTCACCTAACTGACATCTTTCATTATTTCCCCAAGACCATACTGTTCCGTCATTCTTTAGTGCCATACTATGAAAGTGTCTGCCAGAGATAGCAGTTATCCCACTTAGTCCAACCACCTGAACCGCCGTTGTCCTATTTGTTTTGGTTCCATCTCCTAGCTGTCCATAACGATTATCTCCCCATGCCCAAACCGTTCCATCGTTTTTTAAAGCTAAACTTTGATAGTAGCTACCTTCAATAGCAGTTATACCAGTCAAGCCGTCTACTTGCACTGCTGAAGTAGTATTTGTTGCAGATCCTATCCCTAATTGTCCAAAACTGTTATCTCCAAAGGCCCATACAGTTCCATCATTCTTTAATGCCAAGCTGTGTAAATAGCCTCCTTTAATTGATGTTATTCCACTCAAACCAGTTATTTGAACTGGAGTTATCCTATTTGTTGTGGTTCCATCTCCTAGCTGACCATAACCATTATATCCCCATACCCATACAGTTCCATCATTTTTTAATGCAAGGCTGTGATAATATCCACAAGCAATAGCAGTTATCCCACTTAAACCTAGCACCTGTACGGCTGTAATTCTATTCTTTGTAGTGCCATCTCCTAACTCACCATGCCCGTTATCTCCCCATGCCCATACTGTTCCATCATCTTTTAATGCAAGATTATGATAATATCCTCCAGCGATTGCTGTTATTCCACTCAAGCTCTTTACTTGTACAGCCGCTGTCCTATTTGTTGTCGTTCCATCTCCCAATTGTCCATAAATATTCCATCCACTTGCCCACACTGTTCCATCATTTTTCAGTTGAAGACTATGTCTGTACCCTGCTGAAATCGCACTAATTCCGCTTAATCCAACCACTTTAGTGGCTGTTGTCCTTGTTGTTGCTGTTCCATTACCTAACTGTCCAAAATCACAATTTCCCCATGCCCATACTGTTCCATCATTTTTTAGTGCTAAGCAATGATTTTCACCGGACGCAATAGTTATTACCTCATCTAAGCCACTCACCTGAACTGCTGTTTTTCTTATAGTTACAGTTCCATCCCCTAGCTGACCATACTCATTATATCCCCAAGCAGTAGCTGTCCCATCATTCATTAGTACCAAGCTGTGATATTGTCCTCCTGCAATAGTTATAGCCCCACTTAAATCACTTGCTTGTACCACTTTTGTCCTATTTGTTGTCGTTCCATCTCCTAGCTGTCCATAATTATTATAGCCACATGCCCATACTTGTCCGTTATTCTTTAGTATAAGAGTATGATAACTACCTGCTGCTACTTCTTTTGCCTCAATCATTTCAATTACCTTTGAAGCTGTTGTCCTATTTGCTGTCGTTCCATCTCCTAATTGTCCATAACTATTATTTCCCCATGCCCACACTGTTCCATCATTCTTTATAGCAAGACTATGATAGTTCCCTGCTGCGATATTTGTTATTCCACTCAAGTCTTTTACCTGAACAGCTGTTGTCCTCGTTGTTATCGTTTCATCACCTAGTTGTCCATAGTTATTGAGTCCCCATGCCCATACTGTTCCATCGTCCGTTAATGCAAGATTAGAATAAGCACCTGCGGCTATTGCTGTTACGCCACTCAAACCTTCAACTTGCACAGCAGTTGTCTTACTTGTTAATGTTCCATCTCCTAATTCACCATGACCATTATATCCCCATGCCCACACTGTGCCGTCATTCTTTAATGCAATGCTATGATAATATCCTCCTGCAATATCTGTGATTCCATTCAAATCGGTTACTTGTACCGCTATACTTCTATTAGTTGTCGTTCCATCTCCTAGCTGCCCATAACCATTATAGCCACTGCTCCACACTGTGCCGTCATGTTTTAATGCTAAACTATGACTGCGTCCTGCTGCAAGCTTAATGAATAGCTTCTCTGCTAATTGCGTACCAAATGCATATTTTGCATATTCAGAATAACCTTTTTCTCCATTACATAACTGACCATACTTATTGCTTCCCCATGAATAAATTGCCCCATCACTCTTTATTGCAAAACTGTACCTTATACCTGCCATTATTGCCGCAATCCCATTTATACCATTAGCCTGAACTGCCGTTCGCCTATTAATCCTTGTTCCGTCACCCAGCTGTCCATAGTCATTATTTCCCCATGCCCAGACCGTCCCGTCGTTTTTCAGTGCCAGATTGTGATCATATCCACCTGAAATAGTTGTTATTCCACTAAGTTCACTTACCTGTACCGCTGTTGACTTAGTTACATTTGTTCCATCACCCAGTTGTCCATAAGCATTATAGCCCCATGCCCATACAGTTCCATCATTCTTTAATGCTAAACTGTGATAAAGGCCTCCGCTAATAGCAGTTATTCCATTCAAGCCAGTTACTTTCACTGCTGTTGTTTTGTTTACTGTTGTTCCATCTCCCAACTGTCCATAAGCATTATAGCCCCATGCCCATACTGTCCCGTCATTCTTTAGTGCAAGACTGTGATAAAGACCTCCGCTAATAGAAGTTATTCCACTCAACTCAATTAGCATTACAGGTACTGTTTTCATTGCTGTTGTTCCAACTCCCAACTGTCCACTACCATTATAGCCCCATGCCCATACTGTTCCATCATTCTTTAGTGCAAGACTGTGATAGTAACCGCAGGCAATAGCTGTTATACCGCTTAAACCACTTACTTGTACTGGTATTGCTCTGTCTGTTGTGGTTCCGTCTCCAAGCTCCCCATGGAGATTTTGCCCCCATGCCCATACTGTTCCATCATTCTTTAGTGCAAGGCTGTGATAGTAGCCTCCTGCTATTTCCGTTATTCCACTCAAACCGATTACTTGTACGGGTGTTGATTTATTTATTGTAGTTCCATCTCCTAGCTGTCCATACTCGTTAAAACCACATGACAATACTGTTCCATCACTTTTCAGAGCAAGACTGTGTTTACAGCCTCCTGCTACTTTCGTTATTTCACTTAACCCACTTACCTGTACTGCCTTCATGCTTGTTGTTGAGGTTCCATTGGCAAGCTGCCCATAATCATTATTTCCCCAGGACCAAACTGTCCCATCCTTCTTTAGTGTCAAGCTGTGACCTTCCCCTGCTGCAATATTTGTCACATCTCTTGAACCTATTACTTGTACTGCTGTTGTCTTGTTTGTTGTAGTCCCATCACCCAGTTGACCATATTCGTTATATCCCCATGTACACACTGTGCCATTATTATTTAGTGCCAAGCTATGATAAATTCCTCCTACAACGGCTTTTATATCCATTAGTCCATTTACCTGTACTGCCAATACCCTATTATTTGTTGTTCCATCTCCCAACTGTCCACTATTATTATAGCCCCATGCCCATACTGTTACGTTATTCTTTAGTACAAGATTGTGATACCCACCTGCAGCTATTGCTTTTACTCCGCTAATTCCGCTAACCTGTACCGCAGTTGTTTTATCAGCTGTGGTACCGTCTCCAAGCTGTCCAAAATTATTTCTACCCCATGTCCATACTGTTCCGTCACTCTTTAAAGCCATGCTGTGATAGTATCCAGCGGAAATAGCTGTTATCCCACTCAAATCACTTATCTGAATTGCTGTTACCTTGTTTAGGTTTGTTCCATTTCCCAACTGTCCAAAACCATTATAACCCCAGCTCCACACTGTTCCGTCATTCTTTAATGCAAGACTATGATGCCCCCCTGTAGCTATAGCAATTATTCCACTTAGTCCATTTACCTGAACTGGCGTTGTCCTGATTGCCGTTGTTCCGTCTCCAAGACGTCCGTAACTATTATAGCCCCATGCCCATACTGTTCCATCGTTTTTTAAAGCCATACTATGGTAATAGCCTCCAGCTATATCAGTTATCCCACTAAGCCCACTTACTTGGACAATTGCTGATTTGTCTGTTGTAGTTCCGTCTCCCAATTGTCCAAAACCATTATAGCCGCTTGTCCATACTGTTCCATCGTTCTTCAAAGCAATACTATGACTACGTCCAGCTACAATTTTTAGAAACTGACCTTCAGCCCTGCTAGTTGATAACAGTTCAAAATCACCTGCATTTTCTGTAATACTAGCACTGCTTTGTTCATATGTATCAATTATATTTACAAGCTCATTACTTTCAATATTATTTAAAGCATTTATACAATTTATCTTCGAACTGCCGCACACCTTTCCAGTTAAGCTTGACAGATGCTCAGAGCACCTAATAATTCTATCTTTAAGTTCAAGTACACTCATATCTCCGAATTTACTTAATAAAAGTGCTGCTTCACCCGAAACAAATGCTGCCGCCAAAGATGTTCCGCTTTTTTGAGCATATTCGTTAGATGGCATAGTACTAATTATATCTTCTCCTGGTGCAGCCACATCAACGCTTATCTCACCATAATTTAAAAAACTAGATAAGCTTCCGTTCTTACCAACTGATGTTACTGTTATTATATTTGGACAATCAAAAGCTGCTGGATATATTGGTGTGGTGTCTATATTGAAGCTATTATTACCTGCTGCACATACAAAGAGCATATTTGAGTTTTGTATCGCTTCTTTTAATGCTATATTCTCGTCAGCACTTCCCCAACTGCAATTTACAATTTTTACACCCATGCTTTCAGCATATTGAATAGCATTTATAATATCACTTGTGTAAGCAGTTCCGTTCTTGAACACCTTCAGCGGCATAATCTTTGCTGAAGGAGCTACTCCAGCTATCCCTTTGCTGTTGTCCTTCAATGCAGCAATAATTCCAGATATATGTGTTCCATGATATTCATTGTTAATATTTGAAGTATCAAACACCAACTCGTTATTGTCGCTAAAATTCCAACCATTAAAATCATCAATCTTTCCATTTCCATCATCGTCTATCCCGTTATTAGCAATTTCTCCTGTATTTACAAAGATGTTTTCTGACAAGTCCTCATGTGTAATATCTACACCTGTATCAATTACTGCAATTGTTACACCATTTCCAGTTGAGTTTTCCCAAGCTTCTTGTACACCTGCATCACATAAATATGCAGCTTGACTTTGACTATTATCCTCAATATCATTTGTATCAAATAAAACTGGTTCATTTGCAATCTCTATTAGCGTATTAGAATCAATATTTCCAGGTACATCTCCTGACAATAGCTTGTTTCTTAGCTCTTCAGAGGGAGTATTAACAAGAAATTCCATTAATTCTGAATTTGTGTCTATCGTCTTTTTCAGATGGTTTGGAATCAAATCCAATTTTTCAAGAATTTGAGGTGAATTTCTAGAACTTTCAACTTCGAGAGTATTGTTTTTTAATCCCCATTGGTTGCCAAAAAATGTATCATTTGAAGATAAACTGAGTTGGTAATCAGGTTGTATGTATTCAATATCACCAGCCAAGTCACTCTTTTGCAAATCAGAAGCAATGTCACTCAGCTTTTCTTTTTTATCCAAATATATAATATCAATATTGTTTTCTCTACTAATATTATTCTTGCTTTTATTATTCCATATATGACTATCCAGCTTTATATTCATCTTATCTATTTTTCCTAAAGCCTTCCTAGCCTTTTCCCTGCTATTTTCACTTTTGTATTTTATAATAAATCTATCTGACTTAAAATCAGCATTTCCTTTTTGGGACATCTTATTTTTTAGTACATCTTCAGGCTCTGTTAATTTTTCAAGATTAATTGCTGAACCAGTTAATTTTTCTGTCACTAGACTATCAGCTTCATTAACCGAATTATAATCTTTTGCATCTGTTATAACCTCTAAACTGTTACTTTCCGCTATAACATTTTCTTCTGCATCTTTTGCTTTAATAACATACCTGTACTTTTTCTCTGAGGTAAGATTTGTATCAGTAAAAGTAAAGCTTTCTACTTCCTTTATAAGTTTATCATCCCTATATACCTCATAAGCTGTTGCCTTAATACGGTTACTCTTTGATGTCCACACCAGCTCTACTGAATCAGCTGAATTTCCGAAATTCATAAGAGACAGCTGTGGTACTGATATTTCCATTATTGTATCAGTTGTTTTTGAAGCATAAATAGATGGTACTAAAATACTTTGTATTAAAAAAACAACTGCCAGCAAAATAGAAATAATCTTCAATTTTTTAAACATAATAACTCTCCTTTTAATGAAAAAATAACAACTCAAAATCCATACATAAAAAGAATCTAAATCTTAAAACACCAATATTTAAGTTCTTAACTCTGTACCAATTCCAAAATAGTGAATATATTTTTATACAAAAACGACTAATAAATGCAAAGTAAATAACATGGTTTTTGATATAAAATACATTCACACTATTATATCTCATTATTTTTATAACTGCATATTCAATCTTTACAATTTTATTGCTTTTCAGCATTTTTTAGTACTTTTTCACAATATTTCATTTACTTTTTTACATTTTTTGTACATATACAAAAAGACCTAAATTTTGATATCAAATCAAAGCTTAGGTCTCTTTTATCATAATTTTATAGGTTAAGTTACCTTTTTAAGCAACTTTCCCATTTTAAAACTGTAGGTTAATACTTATCAATGAAAAGTTGGATTATTTAGCTAAAAACTGTTTTTACCCCTGAGTATTTGATAACAAACTACTATCACGCACATACCTTACCTATTACTCACATTATCATTACTTATTGCCTTAACCTTATTTACATAAATATCCGTTAATTCATTAGCAAATTCCTCAGAGTACCCATCGCTTATTACCTTGCAAATAGGCTCTTCCGCATCGGGTAGCACCAATACCCAGCCTTTGTCACTTAAAATCTTTACTCCTTCTGTTGTCTCAATATTTGCGCTGTCATTTTCCTCAATTATTGCCCTGATTACCTTTCCTTTTGCAGACCAGGGACATTTGACCTCTTTCTTTAAAATATGAAAATCAGGTATCATGTCAACTAATTCACTTAGTTTTATTCTATTATCAGCCATATAGTCAATTATTTTTACCAAGCCTGCTATAGTATCAAAATTCATTGTAAAGAAATCATTCAGATTTTCTCTGTATTCCTCACAAAGCATTTTTCCCATAAGCTCTTTTGTTGAGGTTTTAGTTCTGATAACACTTCCGCTATTCTGAATAGCCATTTTTTCAATTACAGCACTTGCATTAATTGGTACAACCACTGTATTTCCCTTCGTCTTTTTAAGATGAATTAAAGATATCAAGGCTGTATATAAATCGTCTGTTATAACTCTTCCCTTTGTATCAATCAGCATTATTTTTTCATAGGAATTTTCAAAGTAAACTCCCAAATCAAATTTACCTTGAGCAACCCTGCTTGTTAGTGCCTTAATATCAGAAAAGATACTTTCATTTCTTTTATGAACCCCTATTACATCAATGCTTGGGTTGATAAACTCAATATCACATTTAAGTCCTGAAAAAATCCTTTCAATAATACCTTTTAAATAATTAGATCTTGCTATTATTGCAATTTTAAAGCCATGTGCTTTTGCTAAAACACCATTTAGAATTGTTTGAATATAGTATACACTGTGGTCAGGAATTGTTACAACTGGCTTTATTTCATTAAATGAACAGCGGACAAAGTCCTCTCTAATAAAGAAGTTTTCAATTTTTCTCTCTTCATTTCTGGTTATATTGCTTCCCATACTATTTAAAACATCTATTACAAGCATATCATTTTCTTTTCCATACGCAGATATATGAATTCCGCCATTTAAATTGTAAAACCTTATGGCAGATCTAGTGACAGGCAAAAGACCTTTTCCAAGATCATAGACTTCTATACCTGAAGACATAAGCCCTGATATCAATGAAGTTTTTATCATTATCAGTGCATCAACATCATCACAGCAAATAGCAATTTTTGAATCTTTAGCACATAATGCACCGTAGGTTGCCCCAAGCTTTGATGCAAACTCTGGAGTTATATCCATGTTTATCTCGCCTAGAATACCTCTATTTCCAAATAGATTTTTAGAATACTTTGAGCCCCATACTAAATTTGAATTTACATCTGTACCAGATTCAATTTTTTTATTAGGCCATATTTTTATTTCGGGTTTTATTGAAGCGTACTTCCCAACAGTACAATTATCCCCGACAACAGAGCCTTGAAAAGCCGATGCATTTTCTCTGAGCTGGACTTTATTGCATAGAATACAGCCCCTTAGTTGAGTATGACTTTTTAAGGTACAGCCCCTCCATAGAATACTTTTCTTAATAGAACTGTTATCATGTAGATGAGCTGCTTCTCCAATTACTGAAAAGCTTCCCAAGGTACAACCACTGCCTATCACGGAATTTTTACCAATAAGCACTGGTGGTTTTATTATTGCATCCTTTGCTATTGTTGCCCCTTCTCCTACCCATACTCCCTGACGAATTTCCTTCTCATCTATTCTTACTTCAACCCTATTGTCCAATATATCATTGTGTACAGCTATATAAGCATCCATATCACCGATATCACACCAATAGTCCTCAGTTACAAAGCCATACATTGGTTTATCTTGCTCTAGCAGAATTGGAAATAAATCCTTACTAAAATCATATATCTGATTTTTCTTTATATAGCTTAAAACCTCGGGCTCAATGAAATAAATTCCTGTATTAACTGTATCACTGAAAACTTCACCCCAGCTGGGCTTTTCTAGAAAACGATTGATCCTTCCATCAGGGTGAGTAACCACTACTCCGTATTCTATAGGGTTTTCTACCTTCTTTAGTACAAGAGTTACCATAGCATTACTTTTTTTGTGGAATTCAAGTGCCTTATTTAAATTTATATCCGTTAGTGCATCCCCACTAATAACAACAAAAGTCTCATTCAAGAAATCCTCTGCATTTTTAACACTCCCAGCCGTTCCCAATGGTATGTCCTCTGTATAATACTTTAGATTAACCCCCAATTCGCTTCCATCCCCAAAATAATCTTTAATAATTTGAGGCATATACGCAAGAGTAACTGCAATATCCCTAATACCATGTTTCTTCAATAGTTCAATAATATGTTCCATTACAGGCTTGTTGACAATTGGTACCATTGGCTTTGGTCGATTACAGGTCAACGGTCTTAATCTTGACCCTTCTCCACCTGCCATAATCACAGCTTTCATCAGATCCATCCTTTCAAATGTTGTTGTGTGACTTGCTCCATCTAATGTGGAAATAAATCTGTAAATACTGAGTCCATTACTATCAGCTAATAGACTCTGCTTACCTTCACTTTCCTGTTAAAATAAAATCAAGTAAAATAGGCAGTCTAACCGATAGCATTTTTTATAATAAATTTTGATTTATTTTAGTATTTTTACCTTAACAAAATAATCTATTCTAATAGTAATGCTGGAATATATGGAAATAAAAAATATAAGTGTAAATAACATTTTATAGTTATAACGAGGCAAGAAAATGTCCCCCACTTCTATAAGTGGCGGGTACCACTTTGGTTATCAGGCGGTGAGAATATCTCCCGCCTCGATGAAACGCCGCTGATGCACAAAGCTCCGTTATTATTTGCACAAAATAAATGTGTTATCGTTACATATACTATCAAACTTGATATTCAAATTTCTTTTTCAACTTTCCAATCATTTTACTTTTCATTTATTATTGCTACCACACCTGATATTAGTAGGCTTTAAGCAATATATTCAACTTCAAAGTTTGAGTATATAATAAAAACCAGGAATACCTTTCCAATTACTAGCATATGCAGTATTAACTCATAGCCCGCAAATAGCATTATAATTATATGAAGTATATAGAGACTTTAGTATTAATATTTTTATATAAAATTCTTTTAGTTTGCAAATAGCCCCCTATAGAAATAAATTTTCAGAAAAGAACCCCCCGTATCGGACTTCTACCTATAAGAAAGCGTCCATGCTGGGCACAATAAAACGCAAGTTGGAAAACCAACTTGCGTTTTAAGAGAAATTAGAAACATGTATTATTTATAAACTCAACTTTCCCAGTTGAAAATTGCAGGTGTAAAGGCTTATCAATCTATAGTTGAGTTATTAACCATTCTTCTTTTTTGATACAACATCAAATATAACTGCAGCTAAAAGAACTCCACCCTTAACAACCTTTTGATAGTTTGCATCAACACCCATAATACTCATACCAAGATTAATGACACCCATAAACACGGCACCGATTATAACCCCTGAAACCTTACCAGTACCACCATATGCAGATGCACCACCTATGAAGCAAGAACTAATAGCATCCATTTCATAGTTTTGTCCATAAGTTGGCTGTGCTGAAGTCATACGTGCAATTGTCATCATACCTGCTAACGCAGATAATAAACCCATATTTGTATAAGCAAAGAAATAAATTCTATTTGTATTAATACCTGAAAGCTTAGCAGCCTTTTCATTTCCGCCTACTGCATAAAAATGACGACCTAGAGTAGTTTTTGAAGTAATGTAAGCATAAGCTAAAACTACTATTGCAACAATAACTAAGGCTGTAGGAATACCTTTGTACATTGCTAGCTTATATGAAAATGCTAAGACAGCAGCAGAAATAACAACTGACTTAGTAATCATGGCAATAAGTGATTCCATCTCATATCCTTTTTTGGCTTTTTCGATTCTGCCTTTGATTTTTACCCCCAAAAATATGACACAGGCAAGAATACCGACTACCATTGCTGTTATGTTAAAGCCGTCGCCTCCAAAGAAATCAGGAATATAGCAGTTTGCTCCACCACCAAAGGTTTTGATAAATGTATTATCGGTTAATGAAACTGTCATACCTTGCAGTACTACATTAGAAAGTCCTCTAAAAATAAACATACCTGCTAATGTTGTAATAAAGGGCGGCACTCGAACATAGGCTATCCAAAAGCCCTGCCATGCACCAATAGCAATACCCATGATTAACATAAATATAACAGCAATAATCCAGTTTACATCGTAGGTTTCCATTAATTTTGCTCCAACAGCACCTACAAAGCATACAACAGAACCAACTGAAAGGTCAATGTTACCACCCGTCAAAATACATAACAGCATACCAGTTGCTAATATGAATACATATGCATTCTGTGCAATTAAGTTACTTATATTTTGTGGAAATAAAAGTTTCCCACCCGTCTGCCACACAAAAAATAGTGTAACTAAGATCAACATCAGTATCATGGTATTTGATTTAATGAATGAAATAACTTTTGTTTTATTCATAGTTTACGCTCCTTTACTTCTTTTTTTTCAAAATATGTGCCATTATATTTACTTGAGTTGCTTCAGTCCCAGAGACCTCACCAACAAATTTTCCTTCATCCATAATATAGATACGACTACACATACCTATTACCTCATTAAGTTCTGAAGAAATCATGATAACTGATTTACCTTCTGCTACTAATTTATTAATAATGCTATAAATTTCATATTTTGCACCAACATCAATACCTCTAGTTGGTTCATCCAAAATTAGGATATCAGGATCAGCAAACATCCATTTAGCCAATAAAACCTTTTGCTGATTACCACCGCTTAAGTTACCTGCATTTTGTTCAACACTTGGACATTTAATATTTAATTTTTCTTTTTGCTCAAGAGCTACCATATACTCTTTGTCATCATCAATTACACCTCTTTTACTAACTCCGTCTAAATTAGCAAGAGTAGTATTATGCTTAATGGAATTAGATAGTATAAGACCGCTTCCTTTTCTGTCCTCAGTGACATAAGCCAATTTATGCTTGATTGCATCATTTACGTTGTGTAAATCAACTCGTTTTCCATTTATTGTGAGCTTTCCAGAAATATTTGTTCCATAGCTCTTACCAAATACACTCATGGCCAGCTCTGTACGCCCTGCACCCATAAGTCCAGCAATTCCGACTACTTCACCTTTTCTAACTGTCATACTAACGTTATCAACTACTTTACGCTCAGTGTAAAGAGGATGATAAACAGTCCAATTCTCTATTTTAAGCGCAACTTCCCCAATATTTTCCTTTTCTCTTATAGGATAACGGTCAGACATATTTCTTCCAACCATACCTTGTATTATTCTGTCTTCATTAATTGTATCTACAGCTTTATCCAAAGTCTCAATAGTAGAGCCATCTCGGATAACAGTAATTTTATCTGCTACATATGAAATCTCGTCCAATTTATGAGATATTATAATTGAAGTCATTCCTTGCTTTTTAAATTGTAGCAGCAAATCTAAAAGTGCTCTAGAATCTTTATCATTTAACGATGCAGTTGGTTCATCTAGAATAAGTAATCTTGCTTTTTTAGCAAGAGCCTTTGCTATTTCTACTAGTGACTGTTTTCCAACGCCTATGTCCTTAATCAATGTCCTGGAAGATTCTTGTAGACCCACTATACGAAGATATTTATCTGCCTCACCATAAGTTTCATTCCAATTAATTGCGAATGATTTTCCTCTTTCATTTCCAAGAAACATATTTTCACCGATTGTCATATAAGGAATTAAAGCTAATTCCTGGTGAATAATAACGATACCTTTTGATTCACTATCTACAATTTTCGAAAACTGGCATATATCCCCATCATAAACAATATCCCCTTCATATGAGCCATAAGGATATACACCACTCAATATATTCATTAGTGTGGATTTACCAGCACCATTTTCACCTACGAGAGCATGAATTTCTCCCTCTTCAACTTTTAAGTTAACGTTGTCAAGTGCCTTAACGCCAGGGAAAGTTTTGGTGATTTTTTTCATTTCAAGTAGTACTTTCGCCAATTTTATCCCTCCCAATATCTAATCACGATTCATACTTATAACACCTAGATTTAATATAACAGGCAGGAATTACTCCTGCCTGTTATATTTTTGTTAATAAATTAGTACTTTTATTATTTTAACTCTTCTTCTTTATAATATTTAGAATCAATTAACAACTCTTTGTAATTATCTTTATCTGCAAATACTGGTTCACATTGGTATGTTGGAACAACTTTTTTACCATTGTCATAGGTCTTTGTATCATTAACTTCTACTTCTTCACCCTTCATAACTGAATTTATCATTTTAAGAACCTGACTAGCTAAAGTACGTGTATCTTTAAATACCGACATAGCCTGTTTGCCTGCGATCATATTCTTAACATTTGCAATATCACAATCCTGACCTGTTATTAGAGGCCATTCACCTTTATATGATGCTGTTAATGCATTTGTAGCTCCAAGAGCTGTAGAATCGTTTGAGCAAAGAACTGCATCAAGTTTTGTTCCATCAGCATAGAATGAAGAAATGATATTTTCCATTCTTGCTTGAGCTGCTTCAGTAGCCCATTGAGCTGTTGCAACTGTATTAAAGTCAATTTGTTTTGATTTAACAACTAATTTTCCTGAATCTATATATGGTTTTAAAACATCTATAGCTCCATTGTAGAAATATTGAGCATTATTGTCACCAGGGTCGCCTGCAACTATTTCAAGATTGAAAGGACCAGCTGCATTTGCTAAATCAAGTGCTTTCTCTAAGTATTGACCTTGAGTTGTACCAACCTTGTAATTATCAAATGTTGCATAATATGAAACAGCATCAGAATTTTTAATTAAACGGTCATATGCAATAACAGGAATATTCTTTTCCTTTGCTTGGTCAACAACTGATCCTAGAGAATCACCGTCGATAGCAACTATAACTAATAGATCAACTGGTCTTGCTATCATGTTCTCAATTTGATTAACCTGAGTTTGAACCTCATTATTTGCATACTGCAAGTCAATCTCATATCCAGCTGCGGTTAATTCCTTTGTCATATTTTCACCATCTTGGTTCCAACGCTGTAGATCCTTAGTAGGCATTGATACACCGACAGTTTTTGATTTTTCTCCAGATGATTTATTATCTGTAGTATTGCCACATCCAACAAATAATGTTGCTAACAAAGACAAACAAACTAACGAACTTATTAACCTTTTTTTCATTATAAAGCCTCCTCCTAAATTATGTGTTATATATATATTACGAGTTAAATATATCACAACCAATCTAGGACTTATTTGCGACTTTCTATAATTTTTCATTTTTTACCAGTTACCTTAACACATAAAAGCTAGCACATATTTGTTCTAGTGCTAGCCTTTTATTAAAATAGTCCTATAATTTTTATTTTTTCTGTTAATATATTCACAATAAATTATTTGCCTGCCCTCCATGATTTTATTATACAATCTTGAAGTTGCGTCCTTCAAATTCAGCAAAACTTACTCCTTAGCTAAAATAATTTATTATGTACTGATAAATCTCATCTTCTGCTTTACAATAATAAATGCCATTTTGATAATTAATTTGGTAGCATCTATTTTCTTCAATTATAATTAGGTCTACCAATTCATTGATAATACATGGGTAATATTTCTTTTTATTTAGGCAAAGCAAAAATATATCCGCATCGTAAATCAACCCTAATGTTGAAATCAAATCTCGTGTAAGATTATTTTCACTATGGCAGTAAAATTCCAGCGGAATACCTAATTGCTCATTATCAAAATCAATAAAGGATATAACTTCATATTTTTCAGCACAAAGTCTTTCTTTAACAGAACGAAAAAGAAGTTTATTCTTATCATAAAAGCCGATTACTGGTATGTCTATTGAATCAACTAAATCTGATATAGTGGTTCGAATATCAATACTAACACATTGTTGGTTGGACTTACTCACCAAATATTTCAGAACCATATCGAAAGTTGCTTGCGATTGCTGGGCCAAAAAATTAATTATATGTCCAACAATTACAGGAGCTGCATAACTATTTCCAGTTGTAAGTTCTCCATTTTCTATATGGTTAATATCATAGTGAGCAACAAAACAATTCTCAAAATTTAGACCATCACATAATTGATATCCAAACTCTCCATCAACTAAGCATTCGCTTTTATCAAGCCTCACACCAAATACATTCTTATGAATTGCTGGATACAATTTTATAAAAAGATTATTGTGGGCCGCTACTAAAAACACACCCTTGTCAATTAATCTCTTTATATGGGACTCAAGCTTACCGAAGTCCATATAATTTATAGTTCCAAAACTCATATTAATTACCGATACAAAATTATCATAACACCAATCTAATGCTACCGATAAATCTTCAACGCTTGCGTTGTAGGAATCAAATATATTTATGTCTATTAATTCAAAATCGGATGCGATGCTGGAAATAAATTGTAAGAGACCTTCGTCCAATTTCACTTTGGTACATTCAGATATACATCCTCCCTCAGATGAAAACCGCTGTCAATAATAATCTCATCAATATTATTTTTATTGACGGCAATAGGTTCAAGAGCAATGTATGGAACATTAAAACTTCCATCGTTAATGGTTTGCATATTCTCAAGCTTTTCTTTATTTACCAGTTTAATGGCATATTCTGCTGCCTGCTTTGCAAGCTTATCCACTGGCTTAAATACAGTCATCAGCTGTGTACCTTCTACTATACGCTGGCAAGCTGCTAAGTCTGCATCCTGACCCACTACTTTAACCTTATCAATGAGTCTTTTTTCCGATAAAGCTCTGACTCCCTGAGTAGCTAAATCGTCATTTCCAAACATTATAGCATCTGCTCTCTTTACTTTATCAACATTGTCATAAATATAAGAAGCTGCCAGCTCCGCCTTCCAGTCGTTTGCATATGCTATATCAATAATATAAATATTGTTGATATTCATAACATCAGTAAACCCCTGTTTTATAAGTGGAACATTGTTATCCTTCGGAGAACCGTTAAGCATAAGAACATTTTTATTTGGAAGCCCTGCTGAAATCATAGCTTCTGCCATCATCCTGCCTACTTTTTCATTATCAAAGGAAATATATAAATTTGCATTTGCATTTTTAATTAATCGGTCATAAGAAATTACTTTTATACCAGCATTTTTGGCTTCTAACACAACTTTTGAAATGGCTTCCGAATCTATAGGAATAATGACCAACGCATCTATTTTCTTTTTAATAAAGTATTCTATTTGCTCCTTTTGTTTGTTAACATCGCCATTTGCATTTTGTACATTGACTTCGGCACCTAAACCTTTAGCAGTTGAAACAAATACATCTCTGTCTAGCAGCCATCGCTCAATAATAAACGAGTCAAAACACATTCCGATCTGAATTTTGTTATCTTTAACTTCTGAATTATCTACACTTTTACTATCAGTTTTATTACATGCAGTAGAAGGAATTATCAAAGTCAATAGCCCTAGAGAAACCAGAATTATTTTTTTCAATTTTGTTCTCGTTTTCATTATTGTCAGCCCTTCTTTCTTTCTTTATAATCCGTTGGAGTTACTCCTACATTTTTCTTAAAAGATCTGCTAAAGTAATTGGGGTCTGAATAACCCACTTTACCGCATATCTCCTTCATACTACAGTCGGTGTTTGCTAAAAGCTCCTTAGCCTTATCAATACGGATATTTGTTAAATAGTCAATAAAATTTACCCCTGTATCTTCTTTAAAAATCTTACTAAAATAATATGGACTGATATCAACTTCTCGGGATACGTCATCAAGAGAAATTTGTTTATTATAATTAAAATTAATATATGCTTTGGCTTTTTCAATTACGTTAGTTGATCTATCTTTCTTTTTACTTACCATATTTAAACAGGATCGTCTTATTTTTTCAACAAACCAGTTTCGAATACTTTCCATATCGTTAATTTTCAGAAGGGATGGAAGATAATCCTGCCTAGACAAGAATTCATAGGTCATCCCGCCACTTTCATATACAATATGTTCACTCCAGAGAGCAAATTCTAGTACCTTTAATTTAATATCCATTACATGTTCTGAATAATTAGCTGCCATCCAGTCAAAAAAATTGTTAGCAGCTATAACAGCACCGTTTATATCTCCTACTTCTGTGCATTCAAAAATAGATTTTTCATTTTCAACAGGGTAGTTATCTTCATAATCACAGGAGATTGCCGTATCGTCCACATGAGCTACCATTGTAGTTGTATGAATTAATGTATTTAGAGCCTCATTGTAGGACTCCATTGCCTCATTAATATTATGAATTGCCCCAATGCCTATGCGAAAATTAACATTTAGCCGCCTTCTCAGCATACGAACCATATCTCTTGACTTATTAATCAGCTCAATTCTGTCATTATAATCCATGTCCAACTCATACGTTGGAACAAAAACAGGTATTTTATTTGCCATAGCTGAACCAACAATGGAATAAAAGCTGCTTTTAACAATTTCCCGAACTATATTATAATTGTTCTGCAAGTGAACACTTGCTCCAACAGCATTTGTCATATGGTTACCTTCCTGCTCTTCTCCGCTTATAAGTACAATAATATAGCCGCAATTTTCTTTTATTCCAAGAAGCTTTTTGTAATTTTCAACATCTTCTTTAAAATACTCATTAAAAAGTATGTTATTAATGAACCCATTTTCAATAATAGGTGTAACTGTTTCTAATTTCTCACGAATAATTAATTCCTTGCTTCTTTTTTCCCTTTCTTTTCCAATTATATCCATAGCTTTTTTAATAACTTGAATAATTCTTGTTCTTGCCACAGGCTTATTTAAATACTCTAACACTCCTAAATTAATTGCATCCTGTGCATAGTCAAACTTATCATATGCTGAGAGAATTATGAAAATTGTATTTGCATTAAGCTCTTTAATTTCCTTTATAGCTTCAATCCCATTAATCCCTGGCATCTGTATATCCATAAAAGCAATATCAGGTCTGAATTTTTCTGCTAATTCTATTACACTTCGTCCTGTTTGAGCTGATTCTATAATACACTGATTGCCAAATTCCTTTTCGATAATAAAGCGTAACGAGTCAATAACTATTCCTTCATCATCAGCCAGCATAATTTTATACATCTGTACATTCTCCCTTTGTGTATTCTTGATTTATATTCTACACTCAAGTTATTCTACATTTATTTATAAATTTTAAGTAATTATTTTCCAGTTTCACGCTATACATCTCTAAATACTATATTTAGAATATTTCACTATTGTAGGGTATAGCTATTAAAACCTCTGTACCCTTGTTTTCTCCTTCACTGTTTATACTAATAACATCTTTTTTATCATAAAGTAGCTTAAGCCTTCCTATAACGTTATCTAGCCCAACTCCGTTGGAGTCCACCGACAAATCATCTGTTTTTAGTTTGCTATTAATTACCTTATCAATCAATTCCTGAGACATACCCACACCATTATCTTTTATGCTTATATATACATTATTTTCTTTTCTATATACAGATAACTCAATGAGTCCTTGCCAATCAATATTTCTTATTCCGTAATTTATGCTATTCTCTACAATAGGCTGCAAAATCATACTTGGAACATGTATTTTGAGATATTCCTTTTCAATATTTTTTTTATAATGAATTTTACCTGAAAAACGCACATTCAGAATATAGATATAATTGTCTATCAGCTCTAGTTCTTCCCCAAGAGTCACTATGTCATTATTCTTTCTAACATTATACCTAAAGAAATCAGCCACATGTTGCACATATTCATAGGTTTTGTCAGCCTCCTCCATCATTGCAAGTTGTGCACCAGCGTTTAAAGTATTAAATAGAAAATGGGGATTAATCTGTGCTTGCAAGTATTTGAGCTGTGCATCTTTAAGATGGTTTTGCATCAGCAATTGTTTTTCCTCCATTTTTCTCTCTTTGTTCATACCATCTTTAAGCTTTTCAATATATACTTGTATACTTACCACCATTTTATTAAAAGCTGTACTAACCACACCTACTTCATCTTTTGTATATACCTTTACCAAATCAATGTTAAAGTTTCCATTAGCCACCTGATTAGCTGTACTGGCCAAAGCCTTTAATGGATTTGTTATAGTTCTAGTTACAATAATAACCAAAATAACGCTACATAATGCTACAACTATCATTATAATAATATTAATTGTTTCTATATACTGCAAAGATTCTGCAAGAACACTGTAGTTTAAAGAGTTATTCTTAAATTGTTCATTATTTAGACTATAAATATACACATTTATATAGCTATATAACTTTGAAGCGCTTTCATACCTCACCTTATATTTTTCAACATTTCGTCCTCGTTTTGCTTCAATAGCCTGATTTGTTATCTTTAAGTATTCTTGAGACATTGTTTTAATATTTCGTTCCATTATCCTCATAGAATTATTTGTTATGCCATAATTAGTATTATTTACAATATTTGTATAATCCTGTTCATATCTATAATAGTCGTTTATAGAATCAGAAGTTTTTGTATTCAGATAATCAGTAAGACTTACGTGCAAACCTTCCAGTGTATCAACCAGTTCATTTAATCTTATATTACCAAAGTATACCTGTTCTAGTTGATTAACCATTGTATTGACATTAAAATACATAAACATATTCACCGTTAATATTATCAGCGACGTTGTAATGAACACAGTAATTAATTTAGCCTGAATAGTAATGTTCTGAATTCTGTTTTTGATTCTATTCATTAATTGATTCATCGGTGTCTCCTAAATATTTGCCAACATTTTCTGCAGTAATGACTGAAATATTCACATCAAAATACGCATTAACATGCCCTGTATTTTGATACTCTTCTAATGCCTTTACACAGTCCATACCAATCTGCTCAGTATCTACAGTAATAGTAGAATATATAACATTACGCTCAATAGCCGTTAAAATGGTATTTGTATCATGGTATCCAATTATATTTGTTTTTCCAACCTTGTTGTAATCTACTACTTCCTGATAAACACAGGTTGTATTTAGTTCATCCATACATATTATTATATCAGGAATATTTTCCTCATTTATAAAAATGTCTCTAATGGACTCCTCTGCAGCAAAAGGTGCATTATTACTAATAGCAACAGTTTTTAAATCTATTTGATTTTCACAGTTCTTAATACCATCTTTAATCCCAGAAAAAACAATATTCTGCATGTTGTTATCAGTATTTGTATTCATCAAGACCAGTGCAGTAGTTTTTGAGGAATTCCTTTTGCTGCTGTAAAAGTTTTTTTCGATTTTACAAACCTGTTGTCCATATGCTAGTCCCAGATTATAGCTGTTAACTCCTACAAAGCTTTTTCTTGTACTGGTATTATTATCGTTTACAGCTGTAATAACGGGAATTTCTGCGTCATTTGCTTCATTTATTAATTCTGTCATTTCTGCACTTTCATCAGCTTCCAAAATAATACCATCAACCTTGGAGTTAATTGCTATTCTCATAAGATCTGCAGTGGAATATTCCATGCTTAAATTATTGCCAAGCATTTCTATATAGCTATTTTCATTAAGAGCATCCTTTGCCCCTTCAAATACACTTTTCCAAAAATATGATTTTCTGTTATCGGTTATCAGCACATAATAGTTTTCAAATTTATCGTATTTTTCTCCTATAAGCTCTTTTTTATTATTATCTGTAAGCTCTTTCAAGTATACCAAACATCCAGCAGTCAATAAAAGCAAAAAAGCTATAAAGCATACGGATAAAATTAAAACAGTCTTGTTATTATCTCCGAAATTTAATACACGTCCTTTTTTAGTATTTCTTTTGTCCATTGTTTATCCATGTCAGCAATCTAGACATGGAGTGGACACCTCCTCCATAATGGAATTTTAGTAAAAACAAAGGCCGATGTATAACCTCCCTTAGCCACAATTATTAAACAACTATACTTAACAATATACTGTGGTCGAGTTAATTATGCAACAGCCCTAATTATATAATTTATAATGCCTAGATTCAAAATGAAATATTTCAATTGTAGACTAATCCAGCTTTAATACACTCATAAACGCCTCTTGCGGAACCTCTACAGAACCAACCTGACGCATACGTTTCTTACCTTCCTTCTGCTTTTCGAGTAGCTTTCTCTTTCTGGTAATATCTCCACCATAGCATTTTGCAAGAACGTCTTTTCTAAACGCCTTTACTGTTTCACGAGCAATAATTTTCCCACCTATACATGCTTGAATAGGTATTTCAAACATTTGCCTAGGAATTGATTCTTTAAGCTTTTCCGTCATTCTTCTTCCACGAGAGACAGACTTTTCTCTATGAACTATAAAGGACAATGCATCCACAATCTCGCTATTTAGCATTATATCAAGCTTTACCAAGTCAGATTTTCTGTAGCCTAAAAGCTCGTAATCAAAAGAAGCATATCCCTTTGTTCTGGACTTAAGTGCATCAAAGAAATCATATATAATCTCATTTAAAGGCATCTCATATGTCAAAACTGTTCTAGTTACATCAAGATAGGACATATCTATATATAATCCTCTTCTATCTTGACAAAGATCCATAATATTACCTATGAATTCCGTTGGAACCATAATGGTTGCTTTTACAATTGGCTCCTCCATCATATCTATCTCTGTCACAGGTGGAAGATTCGTAGGATTGTCTATCATCAATACTTCACCTTTTACATTAGTGACCTTGTATATAACACTTGGAGCGGTAGTTACCAAATCAAAATTGTACTCTCTCTCTAGTCTTTCCTGAATAATTTCCATATGCAATAGACCTAGGAAACCACATCTAAAACCGAAGCCTAAGGCAACAGAGGTTTCAGGCTCAAAGGTCAGTGCGGCATCGTTTAATTGCAGCTTTTCAAGAGCATCTCTTAAATCTCCATACCTTGAACCATCTGCTGGATATATTCCACAGAAAACCATGGAATTAACCTTTTTATATCCCTCTAACGGTACTTTTGCAGGATTACTTACCAAAGTAACTGTATCTCCAACTTCAGTGTCTCTAACATTTTTTATGCTAGCAGCTAAATAACCTACATCACCTGCTCTAAGCTCATTAGCAGGTGTAAGTCCTCCTGGCTTCATATATCCTAGCTCAGTTATAAGGAATTCCTTCTTGGTGTTCATCATTCTGATGGTATCTCCAGATTTCAAAGTTCCTTCCTTAACTCGAATATATACGATAACACCCTTGTAGCTATCATAAAAGGAATCAAAAATAAGTGCCCGTAATGGTGCTTCCTCATCTCCCTCAGGACATGGAATCATATTAACTATTTTTTCTAAAACCTCGTCTATATTTATACCATTCTTAGCTGAAATAAGAGGAGCGCCAGAAGCATCTAAGCCAATAACATCCTCAATCTCTTTTTTCACCTCTTCAGGCTGTGCACTAGGCAGGTCAATTTTGTTTATAACAGGCATTACCTCTAGATTATTATCAATGGCAAGATATACATTTGCTAAAGTCTGAGCCTCAATACCCTGAGCGGCATCTACTACAAGAACTGCTCCATCACATGCCGCCAAGCTTCTTGATACCTCATAATTAAAATCTACATGACCTGGTGTATCAATCAAATTATATATATATTCATGTCCATCTGTGGCTTTATATACCATTCTGACAGCTTGTGCTTTTATGGTTATTCCTCTTTCTCTCTCAATTTCCATGTTATCTAAAACCTGTTCTTGCATTTCTCTTGAAGTGAGAACACCAGTCTTTTCAATTAGTCTATCTGCAAGAGTAGATTTGCCATGGTCAATATGAGCAACTATGCAAAAATTCCTTATATATTTTTGTCTTTCACTTGGCATTCGTTAACCTCCACACGCTCAATTAAAATCATACAGTAGCTTTTACTGCGCATTTAATTATACCATACCATTATAAAGGTGCAATATAGATATTCCAAGAAATTTGCTTCGACCAATCACGACCTGTTTACTCCGCACCAACTCTATGCCTATCCTTGAATATATAAATTTTTAATCTAAAAAAGGCTATAGCCAAAAAAAATAAAGACCAAGCCTTTTTGAAAAATAATAGCTCCTTCTGTCTCAATCTAAACTAAAACCCACTTCCTGTTGCTTTTCAAATAGTTGAGCAAACCCTGTTAAAATACTCATCCCAATAGCAAAGCTAATTAATTTATATTAAAATAAGTCTTAATGTTATTTATATCCCTTTTTATATATTTCAAATTTAGATTGAAACTGCTATTTAGCATATTAACTTGACAAATATCATTGTCAAGCATTTCTATTTGAAATATTTCAATACGAGGAGCACCGTACATAATATAACTTTTATTTAAATCTACCACCAGTAAGCCCGAGAATAGCATCGCCAAAAATAAAACAAATACAAATAATATCTTGAATTTATAAATTCTTTGCTGTCTCAATCTGATTTTTCTAGCCAAAACAACCTCCATAAGCCGCAACAGTGAAAAGATGCAAATATACAATACTTCAACTTTCTCATCATGTATTACAGTAATAATTCTATGAATTCAATAGGCTTCCCTTCGCTCAGCTCTTTAGTGCTAGCCGAATTTTCTTGTGTCCCAACGGATATCTCTATGGAAATTTGCTGTTTGGTGAATTTTAGTGTCAGCCTTAATTCCAATAATACCAAGCTCTAAGACGAATCCAAAATATATAAATTCCTATACGTTAAAAAAATTGAGTTATTTATATCTTTGACAAAGCAGAGTGTTTTTAGTCAATAAATACGTGTAAGTTTAATAACTAAAACTTCGCATATTTAATTTTAAAAGGCTATAAGCAGATGTCAGCAACAAAGCTTGAGCTAAAAAATCAAAAATACACTATTCCTCCATGATTGCAACTGTTCAGCAAGCCCAAAGTTTTTTGCAAGGGAACCGACACGATGTCGATTTTATCACACTATGAACCACGTATGATGATAGATATGCGAAATTTGAGTGATTTATTTATATAGAACATCATCTATTGCCCTTGCTAAATAGCTGGTGCTTCTGACACATTCATCTATAGTATTACCATCTCCACCTATTTCAACTATAACTGAGCCATTTGTTAAATGCTGATTATATCTGTTTTTACTTATGTATATGGGCTTTGCAAGTCCAGGATATACTTCATTTAATCTTGCCTGAATTTTTAATGCAAGCTTTAGATTCTCTTTCCATTTTGGATTTGAAAGCTTTGAATCAGTACCAATAACAAACATTATTTGAGCTACATCTTTTCCATTTATTTTTTTAACTACTCGAAGCTTTTGTCCGCTTACTGCATCTCTGTGTAAGTCTATTGTCATCTTTAAAGAAGAATATTTATCCACATATTTAGTAAGAGTTTTAAGGGATTTTACATAGGAGCTATTATAATCTTTATCATGAATAGTTGTATCATGCAGTACATTAATATCGTATTTTTTGAAATTGCTAATAAGTGCTTCACCTACTCTAGTTACGTTGTATTTTGAATCAGTTGTTCTTGTTGCAACATTCTTCATTGTCAATTGATCAAGGTTTTTTAAAAAGCTTTCCGTTGTATGTGTATGGTAAACCAATATTTGAGGACCTTTTTTATTAGGTAGCTTCAGAGGTTCAGCTAATAGCTTATTAATATTAATAGTATATTTTGTTTGATTTATTATATTAATTTTGCCGCTTGTGATAACGGAGTCAGTATCTTTTTCTTCATCTTCCACATCACCTTCATAGGTTATACTGCTTGACACCTCTTTAAATGTATCAATGCTTGAATCTGAGCTTGTATTTGCTACATTTTCTTGAATTTGAGCATTTGCCTCTAAGGCTATGGCTTTAGCCTCTTGAATCTTCTTTTCTTCTAATGCCTTTTGTTCTAATTCTATTTGTTTTTGAACAAGGTAGTCTTGATACTCATTATTATAATACATCTTAAAATATGGGTAATTGGCTGTAAGAATTGTAATTGGATTATATCTGTCAATTCCAAAGGAGCTGAACAGAATATCATTAAATCTGTCAATGGTTTCGTGATTTGCTGATTTAATTTTAAGTGCTTCTGCTGCTAATTTATACTTAGTACTATTATTGGTATCAGTATTATTTATTCCCAAAATAGATACCTTAAAAGCTATGCTTCCTAATAAAACTCCAGCAGTTGCACACAAAATTATAGGTAGCTTGTTTACATTTTTTCTGCTACTGCCTATATTTGAACTGTTGTATATAGAAGTACCATTCTGAAATCTTACAATATCCCTCATATTTTACCTCCCACAAATACTTCTTTGCCTCATTTAAAACTATAAATCACTGTAGAATCTATGCTTTGCTGCACAAACTACCTTGACAAAGTTAGTCAAGTAGCTTATTTACAGTATTTACAGAAATAAATATCTCCTAATTCCATAAGTGTGCATTAGGTTATTTTTCCAGATAGACTTGTCTTTCTTCATTCTCCATTGCTATTAAACAAATCTTCTAAAAAAATATATTCAACTATCTTAAAAAATATACCTAGCTTGTACAATCTTTTTAAGAAATTTGCTTAGCAAAGCTATTAGCCACCTCAAATACGACCTGTTTTTTCCTCACCCCTCTATAAAATACCCGAACATCTAAGTTTATTTATATAAAAATTCTTCTTTAGTGTACGCCAAACCTAGAATTACTAAGGCTTTTATAACACTCTTTAACATATAAATTCATATATTAAAACAAGGAAAAAAAATTCATTTTGAATAAGTCATAAAAAAACAAACACCATATTGTGGGAAATATTGTAAAATTGTTTAGTGACTGTATTTATACTAAAGAATATTCTTATTTTAGAAACGGGGGACAAAAGAAATTGAAATTCTACACCATTAAGTGCTGCATGTGTAATAGCGTACTGTTAAATTTACCCAAAGAAGAAGTTGAGAAATTAAACAATTTGACTTTTAGATGTGAATGCTGTGGACATCATCTTGTTTTAAAAGGGACTTCGGTTATACAAGTTAAAAATAAAGATTCAATTTTGAATTACTTAAACTATGATTATACTTAAGTTTTAAACAGAATAAAATACCCTTTCAAATTATAGGCTAGAGAGCATATAATTCAGATTCTGAACTATATGTTTTTTGAAAATGATTCAATAGTAAAAAATATAGGAAGCAATACTCAAAATATTGTTTCCTATATTTTTTATATAGAAAATTAAATTAACTATTTGAATTTATATTCATAATATCTTTTCCCAAATCTCTTTTAATTACGTCAGCCATATGTGCAAGATTTGCATTGAGTAACTGTACTGTTGCCTCATAACCAAAGTAGTGCCCGCCACTTATAGAAGTGGGGGACATTTTCTTGCCTCGTTATAAGTTAAGAAAATCTTAAGAATTTTATTCAATATTCTGTAATATTCACCTGATATTATTAACCCATGCACTAGTTATTACTTAATTTTACAGTATACAAAATCAGATAGATAGGGTGTGATATAATGTTGGTTGTATTTAAAAACAGCTTGTCAAATTCAAGCTAAAAGCTAAAGAAAAAGCAAAGGTTCAAAACTGTTGCTTTACTGATTTTTTTGCCAAATAGGGCTTTGGAGGTTATATAGTGAATATTCTTGTTTGTGATGATGAAAAAGATATTGTAGATGCCATTGAAATATATCTAAAAAACGAAGGGTATACAGTTTTTAAAGCATACAATGGAATTGAAGCCTTATCGGTTTTTGAAGGAAATGATATTCAATTGCTTATTATTGATATAATGATGCCGATAATGGATGGCATAAGGGCTACAACAAAGATAAGGGAAAAATACAACATTCCAATTCTGATGCTTAGTGCAAAGTCTGAGGACACAGATAAAATTATCGGTCTTAACTTAGGGGCAGATGACTATGTAACTAAACCCTTCAATCCATTAGAGCTGATTGCCCGAGTTAAGTCACTATTGAGAAGATATGTTTCACTAGGTAGCTTTATAAAGCAAACTGGAGTATTCAAAACGGGCGGGCTCATTATTGACGATAATGCCAAAGAGGTTAAAGTAGATGATGAACTGGTAAAACTCACGCCTGTTGAGTATAAAATATTGAAGCTATTGTGCGAAAATGCTGGAAAGGTATTTTCTATTGACCAGATTTACGAACAGGTTTGGAACGAACAGAGCTTTTCAGCCGAGAATACTGTGGCAGTACATATAAGAAGAATTAGAGAGAAAATTGAAATCAATCCGAAGGAACCAAAATATTTAAAGGTGGTGTGGGGTATTGGATACAAAATTGAAAAAATATAGATTTTCTGTATGGTTTAAATTACTAGCAATAGTGCTATGTACAGCAGGAATGATAAGTATAGCCTATGGGGTGACAAAAGCACCCTATTTAGAACTTGCATTGCGAAATGCCGATTTTAAGGAAAGTATAGAATTGAAAAATATATTTAGTGATGCTTACGGGCGTGTGTCAAATGTAGCCTTCAATTGTAAAAGTGAAGAAAATATTAGGACTAATGTTACTTTAGATGAGAGCTACATTAAGGATAGAAAGAATCAAATACTTAACGACAGAGAAAACGCAATTCAGGAAATTACTGATAAGTATACTAGCCTAATTCAAGAACGAAATGATAATTTGAATATAAATAGCCCATATTCTGATGAAATAGAATTCAACAAAATGCTCACAACTTTAGCTCAGGAGAGAGACAAAGAAATACAGGCTGTAATAGAAAAATATAACGACTCTATAAAAAATATAAAATCAGACTATATTGATGAATGCATAGTGAACTATTATAGAGAAATAGGAAATCTAAAAAAGCTAGATGGAATACACTATACAGTTGTTGACAATAACAAAATAACCTTTAGTAATATGCCCAGCTTTAGTACAGAATCAACCAATTCTTTTTATATAAAGCATGAAGCATATCTCGTACTTACTTCTGAATGCATTAATTCTACATATCCAATAAATCACAATTATGACACCTCAAATTTTCCTGAAAGCTCTGTAGTATATCTTGGAATCACTCCAGCAAGGTATGCAAAAGAACTTGCTGTCTACAATCATGATTATAGTGAAGGACGTATGTGTTTAGCCTTGCTTTTAATAGGACTTGTTGCTTTCTTCATTGGCTTGCTTTATATTATATATGCTTCAGGACGACGTGTAGATAAAGATGGGATTCATTTAATTTTTGTTGATTATATTAATATTGATGGGGCTTTTGTCCTTTCATCAGCAGCTATAATACTATGTATGATTCAGGTATACTATTTTTATACTTACTTTATTCTGGAAATGACACATATAAATAGCAGTCTTCTCTTCATAGGTTTTGGTCTGATAGTTGCATTAGGTACTCTTATTGGGATACTATTTGTAACAATTCTTTCAAAACGAGCAAAAAGACATGAAGTTATTAGCCACACTATTATTTATAAAATTTGTACATGGAGTATTTTAAAAACCAAAAAGATAATCTCTAAAATCGCCTCTGTTTATGATACAAGCCCGATAGCCATACGATTAGTGTTTATTTTCGGGTCATATGCCTTTTTGACTATTGTATGTATATTCCTGTTTCTTACAGGCTCTTTAGGGGTTTTAATGGGCTTTATCGGCATTGTTGGCATTAATGTGGTATCACTTTACTTTATACTGAAGTACTATAAAATTCTAAAAACTATTTACGAGGGTGCAGAAAAAATTCGTTCAGGTGAGCTGTCCTATAACATACCAGTAGAAGGAATTCCTGAGTTTAAGCAGTTATCAGTTACAATTAACTCTATTGCTGATGGTCTTAAAAACGCTGTTAGCAATCAGGTTAAGTCAGAGCGTATGAAGGCAGAGCTAATTACAAATGTATCCCATGACTTGAAAACACCGTTGACCTCCATAATAACCTATGTAGATTTGCTAAAAAATGAGGGGCTTCATTCTGAAAATGCTGAAAAGTATTTAGGTATAATTGACAATAAATCCCAACGCCTTAAAGCCTTGACTGAGGACTTATTTGAGGCAGCAAAAGCAAGTAGCGGCAGTATAGCTGTAAACCTTGAAAAACTAGATGCGGTGTCCTTAATAACCCAAGGTCTTGGAGAGTTATCAGATAAAATTGAAGTGTCAGGCTTGAATTTCAAAACAAATATGCCCTCCTCCAAGCTATTGGTTTATGCTGACGGTAAACTGCTGTGGAGGGTAATAGAAAACTTACTATCAAATGTTTTCAAATATGCCTTACCCAACTCAAGAGTGTATATTGACGTATTTGCCACTGCTGATAATGTAAAAATCGTTATTAAAAACATTTCTGCTTACGAACTGAATATTAATGAAGAGGAGCTTATGGAACGCTTCAAAAGAGGCGATGCCTCCCGCCACAGCGAAGGCTCAGGTTTAGGACTATCCATTGCTAAAAGTCTGACAGAACTTCAAGGAGGAAGCTTCCATATTGAAATTGATGGAGATTTATTTAAGGCAACTATTGAGCTGCCTTTAGGTGTATAAATTAAATCAGCATGCTTATTTAATTTGTGTTCAGTACTTGTGGCATAATTTAATCTCAAGTACATTTAATAGCTATTTGAAAGACAGATTAAATTTTCCTAACTATATGAATGTTTGGGAGTGTCGCAAAACTAATTTAAAAAGTAGTGAGCGGTGCTCCCATGTTTTTCATTTTCATCAGTAGACATATAAAAATTGAGCATTTATTGTTTTGTAATTAGTTATATATATTGATATAGATTATTTTATGAATTGTACTTAACCAATTTCTCTGGATGAAACTTGTTCCACAGTTCAGCTATTTTATCCATATTCATTAATGCCCAAGATTCTATTTTCTTTTTATCATCAGATGGTAGTTCACCAACAATAATATCTGCATCTGGAATTGATAACGAAGCACTATGATCAACATTTTTCACATGAAAATGTGCTACATTATGATTTCCCTCATTTTAACTCATATACTGTATAAAATCCTCTTTCAACTTTAATATTATACATAGGATATCCACTTTCATCATTAGATAATGATGCAGATAAACCATCATCACCATCTAACATCACCTCTTTATTATTATTATCTTTGGTGATGTTATCTATTCCTTTACCCATTACCATATGTATGCCTCTCTATTTAGTAAATGTTATACATATATTTTTTATAGTGAAATAAGGTTTAAAAGCCATTTTGATTTAAAAAAACATACGCTGGCTTTCGCCAGCGTACTAAAATTTCTATCTATTTTTGTAACTCAAAATTTCAAAGTACAAATATATTTTAGTTCTTACAAAACAACGTAATAAAAATGGTATATACTCGGTACAAGCTTTCAACCTTCCCCTACTCTGCCTTTTTTTCCTCTGCTTTCACCTCAACTGTTTCTTCTTTATGCCCATCCTTCTCGCCTCTTATATTCTTAAAGGCTACAGACAGCATCAGCTTAATTCTGTTCAATTGGTTTACTTCACTTGCACCTGGGTCATAGTCTACAGCAACTATATTAGACTGCGGATATCTTCTGCGAAGCTCCTTTATCATGCCCTTACCAGTAACATGGTTTGGCAGACAAGCAAAAGGCTGCATACAAACTATATTTCCAGCACCGCTCTTTATAAGTTCAATCATTTCCGCAGTTAAGAACCAGCCTTCTCCTGTTTGGTTTCCAAGTGAAAGTATTTCAGAAGCACAATCAGCTAAATGATATATTGAGCTTGGAGCTTCAAACCTTTTACTTTTGTTAAGGTATCTTTTCAAATAACGCCTATACCACTCAATACCTGCTATAACAGAGTTATTAATTATCAAGCTTTTAATTGTACCCGATAACCTTTTGTACTTAAAATTGGCATCATATGCACAATAAAGGAAAAAGTCAATCAAATCAGGCATTACAGCCTCTGCACCTTCTGCCTCTATAACATCAACTACATTGTTATTTGCATCAGGATGAAATTTAACCAAAATCTCGCCAACAAGTCCAACTCTTGGCTTGACAATGTCGTTAAGCTCTAATTCATCAAATTCCTTTATGATACTCTTAATGTTCTTTTTAAAACTGCCTCTTTTATTCTCACGAATAGAAGCTAAACATACCTGAACCCACTTTTGATAAAGCTCATTAGCAGAGCCTGGTATCTTTTCATATGGGCGTACTCTATACAGAACTCTCATAAGCAGATCGCCATAGACAAGTGCCTTTAGAGCCAAATCAAGGAGCTTTAGTGATATTTTAAACCCAGGCTGGCTCTCCAAGCCCGATGCATTAAGAGATAAAACAGGTACTTGATGCATACCAGCTTCTACTAATGCTTTTCTCAAAAATCCTATATAATTTGTTGCACGGCAGCCTCCGCCAGTCTGTGTTATTAAAACAGTAGTATTGTTCAAATCGTACTTACCAGATTTTAAAGCATGTATTATCTGACCAACTACAATAATAGTAGGATAGCAGGCATCATTATTAACATACTTTAGCCCATCCTCAATTGCAGCAGTATTAACCTCTGGCAACACTTCAATATTATAGCCTGCAGTTCTGAAAGCAGGTTCAAGAAATTGAAAATGTATTGGTGACATCTGCGGTGCAAGTATAGTATGCTTTTCTTTCATTTCTTTTGTAAATACTATCTTTTCAAAACTACTGTGTTTCTTTTGATGCTTTACCTCTTTCCTGTCTCTTTCCTCAATAGCAGCAACCAAGGATCTGATTCTTATTCTCGCAGCTCCTAAGTTATTTCCCTCATCTATCTTTAAAACAGTATATATATTATCATTTGCTTTTAATATTTCTTGAACCTGGTCAGTTGTAACAGCATCCAAGCCGCATCCAAATGAATTTAACTGAACCATTTCAAGCTCAGGATATTCACTTACTACATTTGCGGCAGCATACAGTCTCGAATGGTATTTCCACTGATCAACAACTCTAAGTGGTCTTTCTGTATTTCCCAAATGAGATATTGAATCCTCAGTAAACACTGCAAATCCATGAGATTTTATTATCTGAGGAATTCCATGATTTATCTCAGGATCAACATGATAAGGTCTTCCAGCCAATACAATACCTTTTCTTCCATTTTCTCTGATATACTTCAGGGTTTCCTCTCCCTTTTTCCTTATATCACTTTTTGCATTCTCATCCTCAGCCCATGCCTTATCAACAGCAGCAGCTATTTCAGACTTAGATATATTGAATTCTTTGCCTAAAACCTCATAAAGCCTAATTTTCAGCTTACCCTTGTTATCATATGGCAAAAAGGGTTTAAAGAACTTTATATTATTATTCTTTAAGACATCCATGTTATTTTTAATAACTTCAGGATAAGAAGTTACTATAGGACAATTATAATGGTTGTCTGCTCCTTCATCTTCAAGAATTTCATATGGTATACAAGGATAAAAAATAAAGTTAACCTTCTTGTTTATCAAGCTCATTATATGTCCATGTACAAGCTTTGCAGGATAGCAAACTGATTCAGATGGCATAGTTTCAATACCCAACTCGTAAATCTTCTTTGAGGATCTAGGTGAAAGCTCAACCCTAAACTTTAGCTGATTAAAAAATGTAAACCAGAAAGGATAGTTTTCATACATGTTCAGAACACGTGGTATACCAACTGTTCCTCTTGTATATTCAATATCATTTTTTTGCTTATACCCAAAAATCCTCTTATATTTGAACTCATATAAATCAGGCACATCCTCATGATTAATTTCTATGCCTGCACCTCTCTCACATCTATTGCCTGAAACAAATCTACTTCCATCGTTAAACTGATTTATAGTCAGCAAACAACTATTATTACAGAATTTACATCTTTGCAACTCAGTACTGTATTCAAAATCACCAATATTTTCCTTTGTTAATAAAGTAGACTTATTTCCATCATAACGCTCTTTTGCAATAAGAGCAGCACCAAAAGCACCCATAAGCCCTGCTATATTTGGTCTTATTGCTTCTCTTTCCGAAATCATTTCAAAGCTTCTCAAAACGGCATCATTTAAGAAAGTTCCACCCTGAACAATAATCTTTTCGCCCATATCCTTAGGGTCACGGATCTTAATAACCTTAAGCAGTGCATTTTTTACTACCGAATAAGACAATCCTGCAGAAATATCACCTACCTGTGCACCTTCTTTTTGGGCTTGCTTTACTCTTGAATTCATAAAAACAGTGCAGCGTGAGCCTAAATCAACAGGCTTTTCTGCCAGCAATGCCTGAGCTGCAAATTCCTCAACAGTTGAATTTAGGGATTTTGCAAAGGTCTCAATAAATGAGCCACAACCTGAAGAACAAGCCTCATTAAGCATTATGCTGTCAATAATACCATCCTTGATTTTTAGGCATTTCATATCCTGCCCACCAATATCAAGAATAAAATCTACTCCTGGCAGAAAAAAGTCAGCAGCTTTGTAGTGTGCTATTGTTTCTATTTCTCCAATATCAACACGAAGTGCCGCTTTTATTAAGCCCTCTCCGTAGCCTGTAACAGTTGAGTTAACAATTCTAGCTTCTTGAGGTAATTTTGAATAAATATCCTTAAGAATTTTAATCGAAGAATTTAGTGGGCTTCCTTGATTGCTTCCATAATAGGAATAAAGCAATTCTCCTTCTGTATTAATCAATACTGCTTTCGTAGTAGTTGAACCTGCATCAATTCCAAAAAAACAATCTCCTTTGTATTCTGTAAGTGACTTGGTGTTAATTGAAGCCCTACTATGCCTTGCCCTAAATTCATCAAGCTCCATCTGATCCTTGAACAGAGGATTAAGTCTTTCAACTTCATGAACTGAAACAGTGTTTATTCTAGGTAACTTATCCTTTAGTTCTTTAAAGGATATTAATTTACATTCTATGGATGAAAGAGCAGCTCCAATTGCAACAAAAATCTGCGAATTTTCTGGAAAAACTACTTCCTCTGGTTTTAGGTTTAGTGTAATCTCAAATCTTTTTCTCAGTTCAGATAGAAAATATAGTGGTCCTCCTAAAAATGCAATATTGCCCTTTATTGGTTTACCACATGCAAGACCACTGATAGTTTGATTTACAACAGACTGGAAAACAGAAGCGGCAATGTCCTCTTTAGCTGCTCCCTCATTTAATAATGGCTGAATATCAGTTTTGGCAAATACGCCACATCTTGCCGCAATTGGGTAGATAACTCTGCTGCCTTTTGCAAGCTCATTTAACCCCGTTGCATCAGTCTGTAGCAGAGAAGCCATCTGATCAATGAACGAGCCTGTGCCTCCTGCACAGGTACCATTCATTCTCTGCTCAAGTCCACCTCTAAAATAGGTTATCTTAGCATCTTCTCCACCCAACTCTATAGCAACATCCGTCTTAGGAATAAGCTTTTGAACAGCTTCTGACCCAGCTATAACCTCTTGAATAAAATCAAGGTCAAGCCACTGAGAAACCAGCAGACCACCAGAACCCGTTATCATTACAGTACATTCGTCCTGAATGAATCGTTCACAAGTCTCATCCATTACTTCAAAAATAGTTTTTCTTATATCAGAATAATGCCTTTGATATTTTGAATAAAGGATGTTGTTATTATTGTCAATTACCACTATTTTTACAGTAGTTGAACCTACGTCTAACCCAACATGATAAATCTTTTTCATCGCTTACCTAACCCCAAATTATATTTTGTGATTGCTTTATACATCTTAATTTTATAGTACCTACAAGCTTTTAGCTTCAAAGCAGAAGCTTTTACTCAATTATACTATCTAACTCTTATTAACTTCTTACTATATTCAACATTATAACACTTAATCCTTAGAAATTCTTATGTGAAGTTCTTCCAATTGTACATCGTCAACAATATCTGGTGCATTATCCATAGGTGATGATGAATTTTGCACCTTTGGAAATGCTATTACATCTCTGATGCTATCGGTCTTTGCCATTAGCATAATCATTCTATCCAAACCAAAGGCCATTCCACCATGAGGAGGCGTTCCATATCTAAAGGCATTGAGGAGGAATCCAAATTTTCTATTTGCATCTTCCTCAGTAAACCCTAGCATTTCCAGCATTTTTGCCTGCAATTCCTGTATATGAATTCTAATACTGCCACCACCTAGCTCAACACCATTTAATACTATGTCATACGCTTTTGCACGTACTTGACCCGGTTCTGTATCAAGTAATTCCAAATCCTCATCCATTGGGCAAGTAAACGGATGATGCTTCGCTGCGTAACGGTTTTCTTCTTCATCATATTCAAAAAGTGGAAATTCAGTTACCCACAAGAATTTAAATTCATCTGGATTCAATATATTGATTCTTCTTGCCACTTCAAGTCTCAACTGTCCCAATGCATCATAAACAATACTATTTTTATCAGCAACAAAGCATATCAAGTCTCCTGGCTGTGCATCAGCTCTTTCAAGCAATGCCTTCAGCTCATCCTCTGTCATAAACTTTGCAAAGGAGGATTTAATCTCATTATCAGCCCCTACTGAAATCCAAGCCATTCCTTTTGCCTTATATGTTTTAACAACCTCAACTAATGCATCAATTTCTTTTCTACTAAATTTTGAACAACCTTTTGCATTAATAGCTCTGACACTTCCTCCCGAAGCAACAGCATCAGTAAACACTTTAAAGCCGCAGTCTGCAACTAAATCAGACATGTTTACAAGCTCCATTCCAAAACGTATATCGGGCTTATCTGATCCAAACCTCTCCATTGCTTCAGCATATGGCATCCTTATAAATGGTGTTTCAAGCTCAACATCTAATGCTTCCTTAAAAGCTCTTTTTATAAAGCCTTCATTACAAGTAATTACATCATCAACATTTACAAAGGACATCTCTATATCTATTTGTGTAAATTCAGGCTGTCTATCTGCTCTAAGATCTTCATCTCTAAAGCATTTAGCTATTTGGAAGTACCTGTCAAAGCCAGAAACCATAAGAAGCTGCTTGTATAACTGTGGTGACTGTGGCAGTGCAAAGAACTTACCTTCATGAACTCTGCTAGGTACGAGGTAATCTCTTGCTCCTTCGGGAGTACTTTTAATAAGAATAGGTGTTTCCACCTCTAGGAAGCCGTTTTCATCATAATAGTCACGTGCAACCTTTGCAACTCTGTGCCTTAATATGAAATTCCTCTGCATGTCAGGTCTTCTTAAATCCAAATATCTGTATTTTAATCTTGTCATTTCGTTAGCATCTAAGTTCTCTTCAATATAAATAGGTGGAGTTTCAGCAGTACTCAGTATTCGTAGTTCCTTTGCAGTAATTTCTATACCGCCAGTTGCCATTTTTTTATTTACAGCCTCAGGTGCTCTTGCAGATACTGTACCTACAACAGCAAGAACAAATTCACTTCTGATAGATTTAGATCTTTCAAACATTTCTCCATCTTTATCTGTAAACACAATCTGCAATATGCCTGTTCTATCCCTCAAATCAACAAAAACAAGGCTACCTAGATCTCTCTGTTTTTGAACCCATCCCATTACTGTTACTGTTTCTCCGACATTCTCATTTCCTAGCTCAGTACATTTGTGACTTCTTTTGAGTCCATAAATTGATTCACCCATTTTTCATACCTCCATAGCCGCATTTGCGGTGTATTTAATTAAACTAATCTATAAGTTTTAAATTCAATTTGATCTCCCGACATCGTATTGGTTTTTCGGCAAAGTTTAATAATAGTTGAATACTTAGCTATTCAGCTTCTCGATAATCTGTTCTAATTCAAGCTCAGCCTGTTCGCCTGTTTCCATATTTTTTAGTTTAAACTTGCCTAACTTAACTTCATCCTCACCCACAACTATTACGTATGGAATACCCAGCTTGTCAGCATAAGAGAATTTCTTTCCCATTTTACCTTCATTAAAATAAATTTCAGTAGGAATATCGGACTCTCTTAGCTTTGTTGAAATTTCCAATGACTGAACCATGGTTTCCTGCATTGGAATTACAAGTATTTTTGAAGGTGTGGCTTTCTTTGTCTCACCTACCACCCCAGCTGCTCTAAGCTGATAAAATAGCCTTGTAAGTCCAATAGATATGCCAACACCTGGAAGCTTTTTGTTTGTATAATTCTGTGCCAAATTGTCATATCTGCCGCCTGAGCAAACACTTCCGATTGAAGGATATTGGTTTAATATTGTTTCGTAGATTGTGCCAGTATAGTAATCCAAGCCTCTTGCTATAGTCAAATCCACAGTATAATTAACTGCTGGTACTTTGAAGGCTGCTATATAATTAAGCACTGCTTCAAGTTCATTCACACCTTCAACAAAGGTATCATTTTCTATATTTAATTCTCTTAAACTATTTAAAATATCACTGCAGTTGCCCTTAATACTAACAAATCTTAAAACACTATTGGCATCTTCATCTGAAAGTCCAATTGCTTTAAGTTCTGCTGCCACCGCTTCATTTCCTATCTTTTCTAGCTTATCAATAGTCCTCATAACCTCTGCCTTGTCAGAAACCTTCAAGCTCTCAAAAAAGCCATTTAAAATCTTTCTGTTGTTAATTCTAATAGTAAAATCGTCAAATCCAAGAGCCTTAAAAGTAGAATAAATAACACTTAATATTTCTGCATCATTTATAACACTTAAACTTTCATTTCCTATGATATCTATATCACATTGATAAAACTCTCTAAATCTGCCCTTTTGCGGTTTTTCTCCTCTGAACACCTTGCCGATATGATATCTCTTAAAAGGAAAGGTCAATTCACCAAAATGCTGTGCAACAAATCTTGCCAACGGCACAGTTAAATCAAATCTTAAGGATAAATCATTATCACCCTTATTAAACCTATATATTTGTTTCTCAGTCTCTCCACCGCCCTTAGCCAGCAGTACTTCTGACTTTTCAATCATAGGCGTGTCAACGGGTACAAACCCGTACTTTTCGTAGTTCTTCTTGATTGTATCAAGCATATTATTAAATAGAATCTGATCTGCAGGTAAAAGCTCCATAAAGCCTGGTAGTATTGAAGGCGTAATTATCTGCTTTGTCATTTATACCACTCCTATCATATATAATTTTTAAGAAATTTGCTAATTACTATTTGTGCCTAAAGCGGCATCACCCAAATTATGTGACTAAATGGGGCATGAGAGGTCATTAACTACCTCAAAAATACATCTATTGCTAACAAATTTTCCTATAGGCTAGAGTTCTCATTAACATAAAAATAGCCCCTAATCCCAGCAAGGGACGAGAGGAAACTTCCCGCGGTACCACCCTAATTACTCTACTAAATATAGAACCTACTTAAAATCTTTAACGCAGAAAACGGATGAGTTTTTCTCATCAACCACGGAGATTTAGCTCCAAGAGGGTGTCTTTCTTCAGCTAAACTATGAGCTGCTCACAGTCCAAGGCAGCTTTCCCTGAAATAGTAGTTACTGAATACTCTTCCCTTTTAAGGTCTTTGCAGTATTAACATATACTATATTTTAAAATTTGCTTTAACTATTGTCAATATTTATTATTTTTATTACACAGTATAGCCTTTCTTTCAATCATTTCATCAATTCTGCTAATATACTCTTCTACAGTCTTGACATTAAAAGCCCTCTCTATCCTATTTTGTGGAAAAATAAATTTTGAAGCTGCCCCAGCACCGCAGGCAAAAACAGGCTGTCTTTCTTCCATTATCTGTATGTTGTAAAGACATTCTTTATTCTTTTTGCTGTAGCCTACATTCTCCAAATTCCCTAATATATTTTTCTGTCTGTAAAGATAATAGGGAGCAAGTCCCATTTCTTTTGCATATTCTCCTGCCATATCTACCATTTCGGCTACTTGTCTGTATTGATTTTCTAAATTATAATTTTCTTTTTCTTCAGTTAGTCGTGACGCTCTTTTTATTGACATTGTATGAACAGTTAAGCTATCTGGCTCCATAGGCTTTATTTTCTCAAGAGTATTTCTGAACATAGCTACATCTTCCCCTGGAAGTCCACATATAATATCCATGTTAATATTATCAAAGCCTAAATCACGAGCCAAATAAAATGCCTTTTGAATATCCTCAGGAGAATGATTTCTTCCTATTTTATCTAACGTAATCGAATTCATAGTCTGAGGATTTATGCTTATTCGGGAAACTAAGCTATTCTTAATTGCATTTAACTTATCCACATCAATTGTATCAGGACGTCCAGCTTCAACGGTATACTCTTTTAAATCAGACAAGTCCAAATATTCCTCAATGCCCTCTAAAAGCTTGGACAATTGATTTGCCTTTAATGATGTTGGCGTTCCTCCGCCTATATAAATGCTTTCAATTATAAAATTATTGTCTTTAATTAGCTTTCCAGTATGTTGTATTTCTTTAATTAGGGTTTCTACATATAAATCTACTACTTTTCTATATTGTCCGATAGTGCTAGAGCTAAAGGAGCAATAAAGGCAACGGGTAGGGCAAAATGGAATTCCAATATATAAGGAAATACTGTTCTTCTTGGAATCTAAAAACATATCTCTTTGATTTTCTGCCACTTCATAGAGAAGCTCAGCCTTATTATCTATAACAAAATAATCCTTTTTCAAAGTTGAAATAATTTCACCTTTGCCCATACCATTATCAATAAACTCATTTACCAATTTAGTAGGTCTTATTCCAGTTAAAACACCCCAGGGAATAGTTTTACCTGTATATTGTGTCAATAATGAGAACAATTTTCTTTTAAATATCCGTTTAAAGTTCTTAAACTGCTGCCTATCCTCAGATTCAAATACTTTATTACAGGGTAAGCTTATAAGCTCGTCAAAATCCTTATCCTTTAATCTAAGATTAATACATTCACTGCCTTCATATGCTGATTTAAAGCATAAAATAAATGCCTCGGAACATTTATCCCAAGGCTCATCCATGAGCTTGCTTTCATCAGGTAAAAAAAACAGTTTTATTATATCTTCAAATTCATAGTTTATACTGTCACATTCATTTCTATAAAACAACATTTTATCCTCATCTTTTATTTAAATAAAGGCACCATGTTTGCACAATCTTTACTTTCAAGTTGTACACACTCGTCATATACTCCCTTTGTTGGGAAAAGACACCTGTGGCTTTTTATAACTTGAAAGGCACCATGTTTGCACAATCTTTACTTTCAAGTTGTTACCATTGAGCAGAACTCTTAATCGGGTTTGCTCTTTTTTCCATCTCAATTGTTGAACTATTTCCATGTCCTGGGTATACAATCATATTGTCTGGAAGTGTAAAAAGCTTGTTAACAATGGAATTATATATATCCTCAAAGCTACCATTTGGAAAATCCACTCTTCCATAGCCAAATCTAAATAGTGTATCTCCCGAAAATAGCGTGTTATTAACTTCAATACAAATAGATCCTACCGTATGCCCTGGTGTATGAATAATTTTGAATTCTAAGCTCTCTAGCTGTATTTTGCTGCCATCTCTCAGAACTTCATATTTTCCGTCATAAGTAGTAGACATTCCCGCATATGCAGATAAATTAAATCTTGGATCTGTCAATGAATTTTGATCATCAATATGAATATATACCATAGCATTCGTATTCTTTACTATTTCATTTAACTCACTAATATGGTCAACATGCCCATGAGTAAGTATTATTTTTTCTATTGTCAAATTCAATTCTTTTGCTGTTTCGAGAACCTTTTCACATTTAACACCAGCATCAATTACAACAGCCTTGTTATTATCTCCAACTAAATATGAGACTGAATCATACATGCCACCAATAATAGGTTTAACAATCATCATTAAAACTCCTTTTTACTATCAATCATAAGTGTAACTGGTCCATCATTGCTTATATCTACGAGCATATGTGTTTGAAATACTCCCTTTTGAGCTACTATACCCTTTTGACTGCATTTACTTAAAAAATACTCATAAAGCTCATTCGCTTTTTCAGATCTTGCAGCCTTATCAAAACTGGGTCTTTTACCCTTTCTGCAATCTCCGTATAGTGTAAACTGGGAAACCACAAGTATATCTCCACCAATGTCCAATAAGGATTTATTCATTTTTCCATCATTGTCTTCAAAAATACGCAGATTGATAATTTTTTCTGCTAGATAGTCGGCATCTGAAAACGAATCTTCAAGTCCAACGCCTAACAGCACCATAAGCCCTTGCTGTATTTGCCCTACAACCTTATCTTCAACTGTAACCTTTGAATTTCTGACCCTTTGCACAACGGCTCTCATAATAACCTCCACAGCTCGAAAACGCACCATGTTTGTACTAACTATGTTTCGAGCTACTAACCTCCACGCCAACTGTTGCAAAAAAATATAGTATTGGCTTCGTGGAGGTACGTCTCCTTTTTGACAACTTTGGTCGACTTTCTCTCTACTGCTTATTTCTCGTTACATCAAACACACTGTCTATCTTTCTCAATTTTTTAATTATTTTCTCTAATTGCTCTGTATTAGTTATTTCCAGAGTAAGGTTTATTATAGTTACCTGCTCCTTTGTTGTTCTTGCATTTAAAGCTTTAATTGGTATTTTCAGTTCAGTAACGCTATTTGTCACATCTAACAATAACGAAGATCTGTCATGAGCCATTACTGTTATATCAGCCTTATAGGCTACATCAACAGTTGAATACCATTTTACATCTATAAGCCTGCCTTCTTTTTCAAGACCTGCCTTTACATTTATGCAATCGCTTCGATGCACCGAAACTCCCCTGCCGCGCGTTATATACCCAATTATTTCATCGCCTGGAACCGGATTACAACATCTTGAAAGTCTAACTAGACAATTGTCAATTCCCTTAACAACAATTCCGCTTTCTGGAACACGCTTTTTCTTCTTTTCATTCTTGGACTGGGCAATAGTTTCAAGAATTTGCTCCAACTCTTCGGGCTTTATTGTCTTCTTGAACTCTTCCTTCAGCTTGGTCAACACTTTATTTGTAGTCATCGCACCATAGCCAATTCCAGCATATAAATCCTCTAAAGATGAAAAATTATATTTGCGCAGAACCAATTCTACCCATTCAGGCTTAAATAATTGATTGTAGGTAAAGCCTTGCTTTTTAAGCTCCTTTTCAATCATTTCTTTGCCTCTTACGATATTCTCTTCCCTTTTTTCCTTCTTAAACCACTGATTAATTTTGTTCCTCGCCTGACTGCTCTTAACTATTTTCAGCCAGTCTCTGCTAGGTCCATGTATAGTGGAAGAAGTCAAAATTTCAATTATATCACCATTTTGAAGGGTATAGTCAATTGGGACCATTTTCCCATTAACCTTGGCTCCAATCATTTTATTACCAATTGCACTGTGAATATAGTATGCAAAGTCAACAGGTGTAGAATCAACAGGAAGGTTCAGCACATCCCCCTTTGGTGTAAATATAAAAACCTCATCTGTAAACAAATCTATTTTGAGTGTTTCCATAAATTCATTTTCATCTTTGGTATCCTTCTGCCATTCTAAAAGCTGCCTAAGCCATGCAAATTTGTTCTCAGCATCCTTAGCCGCAGCATCCTTTCCCCCATTTGCACCATCTTTTCCAGTCTCTTTATATTTCCAATGAGCAGCAATACCAACTTCTGCCACTCTGTGCATATCCCAGGTTCTTATCTGAACCTCAAAGGGCTTTCCTTCAGGACCAATAAGGGTGGTGTGTAAAGATTGGTACATATTGGGCTTAGGCATTGCAATAAAGTCTTTGAACCTGCCAGGAATAGGCTTGTACAGTTCATGTACAAGACCAAGTAAGGCATAACAATCCTGAACTGAATTTACAATTATACGAAATGCAAACAAGTCATAAATCTGTTCTATTGTTTTACCTTGGTCAACCATCTTTCTGTAAATACTATAAAAGTGTTTTGGTCTTCCATCTACCTGAACATTTTCAAGTCCAAGCTCATCCGTCTTCTCTTTGAGCGTTTTTACAATTTCATATATATAGGCTTCTCTTTCTTTTCTCTTGTAAGCAACTTTCTGAACCAAGTCGTAGTATCCCTTAGGGTCTAAATATCTTAAGCATAAGTCTTCAAGTTCCCATTTTATTTTTGAAATACCAAGTCTATGTGCCAATGGAGCATATATTTCTAAGGTTTCTCTTGCTTTATATATCTGTTTACCCTCAGTCATATATTTCAGTGTTCTCATATTGTGAAGCCTGTCTGCAAGCTTTATCATTATTACTCGAATGTCCTTTGCCATAGCTAAAAACATTTTCCTAAGATTTTCAACCTGCTGCTCTTCCTTTGAAGTAAACGGAATTTTACCTAGCTTCGTAACCCCATCAACTAGTTCAGCAACCGCTGTTCCAAACTCAGCTTTTAACGCTTCATATGTACATGTTGTATCCTCAATAGTATCATGGAGAAGTCCCGCAACAAGTGCAGTAACATCCAGTTCCATATCAGCTAAAATAATTGCTACTTCAACTGGATGAATAATGTATGGTTCTCCAGAATTTCTATGTTGACCCTCATGTGCTGTGCTTGATACTTTATATGCCTTTTCTAGCAAATCAAAATTGGCATTAGGGTCGTACTTTTTAACTTTTTCAACAAGTAATAAAAAGCGTTCTGTCAAAGTATAATACCCTCCATTAGTCAATATGACTTAACATACTCAACTTTCCATTGATAAGCCCCCATACCTGCAATTTTCAACTGGGAAAGTTGAGTTTAATCTAAAACTCTAAAATAGAGTTTACTTTGTAACCATTTAACTTCTCTCTGCCATTAAGCATTGTGAGCTCAATAAAATATATAAGTCCCACAACCTTTCCTCCAAGTTGCTCAATCAATCTAATATTTGCCTCGGAAGTTCCTCCTGTTGCAAGAAGATCATCTACTATTAAAACATTCTGTCCGGGTTTTATAGCATCAGCATGTATTTCTAAAACATCTTTTCCATACTCTAAATCATACTCTGCACTAATAGTCTTATAAGGGAGCTTTCCTTTTTTTCTGACTGGCACAAAGCCTTTCCCCATTTTGTATGCAAGAGGTGCTCCGAAAATAAATCCCCTAGACTCCGAGCCAACTATTATATCAAAATCGCCCACCTGATCGGAAATCGCTTTGAAAGCATCCATACAGTATTTAAATGCCTCTGGATCTTGCAATACTGTAGTAATATCAATAAAATCAATGCCTTCTTTCGGAAAATCCATAACATGCCTAAGTTTTGATTTTAAATCCATCTTTTATACTCCCCTTCATAAACATTTATAATAGCAGTTTAATTAGTATATTCTAATTTGAGTAATTGCTATAACTATATCCATACCTAAGGTATGGACTTATTCAAACTAATGCTTTATATCTATAAAAGCTATTTGACAGTTTAATAGCCTCTGTCAAGAATTTTTATTTGCTTCATGTGTAAGTAACTGTTGAAAATATTAATTCAGCAAAGGATATAACTATTATAATGAAATACTCTCATACTTACAAGTAATTTGATATATAACTATTTAATATAAATTATTTTGTTACTATTTGCATTATACAGTGTAATACGTAATTCAACTCAAACTTCCAACATAAAAGTCTTTGGGTATTCTAACTTTAAGCTATTACATCTATTATAACTGTCTCTATTGCCAATTATCAACAAAAAAGTTTAATATAAATTATCTATAGTGCTGCATAATAATCTGAGCATTTTTATTTCCATTATATTCATTTACATCAATGTGGAAAGTCAAATCCAGCTTTATACTATTAATTTGTCCAGCATACATTTTATTTATCTCATTCTCTCCGAATTTACACTTAATGTAATTGTCGAAATCCTGTATATCCCCAAAATGAATACAGTCAGTATATTTATTATTAGATAGCAGTCTGAGCTTTAGTACATTTCTATTAACACCTAATACAGAAGCTCTGCTGACCGATATATTTTTATCTGCAAAAAGAGGCTTTGAATTACCCTTCCCATAAGGCTCCAGCAGCTTTAATTCCTCTGCTAATTGAAGATTAATTGTATCTATTGGAATTTGTGCATCAATGTATACCTTTGCAATTAAATCATCCTCTGTCAAGGTTGAATAAGCATTTAACTGAAGCCTTAAAGCCTCAATTTTATCAGGCTCAAGACTAAATCCAGCTGCCAACGGATGACCGCCAAATCTTGTCAATAGCTCTTTGCATTTTTGTAGTTCTTCAAACATATTATATGCATCAATAGATCTCCCTGAACCCTTTACACAGTTTTCACTATCTGTAAGAATAAAAGTAGGGACATTATATTTCTCTCTAATCTTTCCAGCTATTATACCAGCTATGCTTTCGTGGATATCAGGTCTATATACCACAAGTACTTTGTCATTTTTTAAATGGCTATTCTCAATAGTGGCAACAGCTTCCTCAACCCCGCTAAGAGTCATATTCTTTCTTTCTGTATTCAAGCTGTATAGCTCCTGAGCCATTAGAACCGCTTCTTCTTCATCATTACATAACAGGAGCTCTAGTCCCTTAATAGCACAATCCAGTCTTCCTGATGCATTTATACAAGGTCCAATTATAAAGCCCAAATGATAAACACCTATCTCCTTGCCCATTATTCCCGTTTGTTCCATAAGTGCCTTTAAACCTATGTTTTTACTATTGGAAATAGCCTCCAAGCCATTTTTTACTAGTGTTCTGTTCTCCCCTGTTAAATCAACAACATCACAAACAGTTGCAATAGCTAGAAATTCATAAAAAGCCTTTTCCTCATGCTTTGGGATATTCATTTGCTGATACAGCACCTGTATGAATTTAAACGCCACTCCAGCACCACACAACAGCTTAAAGGGATATTTACAATCAGCTTGCTTCATATCAATAACTGCAGCAGCTTCTGGAGTTACCTGCACTCTAATTAAATCAGCATCCTCTATAAAAGGGACATCATGATGATCTGTTACAATAACTGTAATACCCAATTCCTTGGCATATTTAATTTGTTCTAAAGCCGATATGCCATTATCACATGTAATAATGGTGTCAATGCCATCTTTCTTTGCAGTTTCAATAATGCTATTATTAATGCCATAACCGTCATGTATTCTGTGAGGTATTACGTAATCAACTCTAGCACCGCATCTATTCAGTGCTTTATATAATATATATGTACTGATTACTCCATCAACATCGTAATCGCCAATTATTCGAATTTTCTTACCATCAGCTATTTTATCTTTGATTATTAAGGTTCCCTTTTCTAAGTCCTTCATTAATCTGCCGTCAAACAAGCTTTCTATATCAGGTTGTATGAAGCATTTTGCTGTGGCATAATTGTCAATTGACCTATTAACTAAAATCCTGCAAATAAGCTCACTAACTCCTAATGCATGAGATATCCTTTTAAAATCCCCTTTGGGATTTTTCAAAATCCATTTTTCCAATATTTTACCCCCCGATATTTTTAACCCATAGATGCAATTAGTAGTTCTATAGCTACTCTATCGGTTATTTTTCCTGTTTTTATGGACTCATCCAGTTCTAAGCTGTAACTCATTGCCCCTTCTAAAGTATTTAGGGCTAACCCTTTACTAATCTTCATTACTTTTCCTGCAACATAGGGTGTAAGCCCCAGTTGCTTCTTTACCGCTTCCTCACTCATACCATTTTGCCTCAGAAGCTTTATCCTGTACAACATCCTGATTTGCCGAATTATCATAAATAAAATCTTTTGCATAGGCTCCCTAAGTGCCGCCATATCATTTAGCAAATTGAGAGCTTTTGATACATCTCCAACTGAAATAGCATCTGTAAGTTCAAATATTCTGCTTTTTATGGATTTGTTGCATACGCTTTCAATATCATTTATTGTTATTTGAGGCTTATCACCCACATAATTAACTATTTTATCAATTTCGTTAAGTAGCTCAGTCATAGAATAATCGCTATTTTCAACCAAATACGAAGCCGCATGCTGATCAATGGTTTTTTTATAGCTGTCAAACACCTTAATTACCCATTTAACAAGATCCATTGGCTTTTGGAAACCAAATTCAACAATAAGTCCAGTATTACTTATTGCTTTATACAGCTTTACTCTTTTATCAGCCTCAGCTTCAACCATAATCAAACAGGTATAGGGCGGCATATTCTTCAAGTAATCAGAAAACTTATCATTACCAGTTTTTTTTGAGGAGCTGTTAGCAGCATCAGCCTTTTTAGACTTAAACATTCCTGAATTCTTTACAATAACCAGCTTCTTATCACTAAAAATAGGTAGCGTTTCACAGGTAGCTATGATTGTAGCTTCATCAATCTTCCCATCATAGATTATAAAATTAAGCTCACTATTATCTTCATTTACAGTTAATTTTTGTATAGCACTAATATAATACTTTATTAAGTACTCTTCAGCACCATGAAACAAATAAACATTTTGTAATTTATTTTCTTTAATCTGTTTTCTTAAGATATCTATACTCATATAGTTTCCTCTTTCACCTTCTATAAAAATCATCTATTATCCTTTGAAAGCATAGTTCTGATATTAACGCCTTCGCCATAGCTAGTTGCAATGACTGCTCCACTTTCATCTGTTCTAAAGGACACTACACCACTTTCTGCAAGCCTATCAACAACAAATTGAGAAGGATGTCCAAAGTTATTTTTTCCTACAGAAATAACGGCATATTTAAACTTTGATTGCTTTACAAATTCTTCACTTGTTGAACTATATGAGCCATGATGTCCAACCTTCAGTATATCAGCACTCAAATCCAATCCTTGCTCTAACATTCTTTGCTCTATCGGAACCTCTGCATCTCCTTGAAATAAAGCCTCAAAATTCTTGTATTTTAATTTTAACACTAATGAGCTGTCATTCAAAGACTGTTGTGACAAAGAATCCTGTTCAAATTTCAAAGGACTAAGCACATCAAATACAGTGTCTTCATCCAATCTTATTATATCTCCTTTTTTGCACTCGACAATATTAATTTTCCTTTGGCTGCACAATTTGATTAGTTTTTCAAAGCCCTTGCCATCAGTATCTGGTAATATAACCATACCAACATTCATCTCTTCTAATATTGCTTCTAAGCCCTCAGTATGGTCAGAATGTCCATGTGTTGCAATTACAATATCTATTTTCTTTGTACCTTGATCTAAAATATATGGTACCACAACCGCTTCTCCTACATCAAATGTTGATTTCGAGCCTGCAGCCCTACCACCGCCATCTATAAATATCTTAGTCCCGTGAGCAGTTCTTATAAAGGTGCTATCTCCTTGTCCTACATCTAAAAAGTTAATTTCAAGGGGTTTGGGAACTATATTTTTAATTGCAATTATTAGAATGGTCAATGCAATACAAATATATTTAACATATTTTAAGCTTAGTTTATTTTTTACAAGTTGTCTCCATTTGAAAATATATAATACAGCTATATAATAAAATACTATAAGCCATAATTGAGGGGTAGGAAGCTTTAGAGAAGCATAAGGTAGCTCTGCCGTTTTTTCGGTTATAAATAGCACAAAGGATAAAAAGTTATTATTAATATATCCAATCAAGACAGAAAGGTGTATATTTACAATACCTGCAAATACCATAATAAAGCCTATAATTGTAATTATCTGAACCACAGGTACTACCAAAAGATTTGATAATATTGAAATAGTTGAGAGGTTATTAAAATAATATAACGTAATGGGGACAACACCAATCTGTGCTGCAATAGTTGCTGCAATAGTATCTGATATAATATCTGGTAAATACTTGTTATCAATATGTTCCTTTATTTTTTTATAAAACATAACCAATGAAATAGTTGCAGAAAAAGAAAGCTGAAATCCTATATCAAAAATTGTATATGGATTTATAAATAGCAGTATAATGGCAGCAGCTGAGATACTTGTAAATATATCGGTTTCCCTCATTATTAGTTTTCCCAGCAGAATTATAATGCCCATTATAACTGCACGAACTACAGAGGCTGAAAATCCCGCAACAAAAACAAAGAGAATCAGAACAGTCATTATCAATATGTTTGAAACAAATTGACTTATTCTCAATTTCTTAAAAATATATGTAAGGGGCAAAATAATAAATGCAATATTCATACCAGAAGCAACCATTATATGGGTTAAGCCCGCTTTACTAAAAGCATTATATGCATTTTCATCAAGCCCATCCTTATAGCCAATAATCATTCCCGCTAGCAATCCAGCTTGGTTTTTGTCCAAACAGAATTCAATTATTTTAAGCACGTAATTCTTTATACTATAGCCCAGTTTGTGAAGCCACCCTCCTCCTTCAACTCCAGCTAAGGATATATCAGAGCTACTTCGTAAATAGACTGTTCCCGATACCCCTATAGATGCCAAATAACGTTTATAATCAAAGCCGCCAGGATTTACAGCTGGTTTAGGCTTTTCTATATTTCCTATAAAGTATATCCTTGTTCTATAGTTAAATGAGTTGTTTTTCTCTAAATATCCGTTATTATCTGAAACATTAATAAGTAATTTACCAATAATTTTTTTCTCCTTTTGCTCACATATAATTTTGTTTGTTCTCATATAGAATTTTAACTTTCCATCCGCACCTTCAATTTCACTGTCCACATAACCTTCAATTGTCACTGGCTGGTTGTAAAATCCATCAAAGATTTTTGAATAGGTTTTTTCTGCATTATAAAAACTAATGCCGCCATAGGCTAAAAAAGCAAGAGATATTATTAAAACAAAAATAGCTTTTTTAATTTTATTGAAAAAGAGAAATATAAAAAATAAGCTAAACGCTATAAATACTAGTACATATAGTATTCCTAAAAATGAGCATAGCAATATGCCTAAAATAAATGCTACACAAAAAAGACAGAGTGGTCTGTTTATGTTAACAAAATTATGTTCCAGAATTACCATTCCTTTGAATTAACAATGTAAGTCGGAAGTCCAACATTGTTATTTTAATTATTTGATTTGGTTAGTACAGTGAAGTTTTCTAAAATAAGATTTTAATAGAAAAAATTTGATTTGAAAATCAACTTTCGCAGTCATTAAGGCATGTACAACATTGATATGAAGAGATATAGTTTTATTTAGGATTAATATATATGATGGGCAAACTTTAGAGACAAAAGAAAACAATAATGTTTAATTGATATACAATAATTTATACTATAGCTTAATAAGCAATTAAAAGTTTACAATAATATCCTATAATAAATTAAGGTTAGTTTCTTTTAAGAAAAAGTTCCTACAAAAAACATCATAGAACGTAAAATCAACTAAAATATAGGATTCTACGTTCTATAAAATATTACATAACTCTTTTAGCACCAATATAAGTTCCTCTATACTCTGATAATTTCTGAATAATAACTGAATCATTTGTAGATGATGCATGAATGAACTTGTCATTACCCATATAAATACCAACATGATCTATAGAACCTGCTTTTCCTCTACGAGATGCATCAAAAAATAAAATATCTCCAGCTCTTAATGCACTTTTGGAAACTTTGGTACCATTAGAATACATACCAGATGCTGAAGCACTTAGCTTAACTCCAAAATGCTTGTAAACATAACCGACAAATCCTGAGCAATCAAAGCCTTTTGGACTCTTTCCGCCACCAACATAACGTACACCAACATATTTCTTTGCATATGCTATAACTTCACTGAAGCTAGAAGTATCAGAATCAGTAATAGTTACTGCAGTTGTTGAACGTGATGTTTTTGCTGAAGCATTAGCAGAATTTACAAATTTAGTAACAATATATCCTACCTTTGAACCTACTTTTACCTTGTGCCAGCCTGATTGAGTATCAAGAATAACAACGCTCTTTCCCATGTTCAAAGAATCAATTATCTTACTTTCTGTGCTAGCACCTGCTCTGAAATTAACACCATTAGCGTTAATTTTTCCTTCTGTTGACAGTGGTTTTATGTAATCACCTATAACCCAACCTGTCTTACCATTGAAGGAGATCTTGTACCAGCCACTAGACTTGTCAAGAATTGAAACCTTTGAATTGGATAACTTCGTGATAACACTTGAAGATGTATCTGGTGCTTTTCTCATATTTACATTCGTTCCGACAATTTGTCCTGACTGACTAGCAGCCATTGCAACTGAGCAAATAAGAACAAGAGAAAAAGCAAAAATACATGCAACAAGTATTTTGTTAATCTTACCTGTCATTAGCTCCTCCTATATTTACGCTTCCGAAGTTAGCTGTCGGGCTCGGGCAATAGGATCGCCCTACTATTTTCATAGATTCACCCCAAATTTCTTGGTTCCTCCGTACCCTTTAACGGGATTCAGCTATTTTTATGTTACAAAGTTATTATATTCATTTTGTAACAGTTTGTCAAACTTTTCGCAACATTAACGCAACTTTTTAGTAATATTTTTGTAATGAATAAAATAATAATGATATTTTTAGATTTATACTACACTCAGAGATTCCTATTACATCTCTTTATACATAAATGTAACTAATCTGTTTGATGTATCTGAACATATTTGCGAAAGTTGGTAACACTCATCATATCCGCACTTTTTCCAAAAATTTATTCCAACATAATTACTCTTATATACTGAAATATAATTTTTCTCCATATCAAAATGATTATTCAAGTAATTTTCTAACAAACCTATCACTTTGGCTCCATACCCCTTTCTTTGATACAGCTTGTTTATAGCCAGAGAGCTAATCCATACTATCTTTTCATTTCTAATTATAAACCCCTTAACGAAACCAATAACTTCTCTTGATGATATTAAATAAATGTCAAGAAAAAACACATTTTGCCTCGTAATAAACTGAGAAATTTGTTGTGAAAATTGTTTGTAATCTATGGCATTAAATATACCTGTGGCATAGCTATAGTCATATGTATTTTTATATATAGAGTAAATATTACTTATACTCTCTTTATCAATATTTCTTATATGGAATGTATCATTCATTATATTAATATTTAGCATTTTAAACTCAACCTTCCTCTACTATAAAATAAAAATACTTCCAAAAATATTATATCAAAAAATCACATATCGAAAGGAAATAATTGACATACTTAAGATTTCATTGTATTTTTTATATATTAACTTTGATTATAGTTATAGACATTATAAGAAGTTGACTTAAGCTATCTGAAAAGTAACTTATAACTCTGCAATTCATAGTTCTCCACAGATACTATTATTTTGCAGAAAGAGGGAGGTAAAAATGCAATTTCAAATGAATACCACAGGAGCTATAGATGAATTATTCGAATGTTCATTTTTATTAATCTCAATTCTATTAAAACAGTATAAAGAACACCTAATAGATGTAGATTGTTTTAAAAGCAATTCTCAAAACAAAATACAGTATATACTAAACAATTACCATAAAATACAAGATGATGCACAGAAAATACTTATTCAAAATCTTATAAACGAATGTATAGAAATAAACAATGATGCACAAAAGAATTAGTCCATATTATAAAACTCCAATATCAGACTATCCAAGCGTTTACTCAGTATAAGAATATCATGTTTTGCCCATGGCTCATTTTCTAATAATTTATAGAGCTCGTTTTTAAGCAACTCTACTTCCTTATTAAGCATAATATTTTTATTTTCCATTATATACCACCATTCTTTTCGTTTGTGGAGTAATGTTCTACATAATTTTACCATCATAATGTTCAAAAGTAAATATATCATTACATTTTATAGCCATATTATAAAGTTATAAAGTTATAAAGTTGTTTGTTAAATTAATCTTCCCTTAAAAAATAAAAATATATTAATATGTTTTTGGTCTTTCTAGAATTAAATTCATGTTAAATAACTTACTAAAACTTCGAAAATCTATTAGTGCGGTAGAATTATCAATTGATTGTTACCAAAATAATTAAATACAGTAAAATATAATTCAATTATAAAGGATTATTTATTGTAATATAGAATTAATTAGTAATTACAATATTTTACTTTAATGTTACTATTAATTATTTTCGAAAGGATGTGTAAAAAATGTTTAGTCTCAGTAATGCTACAACATTTGAAACTGTTGCCGTTTGGTGTGTGCTTATTATTGCCTTTATGGGGTTGGGTTACGCCTTATTGCTTCGCAGTCAAGTACTTAAGTTTGATAAAGGAACCCAACAAATGCAAGAAATATGGGGTTCTATTAAAGGCGGAGCCGATGCATATTTACGTCGTCAATTAAAATCAATTCTTCCGCTTATTGCTATCCTTACTATTCTGCTATTTTTTTCTGTGTACATTGTTCCACCAAGTGATGAAGCAGTTGAAAGATTTTCAAATTTGAGCGAAGATTCAATAAAGCTAGTTATTGGTTTTGCAAGAGCTATTGCCTTTATCATGGGGGCTGGTTTTTCACTTCTTGTAGGTCAATTTGGAATGAGAATGGCTGTAGAGGGCAATGTACGTGTGGCATCTGCTTCAAGAAGGAGTTTCGGAGAATCTTTAAGAATTGCTTATCGTACAGGAACAATTACTGGTATGCTAACAGATGGTCTGGGACTTTTAGGCGGAACTGTTATATTTATAGCGTTGGGTGTTGCAGCTCCTGATGCTTTGCTGGGTTTTGGTTTTGGTGGTACTTTGTTGGCTTTATTTATGAGAGTTGGCGGTGGTATATATACAAAAGCTGCCGATGTAGGTGCCGACTTAGTAGGAAAAGTTGAGGCAGGAATCCCAGAGGATGACCCAAGAAATGCTGCGGTTATTGCAGATTTAGTTGGTGATAACGTAGGTGATTGTGCTGGAATGGCTGCCGATATATTTGAATCCTACGAGGTTACAATTGTATCAGGCTTAATATTGGGTCTTTCTCTTTATGCTGCAACCGGTCAATTGAAATGGATAATATTCCCACTATTAGTCAGAGGTATTGGCGTGTTCTCATCAATAATCGGTACATATTTGGTTAGAGACTCTAAAAAAGGTAATGCCTTAACCTCAATCAATAAAGGATTTTATACATCCGCAGCCATTAGTTTAGCTTCCTTTGCCCTATTAGCTGCTTTCTATATGAATGAATGGAGAGCCTTCCTATCAGTAGCAGTTGGTATTTTACTTGCTGTAGCACTGGACGAGGTTACAAAACATTTTACAGATACAAAGTATAGACCTGTAAAGGATATTGCTTCTGCTTCAAAATCTGGTTCAGCCACATTGATTCTGCGAGGAATAGCAGAAGGTTATGAAAGTGCTGTTTGGCAAACTTTAGTAATAGCTGTCACAATTATGAGTTCAGTTCTCATCTATTGGGGTCAAAGCGTTTCCTTTATTCTATATGGAGTTGCAATGACTGGTATTGGTATGTTGACTCTAACTGGTAATAATGTTGCAATGGACTCTTTTGGTCCAATTGCTGATAATGCAAACGGAATTGCTGAGCTAGCAGGACTTGACAGTAACTCAAGAAAGGTATTAGACAGTCTAGATGCTACAGGTAACACAACAAAAGCAATTACAAAGGGCGTAGCAATCGGTTCAGCTGTAATAGCTGCTGTTTCCCTATTTGGTTCTTTCCTTACTGATGTAACTAAGATTCAAATAGGAATGGGTGCAAGTGAAACAATTTTTGATACAGGAATTAGAATATCAAGTCCAATAGTTTTTGTTGGTATGCTAATAGGTGCATGTATTCCTTGGCTATTCTCTTCACTTATCATAAATGCCGTTACAAGAGCAGCCTCTCTCATTGTTAATGAAGTACGCAGGCAATTCAAAATACCAGGCTTGCTGGAAGGCAAAGTTAAACCTGATTATCAAAATGCAGTTGACATATGTACAGTAGCTGCCCAAAGAGAATTATTACCTTTAGCAGTAATATCTGTTGTTGCTCCATTACTCGTTGGAATACTATTAGGCGTGGAAGCATTAGGAGGTTTACTAGGCGGAGTTATTGTTTCAGGTCAATTGCTCGCAGTATTTATGGCAACCTCGGGGGGAGCTTGGGATAATGCAAAGAAAACCATTGAGGATGGTGCCCATGGAGGAAAGGGTTCTGATTGCCATAAAGCAGCGGTTGTTGGAGACACCGTTGGTGATCCTCTAAAGGATACAGCAGGTCCAGCCCTAAATCCAATGATTAAAGTTATAAATCTAGTTTCACTTCTTGCTGCTCCTATTCTCATACAATATAAAAGTACTGATATTGGTATGATTGCAGCTCTTGCTATTTGTGCAGCTTTAATTATAGGTGCAATAGTATATTCAAAAAAGGGTGGTTTCAGCAAGGCTACAACAAACGAAACAACTGTTAATTTATAACGCCTAGATTCAAAATGAAATTTTTCGATTTTATACACCGTCAAAAACCACTTGTGGTTTTTGTAGCTCGAAAATGCACCTTGTTTGTACATACTTTATTTTCGAGCTATTACATTCAGCGGCGTTTCAACGAGGCGGGAGATATTCTCACCGCCTGATAACCAAAGTGGTACTCGCCACTTATAGAAGTGGGGGACATTTTCTTGCCTCGTTATAATGATTAATTCAGCCTTGCTGATTAATTTCTCATTTTTGATAATTTAACAACAAATTATTAGTAAACATATAATAGTTCCAAGATTCTTAAAAGCAGTTGCTTCAATAGAATCTTGGAGCTTTTTTTGAAAATCAGTTAATACTGTGTGAAAATACTATACTATCGAACAATAGTTTGGGTTCAAATAACGGCTATTATTAAAATATTATTTTTAGTTTTTGAATAAATATAGTATACAATTCTGTATTTATGGTATAATATAAAATTATATAACGATGATAAATATTATCAGTTACATTGAAAGGATGATTCAAATGACCTGGAAAATTGAAACTAAGTGTTTGCAGGAGGGCTATAAACCTGGAAATGGTGAGCCTCGTGTCCTCCCTATTTATCAAAGCACCACCTATAAATATAGCTCCACTGAGCATGTTGCTCAATTATTTGACTTAACTGTTCCTGGACATATGTATTCAAGAATAAGCAATCCTACTGTTGAATGTGTTGAGAATAAAATTGCAGCATTAGAAGGTGGTATTGGGGCACTTTGTACTTCATCGGGACAAGCTGCTTCAATGATTGCCCTTTTAAACATTTGCAATACTGGTGATCATATTGTGTCTTCATCTACTATTTACGGAGGAACCTTTAATCTTTTTAAAAAAAGATTTAAAGAAATGGGAATAAGCGTTACCTTCATTGATCAGGACTGCCCTGAAGAAGAAATTCAAAAGGCTTTCTTGCCAAATACAAAAGCTTTGTTCGGTGAAACAATTGCCAACCCAAAAATAAGCATACTTGACATTGAAAAATTCTCACGAATAGCACACAGAAATAATGTTCCATTAATTGTAGACAATACTTTTGCCACCCCAATTTTGTTAAGACCCTTTGAGTATGGAGCTGATATTATTACTCATTCTACTTCAAAATACATGGATGGACATGCTGTTTGTATTGGCGGAGTAATTGTTGACTCTGGCAATTTTAACTGGGATAACGGAAAGTTCCCTGGTTTATCTGAGCCTGACGAATCATATCATGGGATGGTTTATACAAGAGATTGCGGAAAGGCTGCATATATTACTAAAGCTAGAGTTCAGCTCATGAGAGATTATGGCTCAACCATGACAGCTAACAATGCCTTTTTGTTAAACTTAGGCTTGGAAACCTTACACTTGAGAATGGATCGCCATTGCAGAAATGCAGAAAAAGTTGCAGAATTCTTGTCTGCAAGTGATAAAGTTTTATCAGTGAGCTACCCTACACTAAAAAGTGATACCTACTATGCTTTGGCACAGAAATATCTTCCTAAGGGTTGTAGTGGCGTTATTTCTTTTAAAATTAAAGGTGGCAGAGAAGCTGCTGTCAGATTTATGGATAAACTAAAGCTTGCTGCTATAGTGGTTCATGTGGCTGAATGTAGGACAGCAGTGCTCCATCCAGCTAGCTCAACTCATAGGCAAATGACAGATGAGCAGCTCATGCAGGCAGGAATAGATCCTGGTCTTATACGCTTTTCAGTAGGTATCGAAAATGTTGAAGACATTATTGATGATATTCGTCAAGCACTAGAACAGCTCGAAAAATAAACCTGTGCTTACATAGTACCTTTTTCGAGCCACAAAAACCCACAAGTGGGTTTTTGCAGTGTTGGTGGTTGTACTAACCTCTATTTAGCAGAGGTTAGTACTCTATATGTAACTTATTTTTTGTGCCAAAAGTTGGCGTGGAGGTCAGTATGTCTATGACATTTGATGAACTAGATAAACAGTTACTTGATATATTGCAAGCAGATTCTTCAATTTCAAACAAGGATTTGGCTGAAAAGGTTGGGCTATCCCCTTCTGCTTGCCTAAGCCGTACAAAACGTCTTAAAGAAATGGGTGCTATCAAAAATTTCGCTGCAATTGTTGATGAAAAAATGCTGGGATATGAGGTAATTGCTTTTACCTTCATAACCTTGTCGCCTCATAATAGAGATATAACTAATGCTTTTCTGGCAAAAATCAAAGAAACACCTCAAATACTTGAATGCTACAATATTAGTGGAAGCTGGGATTATTTAATAAAACTCATTGCACATGATCTTGCCAATTGCCGTGATTTTTTAATTGATACACTTTTAACATTTCCTGGAGTAAACAAAATAGAAACAAGTATGGTTCTAAGCACTGATAAGAGAAGCTTTTGCCTGCCTTTTGATTTAGACTCAGAGAATAAAGTATAAATTTTTTTGAAATACATAGGATGTTAGTGCCTATAGTGGTATAATCAACATATTAAGAGTAAAAACTTGATTTCAATGTTCATAATTTGCTCAGAGTATTACTTAATCAATTAAAATTAATTAGGATTTTAATATTAAGTTTGAATTAGAAACAAATAGTATAATAGGAGCTCAAAAAGAATGCCATTTGATGGAATTGTTACAAAATGTATCGTAAATGAACTAAACCTTTTGCTTTCAGGAGGAAGAGTAGAAAAAGTATTTCAGCCCGAAAATGATGAGATAGTTTTACTTATACGCTCAAAGGGTCAAAATTATAGGCTTGTGGCTAGTGCAAACGCCAGCTATCCTAGACTTCACATAACCTCTGCTCAAAAAGAAAACCCTCAAACTCCGCCTGTGTTTTGTATGCTAATGAGAAAACATATAGCAGGCGGAAAATTACTTAATATCAGTTTCCATGATTATGAAAGAGTAATTTCAATAAATGTAGAATCAGTTAACGAGCTTGGTGATTTATCTGTTAAAAGAGTAGTTATAGAAATTATGGGTAAATACAGTAATATTATTCTGCTAAACAGTGAAGATAAAATAATTGATGCTGTAAAGCACATTGATAGTGATATCAGCAGTGTAAGAGAAATTATGCCTGCAAGGCAATATTTTTTACCTCCTGCTCAGGACAAGCAACCGCCTGAAAGTATATCCCCCTCTACTCTACTAGAAAGCAACGTGACTGCTGCTAAAAATATTGAAAGCTTGCTGTTAAGCTTTATTAAAGGGTTTAGCCCTTACACCTGTAGGGACATCTGTAAAGAAGCAGGTGTTAATCCAAAAACACCATTATCTGAATTACTTAATACCGACAAAGTAAATATAATTTCTACATTAAGCAACTATATTATTAAAATTAAAAACAACGCCTTTGAGCCTTGTATTATTTTTGAGGATAAAAACCATCTGCATCCGATTGATTTCTATTGCTTCAAGCCTTCTCAATATGAGTTTGTTCAGCAATATGACCTTCTTTCATCTGCACTTGATGATTTTTATGCTCGTCGGGATACCTCGGAAAGACTTGGGCAGAAAAAGGGCGATGTATCTAAAATTGTAAAAAACAGCATAGATCGCTTGGAAAAAAAGGTCTCTATTTTTACAGATACACTTAGAGATGTTGCTGACCGTGAAAAATTAAAGCTTTATGGTGAGCTTATTACTGCAAATATTTACTGCATCCCAACTGGGGCAAGCTCAGTAAAGGTCTTAAACTATTATAGCGAAAATGAAGAATATATAGATATACCGTTAAATGAATACAGATCAGCTCAGGATAATGCACAAAGATATTTCAAACAGTACTCCAAAGCTAAAAGTACTCATTTGAATGTAACATCACAGCTTCGGGATGCACTTTCCGATCTCCAGTATTTTGAAAGTGTTAAAGCAATGCTGGATAACTGCAGTACAAAACAGGAAATTGATGAAATACGGCAGGAGTTGATAGATCAAGGCTATATGAGGTCATCTGTCAGAAATGCTAGAAAAAAAGCAGAAAAGCCATCTTCACCATTAGAATTTATTTCGTCTGAAGGATTCCATATATTTGTAGGAAAGAATAATAAGCAAAATGATTTACTGACATTGAAAACTGCTGCTTCTTATGACATATGGCTTCATACAAAAAACATTCCTGGTTCTCATGTAATTATCAGAACGGAGCGTCAAAATGTACCTGATTCTACTCTATTAGAGGCAGCCATTTTAGCAGCATATCACAGTAGTGCTAAGATATCCTACAATGTTCCTGTCGACTATACTATAGTAAAAAACGTAAAAAAACCGAGTGGAGCAAAACCAGGTATGGTTATATATGAAAATTTTAAAACTATTAATGTTACCCCTGACGAAACAAAGGTACTTTCATTAAAATCAACATAAAATCTGAATACTTTATATATTAGCATTTAGGAGGAAATATACTATGATATCCAATAAAATTAGTTATAATATTAAAAACTCGTCAATGATAAGAGCTATGTTTGAAGAAGGTGAAAAATTAAGAAAGCTTTATGGAAATGATAAGGTCTATGACTTTTCTCTAGGGAATCCAGATCCTGAACCTCCTGCTGAGGTAAAAGCTGCATTGCGTGAGTTTGCAAATTCTGAAGAGTTAAGAATGCATTCATATATGGTAAATGCAGGCTACCCAGAAGTAAGAACAACCATAGCACAAAAAATCAACAAAGAAACAGGCTTAAAACTCAGTTCTGATAATATTGTTATGACAGTTGGAGCTGGCGGAGCTTTAAATGTAGTATTAAAGACTCTTCTAAACCCAGGCGAAGAAGTAATTGTTTTTGCTCCATATTTTGTAGAATATAACTCCTATATTGATAATCACAGCGGAAAAATAAAAGTAATCAATACCGACCACAGTACATTTTTACCTGATGCTGAACTTTTGGAGAAAAATATTACAGCAAATACAAAGGCTGTACTTATTAACACCCCTAATAATCCTACTGGTGTAGTTTATAGCAAAGATATTTTAAACAGTATTGCAACGGTATTAGAGAGAAAAAGCAATGAGTTTGGGCATACAATTTATATTATCTCCGATGAGCCATATAGAAAGTTAGCCTATGATGTAGAAGTTCCTAATATTTTAACAATTTACAGAAATGCAATTATGATTGATTGCTTTAGCAAATCCCTTTCTCTTCCTGGAGAACGTATGGGCTATATAGCTACAAATCCTGATGCTGAAGATATAGACACCTTGATGGGCGGTCTGATTTACTGTAATAGAATTTTAGGCTTTGTAAATGCACCTGCACTTTTCCAAAAGATTGTTGCTAAGACAATTGACTCCACAGTAGATATAAATATTTACAAAGAGAGAAGAGATTTGCTTTACAATAGTCTTATAAGCTTTGGTTATGAATGTGTTAAACCTGATGGAGCCTTCTACCTGTTTCCTAAGGCATTGATTTCAGATGATGTGGAATTCAAAAACAGAGCCTTAAAATACAATCTACTTATTGTTCCAGGTTCAGGCTTTGCAGGACCAGGTTATTTCAGATTGGCATATTGCTGTAGTTTGGAAACTATAAAGAACTCACTGCCTGCATTTGAGGCATTAGCCAAGGAATTTAAATAACTAAAGAGTTAATAATTATTTCTATACACAAAAGGTAGCTGCCCTAAATCAATATTTTATTGAAGGCAGCTACCTTTCATTAACTGTGTCATAAATGATTTACCTATTTCAGATGTTCCTATTCTAGCTTTAAGCTGTTGTATACCTGTGTTAAAATCTGTAAATTCCATTGCTACTGAAACTCTTAGTTGTGACATCATTTGTTAACTGCAAATACTGCCTCACGACAACTCGAACTGTCCCGTGTACAGCTGATAGTACTTTCCATGCTCTGCAATCAGTTCTTCATGGTTTCCTTGCTCTATTATCTCACCGTTTTCCAGCACTATAATTACGTCAGCATTTCGTACAGTAGAAAGTCGGTGAGCTATAACAAATACTGTGCGCCCCATCATAAGCTTATCCATACCCTTTTCAATAAGTGCTTCTGTTCTGGTATCAATAGAACTAGTTGCTTCATCTAATATCAAAACAGGTGGATTTGCTACTGCTGCACGTGCAATGGCAATTAACTGTCGCTGTCCTTGACTCAGATTTGAACCATCTGAAACAAGCATAGTATCGTATCCTTGAGGCAGATGCTTAATAAAACCATCTGCATTTGCAAGCTTTGCCGCCGCCAAAACTTCCTCATCAGTAGCATCAAGCCTTCCATAACGAATATTATCCCGTACAGTACCTGTAAATAGATGTGTGTCCTGCAAAACCATTGCAAGTGAACTTCTTAAATCTTCTTTTATTATTTTATTAATATTTATTCCATCGTAGCGTATTTTTCCATTTGGCACATCATAAAAACGATTAATTAGATTAGTAATTGTAGTCTTCCCTGCACCTGTTGAGCCGACGAAAGCAATCTTTTGTCCTGATTTTGCAAAAATGGATACCTTATGTAAAACCAATTTGTCGTCATCATATCCAAAATCCACCTCCGAGAACTGAACATCACCCTTTAGCTGTGTATATGTTACTGTGCCATCATGGTGTGGGTGTCTCCACGCCCATAAATCAGTACGTTTATCACTTTCAACTAAGGTCCCATCTTGATTTTCCTTCACATTTACCAAAGTCACATAGCCATCGTCTTGTTCAGGCTTCTCATCAATAATCTCAAAAATTCTCTCAGCACCAGCAAGTGCTGAAAGTATTGAATTAAATTGTTGACTTATTTGAGTTATTGGCTGTGAAAATGATCGTGTATATTGTAAAAACGATGCAATAGAACCAATATCCATACGCCCAGCAATAACCATCATTGCACCTGCAGCGGCAGTAAGAGCATAATTAACATATGACAAATTTCCCATAATAGGCATCATAATGCTGGCATATGTGTGAGCATTAGTTGCTGCAAGGCGTAGATTTTCATTTAAAACAGCAAACTCATTTTTTGTCTTGTCCTCATGGCAGAAAACCTTAACTACCTTTTGGCCCTCAATCATTTCCTCTATATAGCCATTTGCAATACCTACAGCCTTTTGCTGCTTCTTAAAATATTTAGCACTTTTACTACCAATATTTTTTATAATGACAAACATTACAAAAAGCATAACAATTATAAGAATAGTTAAAATAGGACTAAGCACTAACATCATAACAAATGTACCAACAACTGTAATGGCTGAGGTTATAAGCTGAGTAACTCCATTGCTGATTGTCTCACGAAGAGTATCAACATCACTGGTATAACGACTCATCAGTTCTCCATGAGTATGAGTGTCAAAATATTTAATTGGCAAATCCTGCATACTATTAAATAAATCCTTACGAATGGAATTAAGTGCACCGTTTGAAATTTTCACCATAACACGGCTATATACATATGTGGACAGTGCTCCAATTAAATAAATAAAACTCAAAAACAGAATCATTCGAATGAAAGGTGCTAAATCAACTTGTGAGGGATTAATTCCAATAAGTGGTATAATATAGTCATTAATAAGAGGCTTTAAGAAATAAGTCCCTGCCACACCTGCTCCTGAACTGATTATAACAAAAACCGCCACTAGAATAAGCAGCCATTTCTTATTAAGCATATATCCGAAAACACGTGCAAGCGTTTTTCCAGCACTTTTTGGCTTTTGAAAATTGTGTTTAGCTGGTCCTGCCATTATGCACTCACCCCTTCCTGCTGTGAATGATACACTTCCTTATAAATCTGGTTGTTTTGAAGTAATTCATCATGGGTGCCTATAGCATTTACTTTACCATCATCTAATACAATAATTACATCTGCATCACATACTGAGCTGATTCTCTGGGCAATTATAATAGTAGTAATTTCTTTGCTATATCTACTAAGTGCTTCACGAATTTTTGAGTCTGTTGCAGTATCTACCGCACTTGTACTGTCATCTAGAATCAGTACCTTGGGGCTTTTTAGCAATGCTCTTGCAATGCAAAGACGCTGCTTCTGACCACCTGAAACATTTACTCCTCCTTGCCCTAGCTCAGTTTCATAGCCTTTTGGAAAGCTTACTATAAAATCATGTGCCTGAGCAGCCTTACATGCTTCAGCGATTTGTTCATCAGTGGCATTTTCATTTCCCCATAGCAAATTATCCTTGATAGTGCCTGAAAACAGTATATTCTTCTGAAGCACCATTGCAACTGCGTCCCTTAATTCATTTAATTTATAATCACGCACATCTACACCTCCCACAAGTACTCTTCCTTGTGTTACATCATACAATCTAGGAATTAGCTGAACTAAGGTAGTTTTTGACGAACCTGTACCACCAATTATGCCAACTGTTTGCCCTGACTTAATGTGAATATTTACCTGCTCAAGAATATTAGCATCAGCTTGAGAATTGTACCTAAAGGATACATTTTCAAAATCAATTGAGCCATCGGTAACTGTCTTCTTTTCGCTTCCCTGTACATCTGTTATATCTGTCTTCTCGTCAAGTACCTCTATAATTCTGTTAACAGAGGCGCGGGAAAGTATTACTGTGATAAGCACCATAGATATCATCATAAGAGAAACCAGTATCTGCGTAACATAACTAATAAAGCTTATTAATTCTCCTGTCAACATATCCCCTGCAATTATCATATTCCCGCCAAACCACAGAATAGCAACAATACAAGAGTATATTGTAATTTGCATAAATGGCATATTAAATATAACAATTTTTTCAGCCCTAATTGATGCATTCATCAATTCATCATTAGCAGCTTTGAATTTAAGTTTTTCATATTGTGAACGTACAAAGGCTTTTACAACTCGTATAGCAACTAAGTTCTCCTGCACGGAGGAATTTAGTGCATCATATTTTTTTAATAACTTAGTAAAGCGTGGATAAGCCAGCCCAGCAATTACTACAAAAACAATTGCCAAAACTGGAATGGCTACTAGGAATACATTAACAAGACTTTTGTTTATCGTGTATGCCATAATAGTTGCACTAACCATCATAACTGGTGCACGTACCAGCACTCGTATTATCATCATAAATGAGTTCTGTGTGTTATTAACATCCGTAGTTATTCGAGTAATTAATGATGCTGTGCTGAATTTATCTATATTAGAAAAAGAAAAATCCTGAATTTTGTTAAATAAACCTTTTCTAAGCTCACTGCCAAGACCCATGCTTGCAGTTGCTCCGAACTTAGAGCCAAGTGCCCCAAAGAGCAGAGAAATTAGTGCCATTACCACCATAAGCCCGCCTGTTTGCAATACGTAACCAATATCCTTTGACGGAATACCCTTATCAACTATTTTAGCCATAAGAAAGGGTATTCGTATCTCTAAAAGCACTTCACCTATAATAGCTAACGGACAAAGTATGGCATAAATTTTATATTTTGATAAATAAGGTATTAATTTTTTAATCACTATCATTTACCTCCTTATTATGATTAGCAAACAACTTTTTCCCCTCAGCAATAAGAGAAAAAATAGACTTATTTGCAAATTCATTGTTAATATAATTCTTGTAACTTTATTTGTCAATATGTATTTGTTTACTAAAGCTAATAAAAACCTCAAACTTCACAACATTTAGCTTCATTTGTGTGCGAAGTCTGAGGTTCTTATTGTCTGCCATTAAATTAATAGAATTCTTATTTAATTAGGCTTATCAACAGCAATACCGTCACCATATGCAGCCTTGCTGAAAATGTTTTCGGCTTCAACTAAAGGTATTCCTTCTATACTTATTTTTTCAATATCGCTCTCACCTATTTTTTTGTTGGAACATTCAAATAAATATCTAACGCTCTGAGGTCTAAAGCCCAAAAGTCTTGCAGCTACTGTATCAGCAGCCACAGGATCACAGCCTGCAATCACCAAGCCAGTATGGCGTGCAATACCCTTTGAAGGTCCTGTACCAATCATAGCAGGGCTTGCACTTATAATGGATATATCAATAGGGATTTGCTCTGCCATAGCTGAAATAAAGCTATGTAGCTCCCTATGTATTCCAGTTTGCTTTTTAGGGAATCCATGTTCCTCAGCAGGAGGCCAGCCCATAGCTATATTTTTGATAGCAGCTGAAATAGTTGCTTCCTCATGATACTTTAGTTGTGTAAAGGAAATTAAGACCGTCATTTCATTTAAAAGCTTATTTATTTTTGTTGAAAAAATAATTGGATGATTTAAATTAATTGTGTCAAAGGGTCCATGATTCAAATCAATGAATTCAACACCTTCTTCAGAAATAATTCTGCTATATCCAACGGCATCCATTACATTTTTAGTTTCGTCATCTGCTGAACCAGCAGCTATTACTAGCCTTTTGGGGGTTTTCTCCTTTACTAGCCTTATAATCTGCCGCAAACTCTCTCCCCCAACAACTATAGCAGAATCGGCATTTTGACTTTTCACCCAATTAGGTGTTATTACTACTACATCATTATTATTTATAGCCGTCATCACTTGAAGCAGCCCAATTGCATCCTTTATTGCAATTGCTTCGTTATTATTGTGAGTAATTGCTACTTTTGAATTGATCCAGCGTCTTTGTCTCATAGTCTATCCCTTTCTTAATTAATGCACACTGCACTTACTAATTTCTTTAGTAATATTCTTGCCAAAAAAGGGTACAAAAAAACCTCTAAATATTTTGAAGAGGTTTTATAAGTAACATTAAATATGTAAAACATTTCTCTTTAAATGCCTTTAATTTTTCACTAGAATATTAACAGTCAGCCTGTTAAATTTTTAATTGCACGAGCAATTTATTTCATCCAATAATCTTTCAATTAGCTTATATATGTTGACTGAAGGGTTCATATCTTCTATATTTTTTGATTCTACCATTCCGCGTTCTTCCCAGTATTTTTCAAGGACTTTAGCATTATCTATGGCAGCTCTAATTCTAATATTTCCATCACTGCCTAATATTTTGCCTATTGTCCCTTTAGCTGCTTTTACTTTTGATGTGTATTTTTGTACACCCAAATATTCACGTATTTGCTTGATTATAACCCGTTTATTAAGCCTATTTTCAGGAAATAAATTCTGAAAATGCATAACAAGCCAAGTTTCAAACAACAAATTAGTATAGTCTAATATATACTCATTTTCAGATTTTTGCATCAATATTATTACATCTTGAATATTATCTGGAGCATCACAATCAAAAACTAAATGTTTCTCATAAAACCTGTATTTTCGCTTATTTTCATCCTTGCTTAAAAATTCCTCTGCATGCAGAAATACATGCTTTGCATCTCCTTTAGTATTAATAGGTTCAAGAACAATATTTGAAAATTCAACATGCAAATTATTTTCAAGATATACTTTAAAATAATCAAAATAATTATATTCGGTTGAACCTTCACAAAAAACAAGAAGTTTACCAGCATTTTCAGGCTTTGGATTAGTTATTGTTCTTTCTCCATTAACTAATCTTCCCATAACCAATCACCTGCCATTTCCTTATCTAAGAACTGCTCATCTATGACAGGAATCGCACCATATTTTCCAAACATATAGTCTTTAGAAAAGCTAGCATCAGACCTCGTTTTAATATCTGCCAATGTAAATATAGATGATTCACCTTTTTTATTCTTATCTACAAATGCAATTTCATCTCTTCTAAATTGCTGCCTATTCATCAATGAAACATCATGGGTTGTAAAAATAAGTTGAGCCTTCTTATTTCTCTCACTTTGATATAAATCAACTATGAACTTTGTAAGCATAGGATGTAATCTTGCTGACATCTCGTCTACAATAAATACTCCACCATTTTCTATCATATTCAATATATATTGAATAAAACAAAAATACCATATAGTTCCTGAAGATTCCATATTTAAATCAAATTTTTCTTCTCTAATAACTTCACCTTTATTGTTATAAACATTGTGAATCGTTTTTACATCATAATTTTTCATGAAATTCTCTTCTATCTCCAACCTATTAATTCCTATATCTGCAACTTTAATAAATTGCTCAATAGTTTTCCTATATCTCTCATCTTCAACCAAACGACTTAAAAAAACCCTATCAGACACAAAACCTTTAATACTCATTTCAACGATCAGTTCAAAGTATACATTAAAATTATGCTTTAGATAGTCCTTAAATCCATCTATAATAAGCTTAACATTACCGTCTGCAAAATAATCTAGTGTTCCTAAATATAAACGATCATTTCTTACCTTATCTATTTTTTTTAAATCTTTCTCATACTTTTTCCCCAGCATAATATGTTCAGCGTTTCTATCAAATACTTCTTTATCATCCACTAGTAGCCATTCTTCATTTATATAATATTTATTTTTCCCATCTTCATCCTTTATTGAAAATCCATATTGATAGGTTTTATTATTATGGTAAAAAACAATTTCAAATTCAGACTCTTCATTAATAACTTCACTTAATCTATAGGTAGTACGACGTATATTAGGCATTTTTTCTGCTTGTTTAATATCGTCTTCTCTATAACCCTCATTAATAAACTGATTAAAAATAAAGCTTTCAAAATAATATAATGCACTAACTAAATTAGATTTACCGCTCGCATTTTTCCCATATATAGCCAAAGTTTTAACAAGTTTATTTTTTCCTATATCCAATACATGGCTTGTCATTTCTTTATACGACACAGCTCTTAAATCCAGAATAACTTCATCTTTAAATGATGCAAAATTTTTAACACGAAACATTACTAACATAGCTTTCACTCCATTTCTTATATCATAACATTAATATACTATAATTATGCCTAAATCTCAATAAAATATCCGTATTTCTCGAATATTTTATTGAGATTTATTATTAAAATCATAATTTTAGTTAGTACATATCGAATTTCTCGTGAAAGTTTGTGTTGTTATCTTTATAGTGTTTTACTTTTGGCAACAAACCATTGATAAGCATGAACACTCATAGACTAGGTGAATTTTTAGAGGCTGAATAGTAACGATTCTTTGTTTAATCTTAATAAATTCAAATATTAATAATTTATTGGCTTTTAATCCCTAGAAACACAGACCAACAATATTCCCTCATCAATGGTGACAGTAACTTCATCCTCTAAAAACTCATTACTAACGCCCCAGGATGTAGCAAGATGCATCGTAGCATTATCAAGCCTATATCTTAATCCATAAGTTGTAACTCCAGTTACCCTTTCAGAAACAGGAATCAAGGACAATTTATAACCCTCCTGATTTTTGATAGTAATAGTTGAATTAGTAATATATATTCTGTTATTCTCATCAACAATGCATGCCTTAAGACCTATATCCATACACTTTTTGAGCAAAAGCACATTAGCCAATGAATGATCCATTCTCGAACCCATCGCACCTATAAAAAGCAGTTCATCAGCACCCATATCTACTGCCTTTTCAATTGCAAGCTCAGTATCAGTCATATCCTTTTCTGCTGGAAATTTATAGTTATTTATTCCAAGCTCAACAAAATACTGCAAATCGTAAGAGCTTGCAGAATCAAAATCACCAATGAGTATATTTGGAATAACTCCCATTGTCCTTAAATGCCTTGCTCCGCCGTCAACAGATATGATGTAATCATCAGACTTAATATGGTTTTTAATTATATTATAATCACTTATTGAACCATTACAAACTAAAACTGCCCTCATTATCCCACAATCGCCCTTCAAATATCATCTTAATACCAGTATGAACAAATCCCTATATTCAAATAGATTTCTTAAAAGCATTCAATCTCAATTGTTTTATAGCATCAATTGGGTCAACTGAATTATATACTGCAGAACCTGTAACAATAATGTTTGCACCAGCTCCAACAACTAAATCAATATTTCCTACATTAATTCCACCATCAACTTCTATATCTATATTAAGTTTGTTTTTAACTATCATATCTTTCAAGGCTTTTATTTTCTGTGTAGAAAACTCAATATATTTTTGTCCGCCAAAGCCAGGATTAACACTCATTATTAAAACCATGTCTACATCCTGCAAAACATATTCCAATACAGTTAATGGAGTAGCAGGGTTGAGAGCTATCCCAACCTTCTTTCCACAGCTTTTAATAATTTGAAGTGTTCTATGTAAATGTATATCAGCTTCAGCATGAACAGTTATAATATCTGCTCCTGCTTCAGCAAATTTTTCTATTTGCTTACTTGGATTTCTTACCATCAAATGCACATCAAATGGTGTTTTTGTGACTTTTCTTATAGATTTAACAACTTCATGTCCGATTGTAATGTTTGGAACAAATTGCCCGTCCATAACATCAATATGAATTAAATCAGCACAGCTATCCACTTTTTTAATTTCATCATCAAGACAAGAGAAATCTGCAGACAAAATTGAAGGTGCAAGCTTAAGCATTTTATCATCTCCTTGATTCTGACTTTTTAGTTTTGTATTGCGGAATATCTTTTAATGTATTATAAATCTGTGTATATCTCTCAAATCTCCCATTATCTATTTCACCACGTTCTACAGCATCTCTTACAGGGCATTTGGGCTCTGTTATATGACTGCAGGACGTAAATTTACAAGTATTTAAATATTCTATAAATTCAGGATAGTAATTCTCAATATCATCATAACTGATGTCTTCTAATTCAAAGGAGCTGAAGCCAGGTGTATCAGCAACATAACCGCCATATTTAAGTTCTAGTATTTCGGCATGTCTTGTAGTGTGTTTTCCACGCTCTAATTTATTACTTACGCTTCCTGTTTCCATAACCCATGAATTCATTATATGATTGAGTATTGTTGACTTTCCAACACCAGATTGCCCTGCTAAGCAAGAAATATGACCCTTCAATTTCTCTTGTAAGCTCTCATATCCTATATTAAGAACAGAACTTACTTCTATACAATCATACCCAACTTTTGAATATATTCCACTTATAGTTTTAGCTACTTCATCCTCTAAATCAGTTTTGTTAATACAAATAATAACCTTAAGTCTTTTCTTCTCTGCTGTAATAAGCAGCTTGTCCAATAGCATAAAATCAGTATTTGGAGCCTTTGCTGAAACTACAATAACCATCTGATCTATATTTGCTATTGATGGTCTAACCAATTCAGAAAAACGTGGGAGAATGTGATCTATAGAACCAATTCTCCCTTGTTCATCAAGTATACCAAAATCAACCTTATCACCTGGAAGAGGTGTAATAGAGTCCTTTCTGAAAATACCTCTTGGTTTACATTCATATACTATATTATTATTTTCCTCTTTCACATAATAGAAACCACCGATTCCCTTTAGTATTATACCAAGCGGCAAGCAACTACCTCCCCAATTCTTTAAAAGTCAATTATATTTATTCAACTTATCCACAAAGCAAGCCTACTCTTTTACGGAACAGTATCTGATTCTGTACTAGGTGTAGCCTGTGTTTCAGTCGTAGACTCGTCAGATGGTTTTTGTTCCGTCTCATCTGGATTAGTTGTTGTATCTGTTGGTGGTGCAGTATTTGTTGGTGGTGCAGTCTCTTGAGGAGTAAGGAAAATAGTTACAGAATCCCCCTCAGTTAAATCCTCAAATGCAGCTGGTAATTGCCTGTTAACAATACCCTTTGTAACACCTGCAGGAATTATTTTACCTAGTACCAGCTTTGAGTCAGATAAAAGCTTTTCAGCCTCAATTTCAGTCTTACCAACTAAATTGGGAACCTTTACTGTTTTCAGTTCAGTTCCATTACTTACATATATTACAACTTCTGAACCTGCCTTTAATTCAGTTCCTGCAACAGGTTCTGTTCTTATAACATAATCAGCTGGTATATCATCATTATATTCTGATACAAGCTTTGATGTTAATCCTGCTGTTTTAATTTCGTTTTCTGCCTCTCTTTTTTCTCTCTCCATAACATCAGGAACTTTAGCCATTTGAGGTCCTTTACTAATTGTCAATACTAAATCGGTATATTTACCGTCTCTGTATTCTGTACCTGCTGGTAAGCTTTGTTCTAAAATAATTCCCTTGTCATAATCATCATTGACCTGCCATAACTCTATAGCCTTTATCCCTTGAGCAACTAATTCTTGCTTTACCAAAAAATAATCCTTGCCTTTATAACTTCCAATCTTATAGGTCTCATTGTTACCATTTGATAATAAGCTTATTGTAAAAACCACAGCAATTGCTATTACTAAGACACTTGTAATTCCCGCAAGCCAGTATGCCGTTGAATTTTTCTTTTTTTGCTTTTGAGCTTCCATATTATTTTTTGAAACAACATTGTTTCTGTTTTGATTAGGAATATTGGAATTATTTAGCGTCTGCATCCTAATAGTAGACTGATTTAAAGCAACATCCTGACCAATAAATCCTCCCTGTGGACGAACTAACACCTTGTTCAAATCAACTATCATTGCTGTAGCAGACTGATATCTAAGACTTTGTTCCTTTTGAACAGCCTTAATAATTATTTCATTAACTCCATAAGGTAAGCTTGGCAAAAATTTTCGTGGCTCAGGTGGAATCTCCTGAATATGCTTTAGTGCAACAGCTACAGGAGAATCCCCATCAAAAGGCAACCTTCCAGTGACCATTTCATACATTACAATTCCAAGGGAGTATAAATCTGACTTATCATCAATAAAGCCTCCTCTAGCCTGTTCAGGAGAAAAATAGTGTACAGAGCCTATTGTGCTTCCAACCATAGTTATTGTTGATGAAGTGACTGCCCTTGCTATACCAAAATCAGTTACCTTTGCAATCCCCTCTTTTGTCATCAAAATATTATGAGGTTTAATATCCCTATGTACAATATTATTCTTATGAGCATGTTCAATAGCAGAGCAAATCTGTATGCTAATTTTAATAGCTTCTTGCCAATCAAGTGCTCCGTTTTTATTAATATATTCTTTTAAGGTCAATCCATCTACATATTCCATAACAATATAATGGATATTATTTTGGAAACCAACATCATATATTGATACAACATTAGGATGAGATAGACTAGCTACCGACTGTGCTTCAACATTAAAGCGCTTAACAAATTCTTCATCAGTTGAAAACTCAACACGAAGTACTTTAATAGCAACAAACCTATTTAGCAATGTATCCTTAGACTTATATACGACAGCCATACCTCCGCCGCCAATCTTTTCTAATAACGTATATCTATTTCCTAATACTTGACCTTCCATAATTCACCTCAATCTATATTCTGCCTAATATTACAGTAATATTATCTTCTCCACCCTTATTATTTGCATTTTGTATTAAAGTATCACATGCCGCTTGCGGTTCTTCAGCATTTTTTATTATTTCCAAGATTTCTTCCTCTGACAACATATTTGTTAAACCATCAGTGCATACAAGTATCTCATCATTTTCCAATACATCTATTTCATATGTATCCACTTGTAAATCATGCTCATATCCAACAGCACGAGTAATTACATTTCTTTTTGGATGGTTAACCGCTTCATCCTTAGTTATTGTTCCATTTTTTATTAGCTCTTCAATAAATGAATGATCACTGGTCATCTTTTGAATTGAATTGTCTCTAATAATATAAACTCTGCTGTCTCCAACATGCCCTATATATAGCTTTCTATTTTTTATAACAGTTATAATGAGTGTTGTACCCATGCCCTGTGTGGCTTCGTCTAGAATAGAATACTGATATAGTTCCTTATTGACATCAATAATAGTATTTTTTAACAAATCTGAAACATCTTCAACATCCCAATTAGCCATTAGTAAGTGTTTGCAAACGGAATCAACTGCTTGCTTACTTGCAACATCTCCACACTTATGTCCGCCCATCCCATCAGCTATGACAAAACAAGGTGGAACACCTGAATACCCAACCAGCACATTGCAATTATCTTCATTTAATTGCCGTTTTAAACCCCTATCTGTCCTAATGCCATACTTCAATCTAATCACTCCTGATACAAACATTGAAATCCAAAGTATTGTCTATTATTGCTTTAGCCTGTCTTTTCTTAGCTGTCCACATGCAGCATTAATATCACTGCCTAATTCTCTTCTAACAGTTGTCTCTATGCCTCTTGATTCCATAATGTTTTTAAATTTATCTATCTGAATCCTTGAGCTTTTTTTGTAGCCATTGCCTTGAACTGTATTTACGGGTATCAAATTCACATGACTCAACATTCCTTTTAACAGTCCTGCAAGCTCTTTAGCATCTTGCTCAGAATCATTTTCTCCAGAAATCATTGCGTATTCAAATGAAATCCTTCGTTTTGTCCTCTCTGTATATATCTTACATGCTGAAATCAATTTGTCAATACAAAAGGCTCTGTTTATTGGCATCATTTCTGATCGTTTATCGTCTCTCGCACTATGCAGGGAAATTGAAAGAGTAATAGGAATATTCTCTTCTGATAATTGCAAAATCTTAGGCACTATACCACAAGTGGAAAGAGAAATATTTCTAAAGCCTATCATTAGTCCCTCGGGATGATTAACAATTCTTAAAAACTTAATAACATTATCATAATTATCCAAAGGCTCACCAATACCCATTAAAACAACATGCCCAATTCTGTTGCCAGAATCCTGCTGCATTGTCATAATTTGATCCAGCATTTCACCAGCTGTCAAATTCCTTGAAAAATTTGCTCCTGTTGATGCACAAAAGGTGCAACCCATTTTACAGCCAGCCTGTGAAGATATACAAGCAGTAAAACCATACTTGTATTCCATTAATACACTTTCAATTATATTCCCATCTTCTAGTTCAAACAAGTATTTTGCTGTTGCGTCAATTTTTGATGTGAGCTTTCTAACCAGCTTTATCCTGCTGATTTTGCTAACTGCACTGAGCTCCTGCCTAAGTTGTTTAGATATGTTAGTCATATCATCAATTGATTTAATTCCACTGTTTACCCATTTAAATATCTGCTTTGCCCTAAAACGTTGCTGCCCCAATTCTTTCAGCATTTGCTCTAGTTCCTCTATAGTCATATCCATTAAATTTCTCATTTATACTATCTCACTTATCATTATAAAGTTTGCTATCTTTCTCTTATCATTTTACTTATAAAAAAACCATCTGTCTGATTTGTATTAGGATATAGCTGTATATATCCTTCTTTTGCACTACTAAGCTTTAGATTTTCAGGAAGAAGCTCTTCAAATCCTATTAATTTAAACTCACTATTTTCCTCTAAGAAAGCTTTTACATTTTCAATATTTTCTTCAGGCTCTATGGTACAAGTACTGTATACCAAGCAACCTCCAACCTTTACATATTTTGCCGCATTACTTAATATCCTTCTTTGCAATTGAACTATTTCTTTTATCTCACTTAAATTCTTAGAATATTTTATATCAGGTTTTTTTCTTATTATACCAAAACCAGAGCAAGGAGCATCTATCAAAACTCTATCAGCCCTACCTATCATTTTGTCATCTAATTGACATGCATCTGATAGCTCTGTTTTTATTATATTTATTCCTAATCTTACGGCTGTATTCTCAATAAGCTTTAGTTTGTGAGGATGAATATCCCTTGCTAATACTGTTCCAGTATTATTCATAAGCTGTGCACAATGTGTCGCTTTCCCACCTGGAGCACTGCACACGTCTATTATTAATTCATTTTCTTTAGGCTCTAATATCCTGCTTACCAGCATTGAGCTTTCATCCTGTACTTGAAAAAAACCATTTTTATATGCCTTCAGCCTTGTAATAGAAGATGGATTTTCCAACACAACTGATTCTTCTACATACTTCCATTTCCGTGTTTTAATTCCCTCTTTATGTAATGCTTGAACAAGCTCATTTCTAGAAATTTTGATAGTATTTACTCTAATTGTAAAGTCAGGCACCTGGTTATTACTTTTTAAAAGCTCCTCTGTGAACTCTTCTCCATATATTGAAAGCCATTTCTCAACCATCCATTTGGGATGTGAATATATTATACTAAAATACTCAGCAATATCACTTTTATCAGGATATGGAATACTGTCAATGCTCTTTGCAACATTTCTTAAAACGGCATTTACAAATCTGCTAGAGGTCTGATGCCCATATCTCTTAGCTAAATCAACGCTGGTATTGCAGGCAGCAGACACAGGTATTTTATCTGTATGTAATAATTGATAAATTCCTATTCGTAATATATTTATAATCCATGGTGAAAGTTTTTTCATCTTTACACTTGAAAACTTTTGAATTATATAATCAATTTGTAATAACCACTTTACAGATCCATATACAAGGTCAGTTACAAATGCTCTGTCAATTTCTCTAAGATTGCTTTTCTCTAAATATTTATTAACTGAAATATTTGAATAAGCAGTGTTTTCATTAATATCATACAAAATCTTTAATGCAGTCTCTCTAGCTAAATCTATTGCCATATTAACCTCCACGCCAACTTTAGGCATAAAATCAGGCGAAATACTCGTGGAGGTACGCTACCTTTTTTGATACCTTAAGTCCACTTTCTTTCAAGCTGTTCTCCGATACAAAACTATTTTAAACTAACAAATTTACTATTTTTCTAAATAACTTTATCTCTTAACATTATGTCTATATAGTTACAGCCACTAATCTCTATTTCTTCTTTGTCCTGCTATTAACAATAACCTTATAAAGCTTGCCACCGCTACTAGTGCAGATGCAACATAAGTCATTGCTGCAGCATTCAATACCTTCTTTGCTGATTTTAATTCATTCCCAACCAGCAGACCAGAACTGTCCAATGCCGCTATTGCTCTGCTACTTGCATTAAACTCTACAGGTAGTGTAATTAAGTAAAACAATATAGCTGCGGCAAACATAAGTAAACCTATATTAATTATAACCGACATTCCAAGAAATAAACCCAAAACTGCAATATAGGGTCCAGCTGATGAACCAATGTTAGCAACTGGTACAAGGGAGCTACGAAGTGCTAATGGTCCATATTTTACATCATGCTGTATTGCATGTCCTGTTTCGTGAGCTGCAACTCCTATTGCCGCCACTGAAGTGCTTCCATAGGTAGCATCAGATAAACGGAGCACCTTATTTCTTGGATCATAATGATCGGTTAGATTACCTTTTACCTGCATAACCTGAACATCAATTATGCCATTTGCTTTTAACAAATTTCTTGCAACATCAGCTCCAGTCATATTTTTTGAGCTTCCTATTTTGCTATATTTATTAAAGGTACTTTTAACTAAAAATTGAGCCAGCATTGATATAATCAAAGCTGGTACAACTAGTAATATATAATATTCATCCATATAAAAATATCCCATAAACTTCCCTCCACTATAACGAGTCAAGAAAATGTCCCCCACTTCTATAAGTGGCGGGTACCGCTTTGATTTTCAGGCGGTGAGAATATAAGGAGCATTTTCGAGCTTGTATAAAAATCGAAAAATTTCATTTTGAATCTAGGCGTTATAAGCTAAGCTGCTCAACTCTTTTTTTAATTGCATCAATATCTACATCAGTATTAATGCAAGGTCCATTTGGCGTTCTATTTGTAACCCCCACTACTGGTATTCCTTTGACATCAGCAATGCCGCTCATTAAATCTCTTTCACAAGCGACAGATATTATAAGCTTTGGCTTGTGCTTTTTTATTATATTCCGCGCAATTGTTCCGCCAGTGGCAATAAAAATAGCTATATTTTTTTGATCGGCATATTCCATAAGTGCTCCGATTTTACACCTTCCACACCTTTTACATAGTTTTGGATTATTGGTAACCTTTATACTACATTCGTTATTTTGAAGGCAATGAGGCAAAAGTAGCATAATATCCTGAAGCCTGTACCTTTTATTATCAGAATCAACTATAATATTATTTAATTCAATGTAAAATTTTTGTATAGTCCTTCTAGTATTATTATTTGACTTTTCAAGAACTAATACTAAGGGAAGCAATATCAACAGTCCTAATTTTGTAAGTGCAAGAAAAATACCACTAGTCTTTTTCCTCTTGTAGGTATAAGCAATAGCAGCAGACATTAATACAGCTAAAAGTATACAAATACAAATTGCAACTATAAGCAATATAAGTATTTTATTATAAGCATTAATAGATGCATACTGATATGCAAAACAAAACAATACCAGTAAAGCTGTAAATGCTAATATAATTATTATTGTTGCCCGAATAAAGGCTTTAATATTACTTTTCTCCAAACTTCTCACCTGCATATATTTGATGTCCTCTTATATAGCAATCAACATTCATTCTTTTGCAACAATCCAGCTGAATATCCTTGACTAAAATACACCCATCTCCACATTTAACCAAAATCCCATCACATCCAGCTTCTATTATAATGCCTGCTTCTGCATTTGTATCAATATTCTTATCAGAAACAAGGCTTGTACGCCAAATTCTAATTCTCTCTCCGTTTAAAAATGTATATGCCCCTGGCCAGGGATCTGTTCCTCTAACTAAATTGTGTATTTCCTGAGCAGACTTGTTCCAGTCTATAAGTCCCAGTTCCTTTGACATTATTGGTGCATATGAAGACAACGCATCATCCTGCGGCTGTCTCTTAAGAGTTCCATTTTTTAATTCTGCTAACGTAGCCTTCAATACTTCTGCTCCAAGTATAGCCATTTTGTCATGCAATTCGCCTACAGTCATATTCGGCTCTATGACAAGCTCTTTCATTAGCAGCATATCGCCTGTATCTAGTCCCACATCTGTAAACATAGTAGTAATACCTGTGGTTTTCTCTCCATTTATTACTGCCCAATTAATTGGTGCAGCTCCTCTATAGGCTGGCAATAATGAGCCATGCACATTTATACAGCCTAGATGCGGAACATCTAATAATTCCTTTGATAATATTTTTCCATAAGCGGCAGTAACAAGTAAATCGGGTTTGAGAGCTCTTATCTCCCCAACAAATTCATCTGTTTTAATCTTGTTTGGTTGTAAAACCTCAATGCCATGCTTCAGTGCAAAATCCTTCACAGGCGGTGCACACATTTTATTTCCTCTACCCTTTGGCTTATCTGGCTGAGTAACTACCGCTACTACTTCAAAATCTTCACTTATCAACATCTCAAGGCTGGGCACTGCAAATTCCGGTGTCCCCATAAAAACAATTTTCAAAAAGCTTCACTCCCTAGGTTAATATTTATCTTTTTTGTGAAATTTTCTATTTACTTCATATCTTCAAGTTCATCTTGAGTATACATTTTGTAAGCTCTATCCTTGTATAAAACTCCATCAAGATGATCTAGTTCATGGCATATACACCTAGCAAGCAATTCCTCTGCTTCAACAATTACTGTTTCACCACTGGCATTTGTATACTTAGCCTTAACATACATTGGCCTCTTTACTTCTCCAGTTGTTCCTGGCAAGCTCAAACAGCCTTCAGGTCCATCCTGTTCACCGCTTTGTTCGAGTATCACAGGATTAATCATTTCAATAAGCCCATCTCCAACATCTATTGTGACTATTCTCTTCAATATTCCAATCTGAGGAGCGGCTAATCCCACTCCATCTGCCTTATACATTGTATCTGCCATATCCTCAATAAGAGTAAGTATTCTATCATCAATTTTCTCAACAGGTCTGCTCTTTTTTCTTAGAACCTCGTCGCCATCTATTCTTATCTGTCTGTAAGCCATAATAACCTCCCACGCCCCATTTGGGCATAATAATTTATGAAATGCTCAGTAAAACACATCTGCTGAGCAGAGGAACGCTACTTTTTTTGATATTGCTTGTCAAACCTTTCAACATAACTCGATAACTGGTTATATTATTCCCATTCATATTATAAAGCTAACATTAATTATGTCTATACTTATTTACTTACTATATTTTAATTCGTCAACTTTGCATTTTCTGCATACAATAGCATATATTATAACATATTATATGGATTAATATCTATGCTCATTAAAACATCCTCATCCTTTGCTTTTTTCCATATCCCGTCTGACATTTTAGTTAACTCATCAATAAGAATATCAATGTCCTTTGCTTTTACAACAAGCCTCCAGCGATACTTATTTGCTATTTTGGGCATTGGACATCTTGATGGACCTAAAACAACAATATCAGAAGAACCTTGTTCGACAAGCCTCTGCTTAATACTCTTTGCAGCTTCAAAAATAGCTCTATCCTTACGTCCGCTGAAAACAACTATAGCAATATTTGAAAATGGCGGATAATCCAATCTCTTTCTTATCAGTATTTCCTGATTATAAAATTTGATAAAATCCTGATTGCAGGCGGCTATAATGCTATAATCCTCAGTGTTATAGGTCTGAATAATTACTCTTCCGCCTATTTCACCTCTCCCAGCCCTTCCAGCCACTTGTGTTAAAAGCTGAAAGGTTCTTTCTGACGACCTGAAATCACTAATATTGAGCATACTATCAGCAGCTAATACCCCCACAAAAGTAACATTAGGAAAGTCATGACCCTTTGCAATCATTTGTGTACCTACCATTATATTTATATTTTCTTTTTTAAAACGATTAAGTATTTCTTCATGTGAATTTTTGTAGCCTATTGTGTCAGCATCCATTCTAATGACTGAGCCATTGGGAAGCCTTTGCCTTACTTCCTCCTCAATCTTTTGAGTGCCAATACCAAAGTATCTAATATTGGCACTTTCACATGAAGGACATTTTGTAGGGTTCTTAACAGTAAAACCGCAGTAATGGCATATTAACCTATTGCTCTTAGTATGATAAGTAAGTGCAATATTGCAATTTGAGCATCTCATTGTATATCCGCAATTTCTACAGAACACAAAGGTTGAAAAACCTCGTCTATTAAGAAATAGTATACTTTGCTGATTGCTATCAATATTTTTTTTAAGCTCCTCCATCAGTCGAAAACTAAATGGAGTTCTATTGCCGTTTTCAAGCTCCAGCCTCATGTCTACCAACTCAACACTTGGAAGCTCTGCTGCTTTAGGGCGGTTTTTCATCTCTATAAGGTCAATTTTACCTTCAACAGCCCTATAGTATGTATCTACCGAGGGAGTAGCCGAACCATATAAAAGAAGTGTACTATTTATTTCACATCTTTTCTGAGCAACTTCTTTTGCATTATACTTCGGCGTAGACTCTGATTTATACGAGCCCTCATGCTCCTCATCAATTATAATCAAACCCAATTTACTTATTGGAGCAAATATAGCAGAGCGAGCACCTACTACAACATCAACCTTTCCCTCACTAATCAGTCTCCATTGGTCAAATCTTTCTCCTAGTGACAATCTGCTGTGCATAACCGCTACTCTTTTGCCAAATCTCGATACAAATCTTCCTACCATCTGGGGAGTTAACGATATTTCTGGCACAAGCATTATAGCCCTTTTGCCTATTTCAAAGCAGTGAGATATCAACTGCAAATACACCTCAGTTTTTCCGCTGCCTGTTATTCCATGTATCAAACATTCTTTATATACTTTGTTGTCTAGCTTTTGCTTTAACAATATTAAGGCATTTTCCTGTTCTGCTGTAGGTAGAAGTGGTTCTGTCCTCTCATAGTGTTTGCTACTTAAAGGATTTCTTTGCACCTCAATATCAGAATATTTTATGTAGCCATACTTGCTCAGCGTATCTAGCACAGATGCGGTAACAGTAGCAAATCTTTTGATATCATTAACTGAAACTATTTCATTGTCCAGCAATATTTCCAAAACTCTTACCTGTTGTATTCTTTTTACTGCATTATTTTCAAGTTCATCTATAATTTCTTCTCTTGGTTTTGCTAAAGAAACACCTTTGATAAATTTTGCACTGACCTTTTGTTCATATCTCTCTTCAACACCAATTGCACTTAACTCACATAGCTCTTGTATATAGCCTTTGAAGCCTTTGATTCCACACATATCTCTTAGTTCTTCATACTCACATTCTCCTCCAACACATGTTAAACTGTGAATTATTTTATTCAGACTGCTTTTTTTGTAGGTTATACTTTTGTCGCAACATAAAAGCTTAACATTTTTTATAGCTTTAACACTTATTCCTGGTGGAAGCATACATTTGATTATATCAGAATATGTACAAATGTACTGTCTCTTCATCCATTCTAATAGTTTTATATTATCTTCCTTTAGCAGTGGATATGGTTCTAATACACTTTTTATGTTTTTATATTGAATAGGCTTTTCCTGATTATTCTCAGGATTTATTTCTAATACAAAGCCTTCCTTTACCTTACTGCCATTTCCAAAAGGAACTAAAACTCTGCATCCAACACAAATTTGACCTATTAGGTCTTCTGGAACAGCATATGTATATTTTTTATCAAATGCTCGTGTAGTGTTGGTCAGAGCAATTGATGCGGTTGTCATATTCATCTCTTTGCCTCAAATAAAAGTTTAGATTATTTCAGTTAGAATATTATTATAACAGATTTGTAATTAAAATAATTTAAGTTGCGAATATTATTTTAATAATTCCTTCAACTTTCTCACATAAAAAGGCTATCAGTGTTCAGTAATATTTTTCCTGTTTACATATTTATTCTTCCCAAAACTAAAGCACCCCATTTTAGAAACACATATAAAATGAAGTGCTTATTATTAATAATTTTTATTTATTGGCTTTATTCTTCTAAACAGCTTTCATCAGTTTCTTTATCTTGAAGTCCATCACATATTTCCATCTTTGAAACCGATACTTCATAGGCAGTTTTGGAAATAGTCTCACCTGATTCTAACTTTTTCTGATACTCTCTACTCTGAATTCTGCCCCATATTTTTATGTTATCCCCAATAGTTAAGTTTTGAGAATATCTTGCATTCCTTCCCCAAGCAATACAAGGTATATAATCAGACTTGTTATAGGGTCTATTTACTGCAATAAGAATATCGGTAATCTCTCTGCCAAAAGGCGTCATTCTATATATTGGATTTTTGCATATGTAACCATTTAAAAATATCTGATTAGGATTTTTAATCTTTTTATCTTCCTCAGCAAAGATAATCTCACGAGCAAAAACAGTTAAAACAAGCTTGTTTGATTCACTTTTGTAACTATTATATGATCTAAATTGACCCTCTATTTCCAATGGCACTCCAATTTGGAGTTTGCTTTTTGGCACAAGACGTTCAGAAAATGTAACAGATATTTTATCACTGCTGTCGCTCAATCTAGGTACATCTAAATAAAATGAATAAAAGCCCTCACCATATACCTCATGACTATATTCAACATCTGAAACTACTTTTCCTGAAATGGTCACTACATTATTTTCTATTACATTCCCGACCATTTTCCCTCCACTCCTCTCTTTTGCTGTTGTGTATCTCTTTTTATTTATCTAATGTAATATGTATTCTCTTACAACACAATTTAGAATATTTATAGCTTAATTATTATAAATAATTTATAAATGTTAAGAATGAAGGTACAACAAAAACAATGCCAAAATAATACAATACTATAATATTATATTACATAATTGTTAAATTGAAAATCTTTTATTCTACAAAAATAATATATAATTTTTGTATTTTTTTAATAAATAGTTAAAGTTAAACTACCAAAATATGCAATATTTATCAAAACTGTGTTATAAATACGCATAATATGATTATATTTTCATCAGGTTATAACGCCTAGTTTCAAAAGCATGACCTGAATAGCTAGTAACAGTAGCACCTTTACTTAATGCGTCAATACTCTGCTTGGTTTGAATACCTTTAACTTATTCTTTACTTCATAAAAAATATCCTTTTAGTAGTATACTTATTCACCACACCAAGTTATTTTGTGTTTTGTGAATGAAATTTCTGCTGTTACATTATATGTATATATTAGCAGTAAAATGTTGTGAATTCAATACTTTGACTGCTTTTATTGCAACTTCTGTGTGAGATGATTTTATATGAAAGATTTATATTTATCGTTATCATCACGCAATTCTTTAAGAATTTTTCTATACTTTTCCTTTTTACCCTCAGGTAAATTCACTGATATTTCTTTCAAGTAATAAACAATATCATCAAGTAAAGATAACGCCATGTTTGGATCCTTTAGTTCTGATGAACTCCCTCTCCGATGAGCAGGTACCAATCTTTGTAAGCTAATATGTCCAGCAGTTGCATTCTTAAATTCTTCCATATCGTCAACAGTAAATTTACTCCTAATGGAACGTGTGATAGCCTCTGCAAGTATCTTTCTGTTATTTTCAAGCCTCTTAAAGTCATTTGTGCCTGTAGTATTTAATTTATATTGTTTACCCGCAAACCCCCATCTTTCAAGGTATCGGTGAGCTGTTGTTGCACTATCGAGTGCCCAATCTTCACCTACTTCTTGGCTTGTGATTTTCATCCCCTTAGCTAAACTATCTTTTTGATTTAGATTAGCATTTAGTTTATCAGTGTACTTGTTTTGAAAGCCTTCACTAATATCTCCAAGGCTGTCAGCCAAGCTTGAAGTAGACCGCCCCCAATCTATAGCTTTCTGGAAGTCAGTAGGATTCATCGTCTTTGGACTTTTTCTTTCTTCGCTATCTCCAGGGTCATCTGTTCTATATCCTGAATTGATCCCTACAAAAAGGTTTCCTGGCAGCCAATAGTAGTTCGCCCCCATAAGAGTTTGGCTTCCATCCTCCTCCATGCCATATTTACTTGCAATAGCTTTTGCATTTCTAAATAGCAACGGTACTTTAGATTTTTCATCACTATTAAAATCATAAGGTGCAGAAGCATTTGAAATCAAGTTCTTCGTTTGTAATGTATATATAGCAACCTGCATCCTCGATAAATTTCGGGCAAACTTTTTCAGCTTGCTTTTAGGATATATATGATGGTTTGACGCTGTCTGACCTCCCCTAACTATAAAATCATTAGAAGTTGGTCCTGAACCAAGATCCTCTGCCGTAGCATGAGCTTGTGAAGAAGCGTATTCTATCTTAAGAGCTTCTTCAAGGGTTTTAGGTTTCGCTTTAGTCTTAACTTTTTGCATCACCGATTTATCGCTATAGGTTTTGAATTTTGACCTGTTGGAATAGATTGGCTGAAGTGCTTTTTGGTTATTGTCGACAATTTGTGCATGTGTATTCTCTTTAGTGATATTTTCATTATTTACTGACACATGGTTTTGCTTTACAATCCTTTTCTTCTGTGCAACATGATGAACTCCACCTCTACTCCTACTATCCTTTGATATATTCACTTGTTTATACACTTTTTTGTACCTCCTTGAGTGCCACCGTAGCTTCCATGTTTTTGATTGTTTGGCAAAAATAATATTCTTGTTCCATATATTATACCATACAATTAGGGTTGATCCCTTATAGGTATGCTCTAAACGGAGATATAGGCACAACAAGCAATACAGACTATGACAGTTTCAATTCCTTATAGGTATGCTCTAAACCAAATACTGAAGAGGTAACTGCTACCGTTGTACAAGTGTTTCAATTCCTTATAGGTATGCTCTAAACCAAGAACTGTTTTAGTACCTCTATCCTCATTTTCCATGTTTCAATTCCTTATAGGTATGCTCTAAACATGTATGAGCTAATTAAAAAGGATTGTAAAAAATAGTTTCAATTCCTTATAGGTATGCTCTAAACCCTGTTCTGTGGCTTCCGTCATTGCGATGGCTGGCGAGTTTCAATTCCTTATAGGTATGCTCTAAACAAAAAACTGGCAAGGACAAAAAGCAATTAACTATGGTTTCAATTCCTTATAGGTATGCTCTAAACCTGTAGCTGGGGTTACACCAATTGTTAACTCAATAGTTTCAATTCCTTATAGGTATGCTCTAAACTAGTTTAACTGATTGATTAATGAAATAGTTAGAAAGCGGTTTCAATTCCTTATAGGTATGCTCTAAACAGTTATTCTTTTGCTTTTGTGACATTGCAGACTTTGGTTTCAATTCCTTATAGGTATGCTCTAAACTTTTATTAAAAACTGTAGAAGGACTAGAAATGATAGGTTTCAATTCCTTATAGGTATGCTCTAAACACAGAAAGGAATAAACAACCATGACAGAATTAACATGTTTCAATTCCTTATAGGTATGCTCTAAACGAGAAATTGGTAAAACAAATGATGCTCTTCAAAATATGTTTCAATTCCTTATAGGTATGCTCTAAACGTTATTGCAAATTTTACTAATGATATACACGACACAAGTTTCAATTCCTTATAGGTATGCTCTAAACCTATCATCATTGGTAAAACCATACAGCTTTACACCGTTTCAATTCCTTATAGGTATGCTCTAAACCTACCGTCCCTGTACAACACAACATCTTTTAAGTTGAGTTTCAATTCCTTATAGGTATGCTCTAAACGTGCCAGAATCTTTAGAATCTTGCTGAGCATTTTTGTTTCAATTCCTTATAGGTATGCTCTAAACATGATCATGATGGAGTGCCATTTGAGACCCCATCCAAGTTTCAATTCCTTATAGGTATGCTCTAAACGACTTTGAAAAAGTCATAAATGAATTTGAATACTAGTTTCAATTCCTTATAGGTATGCTCTAAACGAAAAATTTATTATAAAACGGAGGTGAAAACTTGAATTGTTTCAATTCCTTATAGGTATGCTCTAAACCTTGCATAACAGCAACACAATAAAATGATAACAAAAGTTTCAATTCCTTATAGGTATGCTCTAAACTTTGTTAATATCTGATTTATTAGCAAAAGATAAAAAGTTTCAATTCCTTATAGGTATGCTCTAAACAACTTGCCCTTACTTAAAAAACGGTACAATAGAAATGTTTCAATTCCTTATAGGTATGCTCTAAACGAAATGGGATATGATACGAAAAGAGATATTATTATATGGTTTCAATTCCTTATAGGTATGCTCTAAACTAGAGCAGGGCTTACTATTATGTATATACTAACTAGTTTCAATTCCTTATAGGTATGCTCTAAACTTGGCATCTAAAATTGATTGTAGTGGCATATAGAGCGTTTCAATTCCTTATAGGTATGCTCTAAACGAAAAACCTCAGCTAAGAAACTTTTTAATGAAGGTGGTTTGTCAACACTTTTTTGTACAACTATTATTCGGTCATTTTAGCCAAACGATATTCTACAGGAGACATATAATTAAGTGCTCCATGAATTCGTTTATTATTGTACCACTTTACATAATCTCTC
>JAEWST010000109.1 GCA_023398105.1 Bacillota bacterium | reverse complement strand
ATCGATTGTAGAAAAATTTCATTACATCAGCGGCGTTTCATCGAGGCGGGAGATATTCTCACCGCCTGATAACCAAAGTGCTACCCGCCACTTATAGAAGTGGGGGACATTTTTTTGCCTCGTTATATTTATAGAACGAGAAAACCGCAATACAATCATTCACACTATTGATGAAAAAATAACTTCTTCTGAAAATTTAAGTGAAATTGAGGATCGCTTAGACAAAACAACCTTCTTTAGGAGTCATAAATCATACATAATTAATCTTTCAATGATTTATAAAATTCATCCTTACAGACGTTGGACTCATATTGTCAAACTCAAAAACACAGATAAAGATGCACTTCTAACACATGAGAAGTATGAATATTTAGAGAAAATATTCGGATTATAACGATCAAAAATATAGCCTACCGTTAAAAATTGTGAACCGACTTACAATAGTTAGACTAATATCTAACAATTGTAAGTCGGTTTTGTAACGGCAGGCTACCTTATTATTTTATTAAAAAATTTTATATTATGTATGTATTTACCTTCCCCATTTAATGATTGCTGCTATGTGGTTTTCTCCTGCTCCTGATGATGTAATAAGAAGATTACTTCCATCTTTCAACATTCCTTTGTTTACTGCTTCAAAGAGGTTAACGGGAATTGTTGCAGAAGCAATATTACCATATTTGTGAAATGTCTGATAAGAGTTTTCCGGTGCTATTCCTATAGAATCTCTCCATGCATTATGAGCCCAATGACATGGCTGATGAGATAGAAACAAGCCTATGTCCTCTGCTCTCAATTGTGATTTTTCTAACAATTTATCCAGTACATATTTCATATGCTCAACAGAGCCTCTTCCAATTTCTCTTATCAAATCTTTATCAAAAGTCAATAACGGTTTTTCAAGAGATTGCATAAAGTGTCTGCGGTTATATAATGCCGGTTGTCTTAATTGCAAGGTGAAGCCCTTATGGTACTCACCGTGTGAATTACAAAAAGATGCTATATAACCCTTACCTTGTGTTACGGGACCAATAACTGCAGCTCCTGCTGCATCTCCAAGATAGCAACATTGATAATCACTATAATCTATCATATGGGAGCAAAATGCAGATGTTATAATTAGTATTTTTTTAAATTCTCCTGTAGCTATTAAGTTTGAAGCAGTAACCATCATTGTAACAAAGCTCGAACAGCAAGTGTCTACTGTCCATGCTCCAGCGTTTCTTAAACCCAGTTTGTGTTGTACTTTACATGCGTTGCCTGGAAGAATCTCATCTTGTGACATAGACTGAACCATTACTAAATCAATTTCATCCGCTGATACACCTGCAACTTCCATTGCTCTCTTCCCTGCCTCGGCTTCTGCCTCAGACGGAAGCATTTCCTCTGGGAAAATCCTTCTTTCTTCAATGTTATCAAAAGGATTTTTGCCTTCTTTAAGATCTAAAAAATCTGTGTTGTTCCAAAAATCATTTTTTCTAACTTCCTGAGGTATGACCGATGCCACTCCTAGTATCCCTGCTGATATCAATGATTTGTTCATCCTGACCTCCTAATATAACATGTTTGAGTATATTTATATTATTATGGTTTAATATACATATTTTTTTGTTATATCAACGTTTAGTATATTATGTCATAATTATACAATTATACATTACAATTTACAAAAATTTTGTAAATTACTGTCGTATGCTATATTATTAAATCAAAATGAGCAAATTCACATATGAAAGTTTTGATAATATGGCTTATAACGCCTAGATTAAAAATCAAAAACTTAATCTGAAGAATTTGAGTTATTCATATAAACTTCAACATAATCAATAAACTGTTCAACAGATAAAGGCTTAGAATATATAAAGCCCTGTACCACATCACACCCTATTTCTCTCAAAAACTTAACATTTTCACAGTCTTCAATACCTTCTGCAACAATCTTCATTCCTAAGCCCTTAGCCATTGCAACCACACTTGAAATTACAGAATAATCCCGTTGCTTGTTATTTGATTCTTTAAAAAACAATCTGTCCATCTTAATTACATCTACAGGTAATTCTTTAAGTAGATTTAGTGATGAACTCCCTGCTCCAAAATCATCTAAAGCACATGAAAAACCGCTTTTCTGTAATTTTTCCATTATACTTTTAAAGGTGTCATAATCTTCAAAGACAGCACTTTCGGTGAATTCTATTTCTATTGCTCCATCAGGAATACTATATTTATTTTTAATAGTTATATAATATTCAATAAAGTCCTCATATTCTAAATCAGCTTTTGATACATTAACAGCAATTCTTATATTCTTGCACCAATCCTCATTAATATGTCTACTGATAAATCTACAAGTAAGCTCCATAATATGACGATCCAATTTAGTAATAAATCCATTTTTCTCAAACGCAGGAATAAAAGTACCAGGGTAAATAATAGTTCCATCTGATTTAATCCATCTCACAAGGGCTTCTGCACTTAGTACTCTATCCTTCATCTGTATATAGTGCTGTGGCTGCAAATAAATTTGAAATTCATTTTTCTCAATTGCTTCCTCAAAGGATCTTATAATTTCAGTTTCCTCAATGAATTTATCACGCATTTTTTCATCATAAACAACAAGCCTTTTTGCATAGTCTAGACATGTCTGAAGTGCAAAGTTAGCTCTCTCAATCATGTCTTTAATTGAATGTTTATTTTTATCTTTACATAAATAAATGCCACAACTAATTTTCATTGAATAATCTGACTTTATTCGAAGTTCATAATCATCAATAGCCAAATTAAATTTTAAAACCCAATTTTCAATATCGCTTATTTGTATGTATGAAAAAAACACTACATATTGTCTCAAGGAATATTTAGTTGCTATACTGTCTTTAGGCAAATGAATATCAATGAGTTCGCCCAAATGCTTGATAATATCATTTCCTTTTTGACGCCCATAAATATTTAAATACAATTCATAATTCTGGATTTGTATACTTATAAATGCATATTTTTCACATGTATTATCATTAAATTTTTTATCAATCTCTGTTTCAAAGTAAGTCTTATGCAATATTTTTGTCAATACCTTATTATTATTTGAGCTTCTATATAATGACTTTTGTTTATACATCTGCTTATCTGCATCTGCTATAATTTCACTGAGACACCTATTCTCAGAATGTGTCGCCAAGCAACCTCCAAGGCTACCTGTGATACTTATTGGCATGTCATATAAATCCTTTGCCGTCTCCACATAATCATTAATTTCATCTATTAATTCATTTACTTGCTTCTGTGTATAATCGCCTGCCAACAAAAGTATAAATTCATCTCCACCAGTACGAAATGCCATCCCCTTAAGCTTCTTAATATTAATCTGATTTTCTAGAGCATCTGCTAAAATGCGAAGTGCTTTGTCACCCCATTCATGACCATAACAATCATTGATTGTTTTTAAATTATTAATATCACCAACTATACAAATCAAATTTTGACCTGAGCTCTTAGCATTCTCATAAACACTCTGAGCATATAGCTCAAAGCCATTTCTGCTATAAATTCCAGTTAATAAATCCTTTACAGCATAACGCTCTAATTTTATATACATTTCATGTAAATCATGTTTCTGTCTAAGGGATTGCAGTGCACTATCTAAATTATGTACCCAATGTCGATAATTACGATTTAAATACTCAGGTCTACCCTCAAAACAAATTACAGTATATCCAAAAACTATTCCATAAAAATGTAGAGGCATAAAATAGTAAATCATTGTTTCTTCTCTTTGCCTATCTATATATGGCAGCATTTGTAATTTTGAAAAGTTCTTTACTGTTGGATAATTATCAGCTTTGTTTTTACGTTCTTCAACTGCTAAAATAATATTGTCTGAATATATATCATCTTCATCCTGTTTGTCCAACCAGTTATCATTAAGACAAATATACAAGTCACTATAATTACCTAAATTCCATATATATTCTTTACATCTCTCAAAGCACTCTTCAGGGTTATCTAAAGAGAGCAAGTCTTCCATCATAAAATTATACTTTAAAAAATGATTTTCAAAGGAATTGATTTCTGCATTTTTCCACACTTCATAAGTAAGAGGAATATTTATCTGCTGGTGAGCAGGCTCACATCCACAGCTATTCCATATTATAAGCTTAGAATTTTCTTCCTTTTGTTCAGGAAGGGTTGTATTGTATAGATTCTCATAGAGCTTACGGACTGCTTTTACTCCAAGATCTTCTCCGGTGCGTAAGGTAGAAGTTATATAAAAATTTTCTTTTACATTACGGTCAGTTGCATCATATCCTGTCACTATAATATCTTGAGGTATGCGAAATCCCCTTTTTGTTAATTCCTCATATACATCAACTGCCATTAACTGGTTTGCACAAGCAATTGCTTGTGGAAGTTTATCCCTTTTAAGCAGCTCATCAACCATAGCTTCTGAACAGTTATAGTAAAAATTGCCTTCAAAAATGAGAGACTCATCTATCGGAATTTGACGTTCCTCTAAAACCTCAGTATATGCTTTGAGCCTGTTAATGGAATGCTCATGATATAGAGGTCCTGATAAAAATGCAATAGAATTTAATCCATGTACATCTGTCAAATGATATATCATACGTTTCATAAGAGCTTTGTCATCAAATTTGATAGTAGGAAAATAGTCGCTATTATAGTCAATACATATTACTGGTCCAATAAATTCATTGCGAACTTTTTCCTCAGTTTGCCTTGCAACTCCTGGTATACTCAAAGATTCAGGAACCAGTAAAATTGCATCTAGCTCTTTAAAATTGATTAGGTCGTAAATTGCACCCTCTCCTTTGACATACCCTATTTGACCCATAGTTTGGTTAAAATTTGTAAACACAAACAGATCAAAATTTAATCTCTTAGCTTCATTTACAATACCAGTTAATAAAGTCATACAATGAGGTGCTTCTGCCTCTCCTATTAATACGCCGATACGTTTTCTCATAGGTGCATCCATGCCCAGTATTTAAAGTTCAAATGAAGTACTGGCATGAACTCGAATCCCCCTTCTTAATCAACATAAGCAAGCCAATGGAGAAGCTTGCATTGTTTTCACGTTTATAACAGCAACTTGCGTTGTTTTTCTTAAAAGTCTGTTCTGGCAACTTGTGCTGAATATACTTAAACAAAATACATTCAAAACTATTTAAAAGTGGTTACTTTCTTAAACCTTTCAACGAATTATTGCAAATGAGACTTTTTGTTAGTTTTTTATTCAACTTTCGCAGTTGAAAATTTTAACTCAGCTTCTAGGTTAATTCTTCTTAATAATGCTAAAATCCTCTTTTTTATGTGTCTTTCAATCACTTAAAAAAATTTCATCTTTATTATATTAATCTAAATTTTATCATATAATTCTTTATTTTTCTACATTACTATCAAACTTTGAACCTGAACTATTATTTTGAAAGCTAATATTTTTGTAAAAATTCGAGGTTCTATTTTTAATAAAAAGCCAGAAACACTTATACTCAAAGTATCTCTGGTATATAACTAATTAAAATAAAATTCATGTTTATTTTCAGCTTCAGCATATAACTCTTTCTATACAAAAAGCAAATCAACTTTTGCATATAAGTAATTGAGTTAATAACTTTACTTCACAAAAAAACTCTCCTCTGGTCCAAAAAATGAAGCTTTCAGTTTCTCCTTGGATAGAACCAGCTTTTGTAATACCAAGCCTGCATCTAATCCATAAAAACGTAAAGTATGTATTCCCTTTGTCAACAAGTGATTTGTGCATGTTATATGAATATTATCCAAAACCCCATCACACCATGGCTCGTTGTCGTAGTCTCCTGCAACAAAGTCCTTTGGCAGGGCATCTACAATTGTTGTGGCTCCTCCGTCAAAGGCTACGCCATATCTCAGCCTGCTTTTTTTGTATATATTATTTGAAGGAGCAGTATATGTTGTTAAAATGTATTCTCTATCCTCACTTAATTCTACTTTATATTCCAAATAAGGAGCTTCTTCAGGTTTATCAAAAAACACTGTAGTAGGAAACATTTTTACTGAAGATAAACTACGCCCATAGTTTTCAAGGACTTTCCACTTCACGTTTGCTTTCTCTACCATATTAAAGGCATGTTCTGCCTCAATTGAAACGACATTTTGAGTTTCAATAAATGTCATTGGCGAAGGGCTGTCAATATTTATAACTTCAGCAGTGACATTTACCTGTACTTGCTTACTTGCACCATAAATAGTTATAAAGCCTTCTGTGGTATTATTCACATTTTCCCAATCTATTGAAACCATAACAGTCTTACCACTAACTATTCTACCTTCTTTACTATTAATTTTTATCCAGTCTGCACTTGTTTCTATCCTATAGTCAAATGCTACATTTCCACCATTGCTGATAGTAATAGCGTAACACTCTTTACAGAGATTTGTGAATACAGGCAAAACTGCTACACCTGAGCAATATTCCTGTTCTGTTCCCTCTACATCAACAATTAAATAGCTTCCCTCTTTAGGAACAACAGTTTTAACCTGTGGATATGTCCAGCCATCTGGATTCCAGTATGTATAGCCTATATGAGGTGAGCTCATCATACCCTTCCACTTACCGCATGATAAAATATTATTATAAAAATTCTGCATGTCATTATCTAATTTAATACACTTTTGTACCAAATCCGCATATACATTTGCAAGAACACTCTGTCTGTCAAAATACAAATCATTCAGTCCAGCAAATATCTGCATTTTTACAACATTCATTGATGCAACAGCAGGATAATATACCAACTGATAATATGCATCCTTGTAATCCCGAGGAGTCAGTTTATAATATTTTTCTGCTCTATTTTCTAAATCAATGGCTTTAGCTAATACCTTCTGAGCTTCATTATAATTTATGCAGCTATATGTATTTGCAAAAGTAACCTCAGGTTTTCTACTTCCGTTAATTTTAGTATAATCTGATAAAACACTGGAGATTCCATCTATTAATTCTTCTTCTGCACTATTACCAAACTGTTGCTTAACCCATTTTTTTGTATATTCTCTCGTTTTGTTAAGCCCATCTGTTCCCCAAGCTTCAAAGTCATACGCCAAGTCCATGAAGTAGGAAATTGGAAATTCCATTGGTTTTAAATCTCCCACATTGACAATCCATATATCCCTTACTCCATAATCATAGGTCATAGACATTTGCTCCCATACTTTTTCAAGTGGTGTAGTATTTACCCATTCATAAGAACGAGGTCCTCCATGATAATCAAAATGGTAGTACATTCCCCAGCCGAATTTACGAATTCGTTCTTTTTCATCAGGAAGTGTACGAACATTTGCAAAATTATCATCTGCAAGCATAATTGTTACATTATCAAGTACATCCCAATGTCTTAAGCCTTCTACAGTATCGGAGCCGTACCAGTATTTTTCAACTTCTTTATATATAGTGAGTACTTGAGGTGCATTTTCCATACCATGCTTTTTTAATAAACTTTTTTGCGTTTTAATTATTTCCTTGAGCAGTTCAATATTTTCCTGTTCAGTGCCCTCTAAAGCAGAGTCCTGCTCTCCTCTCATTCCTATAGTTATGAGACTTTCAAAATTCTTATTGCGTAACAAGCCGTCTTCCCAAAACTTAGTAATAGCTTCTCTATTTGAAGCAAAATTCCATGCTTCGTTTGTCCCATATCTTGCATTAATGTTCTTCCATTCTTCTCCTGCACGGAACATAGGCTCATGGTGTGATGTACCCATTACAATACCATATGCATCAGCCAGCTCTGCATTGGCAACAGGGCTTACTTTACCGTTTTCACTGAATACTGCACTCCACATAGCAGGCCACATAAAGTTACCCTTTAATCTCAGAATCAGTTGAAATACTTTATCATAAAATTCTTCATTAAAATCACCAAAGCTATTAGTTACCCAAGTACCTAATGAGGGCCATTCATCATTTAAGAAAAAGCCTCTGTATTTTACATATGGTTCCTTGGACGTACAGCTTAAGTTACTTTCCAATAAAACAAGTTCTGTTTTTTTTGCAGGTAACACATCACCCCAATAAACCCAAGGACTTACTCCTATTAGTTGAGATACATGATAAATACCGTAAATCGTTCCTCTCTTTTCACTACCAACAATAACAATTGCCTTGTCCACTTTTTCTATAAAATTCTCAACAACCTGTATTTTATAACATTCACGCTTATTTTTTATTTCAGTTACATCTAAAACACCCTTTGCAATTAAAGCATCTATAACCTTGTTATTTCCAATGGTTCCAGCAATGATTGCTGTGCCTTCTATTTCTTTTATGTCTGTTACAATTGTTGGAATAACTCCTGTAACTAAATTAACATCCTGTGCAAAGGAATTTGCCACAAGCTTTAAACCATTAAAATCTTTGCCTTCTGAATCTATGTATATAGGAGCAGCTCTGCCAGATGTAACTATTTTCACATTTGATTCATTCTTTGACAATGTTGATGAAACCTCTTTATCATTTTCCTTAACCTTTTGTAGCATTATTGAATCAATCCTCCTAAGTTTAGTCATGTACAGAAATCATACTACCATTATGTTATTCTCAGATACAATATTACCATTTGTATATTTTTCTTGAAAGTATTATTATTCAAAAACTCAATTGATACTATTTTTCATTGATAGACTTTCTTGTGGGATAGGTTGTTATTAACTTGATTTTTTGCCCCTTAGCAAGCTTATCATTCCAGTTGTAAGATTTATAATAGTTTCCGCCATGAAATGAGGAGTTTTTTTCAAATCATCATCAAGCCATTTCTGAACTATACCGACACAGCCTGTTATTGTAAATGAATATATATATTCCGCATCTTCCTTGGAAATTTTAGTATTGTCAGTTAATTCCTCAATAATAATATCGTATACAAGCATCATTATCTTTTTTTGAAAACTAAAGTCACCACGCTCACTGAGCAACAATTTGCATAGTTTTGCATTTTCTTTTATATACTCAAAGGTTTTTTCAGCCAACAGGACAGCATTTATTTCACAATTTTTTTGACCAAATGCCAAAATGTGTGCATTTATATTGTTAAGCAATTCATCCTCTATTTTTCGCAGCAAATCATATTGATCGTTATAATGGGAATAAAAGGTGGCACGATTGATATCAGCAACTGCACAAATTTCCTTGATAGTTATTTGTGATATGTCTTTTTGTTCAAGAAGCTTTATAAAGCTTTCTTTTAACACCATCTTTGTGTATTTTACTCTTCTATCGCCTTTTTCGTTATTCATTTTTTATACGTATCCTTTCTCAAGACATACTTCTTTTGACTCGTTTAAGTGTATTAGTATAAACCATTAATAATTTTGGTACTAATAGACTATGTGCGAAAGTTGATTAATAATTTTAACTTTATTAGTTAATTACTAAACATTATTTTTAATAGTGTTTAACAACTAACATTTTTTAATAAATTGTATGTTGAATTATAATCACAATGTAATTAAACTATACATGTGACATTTTGTCAACACAGTGTATATTAAATAAGGAGGATATGTAGTGGTTAATTTTTCTCAGACAATTATCAGGCACAAAAAAACCATTCTATTAATATTTTTATGTGTCGCATTAATAAGTGCACTTCTATCACTAAAAGTTTCTGTTAACTATGACATGGTAGATTATCTGCCAAAAGATGCACAGTCTACAACCGCAATAAAAATAATGCAGCAAGAGTTTGGCGGTGAAACAGCTAATGCAAGAGTTATGCTTACAGACGTATCAATACAGGAGGCACTTCAATATAAGCAGAAAATATCTGAAATTGAAGGAGTTACATCTGTAAGCTGGCTTGACAATATATTAGGTTTAGATACGCTACAAACTAAGCCTCTTGATTTTTTAGACTCCTCCATTGTTAAAAACTATTACAAGGACAAAAATGCCTTGCTTACCTTGTCCATTGAATCTGGCAAGGAATCAACTGCGGTAAATGCTATTTATGAAATTATAGGGGAAAATAATGCTGCTGCAGGAGATGCAGTAAATGCAGCTGAAACTCAGGCAATGTCAGTATCTGAAGTAATGAATGCAATGTTTATATTGCTTCCGATAATTATAATCATTCTTATAATTTCAACAACCTCATGGATTGAGCCATTACTGTTCTTGTTTACAATAGGCATAGCAATTGTTATCAATATGGGAACAAACATTATATTTGGTGAAATATCCTTTATCACTCAGACTGTGAGTCCTATTCTGCAGCTGGCAGTTTCCTTGGATTATGCAATTTTCCTGTTGCACAGCTTCAGACATCATCGTATATCACATGAACCAAAGCAAGCCATGCTGCTTGCCATGAAAGAGTCTCTGCCAACTGTAGCGGCAAGTGCCGCCACAACAGTAGTAGGTTTTGCTGCACTTATTTTTATGCGCTTTGGTATAGGTGCAGATTTAGGAATCAACTTATTAAAAGGTATTATTCTCAGCTTTATTTCTGTTATGGTATTTTTGCCTGTTTTAACGCTGATTTGTTATAAAGCTATAGACAAAACCAGCCACCGCAAGCTAATGCCAGATTTTAAGAAAACAGGTAATCTGTTAATGAAGGTAAGGATACCATTTTTAGTAATTGCTCTACTTGTTGTCCTACCTAGCTTTTTAGCACAATCTCAAACAGAATTTATGTATGGAATGGGCAGTGTTACTAGCGTATCACGTGTAGGAAAGGATACAGCATATATAGAAGAAAAGTTTGGAAAAGAAAATGTCCTTGCAATACTTGTGCCAAAAGAAAATGCAGGCAAACAAGCTGAGTTTTGTGATGCACTTTCAGAAATTCCTCATGTTACTAGTGTTGTTTCCTTTGTTACAGCTGTGGGTTCAGAAATACCGCCCGAATTTGTCCCAAAAGAAGTTGTAAAAGAATTCTATTCAGAGCATTACGCACGAATTATTCTCTACACAGACACAGCTGAGGAAGGAGAAACTACTTTTGACTTGGTGCAAACTGTTCTTGATACAGCTGCAATGCATTATGACACTTATTACCTGGCGGGACAGAGTACTACCTTGTTTGATATGAAAAGCATTGTTTCTACAGATACAAAACTCACCAACATTGTGGCAATAATAGGTATATTTTTGGTATTGCTAGTAACCTTCCGTTCGCCCATTTTACCACTGCTATTGCTTTTCTCAATTGAAACAGCTATATGGATTAATTTATCTTATCCATATTTCAGTGATAAACCCCTAAGCTTTATTGGTTTTTTAATAATCAGTACTGTACAGTTAGGAGCAACGGTTGACTATGCCATATTGCTCACTAACGCATATATGAACAATAGAAAAGTGCTTCCAAAGAAGGATGCAATGCGATTAACATTAGTAAATAATTTGGCAGCAATACTTACATCTGCCGTAATTCTTGCTTCTGCTGGTTTTACATTAGCATTTACTACAAGCAACCCAATTATCTCTGAACTGGGGACTCTTCTGGGCAGAGGAACTCTGCTTTCATTAACTATGGTAGCATGTGTATTGCCTGCCCTACTAATATTATTGGATAAATTTTTCCAAAAAAGAACCAACGCAGTAAAGAATTAAACAATTTTAGGAGTGTGATTAACTTGAAAAATAAACTTGCAATACAACCAATAATTAAAAAGGTATTGTCCTTTGCATTAGCCTTTGCCTTACTCTTTGTGTCAGTTATACCAGCAGCAGCAATAGATACTCCTTCACAAAAGGAAGAAGTAGTCTATGGCATCCTTGACCTAGACGGAAGCATTAAAGACCTCTATGTTGTCAATATATTTAACGGCGGTGCTATAACTGATTATGGCAATTATTCTGATATTCGCAATTTGACTTCCTCTGAAAAAATAAATCAGAAGGACAGTCAAATAACTGTGAATACCACAGCTGAAAAATTCTACTATCAAGGAACTCTGGATAATAAAGAACTGCCATGGAATATTTCAGTAAAATATTTTTTAGACGGAAATGAAATATCAGGCACTTCACTTGCTGGAAAAAGTGGTAAATTAACAATTACAATGTCGGTAAAACCAAATACTAAAATAAATAGTACCTTCTTTAATAACTATGCACTTCAAATTGCCCTTTTGCTTGACAATAAGCTATGCTCCAATATTCAGGCAGAAAATGCCACCTTTGCTGAGGCGGCAGGCAAAAAGCAACTTACTTATACGGTTTTACCAGGTAACGATATTGATATTAAGGTAACAGCAGCTGTTAAGGATTTTGAAATGGATGCCATCTCAGTTAATGGAATTAAAATGACTCTGGGCATGACCTTTGACAGTTCAGAGTTTACAGGTCAGATTTCAGAGCTAGCAGATGCCATTAAAGGTCTTGATAGCGGTGCTGCCGAATTACTGAGCGGACTGAATCAATTGTCTAGCGGAATGCAAAAGTACACTGATGGGATGAAAGCTTTTACAGGCGGACTTGGGCAACTTTCAAGCGGAGCTGATAAGCTGAATACAGGAGCAGTAGCACTGAAAGACGGTTTTAATGAAATAACAAAGCAGAATGACTTGTTACTTAATGGTGCTCTTGCAATACAAAAGGCAACCTTTGACTCGGTAAATGCACAACTTAGTGGAATGCAGCTGGGACTTCCCACTCTAACACCTGAAAACTACAGCACAGTATTATCCTCCATTCCCAACCTTGAAGCTGTTAAAAAGCAGCTTGACGGCACAGTACAGTTTACCCAAGGCTTAAAGGGTTATCTGTACGGTGTAGCACAGCTTGGTGCTGGTGCATCGGATTTAGCAAAGGGTACAGCTGAATTTAAAGGTTCCTCTTCCCTAATAGCAACCTCTGCAAATGAACTCTATACAGCTGTAGCAGAGCTGAATGCAGCCATTAAGCAAATACGAGATGGACTTTCTTCATATAAAGCTGGAACAAAAAAGCTAAAAGCTGGTACATCAGGCATGGGTTCAGAAATAGACAATAAAATCGACGAATTAATTGGCGGCATTTCAGGTAACGGTGATAAGGTAGTATCCTTTGTGTCAGATAAAAACACCAATGTTTCGGCAGTCCAGTTTGTTCTGAAAACAGATTCAATATCTATACCTGAGATTTCTAAGTCAGCAGAAGCCAAACCCGTAAAGCTGAGCTTCTGGCAAAAGCTATTGAAATTGTTTGGACTATATGATGAGTGATTACTTATCTCTGGAATCCGTAACAACACCAAAGCTTATATATTGAAAAATCAGTAAAAGCATTAATTTATAAAGAAATAACATGTTCAGCACTTGTAGTATTTGTTACTCAAACTTTGCACATAAAAATCTATTGGTGCGGTAGAATTATCAATGGTTTTACCACACTAATTTTACTAGTTTTTAAGCAGTATATTCAACTGCGAAGTTTGAGTTTGATATAATAAAATTCATAAAAGTGCCTCAATTTATTGATAATAGTAGTTTCTGGACAATTCTATTATACTAAAATTGTTGGGGCTTTTATGTATTTTATTATACATAAGTATTAATTTGTCAAATTCCACCCCCACCATTTAAGTATAAAGTTGAGTGGGATTTTGACAGTAACTTACTAGGGCATCGTGACTAAAGTCAATTACAGTTCACGGATTCGCTTGATAAGATATCGTTTTTTAGGCGAATAATGCAAATTTGTTTTATGACTTCTAGCAGCTTTAGTCGATAGTAATTGACTTTGGGGATATAATCATTTATCGAAAAATATTGAAATGTGGCAATGCGAATGATAAAATGTTCAAATAAAAGGCTATATTCTTCGTAAAATAGTTTCCAGTAAAGCTAATTTATAATATGCGTGGAATTTAGATATAATATATTACATAATATTCTTGTTAATATTTTCAACATACTCTTAGTGCTAGGCGTTTCCTCATTTATCCATCTCATACCGAAACCCGACGGAATTAATGTGGATATTTTTGTTATGCTTTTTACAATATCCATACAATCATTGCATAAATATTGAAGTTGTCGACTAAAAATAATTGACAAAAGCTATTACTTATTTATAAAGCGAATATCGTTTGCCTTTATAAATGAAATAAACTCTTGAATCAATACTTTCTTGCGGAATTTTAAGAATCCGCTATCTCTGCTACACTTGCATTTTTCAACGAGTGAGTTATCAACTATAAAGAATTAAACTGACTGCTTATTCAGCATATATATTTTATCAAGAATTTCATTACTTATTTTATAATATTCATCTCTATCAAGTGAATCATAATCTGCTTTGCTTATATAGATAGGTTTTCCAATTTTTAATTTAACCTTTGAAAATAGCTTAAAGTCACTTGATAAATAAACAGGTATAACAGGTGCATCTGCGGTAGTAGCCATTATACCAACTCCCTTTTTAGCGGCTACTCTCTCACCATTTTTTACTCTCGTTCCCTCGGGAAACATAGCCAGAACTTTTTCCTCCCCGAGTATTTCCAGTGCAGTTTCTATGGCATTTCGATCTCCTGTGCCTCTCGAAACAGGAAATGCTCCCAAACACCTTAGCAAATATCCTATGACAGGATTTTTAAAGGCTTCAGCTTTACCCATAAATAATGGTTGACGTGGAAAAAAAGCCATGAGAAAAAGCGGATCCATATTAGTTTTATGGTTTGAGCACATTATCAGTTTACCCGTTTTCGGGACATTTTCAATGCCTTCTATTTCTATTTTATAAACTATTCGAGCCAAAAATCTGTATATAATTCTTGAAATTATAAAAAACATATTATGCTCCTTAAAATATTAACCATAAACACTTTCATTAGATACTGTTACAGAGGGAACAGTAAAATCGTCCGCCCCTTCGTAAGTATATCTCCAACACCCATCCTTTGATTTATATTGTGGATTACCATGAATCATTATAGAAAAACTCTTCTTCAGAATCACCGACTACAATACCAAACTTAAATCTTTTATCCATTCTTTACCCGCCACTTATAGAAGTGGGGGACATTTCCTTGCCTCGTTATAATGCATCTTAATAATTTCATATAACTATTCTATCTTAGTAACTATTTAATTACAATTATCAATAAAAACAATAAACTTCTTTTCATAATCCCTCCTATTTTAAATTTATTACCATTTAGATATAACATATGCATTTAATGCAGTCAAGAATATATCAATATACTTCACAGAACTCAAATTGTTTATTACCTAAAGGTATTAGTGACAATCCTTTCTTAATCGCTGGTATTCAATTAATTTAATACAACTAAAATACAGAAACACCTATCAATCAAGCGTTTCTGTATTTTATATTTTTTCTATTAACTATGCATAACTTCCTTGCAACCTGCACAAACTAATTTGAATATAAGAAGGAATTACCCACACTTACTAAACCCACAATATCTACATATCATACAGCCGCCTTCATGTTCAACAGGTTTGCCACATTCAGGGCATGTTCCCACTGCGTCTAATCCAGCAATATTCTTGTCTACATTTGTATCATCTTCTCGCATTGTACTTACAGAATATTGCTCTTCACCTTCCAGCTTGTCCTCATCATCAGATACTGTTCTTGCCGTTGGTCTTTGTAGCAGACTGTACTCTGAAATAACCTCTTCTGTCAGTGCTTCTTCATCCTTACCATTTTGAATTTTAGCAACCTTCTCAATCAGTCTGCCTATTGCATCAGGACAAGACAATACTTTTAGTCCCTTTTGACGAATTGTAGATGGACACCTGATTCCCTTTAGTTGCTCAACTATAGATTTGGCATCCATTCCTGAACGAAGTGCCACAGAAATTAATCTGCTGGTAGCCTCTGACTGTGAAGGACAACCTCCTGCACGTCCAGTGTTAGTAAACACCTCGCAAATACCATTATCATCGTAGTTAACTGTAATATATAGATTTCCACAGCCTATTTTAACCTTTTCAGTAAAACCAGTTGTAATATCAGGTCTTGGTCTTGGTTCAATTCCCGAGATTTTTCCTAAAATTATTTCATCATTGTTTTCACTGCATGAATCGCAATAAACATTCTCACCTGCTGGCAACGGTTTATTTGCTTCAGTCTCCTTGCCCTTAACCTTGCCAATATTCAGCACCTGAAAATCACGACTTCCATCTCTATAAATAGTTACACCCTTGCAGTGGGTCTTATAAGCAAGAACAAATACTTCTCTAACATCATCAGTTGTAGCATCATGTCCCAAATTAACAGTCTTTGAAACAGCATTATCAGTATGCCTCTGAAAAGCTGCTTGCATTTTGACATGCCATTCAGGTAGTACATCATGGGCAGTAACAAATATGTTCTGAACCTTTTCTGGAACCTCAGTCAATCCCTTAACAGTACCAACCTTAGCTATTTTTCTCATTAAGTCATCAGAATAGAAATTTTCTTTTAATGCAGCATCCTTGAAAACTTTATTTACCTCAATCAATTCGTTATTGTCCATAACATTTCTGATATATGAGATAGCAAATATTGGTTCGATACCGCTTGAAACTCCAGCAATTAAACTCAAGGTTCCTGTTGGAGCAATAGTTGTAACAGTGGCATTTCTAAGCTTTAAACCCTTGCCAGCAAAAATACTGTCCTCATAATAAGGGAATACACCCTTTTGCTCAGCTAACTCTAGGGAAGCCTTTTGTGCAATTTCCTGTATAAAGCTCATAACCTTGTCTGCCAAGTCTATTGCCTTTTGTGAATTATATGGAATTCCAATAGAACACAGCATATCAGCCCAGCCCATTATTCCCAAGCCAATTTTTCTTGTGCCTCTTGTCATTTTATCAATCTCAGGCAATGGATATTTGTTGACTTCAATAACATTGTCAAGGAAATGTACTGCCTTTTTAACTGTGGCTGCCAGTTTATCATAATCCAACTGACTTCCATCTTCGCTGAGCATATTATATAAGTTAATTGAGCCTAAATTACATGCCTCAAAGGGCAATAATGGCTGCTCACCGCATGGATTGGTGCTCTCAATTTCGCCCAGCTTTGGTACAACATTATCTTTATTTAATCTATCTAAAAAAATAATTCCAGGTTCACCATTTTTCCAAGCCATTTCAACTATTGTATTAAATACACTTTTAGCGTTTAATTTGCCAACTGGCTCTTTGGTCTTTGGATCCATAAGTTCATAATCCAAATTATATTCAACTGCCTTCATAAACTCTTCGGTTATGCCAACACTTAAGTTGAAATTTGTAATCTCTGAATTATCTTTTTTGCAGGATATAAAATCAAGTATATCAGGGTGGTCAATTCTAAGAATACCCATATTAGCACCACGACGGGTACCGCCTTGCTTAACTGCTTCAGTAGCAGCATTAAAAACCTTCATAAAACTAATTGGACCACTGGCAACCCCACCTGTGGAATTTACTGTTGCACCCTTTGGTCTTAATCTTGAAAAGCTAAAACCTGTACCGCCTCCACTTTTATGTATTAGAGCAGCATTTTTGATGGCTTCAAAAATCCCCTCCATAGTATCTTCAATAGGTAATACGAAACACGCACTTAATTGCCCAAGAGGTCTTCCAGCATTCATAAGTGTTGGTGAATTAGGTAGAAACTCTAGATCTGCCATCATATCAAAAAATTCTTGTTCAATTTGAGCCAGTCCATTTTCGTCAGTAAAGTTTGCATCTGCTAATGCAACAGCCTTTGCTACACGTCTGAACATACCCTCACAGTCCTCAAGTAAATTGCCATCCTCATCCCTTGATAAATATCTTTTTTCCAATACTTTAATGGCATTTTCAGAAAGCTTCATTTGCATATCTCCTCTCAAATAACTAGTAGTTTTTATTTAAATGTATCTATTGTATGTATAACTTACACATTGTTAAACTACAATTTTCAATGGTTTTTTACATTATAAAACAACAAAAAGCCCTGTTTTCTTTAACGAAAAACAACAACATTTAGTATTCTTTGACTTCGTCGGCACAATATATTGTATCACTTATTTAGTTTCCAATCAATATATATTATTTAGTTACTATATCAACTTTCACACTTAATGATCTATTGGTGCGGTAGAATTATCAAGGGTTTGTTGTTCATCAAAATTGTTACTTTCGAAAAAAAAGGATAACATTTTAGTAAATGCTATCCCCCATTTAAATTTAAACTTAATATTTCTAACAGTTTATTTCTTCTCAAAATATGACTCTTGATACTTATTTCCTGCATCCCAAAGTATCCATTCTTCATAGCCTGCATCATAAACTGCGGAAATTTGTTCACGAATCTGCTTTGCCCCATAGGTTTGATAATAGCCATTTGGAAGATATTTAGCTGTAAAAGCTTGAATATATGGTCTTACCTTTGCCTTATAATTTGGAACTTCTGCTATCTTTTTCTTCCCTGCCATCAATGCATTATACATGACCTTATATGGCTCTAAATCAGGTTTTGTAAAGGGTATACCATTGATAACCTGTCCAACTCCATTGCCCATAACTCCTTTAGAAGCATTTGCATAATGTGATGGGTAAATCATTGGACAAATGCAATACACATCCTTACCTACTTCCTCAATAATCTGCCCGATATTATTTCCATCACTTTTACTTTCAATTATTATTGCAAAAACATCTGCAGAAACTGGCACTCCCAATTCTTGATGAATTTCCTTTTCCGCTTTTGCAAGAAAACCATTTATAGCCTGTGACTTAACAGGTATATTTGTTCCATAATCAAAATCGTTTTTTCTACCTGTAGGAAATCTGACATAGTCAAATTGAATCTCATCAAAGCCCTTTGAAACTGCCTCTTTTGCAATAGCTATATTATAATCCCAAACCTCTTCACTATATGGATTAGTCCAAGGATCTCTTCCATTTTCCAGCCATAGAGTTCCTTTTGGTGTCTTAATACCTAAATCAGCTCTTTTTTTAGCTAATGTTCTATCCCTAAAAGTAACAATACGTCCAATGACATAAATTCCGTTATCATGGAATTTCTTTACAAGTTCTTCAGGATTATAGTACTTAGTTTCATCACCATATTTTTTAACTATATCCAAATTAGTCTGATAATTAAGAGAGCCATCCTCTTTAACATCAAGTACAACAGTATTTAATTCAGTTGTCTTTGCCAATTCTATGATCTTATCAACTTTAGTAGTTGAACCGCCAGAAGGTCCAGTTAGATAAACTGCCTTAACCTTGATATCCTTAATACTTGGAGATAGCTGTAAACCATTTGTTGGCTGAGGTTTCTGTCCATCTTCTGTGGTATTTGCCGCTTGACCAGTAGAATTTGCCGCCTCTGATGTACTATTTGCTTCATCTACCTTTGACGAAACGGATTGTTCAGCTACTGAATTTGAGGCACTAGTGTCTTTTGCCTGCTGTGTTTGGGCAGATGGTGTTGCGTTTATATCAGCAGGCTCACCAGTCTTATTACCACCAATAGGAGACGAACATGCTGATAAAAATAAAATAGAAAAGACAGTTGCAACTATAATAGCAATTTTGGGTTTATTATTCATAAGTACCTCATCCTAAAAATTAATTATTATTCTTCATTAGTATAAGACTCAACTTCAAATATATGTACATTTAAAATAAGTCATTATAACCAAAATAGGCAATAAAAACATACAGTCAATACCTTAGTGTATTATACATAATGAACATAAAAAAATCAATCACAATTAAAATTCAAAAAGGCTCATGACAGCTAATATCGCTGAAATGAACCTTTTTATTTATTTAATAATTTTATTAATATTTTGAGTTGCAATTTAAACTTAAGCTAAGAATTAATGGTTATTGCAATTTGTTTGGTTCTAGAATTTTGATGTTTAGTCGAGTTCCATCAGAACTAGCAGCACTTTTTGTTATTTCTTCACCAGTTAATGTATCTTTTGCTTCCATTTCAAAACTCAAATCATATTTATCCCCATAATATTTTTCAATGCCATCACCAATTACTTTTTCATTAGCAGATGACTTTATAGCAAATTCAAGATAAATAACATCACCTTGTTTAAACTTTCTATTAATAAATATATTCTGTGCAGTATCTTCTGGCTTTATTACAACAGGTATACTGACATACCAATCAATAATAAAATCTGTTAAGAATGAATTAGTTATTGTAGTTTTTATTAACTTTTTATCACTTCCATTTTTAAGCGATACTATAGATGTATTAAGATTGAAATTATTCTTATTCTTGTTATCATTTTGGGGATTTATCAACTTCTCATCCAAAACGAGATTTAGGTAATCAACATCCTTATTTATAGTTACTGTAAATGAAACAGGTATGTATGTTCCTAAAACGAAATCTGACTTTCCTTTACTGCTTATAACACGGCAAAACCAATCAAAATAATCATTACTTCCTCCAATATACACTGTAATCATTACTTCTGCTACGTCTGAATCTTCGCTTTGGTCATTTTCATCATCATAAGTAGCAACCATTTTATAATAGAAATTCTTACCAACACTATCTGTAACTTTTGGAACATCTATGTCGACGTATAAAAATACTGGATTTCCATCAGCATCAATTGCGTCAATAGTAGCTATTGGTATAAAACCTGTATCTTTATGTTCACTTCTGTATATGATATATTTTTTAGCTCCTGCAGAAGGAGTCCAGTCCAATAATACTTTTGTACCCTGATACTGAGTAGCCTTTAAATTTTTAGGTGCCTCCAGTTTCTTTCTAGGCATAGTTACAGGAGCACTATCTGATTTATCACTAGGAATAATAGAATCATCAATATTGTATATAGCAGAAACCTTATAATAGTAATCTTTTAAATCATTTATTAATGTAATGCTTTTATCCACATAAGTATTGACATCTGAAACTGTTTTTATTGGTTCGTAACTCCCATCTTCGCTATCACTTCTAAAAATAGTATATCCTGTTGCTCCTCCTGCTTTAGTCCATTCAAGCTCAACATCTTTAGTATTGACTACCTTCGCAGTTAAATCTTTAGGAATTGGTAGGTTTATTACTGTAGCATCTGCAAAATTAGAGAAATCACTCTCTATTGTAGCTCCATTATACTCAACAATAGCTTTAACCTTGTAATAATAGGTTTTCTTTAGAGGCTGTTGCTCATCAATATGATCAATAAAATTATTTTCTGTTACGTCTGATTTTATTTTTAAGTAAACTCCATTTTCACTATCGCTTCTATAAACATTATATTTTGTTGCTCCTACAGATGCATCCCACTCTAGTCTAACATTTTTATTATCAATAACACTTGCAGTCAAATTAGCAGGTGCTTTTAATTCAGAAACTTCCACCCCTACTATATTTGAATCATCACTTACTAATTTATTGTAATTAGCAACTACCTTATAATAGTATATTTTCCCAACGGTTTGATTCGGCTTTTCAACATCAGTATCAGTATAATTTGATTGCTGAATATTTACTGCTTTCTTTTCAAATATACCGTCTATACTCTCACTTCTATATACAGTATATCCACTAGCCCCAGGGGAATCCTCCCAATCCAGCTCTATTCTAAAATTTATGTATTCTCCTTTTAAGTTTCTAGGTGCAATAATAGTAGGATCAAGCCCCCAAATTTTTTTATCCCCGTAGTAAACTGCAATGTTTTTATTATTATTAAAAGAAAAGTCATTTGTCAAATCATAATCCCGTATGGATCCATATTCTGGATTTGTTAAGTTCTTTTTGTCAAAAGCAGGCTGAAGCTTTAAGAAATAACCACTGTTTAGTATTTCAGTTGTCCCCTCAAAATATGTTTCGCATACATAATCAGCCACTATTGTATTATCTTCATTTGTCACATTAAAAGGAATTTTAATAAAGTTCATTCTGATTGATTCTTTAACCTGAATATTCTTTCTTCCAAGAGGGTATTCGTCAAAAGTTTCTATAGGATTTATTTTGCCATCAGACTCTTCAGCCTTTTGCTGACCATTATTTACATATGTATCCTTTACTATAGTTGGCTCACCATCAATAGTATAGAAATATCTAATCATTAATTCGCTAAGTTTCAAGTCAGAAGTTCCTAGATTCTTTATATTAACCCAGTTTCTTATCCTTTCAGTCTTTGTTTTTCCTGATTCTGCGTTTATAAAGTCTAACCATATCGTTGGCTTGCCATTACCTATAACAGAACAGTCATCACTGCTTGCAAGCACTTTATTATTTTCGCCAAACAATACTACCTTATAGGTATAACTGCCAGCTTCAGTTTCTGTAAAAGTGTAATTACCCTTATGAGGAATACCGAGAGTAAAACTCTTGAATATATCACCTGACCTAGAAATTCTAAGTTCAGTGATTGATTTAGCTGATTCCCATTCTATCGTTACTTTGCCTTCATCATTGACATAACAGCTTACCAAACTAGTATCATCAGCATATGTAGGAATAGCAATATAGAATATTATCAAAAATGTCAGTATAAAAGAAACCATTTTTTTTAGCATGTCCATCATCCCCTCAATAAATCACAATTTTTTATCATATAAATATTAGTACGTATGTAATGTGCTGAAAGCCTTAATTAATGAATTAAGTAACAGTAGACTTCTTAAATTTTGTAAGTTTGATTGTCTGAGTTGTAAAAGCAAGCTTTTAGAAATATTTAGCATAATCAATATTTCAAAGTAATCATAAAACTAGAATTTACCTTGTTTTTTCAAAAATAAAAGTTGCAGTATATTTACATATTTATATATTTTGAGTTATTCAAAGTCTATAATTAGTAATTAACTTAACAAAAATACAATTTCTAGACTTCGTAGTTGGTTCTACAATGTCAAACTCTGCTAATTTAACTAGCTTTACCTATAATTCAATTATATTGCAAAGCCTTCAAAAAATCAATTGCTATAGGTTAAAAAAACTATTCAAATGCTTTTCTATCTACTGTTCATCCACTTAGTATAGATTATTAACCCAGTCTATAGGTGTTAAAGCACACCAATAATTTGTTGCCAAAATTATTGCAAGAAATAACTCAAGTTGGTAAGCTAACAATGCTTAAATTAATTAGTAATTGCAAGAACTATCATTTGTTTATTCTCAGTATTTTAGCAGTCCTACAAATTCACCTTCCATGGTTCATAGTATGCTAAATGCGACACCTTGCCTGTTTTTCGGCAAATCCTAATTATTAGTTTCTTTCCAGCTAACTACTTTTATATATTTAACATTATTCTTATTAATTGTCTGTATTATTGCATTATCATCATTCATAATAACATCAGTTGCAGTATGCTTAAAGAATCTTCCTATATTGGCGTCTCCATTTGTTATTAAGTTATCGATTACAGTTTTGTCATATGTTATATTAGCACTGCCAAAAAACACTATATTTCCCTCTGCTATCAGTATTCCATTAAAAGTAGTGCCATCCTTAACGTATATATCACCTATGGCATACACTATGCCGCTTCCACTACCAGGAGCGAATTCTTTTGTACCGTCAGTAGTACAATCAGTTATACTGCTATTTGATAATACAACATTTCCATTGCCATAATACATGAAATTATTGTCAGAATCACTATAAGAATTACTTGTAGTAAATATAATGTTATTGACATTATCAGAAAGATTCCTAAGCTTTTTAGTTGGATCAGAATAATTAGGTACATTTAAATATACTTCATTACTTGGATCTTCAATAAATAAATCCATTAATCGTGCATATTCTAGTTTTCCATCTTTTTCTTGATCGTCATATCCTTTTTCTTTTTCTGTAAATCCATTGTAAGGCCCATAGAAAGTATTATTTGCCGCTACACCACCATAGCAAAAACCTTTTAACCTACCAGTTGAAGCCTCTGTTATTGTTATATCACCTGTATTGAAATAAGAAGCATACTCCACATCATCATTCCATAAATTCCATATATTCTTTAAATGCATAGCTCTTTCTATAATAGTAAATATATCGTTTGTAGGTTTTTTTCTACCATCCATCATTTCAACACTTTTATTGTAAGGATCTTTATAATAAACCCAATCAATATCACTCTGTGAAATGTAACTATATGTACCATTTGAATTATATATATAAAATTTATTGTCGTTATTATGTGTACTGTTAGCATCCTTTTCAAAAGCAGCCGCAGGTCTATCATCTGACTTTTGTATTGATACTCCCGAAATAAACTTGCCATTAGAATTATAGTAATCATTATAAGCCGAACTTCCGCCAATATAAACACTGCCCTTTATATCCAAGCTGGAATCTCCTGCTACAATAACGGCACTAGACAATTTTTCTTTAACAAAAATATCATTTTTAGTGAGACCTACCAGCTTTCCTTCTCCACCCTGACCCCCTATTGTCACTTTTGAATTATTTGAGTTAATTCTTAAATCATCATAGGTATATAGGTTTTGCAAGAAAATCTCCGAATAATTTGCCTGACTTTCGACCACTGCACTTCTGGCAAATGCATTACCGTTAACTTTTATATCAGGACTCCCCCCATTAGAACTGTATAGAGTATGCAAATAGGATAAAGTACTGACGTTTCCATCAACGTCAAAAGAACCTCTATTATTTTTAAACAGAGAATTTATATCAGGATATAAAACATTATTTTCAATAATCTTGTTAGCAAATAATCCGCTATTGTCGTCTAATTCAGTTTTAATTTCTTTTGCCCAATCTACACTATTCCAATTATCAGAAATCATTCCTGCAATAATTCCACCAAAAGCATAGCTGTCTGCATAGTAGTCAATTACCTCTCTATCTTTATTTTTCGTTGTTCCATTCTCTGTTACTTTAACATCCACAACAGCTTTTGGTACTGTTCCGCAGCTTACTACATCTCCAATTACATTAACAACGCCACCAATAGATAAAATATTCTTCTGGGCTATAAGTGCTTTATCAGATAATATTGATGGGTATTTATCATTTTTATTTACTCTTACCTTAGTCATATAACCAAGCTGTTTTTGGTCAAATAGAATTTCAAACTCTGCAGTTAAGCTTCTTTTGTATGTAGAACCCGTTGCTGGTGATGTATACTCTCCAGTAGATATAATTTTTATTAAATTAAATGGCTTATAACTTGGCTGTAATGGAAATAAATCTCTTTCTATCTCTTCATTACTCTGTTGAGGTGGAAAATTACTACATGTATAACTACCGTATTTCTCAACAGTTCCGCCAGGTAAAGCGAAACCATTGATTGGGTCTAATTGCTTATCTTTGAATTGCTTTTCTATTTCTATGTTAAACTTATACCTAAATTCATTTTCATATATTTCATTTAGTTTTACTTGATTTAATATTTTTAAATCATTGATATCTGAATTATCTATTACTCCTACAAATGGTGGAGTTATCTCCACAGGTTTTTTAGCATATGGGTCAATCGCTTTGAAATTTTGTATCCTTAAATGAATTATTTCGGCTGACTTTGCCCTTGCGTCCTCTTGTGCCTGAGCTACCTTTGCGTCAATAATCTGAGCAGCCTTTTCAGCACCTGCTTGTGCATACTGCATAGCTTTACTTCTGTCAGATGTCATTACACTCATGCTCAATTCAGAACCTGTTAATGCTATTACCGCAATTGACATTACTGATAACAAAAACAGCATAAAAAGCACTATAGTAAGTGCTGAACCATTATTCTTTTTTAGTTGTTTTCCCATCCACATATACATCACCTATTATTTTTTGACATATGATGATACTCTATATATTTCTGTATTATTTGATTTTTTCTTAATTATGACGGTTACTTCGAAAAGCTCATTGATAGCACTAGTATAGTCAAATACATCACTCGTTATATATGCAAGATTAAATTCCTTAGCCGCTCCTTTATTAATAAATCTCACACTTGGTTTATCAAAGGAACTATCAACCAAATAAATAGTCAAACTGTCCAGTGGAGAAGAATTATCAATTGTATTAATTCTTAGCGGTATGGCAGTTCCCGTTGCACTACCTTCATAGGTTGTCCTTATTGATATTTCATTAGTGTTATTGATATCATCATGTTTTTTAGGTTCGAAATTGTGAGTAATAATATCATTACCCCTTAAAAACGTAAATTGATAATCTTTCCCCACTTTTTCTATTTTTAATTCTGGTATATCACTTATAGTTTTTATTTTGTTAATAGAATAAACTTCATCTACACCATTATATTTATATTTAACAGCAATATCCACTTCACTGTCACTATCAAGCCTTGTCTGATCTACAGCAAGCTCAAAATCAGCATTTTGAACAGTGCTAGTATCATATGTAAACTGGGTTTGAGTATTTTGAGAAACCTTTTGTTCACCTTTACTAGTTACAGTATAAGAAACCTCAAATGCACCACTAGACAAATCAGCATATATAGCTGGCGGCGTAGTTATTGATAAACTGGTTTGAGCCTTAATATTACCCATAGCCATTTCAGCCAGCGCAATTGCCTCTGTCTTTTCCTTGGCTGTAGCATTATTTCTTACTGAAGCTATAACCGTACTAAGTAGAGGCACAGCAATAATAGCCAGTATTACCACTGCCAGCATGATTTCAACAAAGGTTGCTCCCTTTTCAGTTTTTATTATTCCCAATTTATTTTTCATTTCTTACACTTCCAGTTGTCTTTCCAATTTTTACTCTTGGCGACTTTTCATCTTCATATTTTATTAAATAATTAAAGGTTCTCTTTGTATTATTAATTATATTTAAGTTAATTCCTGCCCTATCATCATCACTATATCTTTTAGAAGACAATATTACTAGTCTTAAATTCTTACCATTAGGAACAAACTCAAAGGTCTCTGAGTATCCATTGTCTGGATAAGCTTCATGGTCTGTTTTAAACTTACAGAAAAACCTTCCCGCATTTTCCTCTATAAATATCTCAGCATTCTCAATACCCTTATTATCTCCATATACAACTGGTCTTGAATAGTTTGTATTATTTTTAGGATTTTCACAAGAAATAGATACACTTGGTGCAAGTCCTCCACCATAAGCAGACGCAACAATTGAGAAATCATATGAACCTATTTCAGATACTGTATCATTTTTAGTATCACTATTCAATGAAACATCAGCAGTACCTACCGAGTCAAAGCCACTATATTCCTTAAAAAGATTTGTTTTGTTTTCTGCTGGTGCTATAGGTGTCCATTTCCCATCAGGAAGCAAATTATAACCAGCTGTAGCACTGTCCATTATGCCATAGAAGGTAATTGAGGCAGATAGCTTTAAATTGCCATCAGTGTCCTCACTATTTCCACTTGCAGCACCAGAAATACTGACTGAATTGCAGTAAGCCTTTGTGCCTAATTTATTAAGGTTTGCTAAGAAGGATTTTATCTGTTCAATTGTTCCTTCAGCCTCTACTTTTACAGATACGCTATAGGGCTTTCCATCTGGTATTTCAATATCATCTTTACTATTTGCACCTTGGGATTCTAGCCCCCATAAGTAAAAATAGTTTTTGATTTTAGCACTAGCTGCACTATTTGCCTCAGACTGTGAGTCAAGTTGGCTATTGGAACCATCAGCAACAATAGCTGTTTCCTGTCCTCCAGCTTCACTAGCAGTTTCCGTTGCTGTATTTGTTGTAGAACCTGAATTTTCTTCATTACTAACTGCCTTGTAATTCTCAAAGCCAATTGATTTAAATTCAAGCTTTGAATCCTTGCTAAGATTTTTAATTATAATTACCAACTCAGATATATCAATCTTTGGAGGATAAACCGACCTTAAATCGGTAAGCTTTGCCGACAATATCTTTATATCACTGTCGATATTTTCAGCTCTAGCCTTATATGAAGCATTGACAGTATATGTATTGTTTAATGTATTAATCTCCTCATTGATAGCCTTAATACTAGATATCTTTGGAAGAAACAAAAACCTGACAAATACAACAACAAATATAAAAATTCCTAATCCAATTAATAACTTCTTATCACGTTCCGTCATTTTCATAAAATCACATCCTAGATATTTAATTAATATTAAAAGATTTTATTATCCTATTTATAATCTGTTCTGTATTTGTAAAGCTAACTGAATCACATTTGTATGTAACAATATAGCACTTACCATCCTTAACGACACAAAGCTCTGAACATGTGTATTTTATATTATTATCCTCATAGCTATAAACTGTCTTAATTGCGTCTATCTTTGAATTTTTTGTTTGATAGGAATATGCAAGCTGATAATTGTTTAAAGTCCTCTTTAGCCCGCTTTGTCTCTCATCAGCAAAAGCCTTAACCTCAAGTTGTGTACTTTCTCGCAGAACCTCTACAGAAGCTGGGCTTCCATTTGTCAAGGACTTATTGGCAGATAAAAGAACTTTGTTTTCCTTCTCTTCGCTAATAACCCAATCGGGTATATATCCAATGCTAAAGCTATTATCCCATCCATAATATTTAGTCAAATCATCCTTATTGACGCCTTCTAATACAAGATCAAAGGTGTTTCCACTATTTTCCTGTCCCTTTGAAATGGCTGACATCCCAATTTTTTTAAAGTATGCATCGTCTTTAATATTTTTTATAAAGGATGCTATTGTTTCCTCATTCTCAGCAACACAGTTCAGTGAAACCTTTACATCTGCTTCAGAATCACCTGATATATCCATTTTTTGTACAAATAAGTTTTCAGGTGAAGCGTACTCTATTGCAGTTAATATGTCTAAAGAACTAAACTGCCTTTGAGCTAGCCCTGTTCCTTCCTTCTCTCTAGCTTCAACTGCCTGTTTTAAAGTATTAAATTCTTTTACCTGAGTAACGTAATTATTTGTTTTTGCAACTTGGTCAATTAAATCGGCTTTCTCATTTTTAAGGTTATACTCATATAACGTTGGAAATATGTACGCTGATACAAAAGCTACCCCTATAAGTATAATTAAAATAGAAAGGGATGCTTTCTTGTACTTATTCTTTTTTTCAAATACATAACTGGCAGGTATTAGATTTAAGTCCTTCAATATACATCTCCACCTTAATAAGAAATTAGTACTGCAATTTATTCTATCGGAACTCTATAACTGCTTCCCAGTGCTACTTTTCCGCTTTTTCCATATTCAACTTCAACATAGACTTCGATTAAGTCAGTATCAATATAGGTATGCGTGTCTGGGTCGTTATCTTCATCTATATCTGAACCTTTATCTTTCTTCTCAACACTGAAGTAAAGGACTTTTACTTCTTTTTTATCTGAAGAGTCATTTTCAAAATAATCTTTTTCTTTTACAAGATTACCATCAGCACCCCTATACTGGTACTTAAGCTTTAGAGTTGCACTTTCAAAGCTGTATTTATATAATAAACCATCCTTATCATAAATTAATAGAATACGTCCCTTACCATTAATCTGACTATCAACCACTATCCTATCTTTACCTGCATTACTCCTCTGTAAATCCCCCATAACACCATACGAAAACAAACCGTCGCCATACAATCCCTTTCCATACAATACCGCTCTGGCACTTTGCTGTGCTATCGATTTGTCGGACTCCGTTATAAAGTTACTGTATGCAGTAGTGAATATGAGTGAAATAGGTATCATAATAACTGCCATGATTGCTACTGTTGCTATAACCTCAACTAGCGTCATGCCCTTTTTACTTTTTATATTCATTTACCCTCACTCCATTAATAACTATCTGCGTTCAAAGTTTTTAGCCTACTTCCTAACCAAGCCGCCGATTACGTTTACTAATCTGATATAATCTTTCTCAAACAACTCTTTGCCCTTTTTTCCCCTATAAACAATCTCATTCCCTAAAGGAAGTAATTCAACTGGCAAATTGAAGTAGTTTGTAAAATACTCAGATATTCCAGCAAGCTTGCTTCCTCCGCCGCAAATATAAATCCTTTGAACACGATTTGAACTGTCTCTTGAATTTGAAAAATCAATAAACCTGCTAATATCTGCAACGATATTCCCCATACCTCTTTCAATTACAGGAGTTATTTCTGATTGACTTGCAGCTGCCACTTCCGATTGTGTATCAGAAACAGCCCTATAAGTTAATTTCAACTGCTCAGCCTTATCCTCCTCAAGATTAAATTCATCTGCAATATTCCTATCAATTTCTGCACTTCCATTTAATAGAATTCTATTAAATTTCAAATAATTATTTCGGAAAATACAAACCATTGATGTAGAATAACCTATATCAACTAATGCAAACTCTTCTTGTGAATTAAAAACCTGCTCTGTTTTATATGAAAATCCCTTTATAACGCAATTTGCTGGTATATCTATTGCTATTAATTGCTGTTTTAATAGCTTTGATAATTGAATATAGCCTTCAATTTGTTTATTTGGAACTGCAACAATTAACACACGGGATTGAGAACCCTCGCTGTCTGTTACATTTTCCAACAGCTTAAAATCAGTGGTATAATTCTGCAAATCAACTGGAAAGTATTGCTGTGCTTCAAATTCAAGTATTTGACTTATTTCTTTGTCTGTAGATAAAGGAATTTGGATTTCTCTGGTAATAACGCCTGTTCCTGTTACACTAAGAACAAGACCTGCTTTATTGATTTTATTAATCTTAAATGACTCAATTAATGTCTGTGCAAGTAATTCAGCATTTAAAATAATACCATCATTTATGCAATCCTTTGGTGTCTCAATAATGTCATATTCATCCACAATAATATTCTTTTTATTGGTACTTCCATAAGCAATTTTAGTGGTTTTATTGCCTATGTCCAAAGAAATTAGCTTTTTTTCAAACATAATAACCTCCGTCCGCTTTAGGCACAAAAACTCGAAAATGCACTATGTTCGCACTAACTATATTTTCGATTTTTCTATACCATTTCAAGGCACAAAATGTTGTAACTATTGTGGTGAACCTTCTCTGATTTGAAATCTTGCTTTATAACTCAGCTTATACTGGTAAAAACTGCTTGCAGTTTTTTGTTGCTCGAAAATGCACCATGTTCACACTAACTATATTTTCGATCTATTTTGCGGTTTTTGTTACTCTAAAATGAACTGTTTTGCTCAAAGTTGTTTTAAAAAGTATGTATTCATTTATCCTTGCAAAAACCGCTTTTATATCTGTTACTCGAAATTATACCAATTTTGCTCAAACTTTGTTTTAAAGTTTAAATTCACTCATACTGGTATAAAACCTAAATAAAATTCAATAATATTCCATCCATATAGCATTGCTATAAATGTACCTATTGCAATAAAAGGTCCAAATGGAACTTCTGACTTAATATTAACCTTTTTTACTAAAATAAGAACAAGACTAACTATAGCTGCTAATAAAACTGATAACAATAATGCAACCAACGTCAGCCTCCAGCCAAGAAACAGTCCTACAACTGCCAATAGCTTGACATCACCCATACCCATTGCATCGGTCTTGTAAACCACTGAACCTACAACTGCTACTAAAAGCAGGGTCCCAGCCCCACTAACAATCCCTATTATCGGATTGTACCAAGCTCTATCGCCATACATGTCTACTTGATAAAACAAGTTGTAGACAAAAAGAGCCGCACCACTGAGCATACCTGCAACTACAAATTCATTCGGAATAATCTTTAAATCATAATCAACAAAAGCCTCACATATCAGTAGGATAGATAAAACTATAGCTACTAAAAACTCTACTGATATTGAAAATCTGAAATACAATAAAACAAATACTAATGAAGTCAAGCCCTCAACTATGGGATATCTGGCGGAGACTCTCGCACCACAGTAGCGGCATTTCCCTCTTAATAATATCCAACTGAAAACAGGTACTAAATCCAAAGCCTTCAGCCTAGTATCGCAGCCCGTACAATGAGACGGCGGACTAATAATTGATTGTCCTGTAGGTATTCGATAAATACATACATTCAAAAAACTTCCAATTACAAGACCAAAAGCTGCGATGTAGAGTGTGATAAGTGTTTGCATGTTAGTCTAATACAGTATATTGACCTGCTGAAGATGTAGTTGTACCACTTACTTCTTCAACCTGACCAGATCTTAAAACCAATGACCATTGCATAGAACTATCAGCAGCATGCTTAGGGTATTCATTTCCCTTAAGTTTTGCTTTTACTGCATTTGAAATTTTAGTTTCGTCTTCTCCACCATTTTCATCTTGAATTAAGCTATATTTAACACCAGTTGATGCATCAGTTTTTTGACCCATTGTCAATGTTCCGTCAGCTAAGCACACTTGAACAGCTGTCTCAATCGCCTTCATAGATGTTATATCTGCTTGTTTCTTTGATGAATCAATAGCACTCATAACCGATGGCACTGCAATAGCCGCCAAAACCCCAAGAATCGCCACAACTACAATCAACTCTGTTAATGTATAACCCTTCTTGTTCTTTTTCATCTTACTAAAAAACTTTCTCACAACAAACTCCCCCTTAATATAATTATATATCTTACTGACCAACACCCTGATTCATGGTAAAGGTAGGCATAATCATGGCAATTACCATGAAACCTACAACAACTGCAAGTACCATCATCATAAGTGGTTCCAACATCGCTAAAAGCTTGCTTATTGATGTCTCCACTTCTTCATCATAGAAATCCGCCACTTTTTCCATGATTGCATCAAGAGAACCAGCTTCCTCGCCTACACTAATCATTTGCGTAACCATAAGCGGGAAAATTCCCATTCTCTCAAGAGGTGCAGCCAGATTTGAACCGCTCTTAATATCGTCACCAACCTGTACAAGTCCTCTGGAAACCACTTGATTGTTAACAACCCTATCCACAACCTCAAGTGATTGTATTAGTGAAACTCCAGAGCTGAGCAATGTACTCATTGTCCTTGTAAAGCTTGCTGCCAATATCTTTTTTACATTTGGTCCAACAAGAGGCATTTTGTAAATAATGCTGTCAATTATGAATTTGCCTCCCTCAGTGCTTTTGAATTTCTTAAAGCCTAACCTCATAAGAATTATTGCTACTATTGCTCCAACTATAAAAATTGGATTTGTAAAAAGTCCGCTGATATATAACAAAATCTTTGTAGGTGTAGGTAATACTCCACCAGAGGAATCTATCATACCTACAAAGGTAGGAACTATAAATATAAGCATAAAGGTTACCATTACTAACGCTATACATCCAATTACTGCTGGATAAACCATAGCTGTTGATACCTTTGATTTTATCTTGTTATCCTTTTCATACTGTATTGCAAGCCTCTCAAGCACCGCTTCAAGAGTACCTCCTACCTCACCAACCTCAACCATGCTTACCATAAGTGGTGGGAAAACCTTTGGAAATTCTTGCATTGACTCTGATAAAGTCCTTCCCTTCTGAACCTCATCATAAACCGATGAAATAGCCTCTTTGAGGGTTTTATTCTCCGTTTGCAGCTTTAGCATGTCCAAACACCCTATAACAGTAACGCCAGCATTTAGCATTGTATGAAATTGACGGCATAAAACTGACAATTCCTTTGGTTTAATTTTTTTAGCGAAATTGAAGTTTATTTCCACACCTTTTTCATTCTTTGCCTCAATGGAAAGCGGAAAATACCCCTTTTCTTTAATCAAATCAACTACCATGTTTTTGTCAGCAGCTTCAAAAGTTCCTGTTACTGTTGTGCCTGTGGAAGTCTTTGCCTTATAGTTATATGTAGCCAATCATATCACCCCATAAATCGCATCAGATTTTCTTGATCAGTTGCATGTATTAATGCTTCTTCCTGGCTTATAATACCTTTTTTGAACAAATTCGCTATGCTGCAATCCATTGTCTGCATACAAAATCTTGACCCCATCTGTATTTGAGAGTTAATTTGATGAGTTTTACCCTCTCGAATCAGGTTTCTTATTGCTGGATTTGCAATCATTATCTCAATTGCCGCAACCCTTCCTGCTATATCCTTTCTCGGAAGCAACTGCTGTGAGATAACGCCTTGAATAACTGATGAGAGTTGTACTCGAATCTGCTGTTGCTGATGAGGTGGGAAAACATCAATAATTCTGTCAATTGTATTTGCAGCACCGATGGTATGCAGTGTTGAAAGTACAAGATGCCCTGTTTCAGCGGCTGTAACAGCTATTCCAATTGTCTCAATATCCCTCATCTCACCTACCAGAATAACATCTGGATCTTCTCTTAATGCAGCTCTAAGGGCTGCCGCATAAGAATTTGAATCATTTCCAATCTCTCTCTGATTAACAATTGATTTATTATGTTTATGCAGATATTCTATCGGGTCTTCCAATGTGAGGATATGACAATCTCTCTCCTTGTTTATCATATCTATCATGGAAGCCAGAGTTGTTGACTTTCCACTGCCTGTTGGTCCTGTAACCAATATCAGTCCTTTAGTTCTTTTTCCAAGTTCTTTTACAATTCCAGGTATTCCAAGTTCATCTAAAGAGGGTATTGTAGTATTTACCATTCTAATAGCAGCACAACAGGTTCCTCTCTGTTTGTAAACATTAGCCCTGAATCTTGCCATGCCCTCTAAGGAAAAAGACAAGTCCAATTCTCCATTTTCCTCAAATATACTCCACTGTTCATCATTTAACATGTTACGCACTAGTTCTTTTGTATCAGCTGGAAGTAATTTATAATCATCAAATGTTACCAGCCTTCCATTCTGTCTGTATGTAGGTGGAACTCCAACTGTTATATGTAAATCAGAAGCTCCTATTTCTCTAGCCTTCTTTAGCAACTCTTCAAGTAACATTTATACCCCCGTTTAAATACATAATAACATATTTTATAACATTTTAAAGTATTTCCTAATTATCTAGTATTTAAATCGCCAAATGTTGTGTTAAATACTGTCATACTCAAACACTATTACATCTTATATAATCATTTTTACTGAAAATAAATATTCTTCGATTAAAAAATTATTTCCCGTATTTCTAGAGTTATATTTCGCCATGAAACCATTGATATTGTTGTATTTTTTAACATAATTAATTTAAATTTCTCATGATAATACAACATCAATCATTTGAATATGCAGTTTTTACCAATTCACTAACAGTTGTTTCACCAGCAAGCACCTTTTTTATCAGGTTTTCTCTTAATGTAAGCATTCCATTTTCTATAGAATAATCCTTTAGCTCTCCCTCAGAGCACCTGTTATTTATCATTTCCTTGTGTTTTTTAGAAATTGTTATAACTTCATAAACACCCTGTCGCCCTCTGTAGCCTGTAAAGGTACACATCGGACAGCCTCGTCCTCTAGATAAAGTAGGTCTTTCTCCTTCTAATCTTAAAATTTCCATTTCCTCATTTGTTGCAGTATATGTTTCAATACAATTTGGACAAATTCTCCTAACCAATCTTTGAGCAATAACTCCTACCATTGATGATGAAACCATATAAGGCTCAATTCCCATATCTACTAGCCTTAAAACCGAACTAGGAGCATCATTTGTATGTATCGTACTAAGTACTAAATGACCTGTTATTGCGGCTCTAACAGCTATCTCAGCAGTTTCCGCATCTCTGATTTCACCTATCATAATAACATCGGGGTCTTGTCTCAAAATAGATCTTAAACTTGTAGCAAATGTCATCCCTGTCTTTGTATTAACTTGTACCTGATTTACTCCCTCAATTATACATTCAACAGGATCTTCAACTGTAACAATATTAATGTCCTGCCTGTTAATTTCACTAATTGCACTGTAAAGTGTAGTTGACTTACCACTTCCAGTTGGTCCAGTAACTAATATAATGCCGTGAGGATTCTGCAACATATTTGTAAACTGCTTGATTTCATATTCATTAAAGCCAAGATCTTCTTTTGACAGAACAAATGCATTTTTGTCTGCTATACGAATAACAATTTTTTCACCATATATTGTAGGCAGTATAGATACTCGAAGATCATATTCTCTGTCATCAACTTCAATACTGATACGTCCATCCTGCGGAAGTCGCTTCTCTGCAATGTTCATTCCGCCTATTATCTTTATACGTGCCGATATTGCAGGCATAATTTCAATATCAGGTCTCATAATTACACTTAACTGACCATCTATCCTGTATCGTATATTTATATATGTCTCAAAAGGTTCTATATGTATATCACTGGCTCTGCTTCTAACAGCCTGCTCTATTATTGAATTTATAGCTTTAACCGCTGGTGAATTATTTACCTCATCTTCACTTTGATCAGTAACTACTTCTGAATTAATTTTTAACGTTGAGTGTTCTTTTTTAAACTCCTCAACTGCCCTCATTGCTTTATCAGCACCATAGTACTTGTCAATTGCTTTAATTACCGAAGCGTTATTTGCAATTACAGGCTGAACTTCTAATCCTGAATATATTCTTACATCGTCTATAGCAAATACATTTAAAGGGTCACTCATTGCAACAGTCAAAATGCCCTTATCTTTCTTAATAGGAATTAGCCCATATCGTCTGGCAATACTCTCTGGTATAGTCGAACATGCTAATTTTTCTATATTATATTTTTCTAGTTTAACATGAGGGATTCCTAGCTGAAACTCAAGTACTTGTATAATGTCATCTTCAGATGCATAGCCAAGTTTTGTAATAGCATTTCCTAATTTCTCACCAGTTTTCTTTTGAAAGTCAATTGCTGCATCAAGTTGTTCCTGTGTAATCATTCCAACTTCTAGAAGCAAGTCACCAAGACGCTTTCTAGGTTTTTTTATCAATAGTATTCACACCCAATTATATATTTTTTTGCGAGTATATATTAGTTAAATTACATATAATCAAAGTCTTTATTATAATTATCATTTATATACTGTCTCTTGCCTCGTTATATTTCTTATATTCTACATTTTATCAAAAAATCCTTTAAAACAAATATATTGCAATGCAACAATTTATAGTCTATAGCTACATTATATTATCAATTTATTATCACTTCAACAAAAATATACATATTAATCAATAAAGTTGTATTATAAATTGCCTTCTTTTCACTATTTCTAGTATTTTTTAGTATTTTTTATAACGCCTAGATTCAAAATGATATTTTTCGATTGTAGAAAAATTTCATTACATCTAATTGACTTTAGTTGAATTAAAATACTTTATTAATTTCAATAACAATAAAATCCAACTAATCACTTGATTAGTTGGATTTTGGCTCCCCCTGTTGGACTTGAACCAACGACATCGTGATTAACAGTCACGCGCTCTACCGACTGAGCTAAGGAGGAATATAATTCTGGCAGAGACTTACTTTCCCAGGCCGTCGCCAGCCAAGT
>JAEWST010000018.1 GCA_023398105.1 Bacillota bacterium | reverse complement strand
CAGGACGGGTTGGCTCTACTTTGATGCTTTGTTTCACCCCTTTCAAATGTCACTTATTGACATTATATAGAGCTATTTTCGGCAATTCAAGAGAGCTGTTTTCTGACATTATGTGATCCCTAAAACATCTGAGTCTAGGAAAACAAGTAAACCACATTAAGTTTTTTAATCTCTCCATTAAATAAATAGGGCTTGCAATAATATCTATACTTTTTCAGAAAACTATATACAATTATCTACTTAAATCCTTCTAACAAATCTTCTAACACTTTTAGAAATTTTCTAACCATTATGACAAAAGTGTTTGTAAACAAATACATAAATAATAGCCCCAAGAGAGGCTTAAATAAAAGGTTTGAATAATGAAAGATATAGCTAAATAATCTTAAATAATAAATGAAGCGTAACTCTGGAAATCGTGTGATGGGTAAAACTATCCGTGGGTTCGAATCCCACTCTCTCCGCCAAAGTAAAAGGCTTTCAAGGTTTATACCGTGAGAGCCTTCTTTGCGTGTTGTGGGGTTTTGATAACAATTTGATAACATGCTTTATTTAACTGTACTTCATTACTTAAATTAAGTATGAAGTGCTGTTGATCAACTCTATTTTATCTTTGACAATTTTATCTCATGTAAATTTAGTGTTTTCCTTTATGTCTTTAATATCGTTCTTAATTTCCTTCTGCCCTTCATATACCTGCTTATACCCATCCAACAAAGAATCAAGTTTTTCACCATGTTCATCTTCAATCTTTGTCACTTGATTACCTATTGTTATATATCTATAAGTTTTAAGAAAACATATACCAGTTACTTAAATCCTTCTAATAAATCTTTTTAACCAATAAGGCATATGTATTTAAAAAGAAAAACATAAACAAAAGCTTCAAGCAAGGTTTAAATAAGGGTTTGAATAATAAAAGATATATCTAAATATTTTAAAATAATAAATGAAGCATAACTTTGAAAATCATGTGATGGGTAAAAAAGTCGTTATTAAAGTTCTATATTGTTGAAAATATAAGCTTTTATAGCAGTTTTTAAGTTGATTGAATAGGTAGAGTTCTTGTCACTAATAGTGTTTATATACGACAGTGGAATTGTAAATAATATTTTTTATAGATTTGTTCTATGTAACATTTAACAATTTTATTTCATGGACATTTAGTGTTTCTTTTATGTCCTTAATATCTTTTTTCATCTCTGTAATATTTTCTAAGGTTTGGCGATATCCATCATATAAAGCTTTAGAATCTTCATTTTGTTTGTTTTCAATAATCAGGACATGCTTTTTTAAACTGCTTACATCATCCTTTAAACCGCTTACATCACTCTTTAAATCCTTTATATCTAAATCCATGGTGTTCAACTTCTCAAGAATAAGTTTTAATGTTTCTTCCATTTATATATACCTCCTAAAAAATTATACCATATACTAATAGTATATATCTATAATTTTTGAAGAAACTATATTCATATTATTTGCAATTATTTTGGCGGTCAATGAGATAAAATCATTAAAAAATAGGCAAAAGCTATCTTATTATAGATAGCCTTCTATTACTGGTTGCTCAATGTTCTATATCAAACTGTTTTAATACAAATGCTAAAAGAATAGAGATATAGAAAACATAAAGCCTATTAATTTTTTATTTAAAAGCCGCTGAAGAAATAATTCCATATAGTGTTACTCCCAAAGGAAATAATAAAAATATGATTCCTAAAATTATTGACACTATATTATATAAAGATTTTGATACACTTTTTTCTATATTCATCTGCTTTGAATATACTTTATTCATTGCTGCACCTGTGCACCCAATAATTATTAAACCAATTCCTATAAAACAAATAAAAGCAATAAGAATTCCAATTATAGCTGCAATAAATGGTAGAAAAATCAAAAAACCCATCAGTCCACATCCCTTATAAATTATTCAAAATCAATATTCCAGCAATTACATAACATAAAGTTATTAAAATGCCAACCCACATATGTACAGCTGAAAGTAGCCAATAACCAAATTTTGTTTTTTTAGCTGTTGGATCGAATTGTTTGCTCTCTTTCATACCTTTATGACCTCGTATTACTGCTATAACAGCTAAAACTAGAACAATTGCAAAAACTAAGATACTAATTATGTTTCCTAATAGTGGCATATTTTCCCTCCCTTCGTTGCTACTTTTATTTTAATTTGCTAAACAGGCGTGAAGCTGTTAAAAAAACTCCAAACAAACAAATTACAGCAGCTGTTATATATACAATTCTCATACCGTAGATAAAAACGTCATTTCTTCCAACTACGAAATCTGTTACATGATATCCTATTTTGTAGCTCATTCTATTATATAGAATTATAGTTGATAATGCTATTCCACATATCATGCCAAGATTTCTTATAAGGGCATTAACACTACCAGCAATACCCAGCTTATCACGTGATACTGTAGACATAACCAGCGAATTATTTGGTGCTTGAAATAGCCCATTTCCCAAAGCCATTACTGCCGTAAATACAACCATAGTTATTATTGAGGAATAGTCAGTTAATGTAGACATTAACAATAATCCAAAGCTTGTGAGTGACAAACCAATTAGAGTTAAAACCTCAGAGCCTATTTTGTCTGACAAATATCCGCTAACTGGTGCAATAACTGAAATAACCAATGGATAGGTCATCAGCACCAATCCAGCCGTTGATGGAGAAAAACCCCTTGCATCCTGTAGATAGAAGGGCTGAATAATATTTGAGCAAAAAATAGCTATAAAAGATAAAAACGCACAGAATATACTCAGTGAGAACAATTTGTTTTTAAATATCTCCAACTGTAAAAGAGGGTTTTCTTGCCTTTTTTCCACCACAATAAATATTATAAAGGCTATAATAGAAAATGCAAAGCTACCCAAAATCATTGGGTTTGTAAATCCAATCTCCTGTCCTTTTCCAAGTGCTATAAATAGAGGTACTATTGCAAAAATAAACAAAACAACTCCAAAACCATCCAGCTTTTCCTTTATTGTTTTAGTAGCTTTAGGAAGCATTTTAACACCAAAAAACAAAGTAATTATACCTATTGGAACATTTATCAGGAAAATGTATTCCCACTTGCCAACATCAAGAATAAATCCTCCTACAGCAGGCCCCAGCAATGAACCTAGAGCAACAAAGGTTCCGTTAATTCCCAAAGCTCTTCCTCTTTCATTTGGAGGAAACACCTCGGTGATAATCCCTTGACTGTTAGCCATAGTTCCAGCCGCTCCGATAGCCTGAATGACTCTTGACATAACTAAAAAGGAAAATGAGCTAGTAATCCCGCAAAACAAAGAACCTAGTGTAAATAGTCCAATACCAAACATAAATACTTTTGATTTGCCAATCATATCACCCAATCTTCCAAACAACAAAATAGTAGCCGAAATTATGATTAAATAGCTTGTCACTACTAATTGAATACTTGCTGATGTTACGTTTAAAGCATTTGTCAGAACAGGTAAAGCTACGTTTACAATGCTTCCATCTAATGTAGCCATAAAAGTAACCATTAGAACTGTAAATAAAATAGCCCATTTATTTTTATTGCTGCGAATACTTGCAGAGTCCATGTTTATCTCCTTGTATATCTAATTGCTAAATTTTTAAAATGTTAGAATAAGTTTTATTAATTACAGCACTTCATTTATATTTATAATTTACATTTAGCATTATATATTTAAATTTTTCAATTGTCTAATTAATATATATTTTGTTGATTTTCTATAATATATAAAGGTAATGTTATATAACTGTAGAATTTTTATAGTGCTACTATTTTTTTATACTTTGCATCTAGAATTACATTTTTAATAGCCACTGAGGTGATGGAGCGGAGATTAGTATGGTTTCTTTATTTAAAATAACATTATTTAATGGCTAAATAAAAAACACTACATTTTAGAGCACAAATTGTCGGGTCTAAGTATTTTGTTTCTGTTATACTCACAACAGGAAGGAGGGAGTAGGATGGACTATTTAAAGAGAATGAATGCTGCACTTGACTATATAGAAAGCAATCTAGACGGTGAAATTGATTACAAAACAGTAGCCAATCTTGCTTGTTGTTCGGTATTTTATTTTAGAAGAATGTTTTCATTTATTGCTGATGTACCACTATCAGAATATATAAGACGCAGAAAAATGACACTAGCTGCGTTAGAATTGAAACGTAGCAATGTAAAAATTATTGACCTTGCTATAAAATATGGTTACGAATCAGCTGATTCATTTTCTCGTGCATTTCAGGAATTACATGGAATTAAACCTTCTTTAGCACGTAATGCAAGAGTAACTTTAAAAGCCTATCCACGTATAACCTTTCATATTTCGATTAAAGGAGATGTGGAAATGAAGTATAGGATTGAAAAAAAAGATGCATTCAGTATTGTGGGAATTACACAGCATTATCAAGGTCCTAAAGACGACCCCAGTGTAGTACCAACTTTTTGGAATGAGCTACATACAAAAGGTATTTTAAAGGATATCTTTAGTCTATGGAACGGCTGTGCTCCAAAGGGAGTTCATGGTTTTATACAGATATTAGGAGAAGAAAAAGTAGATTATACAATTGCTTGCATATCTGATGAAGAGCCTCTTGAAGGCATGAGCAGTAATATAATACCTGAATCAACGTGGGCAATTTTTGAAATTGATGGTTCAGTTTCTACAGCAATGGCAGATGCATACAAACGAATTTATAGTGAGTGGTTACCAACATCTGGATACAGAATTGTGGAAGAAATGAATATTGAGTGTTTTCCTTATGACAATCAAGATATCTTAAATAGGCAATCACCCGCTTATAAGTTCGAAATATGGATACCTGTTGTTAAGGAGAATGATAATAATCTTTAATACTTATTAAACTGTAAATGGAAAGTAGACTCATTTAAGTCTTAGAAAATAAATGCTATAGTTAGAGGGTAGAACTCTAATATATTCAACCCTCTAACATTTGTTTCTATCCAAACCCTTCTAAATCATCAAAGAAGCTCAGCTGGTTACTTTTGGGAAGTCCCTTTAAGCAACCAAATTTTTGTAGCGATTCTACAGTAGAATTTCCTATTTTAGCCCGCTGTCTTAAATTTTCAATTGAGGAAAAAATGCCCCCCTCAATCACTGCCTTATATATGCCTTCTGCAGCAACAGTTCCCATACCTGAAACACTGTTTAATGGTGGTCTTATGCCCTCTTCTTCTATAAGGAAATTAGTTGCATGGGATTTGTATAAATCAATTGGCAGAAACCTAAAGCCTCTCTCATACATTTCCAGCACCAATTCCAAATCATCATACATGTCTTTATCTTTATTAGCAGCTTGATTGCCTTGCATTTCAATTTCCTTCATCTTTTGCTTGACAACCTCTTTGCCATTTATCATATATTCAGCATCAAAAGCCTTTGCCCTGATAGAAAAATAAGCTGCGTAATATGCCAGAGGTATATGAACCTTAAACCAAGCTATTCTGAATGCCATCATAATATAAGCTGCAGCATGAGCCTTAGGGAACATGTATTTTATTTTCTTACAGGAATCTATATACCATTCAGGCACTTGATGCTCTCTCATCGAAGCCTCATATTCAGGCCATTTCGAATCCTTTAATGCCTTTCCCTTACGAACTGTCTCCATTATTTTGAAGGCAGAATTTGGAGGAAGACCCTTTTTCATAAGATAAACCATAATATCGTCTCTTGTACACACAGCTTCACTCAGAGTTACTGTTCCTGCATCTATCAAGTCCTTTGCATTTCCAATCCACACATCGGTACCATGGGAAAGTCCAGATATACAGATTAAATCTGCAAATTGCTTTGGCATGGTATCTAAAAGCATTCCTCTAACAAATTTAGTTCCAAACTCAGGAACTCCAAAGGTTCCAACCTTGGAATTTATTTGATGAGGTTCAACACCCAAGGCTTCTGTTGATGAAAATAAGGACATAGTCTCTTTATCATCCATAGGTATTGTTTTTGGATCTACCCCAGTAATATCCTGAAGCATCCTAATCATGGTAGGGTCATCATGCCCTAGTATATCCAGCTTCAATAGGTTCTGATCTATTGAGTGATAGTCAAAATGGGTGGTTATAATATCTGAATCAGGGTCATCTGCAGGATGCTGTACAGGGCAAAATTCAAATATCTCACGACCCTTAGGCACAACTATTATTCCTCCAGGATGCTGTCCTGAGGTTCTCTTTATACCTGTACAACCTTTTGAAATTCTGATAATTTCTGCTTTGTTAACAGGGATATTCTTTTCCTCAAAATACTTTTTAACATAGCCAAAGGCTGTTTTATCAGCTATAGTACCTACAGTACCTGCCTTAAAGGTTGTACCCTTTCCAAATATAACTTCTGTATATTTATGTGCTCTTGCCTGATATTCTCCCGAGAAGTTTAAATCTATATCAGGCTCCTTGTCACCATTAAAGCCCAAGAAAGTCTCAAATGGAATGTCTATTCCATCCTTTGCAAGCTGTTCTCCGCATACAGGACATGGTTTGTCGGGCAAGTCAAAGCCATTATTATAACCGTAGTCTGTGAAATCTGAATACTTACAGCTAGGGCATCTATAATGGGGCGGTAATGCATTAACCTCTGTAATACCTGTCATATAAGCTACAAAGGATGATCCTACAGAACCTCTTGATCCAACCAGATAGCCGTCCTCATTCGATTTCCATACCAGCTTTTGAGCAATTATGTACATAACAGAGAACCCATTCTTTATAATAGAATCAAGCTCTCTATCAAGCCTTTGCTGAACGATTTCAGGCAAGGGGTCTCCATAAAGCTCATGTGCCTTTCCGAAAGCAATATCCTTTATAGTCTGCTCACAGCCTTCAATATGAGGAGGACATTTTTCGGGCGAAATAGGGCTTATTTGCTCACACATTTCAGCAATTTTATTGGTATTTGTAACTACAACCTCATAAGCTGTTTCCTTTCCTAAATAGGAAAACTCCTCAAGCATCTCCTCAGTGGTTTTTAAATATAAGGGTGCTTGGAAATCCGCATCAGTATAGCCCTGCCCTGCCTCAAGTATTCGCCTATATATCTCGTCCTCAGGGTCTAAAAAGTGAACATCTCCTGTTGCAACTACAGGTTTATTTAAGCGTTCCCCAAGCACAACAATTTTTCTGTTAATTTCCTTCAGATACTCCTTATCAGGAACCTCTTCTTTTCTTACCAGATAGTCATTATTTTCCAAAGGCTGAATTTCCAAATAGTCGTAATCCTTCGCAATGTTTTCAACTTCTGCGTCAGACTTTCCATGTAGGATTGCCTGATAAAGCTCTCCTTCACTGCAGGCACTTCCAAGAATTAAACCTTCCGAATATTTTTTATATATGCTCTTTAAGATACGTGGTTTTTTATAGAAATAGTCCAAGTGGGAAAATGAAACTAGCTTATATAAGTTTTTTAATCCCACATAATTCTTTGCCAATATTATTGCATGATATGTATTAAGCTTTTTATATTCTGACTTTTTAGCCTCTTCATCAGAACCAAGCCTATCTATATCTTCAAGAGTCTGTGCACCTCTTTCTTTCAGCTTTCCAAGCATTACATTAAACACCTTGACAGTTGTATCAACATCATCCAAGGCTCTGTGAGCAACCTCAACCTTAATTCCGAGGTTTTTAGCTATTCGTCCTAATTTGTAAGTCTTATACTCAGGGAAAATCTCCTTTGCCAAGGATAATGTATCTAAATATGTAAAATCAAAGTCATAGCCCAATACCTTTGCATTATTTTTTAGAAAGCCAATATCAAATTGAGCATTATGTGCCACCAAAACGCTTCCTTCAATAAACTTCAGCATTTTTGGAAATACCTTTTCAATGGTTTCTGCATCCCTTACCATTTCGTCAGTTATATTAGTAACCTCTACAACTCTTGCTGGAATTGGCTTTTCAGGATTAACAAAGCAACTGAATTCCTCTAACACCTTTCCATCCTTGATCTTCATTATCCCTATTTCGGTAATTTTTTCTGTTATTGGTGAAAACCCTGTGGTTTCAAGGTCAAGCACACAATAGGTGGTATCAATGCTCTGCCCTTTAATATTTGTAACAGCTGGCTTTTTGTCAGGAGCTAAATATGCCTCAACTCCATATATAACCTTCATATCTGGGTTATCTCTTCCTAAAAGCTTGTGTGCCTCAGGAAATGCTTGTACCACTCCATGGTCTGTAATAGCGATAGATTTCATTCCCCAGCTCATAGCTCTTTTAATTAAATCCGAGGCACTTGTCATTGCATCCATTTGGCTCATCTGTGTATGCATATGCAGCTCTACTCTCTTAAGTTCTGCATTATCCTGTCTCTTAACCTTTTTAAGTCCTTCTGCTTCAACTATAGTATTTGCAACCATCTCAAGCTCGCCTGAAAATTTGCTGTTGCTTGCGTTTCCAGCTAGTTTGATTGCCTTCGCCTTTTTGAGTCTAGATAATACTTCTCCCTCTTCTCCCTGCTTGACAAAAGCCTTACAGGTCATTGAGCTTGAGCCGTCGAATAAATCAAAGGAAATCAAAGTTTTTCCGCTTCTTAACTCCTTAGCTTCAATATTTGATATTTCACCCTTTATAGCTACCCTTCCTTCATCTGGAATGATGTCAATAACTTTTATTATATTCTCTTTAATATTAGCATTCCTGCCTAAAATCAAAGGCGTATCTTCTTTCTTTTCCACATTTTCCACTTTTACATCCTGCTTTATTTGTGGAGCTTCTTTAGGTAATTCAGGGATATTATTGTTTACTGCAGCTTGGGATTGTTCCTTGATAAGCTGAATTTCCTTTTCCCGTGATTCCTCCTGCAGCCTCTTTAAAGCATTACTGTCTACTTTATCAAAAAAGTTAATTTTATATGTTGATCCATACAGGCTTTTGATGGTTTTACTGATTTTTTTATCATAATCCATACCTGTCAAAACCTCTGATGCCATTATATTAAAATTAAAATTAATTATATTATTAACTACTTCATATTCAGTATTTTTCATTACAGCTTTTAATAGAGGGTGTTTTTCTGACATAGCAAATAAAATATCCTCAAGTTCCTTTTCGATAGGCTTTTTATTAATTCCCTCGGCATACTCTACAGATATTTTAGAGTCATTTAACGAAAACCTTTTTCTTAAAAATTTGTTTAGTCCCTCTATCCTTTTTACATCAATATATTTATCAGAGCTCAGCTTAATCTCAAGGATTTTGCTCTTCTTTTTCAAGACAGCACCTTCAACAGTTGCCGTACTTAAACTGCCCTCTGCATTATAATCGCTAAAAATTTCATTAACCCTTCTCAAGCTAGACCTCCATTTCAAAACACAAACTCGAAAATGCACCATGTTTGTACGAACTTTATTTTCGAGTTTTTAAATAAAAAAAATTATGTATGTAATTATTATATAAGATTGAACTATCTTTGTCATGTGAATAATGTATACATTAGTAGCTAAATAGCCTACCCAATTCCTCAAAACAAACCATATATCAGTACGAAAGCCTTACCAAGGGTTTATTTTGAAAAATACCAATACAAGTACAAATGGGTTTAAGCCTCACCTAATTAAATAATTCTTGTGCAATATTCAGAAGCAATTTTATCTAAAATAATAATCCTCGTGTAAGAACAATAATCTTATTTACTATTTTATTTATAACTCAAACTTCGCAGTTGAATATACAAATTAAAGCCTAGCAATATCAGGTTTGGTAGCTTTATCAATGGATAGCTGGGTTAGAAATAATTGCATGAATTAGTTGTATGTGAAAAGCTTGCTGACAGAATACGAAATTTTTAGTATTAATCAAATCACAAAATCAGTATTCATGCTAGTTTGCAATTGTTCGGCATACTCTAAGTATTTTAGCCGTTATACTCAATGAACCTTGGATGGTTAATGTGGAAAGGCGGCTAAAATGCTGAGAATAAACTATTTTTAGTTCCTAGCAATCTTACTAATATATTGCAACTATTTGAAAAAAAATATTGATAAGTCTCCCATATCGATAGTTTTTTGGGGTGGGGAGGTTGAGTTACTTAATGAAAAAACTTATTTGGCAAATGTGTAATATTTTCCTACTAATGTGAAATACTAATTATTATAACGCCTAGATTCAAAATGAAATTTTCGATGTACAAACACCGTCAAAAACCACTTGTTGTTTTTGTGGCTGCTATTACATCAATGGCGTGTAAGCGAGGCTGGATATACTCTCACCGTCTGAATACTAAAGCGGTACCCACCGCTTATAGAAGTGGGATACATTTTCTTGCCTTGTTATAAATTTAATTTTAAGGGGGAGATATTCATGGATTTAATTAAGAGTTACAGCTTGGTTAAAAGTCAGAATGACTATGACCTTGTTCTCTATTTTGATGCAGGTACTATGGATACTGAATTTGCTGGAGACTTTGGAGAACTTGACAAAGACAGTAGTAGTCTCAACCAAAACATTATACAAAGCATTTCTGAAAAATTTCCCAATATTGAGATTAATACAGTTAAGGTAATGGTTGGCACTATACTTCTTTCATCCTTTGTAATGAAGCCGTCCCCTTCTATTAAAATAAGTAATATAGTTTAGTAGATTTACGCCTATATTATTAACTTCCTCAAAAAGGCACTGATTTAATTTTTCAGTGTCTTTAATTTTGAATTTATTGCCTCGTTATAAAAAAGAGTAATATTTTTCTAAATATTTGAAATACTAAATTTAACAAATTCTAATTATGGGGAGATACCAATGGATTTAATTAAAAGCTATAGCTTAGTTAATAGTCAAGAAGGCTGCGACCTTATTCTATATTTCGAAGCAGGAGATATGGATGTGGAATTCGCAAGCGAATTTGGCGGACTTGAAAAAGACAGCAATCTTAAAGAAAATGTAATGCAACAGATATCTGAAAAGTTTCCTAATATAAAAATCAACTCCGTCAAGGTTATGGTTGGGGCCGTACTACTTTCATCCTTTGTGATGGCTTCAACACCCTCTGTTAAAGCAAGTGAACCCTCAGAACAAATTACACAAACCCAAAGTGCATATAGCTACAATGTAAATATTTCAATAAACGGTAATTATCAATCCTTTCAGAATAAAGCAATGATATATAATGATATAACATATGTTCCCATTTCTGAGTTTTCCCAAGCTATAGGTGCAAATATATGGACAAATAGTACAAGCAATACCGTTGGCATTACAAAAAATAATACAAATATTGCCTTTGTAAGAGGCACATCTCTTGCACGTGTAAATGGAATACAGACACCTATGCCTGTATCAGTTGTCATTGGCGACACTACTTATGCTCCTTTAAAATTTTTAGCTGAAAACTTAGGGTATTCGGTAACATATAACAGTTCAACAAGTACAGTCGATATTACTAATAATAATTCTCAATACACAGTATTAGCAGGCGATTCACTCTGGATAATCTCTCAAAAATTCGGAATTACCACAGCAAGCCTTAAAAGTGCTAATAACCTTACCAGTGATACCCTTCAAATAGGTCAAACCCTTACAATACCTAAATCTTCTGATAGCTCGGCACAAACTCCTGCTTTTACTTCTGATACTTATACAGTGGTAGCTGGTGATACTCTGTGGAGTATTTCACAGAAGTTTGGTATTTCCGTTTCAGTTATTAAAAGCCATAATAATCTTACCAGCGATACTCTTCAAATTGGGCAGACTCTTACAATTCCCAAAAATACTGTAGCTCCTGCTCCAACTCTTCCTGTTCCTTCTAATACTTATAGAGTGGTAGCTGGTGATACTCTGTGGAGTATTTCACAAAAGTTCGGCATCTCAGTTAGCATGCTAAAAAGCACTAATAATCTTACCAGCGATACTCTTCAAATTGGGCAGACTCTTACAATTCCCAAAAACACTGTAGCTCCTGCTCCAACTCCTTCACCATCAAACAATACTACTTGGCCGTCTGTAACCTATATTGTTCAAGGTGGTGATACAGCCACATCAATATCAAAAAAATTCGGAATATCCCTACAGGATTTATTGAAATACAATTATATGGATGCTGATGACTGGTTTGATGCAGGAGATAAAATAGCAATTTCAGGTTATGCACCAAGAGTATATACTGTTACTCGTGGGCAATATACTTCACCTTCACAAAGAGGTGCCCTAGTTGACTGGGTTTTTGAAGGGCAATATCTTGTTAAGCGAAATAATATTTTTACGATAGTTGATGTTGATACAGGCAAGCAGTTTAAGGCCAAAATGATAGGAGGCTTCAACCATATAGATATAGAACCAATTACTTCTTCTGACACTGCTGTGATGAAGAGTATGTTTGGAACTTGGCAGTGGTCTCCTAGAGCGGTGGTTATATTTATTGATGGTATGAATATTGCAGCCTCACTATCTGGTATGCCACATAATGTAGATTTAATTAATAATAATGGTGTAACTGGGCATTTTGATTTATATATGAAGAATAGTAAATCCCACAGCAGCACAACATCGACAGCTTATATGCAGCAGCATGCAGACATGGTTTTAAAGGCAGCAGGGCAATAAATAAGGAGGATTCCTTTTTCAATCCCAGAACAACTTTCCCAAGTCAATTACTATCGGCTGAATATCCAATGATATCGGACGATAGTTTGGGTTTGGAGGCTATCTCAAAAAACAACTTTGTACGAACATGATGCTTTTTCGAGCTATTAAAATGGTATAAATGTAAAATTCAATTCAAGAACCGTCCCTTAATTTACTATATCAAATACTTTTTTACCACGGGAATCTTTGATAGTATAAAATATGCCCCTATGCTTAGCATAAAAACTACTATTACTAACAAAGGTATAGTAATTAATGTTTTTGCTCCTGGAAATGTTAAATGCAAAGCCCGCAGCAAATCAATAAAAGCAATATGTACTAAGTAAATACAGAAGCTTCCTTTAGAGATATAACTAATAATTTTTCTTTTTTTGTCAGCATTTGCTTCTACCCCTTGGTATCGGCTGTAATTTAGATTTTTTAATAATAGAAACAAAGCCGCCGCCATTGCTGCTACATTTGGTGTCATTCCTTCTAAATATATGGTACTTACAGCACCCTTTGATATTGACGAAAAAGCCGTACCACCTATCGTTACAAGCGCCCCCAATATTCCAATGGAATAAATTATATAATTGGTTCTCATTTTTAGTGTGTATTTATGTAAATAATGTCCTAAAACAAAATAGCCTATTGCTGAGTAAACCATACTTATAGGATATTGGCGTACCATTCCCCTTATAAGTGAAAATGGACGGAATTGAATAACAAATGGCATTATTATTCCTAAAATAATCCATGCAATTAATAAATACTCTAGCTGCTGTTTACTTGCCATAGCTGTAAATACTCGTATTATAGGTAAAAGAGAATATAAAAGAATTACTATGTATAAGTAATATAAATGTGTCTGAGTATTAAATATTAGGATATTTTTAATTGATTTATATATTATGTCATATTCAATATATCCTATTTGGTAAAAGGCTCTTAAAACATCTATTGCTTCATAAAACGCAGCCCATACAAAAAGTGCACACAAAATTCTAAATAAATATTTAGTAAAAACCTGCCTTGTCGTAATAACTTTATCTGCTTTAAGGAATAAAACTCCGCTACACATTAAGAAAATAGGTACTGCCCATCGTATAATAGAACCAAAAAACAATGCTACATACCAGTCTAGTGATGCAATTCTTAAGCTAGTAAGTGGTGTCGCACTAATATGTATTGTAATAACTCCTAATATAGCTAATAGCTTTAGTGTATCTATAAAAGCTACTCTATTATTAGAGTTTGTATGCAACACTTGTGATTTTTCTTCCTGCAAGGCATCTGCAAAGGCTATACTATTATTCAAAGTCTGCTTCCTCCTATATAAAAAATTGTCGGTCAATGTATTTTAACATATATGAAAGATAAATAAAAATCTAAAAATATCCCATAGGCTTAAGTTATATGAGTGTTTTTGTAGTAGTGCTTTTATGTGTACAAATGTTGAGTAACGATGCTTTGTAAATTGTTATGTACTGGATATTTTTATTAATTTGCATATACTATTCCTCATTTAGATACTTTCTAACTCCATCCCATAGCCAGCCTTTTTTAAGGTGTTCATCAATATTAATGTCAGTAACACCCTGCATACGCCTTAAAACACCCTTGTAATCATAGCCTTCCTTTATTACTACAAACTTCATACAACCTGGTTCAAGTGCCTTTTGGGGACAACCATACAAACACTTTAGACAAACCACACATTTACCGCCAAAAACAGGTTTACCATCCTTCATAGTAATATTGCATCTTGGACAATTATTTGCACACCACCCACAACCAGAACAAGTATCCTTAACTTTAATTTTTCTACCAAAATACTTTGTTGCTTTCTTTTCTAATCTGCCTAATACCGATAACAACCTATCAATTGTCTTAGGCTTTGTTTTATATTCAGTACCAGATATAATATCCTGTACGATTTTTTCAACTCTTATCGGTGCGGCTCTTAAAAGCATAATTGCAATCTCATCCTTAACAGGAACTATCCAATTAGAAGGCATCACTAGCATTTTCTCATATATGACCTTATATCCCTTTCTTGCAAGCTTTTTAATTGTATCTACACGGCATGCGGTGTTCGGAGTAACCTCTCCCCCACCCGATACTGATATAACTATGGCTTGCTTTCCGTTAACCCTTTCTGTACTTTCAATCCATTCGCTAACTGGTAATGGTGCATTCATTGCATACACAGGAAATAGAATTACAAGCGTATCAGCATCAAATGTAGTATTTCCAGTCCTTGAATTAAGCACTGTTTTGTGAGTCATAATACTATGCTTTCTAAAAGCCTCTTCAATACAATCAGCGATATATCCTGTACTACCTGTTCCAGTAAAACAAACGATATTCACAGTTTTATTATTTAGCATACAATAAATCACCTCTATATTCTGTACAATAATGCCCTATCTCTGTATGATAATCCTAGCTTTATAATTATATCATAGCTTTATTTATATCTTTATTATTAGTATAAAACTATTATTAACAATTTTATATTGAAATAAGTTAGTCTAAGAATATCCTAGGTTTGTATCTTAAAAATCAACCTAACTTTCCCAAACAACAATCTATGAGTGTTTAAACCGTATCAATTGTTTATTTCCATAATGATTTAAATATCCACAATCCTCTATTCTCATCTTAACTCTTCAAAATTTCTCTTTAACACAATGGCACTGCAATGAATATTATGATGTAGGTAATATGTTTAGGATGTGTATTATGCTAATAATAAAATCACTTACCTTAGGGGGGATAAATTCAAATACTTGGTTTCTAATCCCATTTGTATTAATTATAGTAGCAGCTGTTGTTTTTGCCCCCAGAATTTATAGGTTTATAACCATTTGGCTATCAAATGATGAAAAAGCTCGTACAACAATACTTCCTACAGATAGAAAGTCAAACAAATCCAACAAAACAAAATTTGACGGAAAAATTAATTTTGAAGCACTAGAAGAAATAATAGATACTGCAGGCTATGCTTATAATCCTGAAAAGGATATCTTTTTCTCAACAATGGAAGCATGGCAAAGGAAAATGGGATATTGTCGTCTCTATGATGAAGCTGCAGCACCTTTAGGAATGATTATAGATTGTGAACCCATATATTTCACATATAGTGGCAAAAGGTGGTTAATTGAGTTATGGAAAGGTCAATATGGCATGACTACAGGTTGTGAAGTAGGTATATATACAACCGCTTGGCCTGATTTAAATATCCCGGAAGTATTCAATGGTACCTTCTATAAATGTGCAAGTGATAAAGACAGACTATATATGCAGTTTTCTTTAAAAAAGAATGGCGAAAAGCTTCTTTCAAGGAAGAATAAGCACTGGTGGTTAACAGGTTTTAAATTAGGAGAATTCTCAAATCCTTCCGAGCTTGTATTAGATGTATATGTAACTTTCAAAAATAAGCAAATGCGTAATGCTTTTTTAACTTCACTTATAGATACAGGTTACACTGATGAAGAATATGAAATAAACGGAAGAACTGTAGCTATACGCTTTGATCAACCTCACACTAAGCAACCTTACTCCCGTTCACCTCAAACAGATATGCTTGTACAAAAAAGAAACAAAACATTTTGTGACCAATATAATTTTATAACAAAAAGCTACTCAAATATTGCCGATAAAATCATGGCTGTTAAAGAGCAATCACCTGAATTGTATAAAGAAATTTTAAATATTGGAAAAACCTTGACTCTATTTGACACCTATAACAAAATTAAGCACTATCTTGAGAACAACAGCAACTATAATTCTGACAGTGAGGGCTAAAATGGATAAACTAGATCTCATAACTAGCATTTTTAACTCTGCCAAACAAATCACCTTTGACGACACCTCTAAGTTTATTTTAATGAGTGATTGTCATAGGGGGAATGGAAGCTGGACAGACAATTTCCTAAAAAACAGAAATATTTTTATCGGAGCACTAACTCATTACTATAACAATAACTATACTTATATTGAGCTTGGTGACGGTGATGAGTTATGGGAAAACACGCAACTTTCGGACATAATGAGCATTCACAAGGATACCTTTAGAC
>JAEWST010000183.1 GCA_023398105.1 Bacillota bacterium | reverse complement strand
TACGCCTTTTCAGGCTGCATCTGCGATCATCTGGCTTACTCATATATTATTAAATTTGTATATTTCAAAAAAAGTTTGCTGATGTTTATCAGACACTTTATTATAGATGTTAAGTATATAATAGTCAAGCGTAAATAAATGGCTCTTCTTCCAGCGAACTACAAACTATTTCAACCTTATCAAATCTGTTTTTCAAAAGACTTTTAAGCCTAGCTAAAATAATACGCTCAGAAGCAAAATGCCCTACATCAAGAACGCACAAGCCCATTTCTCTGGCATCTAGTGCTGTATGGTACTTTACATCTCCTGTAAGCAATAAATCAACGCTGTGGCGTTTAACGCTTTCTATATCCCCATCAAAGCTACCACAGAAGGTAGCAACTTTTTTTACAGTTGCTGGTTGAGCTCCAATTATTCTGAGATTTTGTATATCAAGATTTTTTTTAATATAACTTACAAATTGGTCAAAGGGTAATTCCTTGGGCAGAATTCCTACTTTCCCCAAGCCCATATCACTTGATAAGCCTTCGGGAATATATGACTTTAATTTATCACACTCTGTTAAGCCCACTGCCTCAGCAAAAGTATCATTAACACCACCTATTGCCACATCAAGATTGGTGTGTGCACTAATAACGTTAATATCATTTTTAATAAGGTGTAATATCCTTTGCCCCGTCATTGAATCAAAATCCACCGATTTTAGCTTTGAAAACAAAAATGGATGATGAGACACTATGAGGTCTGCACCTTTGTCTATTGACTCCTTGATAGTCTTTGAAGTCACATCCATACATACCATAATCTTTCTTACTTCACATTTTCGGCTTCCTAGCATTAGACCCACATTATCCCATACCTCAGCATATTTAAACGGTGCAAGCTCATTAATATAATTAAGTACTTCTCCTACATTCATATTATATAATTGCTCCTTTGGTTCCAATTTTGTATATTTTCTAGCTAAATTAATCGAATTTCCAACATAGAATCTATAAGTTTCAAACCTATCAATGTTTTGTTGCAGAAATAGTTGCTTGAATTAGTAATGGCTCAACTCTCCATTGATAAGTATAACAACTACAATTTTTAACTACCTCCACATTATTTATATACTTTTTGTTCCTTTAACTCTATTTTTTTAATTAAATCCATGTAATCCTTCTTTAGTCCAGCATAATAGACTTGGAGGCTACCATTATCCTCCATGTCCTCCAACTGTCCTAAAACTCTGTCTATCTGTTTGACCTTTATTTCACAATATTTTAACAATAAAGGATCCTCTTTCAAAATTAGCTTTTCACCCACATGCAGTTGAAATTCTTCACAACTCCTATCATTGCCATCATATTTTGCAGATATAACACAATATACCTTTTCTCCTTCGGCTGCTAGCTCCTCGTCATAAATGTCAAACTTGTTTTCAAACAGCCACTTACGAACCACATCTAAATCATTCATTGGTTGCAATATCAACGAAGTTGCTGTGCAAGCTTTTTGAGCATTAGCTTTAAGCAACTCCGTCAAAAGGGTTCCCCCCATGCCTGCAATAATTATAGTATCAGCTTCGTTTTCACAAATGGTATCAAGACCACTTCCCAGCCTGGTTTCTATTTGGTTATTCATTTTATATAAATTTATATTTTTTTCTGCTACTTTAACTGGTCCAATTTTCACATCAGAGGCAATTGCCTTTTTGCATACCCCGTGTTGTATCAAGTAAATTGGTATATATGCATGATCAGTACCTATATCAGCAGCTACATTACATTTTGGCACCTTATCTGCCAACAATTTTAATCTGCCCTTTAAAATTAATTTCAAAATTATCCTCCACATTCATAACTGTTAAATAAATAATCTAGCTACTTTTTTTATCAATTTTATGGTTATTTGTATTATCAAAGTAAATTATACACATAATAATACTAATTAATCAACTTTAAAACAACATATTTTAGAATACTGCTGAACACTAATGTACTAAATCTACACCAACACAATGTCGGTTTTAGCACACTATAAACAATACTAATAAATTTTTATGTTCGATTTGAGTTGATTAAAAGTAGTATTCATGCACGTTTACAATAGTAAGTAAGCCATAAATAATATGTATATTACAAAATACTTTATTTACAATATTAATAGAAAGGTGTAAAAATATGCAACCAAGCGGCAAAAGTACAAAAGTAAATGATATTGAAAAACCCATTTCAACTAATATTTTGGGAAGAGATATTTTGGGTATAAATGCTAACATACCCTCTATGAGCAAAACAAGCATTGATTTACAAGATGAAGAGCTAAGTTTAGAATTCATTAATAAAGTAAAGTAAAAAAACCTACACTTTTGTGTTCAACTGGATATATTGCTACCTCGTTATATTCTCAGAAATTTGCAAAAAAAGAACACGCTATGCGTGTTCTTTTTGGTGGGCCTTCAGGGACTCGAACCCCGGACCAACCGGTTATGAGCCGGTTGCTCTAACCAACTGAGCTAAAGGCCCAAGTGGCTCCCCCTGTTGGACTTGAACCAACGACATCGTGATTAACAGTCACGCGCTCTACCGACTGAGCTAAGGAGGAATATCTCCCGCATTCAATATGCGTTTGTGTTCTTGAAAACTGTTGTTCTCTCAAGCACAAGTAATATTATACTTACCAACGGTAAACTGGTCAACACCAAAATTTCTATAATTTGACCATTTAGAAAACTTATTGTCAATTTTCTATTTGTTTTATAATCATACTTTCTATTTCTCTTGATTTCAAAGTTTTATAACCAAAGTGGTACCCGCCACTTATTGAAGTAGGGGACATTTTCTTGCCTCGTTATAAACACTTTTATTTCAACGCTATATTATCTTTTTTATTCTTACTATTTAACCATTTACAAAATAACATATAGAACAGTTAAATTTATTAATTAATTCTAAAAAAGGTATTCACAGAATGGTGTATACAACCAAAATATATTTTTTACATTAAAGCAACAATACATTTTGATTGAAATACACTATGTGAAAACCTCTTCTAAATAACTATTTAACGTAGTCCACTTATCAATTGTTCTACAAATTGTTAGTCTAAATAATCCTTTAGCTTCTTACTTCTGCTAGGATGCCTTAACTTTCTCAAGGCTTTTGCCTCTATCTGACGAATACGCTCTCTTGTAACATTAAATTCCTTACCAACCTCTTCGAGTGTTCTTGCTCTGCCATCATCCAAACCAAATCTAAGTCTTAAAACCTTCTCTTCACGAGGTGTTAAAGTATCAAGTACATCAATAAGCTGTTCCTTTAACAAAGTAAATGCAGCAGCTTCTGCAGGTGCTGGAGCATCGTCATCTGGTATAAAGTCCCCTAAATGGCTATCTTCTTCTTCTCCAATTGGAGTTTCAAGAGACACAGGCTCCTGAGAAATCTTCATTATTTCTCTGACCTTTTCTACAGACATGCCTATCTCTTTTGCGATTTCATCAGGTTGAGGCTCTCTGCCCAACTCCTGTAACAGCTGTCTTGATACTCTAATGAGTTTATTTATAGTTTCTACCATATGAACAGGAATACGTATAGTTCTGGCTTGATCTGCAATAGCCCTTGTTATTGCCTGCCTTATCCACCAAGTTGCATAGGTACTGAATTTGAAGCCTCTTCTATAATCAAACTTCTCAACTGCCTTAATAAGTCCAAGGTTGCCTTCCTGAATCAAATCAAGAAACTGCATACCTCTACCAACATATCTCTTTGCAATACTAACAACAAGTCTCAGATTTGCTTCAGCAAGTCTTCTTTTTGCTTCAATATCGCCATTTTCCATTCTATGAGCCAGCTCAATTTCCTCTTCTGCTGATAAAAGGGGAACTTTACCAATCTCTTTAAGATACATTCTAACAGGGTCATCAATGCTGATTCCCTCTGGAACGCTAATATCTAATACTTCTTCTTCATCGGAATTTTGAATTTCCTGCAAATCAGCTTCCATATCACCAATAACATCAATACCCAAATTTTCAAGGGTTTCATAAATCTTTTCAATATGCTCTGGCTCTATTTCAATTTCATCAAAAGCTTCAGTTATTTCTTTATAGGTAAGCATACCCTTAGATTTACCCTTTTCAATTAGATCTTTGAGTATTGTCTTTCTAGTCTCCTGATTATGCTTCATTGGTTCCCCCTCCTTTCTAGCCTATTTACAGACCTTTCTTGAGCATAGCTATATTTAATACAATACTGCCTAATTCTTGATTTAATAACTCAACATCTCCTTCTGACAAATCACTTCTTTTTTTTAATTCAATTATTTCATCTTTCCTTGACTCAAGACCATATAGGTCTATTCTTTTAATAATGTCCAAAGCAGCTTTTTTATTATTTTCATAAATGCTTTGGGATTGGATTATATTTGCAAAACTTTCAGCCACAGGTGGAGAAAGTTTATTCAAAATCTCTCCTATTAAAACACCTGCTTTACTTTCTATCTGTTGGCAGGCAAACACTAATGCTTCCTTTATCTCAATAGAGCTGATTTTTTCTACATTCAGAGCATACTTAATCTGAAAATATATATTGTTCTCTAAGCAAATTGCAGCTAAAAGCATTAATTGTAATTTAATAAGTCTTTCTTCATTTGTTTCCATTTTTTCATTTCTACTTATAGTATTCTTTTTTGCAACTTTAATATCCTTTATTTGTTTTCTTTTATTTTCTTCATTGTTATTCTGACGTTTAGCCATCTCTGAATAAATGGACTGCTCACTTACACCAAAATCTTTGGATAATTTTTTAACATAAAGCTCTCTTTCTACATTATTGTCAATTTTATCCAAAATAAGCACTGCTTTATCAATAAATTTAACTTTTCCTTCATTTGTTGATGTATCAATTTTGTTATCCAAAATTTCTAGCTTAAACTCCAAAAGTGTTTTTGATTTTTCAACAAGTCTCATAAACTCATCAACCCCATGAGCTTTTATAAATTCATCAGGGTCTTTGCCTGCAGGAATAGTTAATACCTTGGCATTGCAACCAATATCATTGAGCATATCCAAGCTTCTAAGTGCAGCAGCTTGTCCAGCAGAATCAGAATCAAAAGAAAGAATTATTTCTTCTGAATATTTTTTTAAAAGCTTGCTCTGATTTTCAGTCAATGCTGTTCCAAGTGGTGCAACTACATTTATTATACCTCTTTGGTGTAATGATATAACATCCATATACCCTTCAGCTAAAATGATTTTTTTAGCACATGAACCTTTTGCAAAATTCATTGCATACAAGTGCTTTCCTTTTTGATATACAGCAGTTTCAGGAGAATTCATATATTTAGGCTGTGAGGAATCAAGTACTCTTCCGCCAAATGCAATTACATTCCCTCTGATATCAAAAATAGGAAACATGATTCTTCCTCTAAACCTGTCAAAAATCTTTTTTGTTTCTTCCTTCATTATGACAAGTCCACTTGCAAATATTGAGGAATCACTAAAGTCTAATGACTTCAAATGCTTATATAAACGATCAAATTTATCTTCAGCATAACCTAATCCAAACTTAATAATAGTTTGTCTTTCTATTTTTCTCTTTGCAAGATATTGATTTGGCACTATATTCTTCTCATTAATTAGATTATTATGAAAAAATCGGGCTGCTTCTATATTTATTTGTAAAAGTTCTTTTTTTAGCTTTGCCTTTTCATCATCACGAACTCCATTGTTGGTTTCTGGAATCTGTATTCTAGCCCTATCTGCAAGCAACTTTAGTGCTTCAATAAAGTCTAGATTTTCAATTGCCATTACAAAGTGTATTACATTCCCACCCTTTCCACAGCCAAAGCAATGAAATATCTGTTTTACAGGCTCTACAGAGAAAGAACCAGTCTTTTCATTATGAAAAGGACATCTTCCGAAATAATTTTTTCCTTTCTTTTCAAGTTTGACATACTCAGATATTACATCCACTATGTCGTTATTTACCCTTATTTCTTCTATTAAATCCTCAGGGAAAAAATTTGCCATTATTCCTTACATTCCAATCTAGTTAAGTAAATAATTATTTAATATTATAAACAAATCTGCTGTTTATTATTTTAGTTTTTCACCAAAATCACTTAATACATGTTCGACATTATTATTTAGAATCCTTCTTTTTTGATAATATTTTTAAAGTTAATTAATTTGATGTAACAAAAAAGTATGCAATAAGCATACTTTGATAAAGAAAACACAATAAAACATATTTTATAACCTATAACAACCTGATATATTACATATTTAGAATTTATATATAGCGTTGACTAATGAGTACTAAGCTATGCAGTCATAAATAACATCAAGTGCACTTACTGGGGTAACCGAATTTGAATGAAAAAGCTTAATGAGTTCAATCATATTATCCCTTGAGGCAAGGACATCGTTTATAACAGCACTTTCTAACTCTCCAGTATCCTTTGTCATATTTATTTGCATACCATATGTACAAGAATCTTCGTACATACATGCCAACAAATAATACTCTAAGTTAATCTCTCGGCTTTTACATTCTAACGTGTCGTCAAGTTCAAGTTTCTTTGAGCAAACAAGTTCCATTAAAAATACCCCCTATTCATTTTTTAAATCACAACCCATTTCATATTTCTATAAATATCACAATACCTATTATATAATATAGTTCAATATTTATTCTACACAAAAGTTTTTCGGTATTTCGACTACTTTACATAAAATTAGTAATGCTTCAATATTTTGGTGTCGAAGTATAAGTTTTTATCATTTTTTAACATTGAACCTAGGGGCTACAAGTGTTAATATTTTATGTATACTTATTATCTAACAATGCGTTCAGAAATTCATCATAAGGTTATCATTTTGTATAGGAGGGGTATACCGTGGGTAGTCAAGAAAACAAAAAAAAATCAAAAATCAATATACTTAATTCTGAATTATGTAACATGGCTAAATTACCAAAAAGAATGATTAAATATGCAACACCAGCTGCTTTATTCTTGATAGCAATAGGAACAGCATTATTTGCTTCAAATAAAACCAGCAATGACTATAGTGTAGAATTTGAGTTTATGACAACAACACTTATTACAAATGGATTCATTGTTTTTGCTGAATTTATGATAGCATCATTACTTCTTGATATACTAATTCGTAAATATAAATGAAATTTTAATACTATAGCCTACAGACTTACTTTTTGCTTGTTAACGATAGTAAACATGCATGAATAATTCTTTCGAGTAACACCTGTGTATTTTTTGAATATATACGAAAAATATCTTTGTATCATAATTATCGCTATTTTGAATTAACTTCTTTCTCCAACTAAATTGTTTTATTATGGCTCTACATCATAATAAAAAAGAAAGGGCAATCGCCCTTTCTTTTTTATCTTATTTAAAATTAAGCTTTAGCTGCTTTAACTTTGTTTTTCTTTTGGCTTTCTTTCCACATAACCCATAAAGGTGTAGTAATAAATATTGTTGAATAGGTACCACTAACAAGACCAATAATGAGAGGGAAACTGAACTCAGTAATTGATTCTATAGCATTAATCTTACCAAATACAAATATAGTAATTACAGCCATCAAAACAGTTACTGTTGTATTTATAGATCTATTCATAGTCTGTATTATACTAGTATTTACCAGTTCTGGGAAAGGCAGTTTTTTCATTAATTTAGTGTTTTCTCTTATACGGTCATAAATAACAATTGTATCATTCATTGAATAACCGAAAATTGTAAGCATTGCTGCGATAAATGAGTCATTAACAGGAATACCAAATAATAAGTATACTGTTATCATAACACCAATATCATGCAATAAGCCAAGAACACCAAATACACCAAGTGAAAGACCTGAAACTATCTTAAATCTCCACCAAATATATAATATTATAAGGATAGCAGCTATAATTACAGCTTTAACACCATTTTGGCTTATTTCCTTACCGATATATGGCTCAACACTCTCTTCACTTACTACAGGGTCTTGAGAAGTAAGCTTTAGCTCTGTTATAACTGCTTGTTCAACTTTTTGTATTTCGCCACTTGAAAGTGTCTCATCGCTACCTATGCTAATTTTTATTATATCAAAATCAGACTTATTATTAACATCATAAGTAGTTGATTTTTGTACATAAGCAGATTTACCTATAGAACTCTCAACTATTTCAGAAACTTGACTTTGAATCTCCTGAACATTTGTAGCATTAAAAGTGTCTTTATTTGCACGCATTTCAATAACTGTACCACCTTGGAACTGAATATCAAATACAAATCCTTTTGCAAAATAGGTAATTATACCTGTTGCCATAATTACTATAGAAAGAATAAAGAAAATATATCTTTTACTATATAAGTTTATATTAGGCATTTTTTTTACCCCCTCTCATGGTTACACCATATAACCATACATGCTTTGCAACATCTAAGCCTGATATAGATCTAAGCATAATTCTTGAAGCTGTTACAGCTGTAATAAAGCTTAGAATAACACCTATAATCAAAGTTAATGCAAAGCTCTGTATTGCGCCTGTACCAAATTTCCATAGTACAGCACCTGAAATCAGAGTGGTTATATTACCATCAAGGACAGCGGTAAATGCTCTTTTGAAACCAACATCAATAGCCGCACCAAGCGTTTTTCCACTTTTTATTTCTTCTTTTATTCTTTCGAATATGATTACATTGGCATCAACACCCATACCTATAGTAAGAATAACACCCGCTATACCTGGTAGCGTAACTGTAATACCTAACCATGATAGTGCTAAAACCTCAAGAATTGTATGAAGAATTAAGGCTATACTTGCAATCAATCCTGGTAATCTATAGTAGATAATCATATATAAACATATTAAAGCTAATGCAAAAATAAGAGCTTCGACACTTACAGCAAGTGCATTTGAACCAAGTGTAGGGCTGATATTTTGAAGCTGTCTAGCTTCAAGCTTGAAGGGTAATGAACCTGATTTAATTAGTCCAGCCAAATTAGTAGCTTCTGCTTTCTGTTCCTCTGAACCATTTTGACCACCAATGCTTATAGTAGCTTCTCCTCCAGTAATATGAGCCTGTACAGTTGGTGCACTTATTAATAGGTCATCCATAAATATTGCTATTGGTTTTCCAATAAGTCTTCCCGTAGCCTCAGCAAACTTGGCAGCACCATCTTTTTTAAGCTTTAATGCAACATAACACGAACCGTCCTGCTGTGAAATCTCAGCTCTAGCATCTTCAACGTCACCACCTACAACAACATTTATTCCTGTAGGTAAATAGTTGCCCAATTCATCTTTTTTACTTTCATCAACCTCTTGGAAGGTTAACAATGCAGTAGCACCGATTTCCTCAATTGACTTTTGGGGATCAAATTCTTGACCAGTTTTATGAGGTATTTGTACAAGTACAAATCCCTTTTCAGCATCAATTGTTAGAACTCTGTCAAAAACATTTTTTGAATCTAATCTTTTACCTATTGTGATCTTTGCTGCCTCTAAATCTTCTTTAGTAGGCTTACTTCCATCTTCAGTAACCGCATAAAGCTTTGCATCTACTCCTCCAGAAATATCAATACCTGGACGGAAATCACTAAAACCTGGTATATCAAAGCCTAAGATAGAACCGTTAAAGCCTATCCAAGCTAAAATTCCGATGATAGCAATTATCGAGAAAAATTTAACTGCATTTCTTCCTTTCATCTTTTGGATTCCCCCTTGTTTATTAATTCCACTTACGACATTATATAACTATCAGAAATTCTAGTCAATAAACATGTCTTAAAATTAGCTAAGAATTTACAAATAAATCATAATTTTTTTGTTAATTTCGTCAAATTTGAAGGTGTAACTATTGATTTCTTATTAAAATTAAGTATTTAACTTTATAATACACAATACTTTTATTAATATTCACAATTTCATTTTGACGATTTATATAACTTTAAAAGGCTAACATATTCATTTGCATTATTCTCAATGTTCAAAATTTCCTGTTCAGATAAAACTCTTTTTATTACTGCAGGACTTCCAGCAATTAAGCTACAATCTGGTATTTTTGTTTTTGAAGTCACAACACTACCAGCAGCGACCAAGCATTTATTGCCAATTTCAGCATCATCCAATACTATTGCACCCATACCAATCAACGTGTTATTACCTATATGGCAGCTATGCAATATGGCTCCATGTCCTAATGTAACATTTGAGCCGATTTTTAATCCCACACCTTTTTTGCAGTGAAGAATACAACCCTCTTGAATATTAGTGTTTTCACCAACTACTATGCTGTCAATATCACCCCTCAAAACTGCATTGTACCATACAGCCGAATTTGCTCCAATGACCACATCTCCTATAACTGTACTATTGGGTGCAATAAAAGCAGTTTCATGTATTTGGGGTGCAATATTTTTAAAATCTCTAATCACATCATACCCCTTTATTCTTGAGTTTTAATCCAAATTGCACATTCAACTCTCTTTTTTTCCAGTTCACAGCCTATTTTGTATGGAACATTGATATCATTGTTAAACTGATATGCATTGGCAGCACATCCTCCGCTGCAATAAAACTTTGCCCAGCATTCAGAACAATCTTTCTTTGTATATACATTAGACTTTTGAAAGTTCTTTTGAAAATCAGAATTAAACTCACCACAATGAACATTACCCATTTTAAACTTCTCGTCTCCAACAAACTGATGACAAGGATACAAGTCACCTTCAGGAGTAACAGCCAGATATTCATGTCCTGAGCCGCAACCTCCCAGCCTTTTTAAAATACAAGGTCCTTGCTTTAAATCAACCATAAAGTGAAAAAAATTAAAGCCTTCTTTATTATTCTCTCTATTTATGTATTCCATAGCAAGTGACTCATATTCTGCATAAAGCTGTTCTAAATCCTCTTCTCGAATATCAAGTCCTGAATCCTTTGCAGCCACAACAGGTTCAACTGATATTTGCTTGAAGCCTAAATCTGCTAAATGCAAAACATCCTGTGAAAAATCAAGATTTTCCCTTGTAAATGTACCTCTTACATAATAGTTATCCTGATTTCTTGCTTCTGCCATGTCTTTTAATTTAGGAAGAATGCTTTCATAGGTTCCTGAACCATCCACTCTAGTTCTCATTCTATCATTTGTTTCTTTGCGACCATCAATACTGAGAACAACATTGTGCATATGTTTATTTATAAATTCTTTGTTGTCTTCATTGAGTAAAGTTGCATTGGTAGTAATAGTAAATCTGAAATTCTTATTTGCCTCTTTTTCTCTGATTCTTGCATACTCAACAATCTGCTTTACCACATCAAAATTCATCAGAGGCTCGCCACCAAAAAAGTCAACCTCTAAGTTTCTTCTTCCAGCTGATTTTTCAATAAGAAAATCAATGGCTTTTTTTCCAGTGTCAACATCCATCATTGTTCTGTGACCGCCAAAGCTTCCCGTAGAAGCAAAGCAATATTTACATCTGAGATTGCAATCGTGGCAGATATGTAAGCATAGGGCTTTTACAACAGGTTTTCTTTCCCAATTATTTATTGCATCTAAATATACATCCTCACTAAAAAGCAATCCATCTGCCTCTAATTGAGCTACTTCATCATAAGCATCTGATATAGCTTGTCCATCATACTTTTGAGAAAAAGCTTCAATAATCTGCTCTTTAGTTTTGGTTTTGTATAAATCAACAACATCAAACGCAGCAGAATCAAAAACATGAACTGCTCCGCTGTTTATGTCCATAACTATGTTTGTACCATGCATTGTGTACTTGTGAATCATTAAATAAGAACCTCCTAAAGCCCTGCAAAAAAATTGGAAATAAACTTAAAAAGCAATAAAAGAGTATTCTCGCAAATTCTATGCAAAAAAATACTCATTGTAAAGTGTTTTGTATCTTTATTAATGCACATTGTACATGCTTTGTACATCAATAAAAAGCGAAAAGTGTCATTTAACACTTTTCACTTATTTTATACAAAGAATATAATTTGTATTATTTCTTTTCACAGCTTTGATTTGCAACTGTACAAGATGTCTTGCAAGCTGACTGGCATGATGTTTGACATTCTCCACATCCGCCTTTTGCAAGACTGTTTTTTAAAGTAGCAACATTAATTGTCTTTATATGCTTCATTATATAATACCTCCTATTAGTTTTCACTGCCGATTATAGCATACTTGAATAGTTTTGAAAAGGCATTTTTTAGAAACATACAGCCAAAATAAACTATCTCATATTAATCCCAAAAATGCCTCCTAAACAACCAACAATTGCCCCAATAAAAAATGTAAGTATACCAGAAAAATTCAACATGAAATTCTTGTCAACTATGCTGCTTGCTAAATACAATATAGTTACATAAAGCAAACCTACAAAACAGCCATTCATCCAACCCTTGTGTTTAATATTCTTAGTTGAATAAGCCGATGCTACCAGCACACTTATTACTGTGGTAATAAGAACAGCCATAGATGTATATTTTTCAGGGAAATCTGTATAAGTCAAAAACAATGCGAAAACAAAAAAGCAAGGTAGTGTTATAAGAAAGGAAATAATCAATCCTTTAGCAACCCTTATTAGATTCACATGTTCATCAAGTGACTTTTTTAATCCTGTTGTCTGTCCAGTCATAGTATACCTCCACAAAATATTAGTTATATCCTCTATATATTTTATTTGTGAGGTACACCAGTTAGAACATCTTATATACTAAAATTATTTTTATGTTTAACCTTCAATTGGCTTAATAACTTCTTTTACTGACCAGCGCTTAACAAGTATCTTTGTCTTCTCAATACTAGATTCAATTGTAATTTCATCGTCTTTAATGTTAACAATTTTACCACAAATGCCTCCAATAGTTGTAACAGCCCATCCAACCTGTAATGAATCCAGCAACTCCTTAGTTTTCTTTTCTTTTTTCTTTTGTGGACGAATCATCATAAAATACATAAGACCAAAAAGAAATACTAAAGGTATTACAAATTGAATAAGACCTGCCATTGATTGTTCTGTCATAATTGAATAACCTCCTAAAATTTATTTAACACAGTGATACTGTATTATTCATTGTTTGTTGACTTTTACACATAAAGACTATTTATTTTTATAGCCATACTTATGATAAAATTCATCTCTAAAACTGCCCAAACTATCATTCATTATAGCCTGTCTTACTTGTTTCATCAAGTTAATTAAAAAATATAAATTGTGCCAAGTTGTAAGTCTCAAGCCCAATAATTCTCCACACTTTATTAAATGTCTGATATACGCTCTTGAATAGTTACGGCAAACATAGCAATCACATTCAGGGTCAAGCCTTGAAAAATCTCTAGCATACTTTGCATCACGAATAATTATCCTGCCATTACTTGTCATTACAGTACCATTTCTGCCTATTCTTGTGGGAAGAACACAGTCAAACATATCCAAGCCTCTGATGGAACCCTCTATCAAGTAGTCTGGAGAGCCTACACCCATTAGATATCGTGGCTTGTCAGCAGGCATCAAGGGTACTGTGTAATCCAAGACCTCGTACATTATGTCAGCTGGCTCGCCAACACTGAGACCTCCTATTGCATAACCTGGGAAATCTATATCTTTTAGTTGATTAGCACTTTCTATACGCAAATCCTTGTACATTCCACCTTGAATTATTCCAAACAGTGACTGTCTTTCAGTGTCTTTGTGAGCATCCTTGCATCGTTGTGCCCATCTTGTAGTTCTCTCCATAGACTTTTTCACGTAATTATATTCGGCAGGATATGGAGCACACTCATCAAATGCCATAATAATATCGGCACCTAAGTCATTTTCTATTCCCATAACTGATTCGGGAGTAAATATGTGCTTTGAACCATCAATATGAGATCTGAAGGTAACACCTTCCTCAGTAATCTTTCTCAAGCCACTCAGGCTAAACACCTGAAATCCGCCACTATCTGTAAGTATAGGCCTATCCCAGTTCATAAAACCATGAAGCCCACCTGCTTCCTTAACAATATCCTGTCCAGGTCTCAAATAGCAGTGATATGTGTTGCTTAATATTATCTCCGCATCAATTTCTTTTAATTCCTCGGGAGACATGCCTTTTACAGTTGCTAATGTCCCAACAGGCATAAAAGTAGGAGTTTCAAAACAGCCATGAGGGGTATGAACTCGTCCTAGCCTTGCACCTGTTTGCTTGCATGTTTTTATCAATTCATAAGTTACTGCTGCCATATAAATTACCTTTCTGTATTTTTATTTTCTACTTTGATTTACTCAAACTTCGTAGTTAATTACACTACTTAAAGCCTAGTAATATAAGGTGTGGTAGCATTATCAATGGAAAGTTGGGTTAGAGATAATTCTACCGCACAATAGACTTATATGTGCAAAAGTTGATTAAATTATTTTATAAACATTGCATCTCCAAAGCTGAAGAATCTATATTTATCATTTACTGCTTCTGAATATGCCTTCATAATATTCGCTTTCCCTGCCAACGCACTAACCAGCATTATAAGAGTTGATTCTGGCAAATGAAAGTTTGTGATTAGTCTATCCACAATTTTAAACTGATAACCCGGATATATAAATATATCAGTCCAGCCTTCACAGGCATGTAGTTCCCCATTAGCTCCTACAGTCTCTAGAACTCTTGAGCTTGTTGTCCCAACAGCTGTCACTCTATTACCAGCTTTCTTGGTAGCATTTATAGTGTCGCAGGTTGCCTGACTAATTGAATAGTATTCTGAGTGCATTTTGTGCTGTGTAATATCCTCAACCTTTACAGGTCTAAATGTACCCAAGCCAACATGCAGCATTACATATACTATTTTGACACCTTTATTTTGAAGAGCCTTCAAAAGTTCCTCTGTAAAATGCAGACCTGCCGTCGGTGCAGCCGCCGAACCATTATATTTTGCATATACCGTCTGATATCTCTCAGGATTTGCGAGCTTTTCAGTTATATATGGCGGCAACGGCATTATCCCTACCCTATCGAGTACCTCTTGGAATACACCTTCATATTCAAACCTAACCAATCTGTTTCCTTCATCAAGTACTTCAAGTATTTCAGCTCTCAATTCACCATTGCTGAAAGCAAATTTCGCACCAGGCTTTGCTTTTCTTCCTGGTCTTAGTATAACCTCCCAGATATTCTCTTTTATACATTTTAAAAGTACAAACTCTATTTTACCGCCGCTTCCTTCTTTTTCCCCCAATAATCTAGCTGGAATAACTCTAGTATTATTTAGAACAAGGCAGTCACCTTCATTAAAATGTTCAACAATATCCTTAAATAGCTTATGTTCTAACTGCCCCGTACTTTTATCCAGCACCAACAACCGAGACATATCTCTCTTTTCCATTGGATGCTGAGCAATCAGTTCCTCGGGCAAATAATAATCAAACTCCTTCAAATCCACGTCTGAGACTCCTCCATAGCATATCTTAATATAAACTATCACATAAAAATTCTATCGGTTAGAGAGAATTTTCAACTGTGAAAGTTGAAATTGATTTTAAATTACTTTTCAAAATGGGGCAACGTGTGTCCATACACATATTATCTTCTTGTTTATTTCAAAATTTAATTTTCACCATTTATGCAAAAATAACATTTGATAAACAACCCAATAACATGTTGAATAAATATCAGTAATAGTGCAATACTAATAGTCAATTACAAAACTTTCTAACCCCAATATCAATTGAGAAGTTGATTATTTCAGAAAAAGTAACCTGAAGCAGCAAAAGCACATATTAATTATTGATAAAATCCTGTTCAGCTTGTGATGTAGCTACATACTATAACTATATAAGCAGTTACTAACTTAAATATGGTATTATTCCCTATAACACTATCAAATAATCATTAATTATCATACATTATAATTGTACATATTACAAATAATTATTGCCATACATAATGTTTTTTTGTATAATTTATCCGACAGTTCAGATTCAGAAGTTCTGAAATCTTTTGAAGCTGAGCACTCTGTTATAGCTCTATAAATATACCAGGGGAGGTCTTTGTTAGTAGATATTTAGCTTTAGTCAGCTAGTTTTAGCAGACTTACATACAATATTTATATACTATATAAGGCAGCTCCGTTCAAGTATAAAACTTTTGATAAATGAATGGAGGATTTTAAAATGAAGGTTGCAAAGTTTGGAGGAACTTCATTAGCTAACGCAGAACAAATCAAAAAAGTATGTGATATTGTTCTCTCTGATAGTGATAGAAAAATTGTTGTTGTATCTGCACCAGGCAAGAGAGAAAAAACAGATACGAAAGTAACTGATTTATTAATTGCATGTGCTGATAAACAGTTGGCAACTGGGGATTCTACAGCAGAGCTTGACGCTGTTGTGAAAAGATTTAAAGACATAGCGGATGATTTAAAGCTTGGAAATGAAATAGTAAATGAAATTAAATCCGACTTAGAAAATAGATTAAAGCTAGATACAAACCATAAAGGAATGTTTATGGACGCTATGAAAGCTGCTGGTGAGGATAATAGTGCCAAGCTAGTGGCTGCATACTTAAATAGCATAGGCAAAAAAGCTCAATATGTTAGTCCTAGGCAAGCAGGCTTACTTTTGAGCAGTGAATTTGGTAATGCACAAGTATTACCTGAATCCTTTGAAAACCTTAAAATGTTAAAAAGTATTGATGGAATTATTATTTTCCCAGGCTTTTTTGGTTACACAGTTGAAGGAAATGTTGCAACCTTCCCTCGTGGCGGTTCAGACATTACTGGTTCAATATTAGCTGCTGCTTTAAAAGTTGATTTATATGAGAATTTCACTGATGTAGATGCTGTGTATGCGGCTCATCCAGGCTTGGTTCAAAATCCTGTTGCCATATCAGAAATAACTTACAGAGAAATGAGAGAATTATCCTATGCAGGTTTTTCTGTTTTGCATGAGGATACGCTCATTCCAGTTTTCAAAGCTGGTGTACCTGTTAATATTAAGAACACAAATAATCCTACTGCACCAGGAACTAAGATAGTTCTTTCAAGAGAATATTCTCCTAGCAGCCATGTTGTTGGCATTGCAAGCGATGATAGTTTCTGCTGTATATATGTAAGTAAATTTATGATGAATAGAGAAATAGGGTTTGGCAGAAAGCTCCTCCAAATTTTAGAGGACGAAGGAATTTCCTATGAGCATACTCCTTCAGGTATTGATAATATTTCAGTAATATTGAAGCAAAATCAGTTCAAAAATGAAGGTGTAGAACAAAAAATTCTAGACAGAATTAAAAACGAATTAAATTGTGATGATGTATCTATAGATTATGGTTTGGCACTAATACTAGTTGTTGGCGAAGGCATGAAAAACACTGTAGGAACTGCATCAAGAGCCGCTACAGCTTTGGCTAAGGCTTCAATTAGCTTAGAAATGATAAATCAAGGCTCTTCTGAGGTTACAATGATGTTTGGTGTAAGACAAAGCGAAGCTAATAAAGCTGTTATTTCTTTGTACAATGAGTTTTTTACAAATAAATAATTAGTTAAATATTAAAAAGTCATAGTATGTAACTCTTTTGTTATCATGCTATGACTTTTTAAATTTATATTTCTATTTCTTCAATTCTATCTTCGTTCCCATATAATAATGTGCCAATATCTGTTCATAGGTATAGCCAGCATTTGCGTAACCTTTTGCACCCTCCTGGCTCATTCCTACCGCATGTCCCCATCCCTTTCCCACAAAAGTGTATGATGTAGGGTTTGACTTTTGGCTTGGTTCCGAATTATTCTTAACACCATTTGCACCAACTATAGTTACTTTTCCCGAAGATAATATTTTTGTTTCGCCCGATGCAGTTTTTACTTTTATTTGATTTATTTGCTTTGTAGTGTCTTTATTCTTTATATAAAAGCTGGTATTAGCAGTATTGCCACTAGTACCATTAATTGTATACCATTGACTATCCAAACCCAAGAAGGTTCTACACCTGTCCTTTGAGATAATAACTCCTTCAGGCTTTAAAGTACCCTTAATAACAATTTCAATAGGTCTTCCTGCTTCTGAGACTTTAGTTATCTCCATACTGGTTACTGTTCCAACGCCATAGCTTTTGAGTCTCTCGCTAAGTTCTGCAACGGTGTAGGTTACACTCCAGTTATATTTGTAAGAGTAACCTGATTCATATTTGTCTTCAACACTTCTCAAATAAGGGAAATCTGTTCCCCAAACATTAACAGCAGCTTCTGTTTTTCCTCCGCTAGATGAGAAATACAAGGTTTCGGCTAAACCTCCATTATAGGTTAGTACCATATCCTTTGTGTCATCAACCACCTTATTAGTAATGGGACTTTCAGAAGCATACCCTTTATAAACATGACAGCAGGTAGATGAACAAAGATTGAAGCCGTAGGCAGCATGTTTGTTTATGGTTTTATAAGAATATGTTCTTGCCGCTATCGCCTGTGCCTTAAGTGCCTCAACATTTGAAGATGCTTGCATTTCGTTAGGAACAACGCCATATATGTATTCTTCCAAAGGCAAAACATTAATTATTGTCATATCACTATCTGTTTTCCTAAAAAACTCAACCTGACCTCTATAAGAATTAGGTTGAGTGTTGCCAATCTTTATCGGGTTAGGTTTTTCATCAGATAGTGACTTCCCTCTCAATAAATTCTTAGTAGAAGCAAACATAAATTTTACTTCTCCAACACTGTTTACCCCATAAATCCTTGTATCATTTTTCTCAATAATTGTATAGGATAACTGACCAAGTTTTGCTTTAACCTCGGCTATTGCTTTATCCGCATCAGTTTTACTAATGTAAAAGCCCGTCCAGACATTCCAGCCCGAATCTGTATATACTGGATATGAAGTAACACCTTTTTTTGTATAATCCTGAACTATTGTCAATGCATCATTGTAGGTACCATAGTTCTTTTCAACTTGTATATGGTAAGGACCAACTGTGGGAAGTGTTGGATTAGCGCCATCTCCAACAGCTGTATATTTTGAACCGCTGACAGTAAAAAAACCATCTTTTCTAACAGTAATGACTTCCTCTTGACTAGAGTTATACAGTGTATAATCTTTATTGGTTACTGAATCAAATGAAATAAAAGAAACTCCTTTATTGCTGCTAATATCTATTTGGCTTTGCGAGGTTGTTTTAAAATACAAGCCTATTTTTACTGCAGGATTTGCTAAAGCATACGTATTGGAAATGTTAGTGCAAAAAAACAACATAAATATCAATATGGCACTAAAAAATAAGCAAATTTTCTTCATTTGTAACTTACTCCTTCTTTTTTATTTCAATTATCTATTGTTCGACAAGTTTTATTCTAGCTCCTGCTAGATAATAAAAATGTAACATTATTGAAATATCCTGAATATACTAATTAACGGGAAGGTCTGTGTTAAAATTTAATAAACATTGACACATTCATTATCCAATGGTATTATTAAGAAAACTGAATAGAATTTAGATAGAGGTGCGTTTTTTATTAGTAAAAGCAATGAAGGTTTTTGGGGTCTTGTGATTTGTTTCGAAAGGAAAAAACGCCGAAGGTGTTACTTACCCAATGTTTTGTAACTCCTGGTTTCAAGGCTAATAGCTTTGTGACTGTCATCATTTTGCATGATGGAGCGCTATCTGTTTATTATTAATTTATAAACAATTTATAAATTATAGTATGTAAAACAGACGTTAGCTCACGCTAGCGTTTTTATTTTATAATGAAAGGGTGTTGTATATGAAAAAGCCAGTTATTTTTACAGGTTCAGGAGTTGCAATTGTTACCCCATTTACCAATGAAGGTACTGATTATCAAAAACTTGCTGAGCTAATTGAGTTTCAGATTAAAGAAGGTACAGATGCAATTATTATTTGCGGAACAACCGGTGAAGCTTCTACTATGTATGATGATGAGCACAAGGCTGCAATAAAGTTTACTGTAGAGAAGGTTAATGGAAGAGTGCCAGTTATTGCAGGTACAGGTAGCAATTACACTGTTCATGCTGTGGAACTAAGCAAATATGCTGAAGAGGTTGGTGCAGATGCTATTTTATCAGTTACACCATACTATAACAAAACAACTCAAAAAGGATTATTTGAGCACTTTAAAGCAATTGCTAACAGTATTAATATTCCCGTAGTGCTTTACAATGTTCCATCAAGAACCAACTTAAATATGCTACCTGAAACTATTAAAGACTTGTCACAAATTGAAAATATAGTTGCAATTAAAGAATGCAATCTTTCACAGGTGGGAGATATTGTTAACTTATGCGGAGATGATATTACTATTTACTCAGGAGAAGATGGGGCTATTGTTCCTTTCCTATCAATGGGAGCAAAAGGTGTAATCTCCGTTATGGCTAATATTATTCCAATGGATACTCACGACATAGTTGCCAAGTACCTATTAGGTGATATTGATGGCAGCAGAAAGCTCCAATTAAAAACATTAGATTTAATCAAAGCACTATTTTGTGAAGTTAGTCCTATCCCAATAAAAGCAGCAATGAACTTGCTCGGTATGAATGTGGGCAGTTGCAGATTACCTTTAGTTGATATGAGCGACAAGAATGTAGAATTGCTAAAAAATGAAATGAAAAAATATGGATTGTTATCATAAATCGCTAAAATAGTTTATACAAAGATTACTTATTGGGGCTTTAGCCGATAATTAATTGACTTTATTATTAATATAGATTAGGATGTGAAATGCAAATGATTAATATACTGTTAAGTGGCTGTAATGGACATATGGGGCAGGTAATCACAAGGCTTTCCGAAGATTTCAGCGGATTAAAGATTGCTGCTGGGTCTGATATAAATGCTACCATTAAAAACCCCTACCCTGTTTTTACTTCATTAAATGAATGTAATGTGAAAATTGATGTTATTATTGATTTTTCAAATCCAAAGGCATTCAATGGATTAGTAGAATATGCACAAGAAAAACGTATTCCCCTTGTTATGTGTACAACTGGTCTTTCAACAGAACAAATCAGTATTCTTAAAAATGATGTATCAAAGAGAATTCCTGTATTCTTCTCAGCAAATATGTCTATCGGTGTAAATTTGCTTATTGATTTGGTTAAAAAGGCTGCAAAAATTCTTGAGGGACAATTTGATATTGAAATAGTAGAAAAACATCACAATCAAAAGATTGATGCCCCAAGCGGTACTGCTCTTGCCATTGCTGATGCTATTAATGACACTCTTGATGAGAAATGTGAATATACTTATGACAGACATTCCAAAAGGAAAAAGCGAGCAAAACAAGAAATTGGAATACATGCTGTTCGTGGAGGTACAATTGTCGGCGATCACTCTGTTATTTTCGCAGGTAAAGATGAGATTATTGAAATAAATCACACTGCAACTTCAAAAGAAATTTTTGCAGTAGGTGCGTTGAAAGCATCACTGTTTCTTGATCAAAAGAAACCTGGTCTGTATTCAATGAATGAGCTTATTGCAGAAAGTAATTAATTCTGAGCTTCAAGTGAGCTAGCTGTGCTAAACATGAAAGTATTTTTGCCAGCAGGATTTGGAAATACCAATTGTCAGTTTGTGTTTCAAGTTATTACTGGTTAAAATCTGATTTGTTCCAGCTCAGTTCACTACAGAAGCCACAAATAAATAGCCATCTATATATTTGTGGCTTCTTACCTTTCTAGTTTATGACGCCTAGCTTTAAAATGAAATTTTTCCACTTTTTCGATATTGTATTTTAAATTTCCATGAAACTCAACCTATTTAATATAAGGAGGAATTTTTTATGGCAAATAATCCTATTACAAGTATTAGTACAATATACAATGTAGCACTGGTTACTGTAGACAATCTTCCAAACAATATGACCATCATTTCTAATGTATTTCGTAAAATTGCAGATGAAAAAATCAATATTGACATGATTAGTCAGGCTGCCCCCTATAAAGGAAAAATCAATATATCTTTTTCTCTTCCTGTTGAGGATATTACTAAAGTAATAAAATCGCTAAACTCCTTCAAAAAAGAAATTCCAAATTTGAGAATTGAAATTGATTCAGATAACACAAAGATAACCGTGTTTGGCGAAGCCATGAAAAACATTCCTGGTGTGGCAGCACAGCTATTTACTCTACTGGCTGTAAATGACATTGAGGTTAAGCTAATCTGCACCTCTGAGGTTGAAATATCCTATCTGATTTACGAAAAAGATATTGACAAAGCTATTTCTGCAATTAAAAAGGAGTTTAAACTTTAAGGTGCTTTGGCATAGTAATTTTATGCTACCACACCTTATATTACTAGACTTTAAGCAGTATATTCAGCTACGAAGTTTGAGTAACATATCCAAACTTCACACATAAAAGGCACTTGTAATTACTGATATTAGCAGAATTTCGTAAAAATGAATAATGTATTTTTAATGAAATATTACTTTTTTATTTCCTTAAAATATGATATTTCAGTGTTGAAAGTATTACTTGTTTTGATAAAAATAGTACTTTTATGAATATATTAATTGCTACAAATGCTTAATAATACAAGGTTTTAATATGTATCCAGCTCGACAATCGAGTATACCTTGTTCAAACATCGTGCGTTTATGAAATGACTTTTCTTCCTAAAATAATTGTTCTAAATAATAAAAGTTTAGCTTATAAAATTAACTTTAGCACATAAAAATCTATTAGTGCGGTAAACTTATCAATAGTTTGTTGACAACCTTTCATTGATAAGTCTACCACACATATATTTTAGTTAATTCAGCTTTTATTCTCCCTCATCTTCTAAAACAGGCTTATAAAAACTCTCGCCAGTCCTATTATCATTAAATAATTTTTCTTCGTCAATTTTGTCCTCTTCATTAGGTACGGCAACATACTTCTTTATTAATGGATCAACGTAGAAATTATTCATCAAACCTACAAAAGCAGGCAATAATAGTGCATATATTACAACTCCTAGTATAGGAATATAGAACGCAAAATACGCAATTAATAGATTAAGAATAATCATTAAAAGGTTTGGAAAAAACTTCATAATGCTGAATATTAATGAATTCTTATAAATATTTTTGATGCTTAAATTAACAGTAACAAGCATTGGATATATATATAAATGCATCATAAAGAAAATTACTACCGAAATAATCATAAAGGTTGCTCCGAACATAGCCAATATACCATTCATGGTGGAATATACGTTAATTGCAATACTAAATACTATCATAGCAACAATATCAATAATTGTAATTATCATTCCCTGCTTAAAGTTCTTCAAAAAGTTTTCTTTAAAATCGCCCCATATAAAGGAGTGCTCTTCTCGTGAATAATTCCTCAAAATATAAGTGAAACCAGCTTGTACAGGTCCTATAGTAATTACAGGAATCAACGTAATGATTGCAGAAAAAAACACTCTAATAACTAAATCTCCCATAGCACCATCAATACGTATTCTTTGAAACAGTACGACTGATATATAGTTTGCTACCACCAATGCAAGAATATTGAACAGCACAAACATCAGATTAACCTTAATTAAATTCCAGAATTTCCTCTTAACCACCTCAAAGAACACAAAAAACCTTGGCTTTTGAGGTGCATCCTTGTCAACCCCTGGACCAGGCTTATTATAATTTATACTCAGTAACCCCACAACTCAACTCTCCTTTTCTTGTTGTCATTAGTATATTGTATCAATCCTGTTCTAAGACTACAATATATATTTTTGAACAATTTGATGATATTTACTAATAATATATACATATATTATAATTCTTTTTTAAACTGAAATTGTTAACTTTATATTAAATTATTCTAACTTTTACAGTTTTATTTCGTGGCAGAGAATTTTACTTTATCTTAACAGGTATCCAAATTTCGCTGTTATGTTCTTTATTAATGTCTCTTGTGTTCATCAGAAATAGGTGGTTTACCATGTCCTTCTGGAGGTTTTTTTGGGTCTCCATTAACAGGTGGTGTAACAGGTCCTTCTGGAGGTCTCTTGGGTTCTTCAAGAACAGGTGGTGCAACAGGCCCTTCTGGAGGTCTCTTTGGGTCTCCCGTAACAGGTGGTGCAACTGGCCCCTCTGGAGGTTTCTTTGGTTCTCCAGTAACAGGTGGTGTAACAGGTCCTTCTGGAGGTCTCTTGGGTTCTCCAGTAACAGGTGGTGTAACAGGTTCTTCTGGAGGTCTCTTGGGGTCTTCAGTAATAGGTGGTGTAACAGGCTCTTCTAAAGGTCTCTTGGGGTCATTAAATACAGGTGGCATACCAGGTTCTTGTAGAGGTCTCTTGGGTTCATCAAAAACAGGTGGCATACCAGCCCCCCCTTGATTATTCATAGGGCTATCTGAAGCAAGTGCTTTGTCTTCATATGACTCTTCTGTATTAAAAAAACGCATAGGAGACTTAATCCTGTTAGAAGTATCCTTTGATTTTGTTGTTGCTTCCTCATTATTGATTTTGTCCAAAACACTTTGAGTGTTGCTTATTGCAGGCAAATCAGAAGCAGCATTCTCACTATTACTCACATTGGATACAGGAGGTAATGAATCTTCTATCCTGTAAAATGAAATTAAATCTTTTACTTTGGCACTTTTTGCATCATTTGGGGTTATAGCTGCTCCAATTTTTTGTGCATTATTATAAAGAACATACCTACCCATTGACATATTATTGTCTATTGAGTTTTTTCTTAATTTAGGTTCCACATAGATTACCTTTACCGAAATATTTTTATTGTCAACACTTTCAATAGTTCTTTTGATAGTATTTATTGTTTTTTCTATTGTATTTTCTGCCATTTCAGAATCTTCTGAATATGAAGCAGCTAATAAAACTAAATTTTCATTATCACTGCTTATGTAGCCTTTTGCATCTAACTCCTTTAAAATGTATGAAATAGCATCATTGATGTTTCTTTTCTTTACTTCAAAAGTACTTATCAACTCCTTGGCATCAGAATTTAAAGGTTTCAAATCAATAACAGAATTGTTCTTATCAATTAAGAATTCCATACTTGGGTTTATGTCTAAATCTACATATGCATAGACCTTTGGATTCATATTCAGAATAAAGATCAAATATCCCACAACAATTAGCACCAGTATTGCAGCAACACTAGAAAAAGCAGCAACATGTCTAAATACCTTCTTTTTAGAAGGTACGCTGTATTCTACCATTTGACCCTCAAACATTCCTTCTAGCCTTTTAATTTTTTCATATTCACATAAATCATTAACAACAACGGCTTCTTTTGTTCTTAATTCTAAAATAATACCTTTTTTCTTCACTAGCATTACCCCCTAAACATAAATGCTTGTAGAAAGCCTTTTATTATTTCCAGATCACTTCTCATAGCGATGCATGCTGCAATTATGTATTTTCTATTTCTTTCCACTGTCTTGGAATTGATACCAATCAATGGCATTAAATCCGTCATAGGTATTTGCAGTTTCTTATCAAGCTTCTGATATAGGTAATCATTTTCTGCAATAATTCTAGACACGTTTAACATCTGTTGTTTTGAGTCCATATGTTTAGGAGTTTTGGCTATTAAGTCATTAAATGATATTCCAAATTTTTTAAGTTTTTCGGTATAAATCAGAATCTCTTCTCTTGTCTCAAAATTCTCAAAATGGAGATGTATGGACTTTTCAGCAATTGTGTTTTCTAAAGTATTAACTTTATTATATTCAAAAAATGAAAAAGGATATATTTCTCTAAACTTGGTTTCCTTTTTTGTATAGTTTATTAATCGCCTTTTAATTACCAATTCTGCAAAACTAAGAAAATGGTGGTTCTTTTCTTCATCATAATCGTCTATAGCTTGATTAAATGCCATAAGAGCAATGCTAAATTCCTCACTATTTTCAATCTCTATATATTTTTTTGTAAACTTAGAAGCAGTCTTTAAAATAAAAGGTTTATAGTCGCTTATAAAGCTTTCACGAAGTACACTATCTCCATTCTTTATTTTTATAATGTTTTCTGCTATCAAGTTTAAATTTATATCTATATTAGTACTTTTTTTAAACGAAAGCAACCTGTCCCACCTCCTTTATATTAATTCGATATTACTAATAAATTTCTGTGTTAATATATAAAATTTAATATGCATATCAGCTTAAAATAGAAGAGTATAATCCTCTAATTTTTATCAATACCAAACCCAAGGATGAGCTTAAAATAATTAAATGCCTATAAGTTAAAATAACAATCATCAAATATAGCCATACTACCTAAGCAATAGCGTATGGCTTGTATTTGATAATCGTTTAACTAAAATTTATTAACAAAGAATCTTCTTTGAATATTCTTCTATTTTCCTAAAATAACTTTTAATTATCAGCCTGCAATACTTGAGGGATTCCCATGCCAACTTGTGTATGCTTCAAGTATTTCTCCCTTCATTAGTAGTGAGTTACTCCCCAGCCTTGCCCCTTCCTCTATGTATGTATTGTATAGAACTACAGAACCATTTCCAACACCAGCCCTGTTTCCGAGGATAAGATAATCCATTTTCAAGACCCTGTCCTCAAAAAGGTGTGTCTGCATAGTAGAATTATAATTAACTGCCGCCTCACGACCAATCCTAACAAGATCGAATTCTGAAATAAATACAGTGTCCAGAAAAACCTTCTTGCCAATTCTGCATCCAAAAAGTCTCATAACAATAGGCAAAAGAGGAGTTCCAGCCATAGGAGTAAGAATATGATCACCAAGTAAATTCTCATATATACCTGTTACAAATTCCGTTTTCCAAACAAAACTACTCCAAAGAGGATTAACACATGGTTTATAAGTACCAATCAACGAAAATTTCAGTAATACAACAAATAGTATCAAAAATACCTCCAGACCAATTAGCGACAAGGAAATTAATGCTATTGATGGCCAAAAATCAAAGTTAAGACTAAAGAAATTAAAAACATAAGCAAGAAAATACGAAACTATAACATATATATTTGTAGGCAGTATTACCCTAACAAACTCTATTGCCAATCTTTTTAAGTATAGCATTGGACTAGGCTTGAAGGTTTTTTCATCAGAAAATTCATTATTTATATCCCTGTTATGTAAGAACATTGCAGGAGTTCCAAGCCAAGAAGTTCCATTTTCAATTTTTTCTTTTTCAGGAGGTATTGACATAACACCCAAGAGACAGTCATCTCCTATAGTTGTGTTTATTGGTACAAGAGCACTATTTCCAATAAATGTTCTTGAGCCTACCTTTATTTTCTCGTACATTACGCAATTATTGTACACTTTTGGTGTTCCAGCCATTGAAGCATCCGCAAAGAAACTCCCATCTCCCACCTCAAATAATTCAGGAGAAATATGTGTTACTGTAGATATCTCTACTTTTTTACCGATTTTTGCACCAAGTGCCCTTAAAAATGGTATTGTGTATAGAGTAGCATATAAAGTATGAAGATTCTGAAGACTTATATACACTATATTATCTGCTGCCCATTTTCGCACATAATAAGTAGAGTATATACTATAAACGCCAGGCTTTAAGCGGTTCATAAAGAGTCTCTTGAGTACTATTATCTCAACACATACTAACAGAACTATAAATGTAGCTGTAATAGGACTTAAAAGCACCATTTGGCTTGGATCGCTAAAATAAAAATAGCTGAAGGCAAAGCCCTGTGTGAAAATTAGTGTTGATAAAAGTCCAAATACACATAGAACAAGAGAGTGTAAAAGAGTAATAAATGTCTTTTTAAATTTGCCAACTTTTTTGTTATTTCTTTCCATTAAATTAATAATATCCTGGTCTGGAATATCCTTTTTAGCTGGAGAGCCTGCCCAAAACTCACCTGTAGGTATGGTTTGGTTTTGAGGAAGCATTGACTGTTCCTTAATCATTGAGCCATCTTTCATTTTTGAATTTATACAAAGTGTTGAATGTGTTCCTACATAGCAGTTATTACCAATAGTAACTTTCCCAAAACTAATACATCCATTTTCAATGGTATAACCGAGCATTTGACAATCCTGAGCTATACTGCTGTTATCACCAATAGACATAAGATCAAAGACTCCGAATTGGTGAGTTCCTATATAACAATTCTTACCAACCTTTGCACCCATAAGTCTCATATATATAGGCATCAATGGAGTGCCGCTCAGAAGATGTTCTGGGTACATCCTTTGTAATGTTCTAGCTAACCACCATCTGAAATAATAGAATCCCCATAGCGGATAGCTTCCTTCCTTATATTTTCCTATAATAAACCATTTAGATAAAACAGCTATAGCCAATGTGACAGGGTTATACAACACTCCGAATGCTACAAGTGCTATCAAGGTTTCCTTTAGATGAAAAGCTCCGTTAAATATATTGTAGACTATATATCCTATTGGAATACAGATAACAAAAGTTATTGCAATTAAGCATAGTGCTTGAAAAAATCCACAAACCTTATGAGATAAAGAAGATGTTTCAGTAAAGCTTTTGTGTTTTTTTGCTTTACACTTTGTGGCTTTTCTGCTTCCTTTACAATATTTAGCAGCAAGACTCTGTATTGTAGGAGCTTCATATAAATCCGAAATATTTAGTCCCTTAAATTCTATTTCTTTTCTAAGAATAGATACTGTTTGTGCAGCAAACAACGAATGACCTCCAAGATCGTTAAAGAAATGATCTGTTATAGATATACTTTCATTCTTGAATACCTGTTTGTATACCTTTGCTATCTTTTCTTCAATACCATTTGTAGGAGCTATAATCTCTCTATTTGCTGAAAATCCTTTTCCAGTGGGTTCGGGCAGCATTTTTCTATCAGCTTTCCCACTTGGGAGCATAGGAATTTCCTTAAGAATGGTAAAATGCTGAGGTATCATATAAGCAGCAAGACTTTCTTTCATCATTTTAAAAAGAGTAGCTGCATCGATACCTATATTGTCATCCTTCGGAACAGCATATAAGCACAAAGCCTCTGTTGAATCCTCGAACCTATGAACCTTAACAACAGATGTCTTAATTTGCGGGAAAGCATTTACAACATTTTCAATTTCAGATAGTTCAACTCTGTAGCCTCTGATTTTTACTTGATCATCAATTCTTCCATGAAACTCTATATTACCCTCTTGGTCTATTGATACAAGATCTCCCGACTTGTATAATCTCTTTGGTGCATCAGGAGCTTTATGAAAAGTATTATCAATAAATTTTTCTTTAGTAAGGTCGTCTCTACCGACATATCCTCTGGCTAGACCTATTCCTCCTATAAGAAGTTCTCCTGATTCTCCGATAACAGCCAATTCATTGTTCTCTTTAATAACATATATAGAGTAATTGGGCAGCGGTTTACCAATTGTAACTTTTTCGCCTACGTTCATTTCAGACCAAGTAGCAATAACAGTTGCTTCTGTTGGCCCATAGGTATTTAAAATTCTTCTTCCGCTTTTTTTAAATCTTTGTACAACCGACTCAGGACAAGCCTCACCTCCAAGAATAAGAAGCCTAAGTGATGAAAGCTCATCACCAATCATTGATAAAAGAGTTGGTACACATGAAATAATACTCACTTTATATTTTGCGAGTATCTTAAAAAGATCAGATCCCGATTTTTTCATTTTATCTGTCTGAGGAATCATTGTAGCACCGTTAAAAAAGGCTAGCCAGAGTTCTTCTACTGACGCATCAAATGCAAGAGTAAAACCTTGATATACAACATCCTTATCAGTAACCTTATATATTTCCTGTGAAGCACGAACAAGATTACAGGCTGATTTATGTTCTATCATTACTCCTTTTGGTCTTCCTGTTGAACCAGAGGTATAAATTATATATGCCAGTGAGTCTCTGTTAACACCTGACAACTCTTTTGCAATGTTATTTGTCGGATACTTTTTAAGCTCCTTAGAACTAATTTCTATTGAATTTTTCATGGGATAATGGTTGCCCATACCCTTTAGTACCAACACATACTTCGCAGCACTATCCTCTGCAATATATTTTACCCTATCTTCTGGATAGCTTGGGTCAAGTGGAATATAGCAAGCACCAGCTTTCATCGTACCTAGAATAGCTGCGTAACATTCTATAGCTTTTGGCATGAATATTGCAACCCTATCATTACTAGCCACACCTTTTTCACGAAGTAGCCATGCCACTTGATTTGCCATTAAGTTTAGTTCCTTATATGAAATGCATTTATCTTCAAAAATAATAGCTGTATTATCTGGAAAAATATTAACAGTTTCCTCAAATAATTCAAAAAGACATTCATCCTTAATAATATCCGACAATTTCGGACCGTGAATAAATGCACTGGCTACCTCAACATTATTCTCAGAACTTGATTTCCCCACTTTTGGTGATTTTGCTTTTGTAATAGTCCGCCCCATTGCTAAACTACTTTTCATATTAACCCCCCACGTCCCTTTTAAATAACTTTCACTACACTGCAAAAACCACTAACACACTTAATAAGTCGACTATGATAAAGCCGACTTATAATTTACTCAACTTTCTCAGCAAAAAAACTGAGGTGAATCATTACAGATTCAAGCAATTATTTTGGCAACAAACCATTGATAATTCTACCGCACCAATAGACTTTTATGTGCGAAGTTTGAGTTAATTAGTTATTCTAAGTATTTGGAACTACAGGTATATCTGTCTCATTTGGTTCAGCCAGTCTTTCTCTGATATTAAAATATAAATGTGCTATTCTGTCCGAGAGGAATACCATTAGGAGCATTAAAATAATTATCTTTGGAATGTTGTATGTATCAAGAAGAAGGAACGAGCACCAGCCTATAATTATCCAATGAATAAAATATATCTCTGTAACTCCCTTACTCCAGAATAATAGCCTATTTTTAATAAATTCAGGCAATATTGTAGCTGTAAAATGCCAAATTGTCAGCCAGCAGATAATAAATGAATTAAACAGTAAATTAGACAATAAGCCGTGGTGGAAGTAGTTATAGGAGTTCCCAGTTACTATTCCCAAATCAATGGTTTGATGGGTGAATAAATAAATTAAACACGGTACAGCAACTATAACCGATAATAGAAATGAGAATAAATAAAACTTGTTTTTACTTTTACATCTTATAAGCAGCCATCCAAAGAAAGCACCCATGAGCGGATAAGAAATCCACGAGAATAGTGGGTGGAAAGTATAATTTGCACCCCCAAAAATATTTGCCAGGAACACATCAACAATTGTATAGCCTGTCTTAATACCCCAAACAATAGGAGCAACAATTCCTACACCAATCGCTATTAGTGGATAAAAGTACTCCTTTAACCTAATAGCTTTAAGAAAGGCAACAATAATCATTGCTAATCCTGCAAACTGAAGAATATCTACTTCTATAAGATAATGATACCATGCATTTCCATCTAAATTTATAGAGTAGTATTGTAATCGAGTTCCAATATAAAACGGAATAAAACCTCGAACAGCATTCAAAACATACCCTGAACAAAAGACTATCAAGCCTCTTTTAAATAACTTCAGAGGTTGCTGATTTTTTGAGTAAACAAAACCCACCCCCATAATAAACATAAAAACAGGTGCTGCAGGTATAGTCCCCAGAAAATCTACAACTTTTGCAAAAACAGTAGAAGATGAACCTGTATCCAAGAATTCACCTGAGACATGTACTAAAATCATAAACAGAACTGCTAATCCCCTAGTGACATCAATTTCTAGCTGTCTTTTTTTATTGACTGCTTCTCTTGAAAAATTACTTTTAAAAAAACTTTTCATTAATCCCATCCAACCTTTACATATTTTTCAATAACTTTGACTAACAGTATTAGCTTCCATTACTCACGCAATATAGTTATTCAAAAATAAAATCATTTTTTAGGGGGGAAAAAGAAAAAAATAATATTTTTTATAAATATAGGATATAAATACAAAAAAAAGCTCTGACTATTTGCACAGTTCTAGAGCTTTGATAAGTGATACTACAATTTTAAGTTAGGATAGTTGGATTAGTTTGCTTTTTTAAGTAAAAACTCTCCAACTACAGATGTGTTATCCGATAGAGTAACAGAACCAATTATTGCATCGTTTTTAGCACTCCCAACCAGATTTACCATTTGATATTGAGAAGGTCTCTCAATCCATTCTTGTCCAGAAAGAGTAATCGAGCCATTTTCAGGTTCATAGTAGATAGTCATTTTATACTTTCCATTTATTGTATTATCTGTTGAATGAAAAGAGAATTCTGCGAAGTAACTGCCATTCGTATCACTGGCTACATTTAGTTCAGCTGTATTAGTCACCTGATTTGTTGTATATGAACCAGTCCATTTTCCAATAATTCCATCTTGCGCTTCTGGCAATACCTTCTCAATCAAAACTTTACTGAATTCATCAGGCTCCTCATAAAACGGAAAGTGTGCAGAATTTTCGAACCAAATTAGCTCTTTCTTTGGAGCACTCAGAATATTAAAATACTCCTCAATAAGTTTAGAAGGTGTATCATTATCATGTCTGCCCTGCAGAAAATATACAGGAACATTAATGCTTTTTAACTGTTCCTTAAGATTTATATTTAGGACTTCCTCATCCTCAAATAAAAGTTCTGAGAAATCATAGCCGCTATCTACTTTCTGCCTATAACCCTTATATAAATGGCTATGTAAAATTTCATCCTCAAGCTTTTCAGTAGATGTTTCACCATAGATATCCCCTCCATAGTATTCCATCCACTTCAAAGTTATTTCATAACCGCTATCGTTATTATACCTGCCTTTTTCATTAGGTCTTCCAACACTAGTCAGCTGCTTGATTGCTTTTGAATTGTTGTCCTGCTGAGCAGATTTTAATGCAAAGTCGTAGGAAAGCTGCTCATTTTCAGCAAAATTAACAAATTGCCCTACACTTGCAAAAGCCCAATAATCCTCAGGATATTCACTTATGGCTTTAATTCCTACTAATGTACCAAATGAATGTCCGACAATGAAGATTTTCTTTTTGTTGAATCTTGTTTTTAAATAATTCGTCAGCTCATGGAGGTCTGAAACAAACTGCTTTAGAGTCATACTTTCATAAGGTATCTCATCGGAATAGGATAAGCCTGCACCTCTTTGATCCCAGTTAACAACTACAAAATGATCCTCAAGCTCTCTGTTATACTCATGAAGAATGGGGAGCATAGTATAACCTGGTCCACCATGTATAAATAGTAAAATTGGTTTTGATACATCATTGGAGGTCATGTAAATCCATTGTTCAATACCTCCTATTTCTATTTTTTCAAGAGCTTCTATGCCTTTAGACAATTCTGTAACCCCTTCAGAACTATTATTTGATAAGTCTGAGTTATTTGCCACATCAGAGCTGTTCAAAGAACACCCTGTAAGCATGTAACCCATAATTAAACTGCATAAAAATAGCATCAAATTTTTTCTTTTATTTTTCACCTTTAACTCTCCTTCTAATATTGTTATTCCTTTGTAATACTATCCTGTAGGCTACTATTAACTTCGCGTGAAAATGGAACGTACAGATGTATTATTTCAATCAAGTTAAAAGTAATGAACTCAACTTTCGAGTGAAAAGTCGAGCCATGCTCAAGCTTACCAATTGCTTGTTGTTCCGTAAACTAAATTGTTGTATAAAATTATTTAAATTTTCAGTTGATATTGCTACCACACCTTATATTACTAGACTTTAAGCAGTATATTCAACTGCGAAATTTGATTGTTGATTAATGAAGCTTAAGTATATTTGTTGTTATATAAAACCAGTCCCTTTTATAATGCATTTTTCTGTCCTATGCATATATCAATTTTTTATAACGCCAACTGTACTCTGTTTGAATAATTTTATTTTTACATAATTGTTGATACTTTAAATTATTTGTACAAAGCATACAGTTATTGACTTGTTATCATTTTATAACACGATATTTAATTTGTAAATATGAGTAAGATTTTAGAAAGTTAATTTTCTTGAAACTAAATTGCAAGTAAATTCCACTGTGCGAAGGATTTAGGGCAAAGTAATTTTTTGAAAAGGTTCTTGTTTGAGGTTTTTTAAACATGTAAAATAAGAAGAATAAGAAATTTATGTAAGAGTAAATTCTACATTAACTTAACAAAAGTGGAATTTACTTTTTTATTCAATTTTTTTATTTTTTTAAATTTTAATATTGACAATACAGAGTAAATGCGAGTATAATCATACTTGCTGATGGGAAACACATCAGTTACATGACAGATGCGGTCGTGGCGGAACTGGCAGACGCGTACGTTTGCGGTGATGACACTTCATTGTAACATCAGCTAGTACTTTTTGTTTTAAATGCAATTTTGTTTCACAATTTTATATGTGCGGTCGTGGCGGAACTGGCAGACGCGTACGTTTGAGGGGCGTATGGGAGACCGTGTGGGTTCAAGTCCCACCGTCCGCACCAATTT
>JAEWST010000125.1 GCA_023398105.1 Bacillota bacterium | reverse complement strand
GCTATTTAGCATTGGCATAATCCTCTAACATAATGATTTGGTCGATAACCGTTTTTATAAATTCAATTTTTTCTTTTGTCTTTTCGTTTTTCACACGACCCATAAAAGAGAAATTGTGTTCTACTCTATGATTTCCATTCATGTTTAATAAACTATCTACCGGCACATTTAAAGTTGATGCAATCTGTGCAATTTCGGCAACATTAATCGCTTTTGCTCCTAAGATGATTTTACTCATAACCTGTTTTGAAATATTTAATTTATCCGCAAGATATTGTTGTGACACGTTTTTCTCTACCAACACAGATTGAATATTATCTCCTACCTGTTTAAAAAAATTATTTTCCATTTCATTTCACCTCTTAAAGTTTTCAATCTGATACCAGTATATGATTTCCCTGTCCATATGTCAATGTTTTGTTGACTGTTTCTTTATTTTTTATGAATTCCATTGACTTCAATTATAACAGACTACATTAACCAGCTGAATACATATTCTAAACTTATAATCTCTAAAGTGCCTTTAATATTATCTTTTAAATTTTCAGAATTCTGACTGTATTATCTATAATTAAGAGCCATTTTTTTCTTTTTTCCTGCGTTAAGAATTATCATTAAAACCTTTCTATATTATTCCACAAAAAGTAAAACTTTTGTTTTTCTTGAACACTCATAATTGTCATTATTCATCATTAGAGTCATGTTCAAATTGTTTACGTTCCACAATTGAATGAATGGAATTAACAATATCCTTAAATATGAGTAGGTTTACAAATTACAACATTCGAAACTCAGCCTGCATTACTGCCTCTTCTTCTAAATGCCATAATGTCTCCATTTCTTCTCTGGTTGCAACGGGGTCTACGTGCCACGAGATGGGAAGCATGGGACAGACCACAAAGGCTTATTTACCCTTGTGGCCATACAGGGATCGTTTTGTGTAAGAATATGATGGCTGTGGATACGGTGAGGTTTGTTGAGAAAAATACTCATATGTACCACCCAAGGTTTTTGATTATTTCTATTAAGGCACCTCGCTACTGTAGTTTTCTTTTGTTCCGCCATATGTATCTACTGTATCTGCCCTTTATTTGAATTTAGAGGGTTATTTTAAGTAGTCTATTATATAATCTACACTTAATTTAAGCTGCAAGTTCATCTTCAAATAATGAAATTACCGCTTGATTAGTCTTATTGAAACATATATCTTTTTCTTTTAGACTATTGAAATAGTTTCTGCTTGAATCCTTATCATTTTTGTAATATAGATTTATTAAAGCTAGCGCAAATAATAGCCCAGGTCTATCCTCTTGCTCTAATACCTTAGTTATAAACTCTTCAGTTAGTACAATATTGGTATGTACAGTTCGTTTAAATAGCTTTTTGTATTTTTTGTATGCAGAAGGTATCTTACCCTCATAAGCATCAAAAAAAGCCTCATTTATAGCTACATCCGTACTTCGAGGGTAAAGTTCTTTGCATTGAGAATTAAAGTACTTACATTTATTTATATTGCGCTCTGCCCAAAATGTATAATATGCCATACCTATAAAATACTTGTCGGAATTTGGATAAAAGCTATTTATATGATTTAATTCTTTATATAAATCCTTTAAATAAGTCATATCATAGTTGTTTACAAAATTTTCATAATGCTTGTTTAAGATCAATTCATTAACTTCAAAAAGTCTTTCTCGTATAACACTTTTAATATAGTCTATTGGCTTTGAATTATGCCGTATTGCAGAAATGTTATTCACTACCTTATATAAAATCTTGTCTGATTCTTCAAACTTATCACACAAAAAAGTTGTTATACCTATTATGTATTCAGCTATTATCGCCATCTCAGCCGCTTTGGCCTTAAATTGATTTTCCTCTATTTCTTCTTTAGAAAAAATTTCATTTCTAATTATCTGGTATAGCTCGTATCCAAATTTGTTAGAGACTGGTTTTGGTATTGCATTATGGATCACATAGCATCTCTTACTTTCAAGCTGCATAAATTTCTTATTACTAAGATCTCCATCGCATGTCATATCCATAAATATAACACATATGTTCCTTGAGTATCTTACTATTTTCCCTAATTTTTTATAATTTTCATTAACGAATAATTCCTTGATTCTTTTAGCTTGATGATAATCTATTAGCTGTATTTTTGCAGTTGAATCAAAAGAGTCCTTCAAAATTTCGTTAATATTCCTAATGTAATTCCAGTCAATGTCCTTAAAATACTTATATTCATTTGCTGTTACTGCTACTAGTATACCTTTACATGAAGACGAAACTTTTGGAACTTTATATCTTGATATTAGCCAATATATGTTGTGGGAAAGTATCAGTAGTACATATGTTGATGTACATATCTCCGCTATTAATAAATTGTTCTTGAAGTCCATCTGCGGTAATAGAATAATAAGTCCAGAAAAAAATAAAAATATGTTAATAATTATATTTGCCTGAAACGAATAATAAAAATGCTTATTTAATATCTGTTTTATATCACTTATACCCATTCGAAAACCCCTTAAAGAAACTGTTTTATGAAAATCACATTAATTATATCTTTAATTATTTAAAAGTGGAATCCCTTATATGTTTATACATGCAATAAGTCGGTTGATTTATTTAGAATGAAAAATAGAATAAACACCCAATCTATAATTTTTAATAATAAAATTCTATTTTGCATAAGGCATCAATACTAGATTTTCCTCAACATTACTTTGCAAATATGTTGTCATTACATCAAACATTCCTGCTCAATTGTTACTTTTTCAGACAAAATGCAGTCGATAACCTCATTAAATATATCGTTTTTATATTGTTCAATTTTATAAAGATAGCTATCTGTACGTTTCATTCCGTATTTTTTTGCCTTTTCAAATGTCGCTTTATCCATTTTACATGGTATTAGTGTCGAAATAATGTTTCTTTTTAAGCGGTCATACATAGTAAATCCACCCAAATCGATATCCCCCCAAAAGAAGAACCTAATACTATCATTAGCATTCTCATAAAGCAATTTAAAAAACAAGCCCTTAGACGGCGAATAAAATCCTCCATGATGTACAATAATTGTTTCCTTTTCGATGCCATTTAAAATCATCTGCCTATAATTTGTTCTATTTTCTACTAAAATTATATTTTTAATTCCATCAAAACATATACTGTTGATTTTATCTATCATCTCTGATTGCAAACAATAGCCACGATTGAAAGGTGAAAAATCAACCGTTTGCCCTCCTATTACAGCTGAAAAAATACCGCAAAATTCAAAAATTTCAGGGTACACGATAATTCCAATCTGTTCTAGTATCTGTCTATCTGACAGATGGTTATCTTCATCAGATTTATATATCGCTATTTCCGGCTCATATTTTTTCGCAATGGAGATGAGATTTCTTTGAAGTTCACGTTTAATATATTTTGAATCATTAAAGCATTGAACACTTATAATTCTAATAAGTGCGGACTTTTTGTCAATGTATGAAAGAAGTTTGCATATATCGACTGCATGTTTTTCGTCCATAGGAAAAAGTCTTGATGTTTTTAGTTTTTCTTTTAACCGTTCCTCTTCATCTGACAGAAACTCCTGAATCCATTTTGTATGAATTTTCTTCTTTGTGTTTCCAATAATATTGAGTTTAAATTCGGTTCGGTTTATAACAGGCTTTCTATGTAGTAGTTTAAATGTGTTTTCCGCAGAGCTTAGATTTAAACAAATTTTACCGATAAGTTTTTCATTATATCCTTTTTTCCAACAATACGACACCAATTCTAATCGCGCCATTTCTTTCACATCTTCATTTAATCTCATTACATCTGAGTATGAATTTTCTTTGTAACCAGCTAATTGAGTTGGAGACATTGCTATTTTACGATTTGATGTTTTTCCCGGCATTATATAACCGCTACGCTCATAGCTATCCAATAGTATATTTAATATTTCTTCTTTAAAATCCATATCAATTCTCCAACTGCTTATACGCGCAAATTTGTGATGTCGTGTCATTTGGTTTCATAACTACCCAGGTACGGTTAACTACAGGTGCAATGTAAGCAGTTTTATCGTTTGGTGCTGCTATTATACATTGAAACCCAGTACTCTTAAGCATTGTGACAAACTCTTCTATTCTGGAAGTGTCAATCTTATCGAACGCCTCATCAAAGACTACAAGACGCAAACTGTTTGCATTCTCATTCATTCGATATACTTTCATTAATGATGCTAAAATAGCAATGTAGAATGGTGTTTGTCTTTCGCCACCCGATTTGCTGCCCATCATTATGCTCAAGGGCTGCTCTTTACCGCTTTCATCTACCTCTACTAAATCAAATTTCAAATACGTCTGAAATGATTTGAATTTATTTATGTTTCTCTCAATTTCTTCTCTTGTAGAAATATCATCCTCAGTTGATGCAATCATGCTAAATAATGTTTTAATAAGCGGTTCATATTGCCTATAAATCTCTTCATTATACAAGCTATATCCATCTAGTCTTGGATCAATAATCATCTCATAGTAACTTCTAAGTTCTGCATTTTCTGTAGGTTCACATTTGAAACGATATTTGGTTTTACCAAAGGTATATTCTGACAAAGATTTATTCAAGCCTTTAATCTCTCGCTTTGCTGTGTCAATATTACGCTTAATTTGATTGATAAACTCATTTCTAAATAATTCCTCAGACTTTCTTTGTGCAGAAGTAATCCTATTCTGATAATTCTCAATGTCAATCTTATTTGCATTTTCATATGCCAAAACCCATTCATTACTTAAAATATCATTACTAATTGAATATTCTGTATGACTTTTGTTATAATCTTGTATTTTGTTCTGAAATTCATATTTTTTATTGCTTAAGTTAGTTTCTGTTGTTTTCAAGGCTTGCTCATATGCTTCCTTTACTTTCTGTGCAGAGCCTTTTTGACGAATAATTTCTTCGTAACGTAGTTTTAAACTATCATTAATATAGGGCATATCACAATATATATTATCAAATTTTTTACTTTCAGAAGTGAATTGATCCCCCAGCCTGCCAATTTCCTCTTCTAAATTATTTTTTTCTTTCTCTAATCCACCAATTTCATTGCCCAATGATTTCATTTTAATTGAAAGTTGAGCATTAGTTTTCTCAATTTGACTCTTATCGTTCTCTAAATTATTAACATAGCTATCATCTATCTTATTAAGTTCGTTAAATAATTCATCACATTTTTTATTCAGTTGAGGAATATCTTTAAGCTTGTCAACAGCAATGGATAATACCTCTATGTAGTCTGCACCGAAAATTTCTTCATTCACCATTGGCTCCAATAATGAAAGTTCATGTTTTAACTGCTGTTGTTTATTTTTTAATTGCGCTAATTGCTCCCTCGCTTCCGATAATTGCTGCTTAATAGAATCTTCACCAATAAAGTGCCTCTGCCACTGTTTTGAAGACATTTTTGTGCAAGCATACCCTTTATACAGCATACCATCATCAGTAACTGCAGTGTTATAGTTACGAATATCTTCTATGCTATCCACCCGAACTACATGTCCTAATAAATATTCCACATATGCCATTGCATATTTATTTTGGGATTTAATCACATGGCTAAGCCCTTTAAAATGAATCGTTTTCTTATCTTCATAAACTTTCGCTCCATCAAACAACCCAAAATTCTCACCGAAATTCTCCTTACAAAATTGTTTGTAGATATGAAGCGCTTGTTTATAATATATCGGATCTACCATCAAATACATCTTTTGACGATACATATATCCTTCTATTACATTTGTCCACCGCAAATCGGTAATAGTTAATAGGTCAGCGAGTATTTCAGTTTTTATATCCTTTCCAAAACATTTGCTAAGCTCTTTTTCTAAATGTAATTTAAATTCTAACAACCCTTTATCATATTGTTTTTTTCCTGTTTCCAATTCGGATATTTTTTGATTATAAGCAATAATTTCTGTTGTTGTCTGACTTAATTCTGTTTCCGAAATTCCTCTTTTACTTGTAATATCATTCTTTAAACTGCTTAATAATGTATTTTGTTGTGACAATCTCAAGCAATCAAATTTTTCAAAGTTATTAACAGTATAAAGGTTACATTCAGCTAAGTATTGTTGTAAATTCAAAACCTTCTCTTTTGAAGCCTTGTCTAAAATTTGATTATCTAAAATACACAAAAGGTGTTTTTGCCATGCTGATGCCCTTTGTTGAAGTTTCAATAGCCTTTTTTCTCCGTTTGTTTTGCTTTCTTTAATAAGCGTATCATTTTTTTTGTATTCTTCACTTAAGTATTCTTTGCGTAGCTTTTCCGGATTTTGAGCTATCTCTTGAATTAATTGAGTATATTTGCTACTAAGTACCCTTTGCTCATCTTCTAATTGTTCACTCTCTTGTGTTTTTGCAGTATGTGTTTCTAAATTTTGTTTTAATTCAACCTCTTTCGCTAGTATATTTTCTCTAACACAATCCACACTTGACCTATCTATAAAATATTGTTGCTCTTGAAGAAGAGAAAATTTATTTCTATATTCCTTATACACCTTATTTATTTCTTCAAGTTTATTCTTCCGATCTATGAAATTTGTCAAATCCTTAGACATACGATGGTACTCATGAATTGAGGTCTTCATTTGCTCAATATCAATAGTATTTTCAATATTGCAAATATTGTGAACAATAAAATCTTCAATTTTGTCTAGAGGCGTATATGCCACAGCATTCCTAAACAGCCTGAAAAAGCTTTCATCATATACTCCTAATCGATATATTAAGTCTCCACGATAATCTTTATTACTATCAAAAATGCTATAATCTATTTCGTTTTTCTTAAAAAACTCTTTTAATTCAGCTCTAGTTTTAGCAATTCTGTTATTTAAAAACCATTCCGTTTGAAAAGCCTTTTTAATAGTAAAGAAATCATTTCTTAAATCATCATCAGAACCCAAATCAAACATAATTCCATAACAGAATGATTCATTTTCAATTGTATCGAAAAACTCTGTAACAATATAACTGCTGAATGACTTCTTTCCTCTTTTAAATTCATCTGTATTATATTTTCCACGTAAATATGTGCGAATAGTTCTTTGGGACTTGTTTCCTGTTGCAGATTTATTGAAAAAGGCTCCGCCTACCTCACCAAGCATAACTATCTGCAACGCATCTATCATAGCAGATTTTCCGGAACCAGTAACCCCTGTTACCAAGTTTGATGTGTCAAAATCTACAACTTGTATACCATAGTACATCCAGTTTATCATTAAAAGACGTTTAAATTGAATCATCTTCCTCTTCCTCCATCTCACCTTCTACCTTTACACATTCCAATGATTTTTTTAATAATTCCACCTTATTTGCAGAAATTACACAGAGTATTGATGGTAATATTGCTATTTTTGTATCTAACTCTGATAAGTCACCGCTGATTTTTGAAATAATGTTCTTATTTTTTAATGTCTGTAATGCTTTTTTTCGATCTTGCTTTGTAACTTGTTCTAATGCTCCTAATGATGACAATTGCTCTATTAAATCTCTTATGAAAATAAATACATGCCCTGTCGCACTTGCACTTGTCCTTTTCTGATCGTATATTAATCTTAGCGCAAACAAAAAGAAGCTTTCTGTTTTTGATAAAATCACTTTTGCTATTGGAAAACTGCTAGTAATATAAATAACTCCGGCATTGTCATCTCTGTTTAAAGACCAACCACAGCTATCTAATAACTCACTGATTGCACCAAAATTAGATAGTAGCATATAGTAATCCGAATTTGCTTTTCTTAACTGTTCATTCGGTGAAAATATGTATTCTGGAATATAGTTCTCATGAAATAATTTCTGACAAAGAAGTTTAATTTTTTCTTTTTCTTCTATACTTAATTCGTCTATTAACATACTATTTTTCTCTCTTTCCTTTTAACCTAAAGTTAGGCAGCTGATAAACTCCAATATTTGCAATGCCATTCTCTAAGATAAACTCATAACTACAGTCATAGTCATTACTATTGGTAGCAAGAAAAATAGACATCAAATAATCATCTTTGGAATTTATCGTTAAATCAGACGATTCAATTTGTACATTGCTTTTTAAAAGTTCGTTAGCATAACTATTTACCTTTGCCTTTGTAAATTGTGCACCATATGTATCGACTACTTGATTTATCTCTTCCTGTGTTAAGTTTTCCTCATCCATAATTTCCATAGGCTCTGAAGTGCTTAGTTCTCTTCGCTTTCTGGGTGTATGAAAACTATCTTCTATAATATTTTTCACATCATATAGTTGGAAACAATCTCCAAACTGCATCCAAAAATCCTCATCCTTTCCCTTACTATCAGCAAGAATTGAGATAATGTTACCCTTAATACTTGTGTCCATACTTAGCATATATGTTAATTTCTGTCTTGTAATTCTCGTATATGTATTATTTTTCTCATCTATCTGCGCTACTATTTCTTCAATATTAGTATAATGGTTTTTCATAAAATTTAGCATTTTAAAAATAATAGCTTGACCATCTTCTTGACTCTGTATTCTCTTTGTTTGTTTCGCTAAAAGCATGATTTGATTTATTAGAGATGTATCAGAAATAATTTCATTAATTTCGTCTAAGATAGGTCCTCTAAATCTATCAATACTATCGTCAACCTTTAATGGAAATAAAACTCTATCTATAACTTCATGAATGTATCCATCAAAGTGTGCTTTCAAGACATCCTCTGGGTTTGTATTTTCTAATTGTTCAACATAGTATTCCTTGATTTTAGAATACATCATTTCTAGGTTCGTCAATAGTCCTTGCGTGCTTTCATAGGCATTCTTAATACATACATATCCATTTTCAGGCATCAGACGCACTTGCTTTATGTTATTAAAGGTGTTTAGTACATATCCAGATTGGTCATCTGCATTCATTAGCCTTTTCAAAAACATAGTTAGTTCTTTTCCATAATGAGTAATAAAGATTAAGTCAGATGAATATCCATCTGATTCATCAATGTCAACCCATCCACTTTGTATAAAATATCTTAAAATAAATGTCATGTCATCCATTAACTTATTACCGGATGTTTTTTCAATATTGTAATCTATTTCGTCAGAAACATCCTCAAACATCTTGTTTTTGTCCAAAATTCTGTGAAGTTGGGCTAATAACACGCTTCTCATTAGAGCAATAACTTTAGCATCCTCAATAATCTTTTCCATATAAAGCAAAATCTCAATATAATACTTTTTATGAATAGACACTAAAGGATTAAAAAAACGTACAGGAAACCTAATGTCCATCAAATCATTCACCTCTATAAACCCGTACCATTATCATGCACAGATATCTTTTTAACTTGCAACTTATCACCATATCGATTTTACATCTGTTTTTTATAGTCATAATAATAATCTACCTAAAAATCTCCTGTAAAATATTGTATCATACGGATTTCTAAACATCTATACTTTTATCGACGCCCTTCACCAGAATTGTTTCTATTGTGCCCTTTTATACGATTTAGAAAGCGCCACCTCACCTTAACCACACCGACTACTCCATAAACTAGCTGTCCTAAACTGGACTTTACCAACATCAACGTTCTACCAAAAGTGCCTGCCAAACTCTATAAACCCATTATAATAAGGGCTTTCAGTATTTGCCGGTCACTTCAAAATACACTGGAAATCTGTTATGAAGAATCTGCATATCCTTTTCTTGCCTCGACATTCTTGCTACAACTCTTGATTTTCCTTTTCTTCTTGTGAAACAGGTTCATTGAGCTTGTCGCCTGTAATCATCAATTCTAAGCCATGTATCAGTATAATTAATGCTCCAATTAATTGAATTAGCGAGATAATCCCTTACTTCACACAAAAAAATTGTAATTAAAAGCTCTGTAAAATCTAAAAGTTTTACAAACACCTGTTTTTGAAACATCTGAAAATCTTCATCCCAATTATCAAAATCAATCTTATTTTCTTTTACACGTTGAACAGCCCATGGAAATGATGATATCCTAAAACTTTTTTTATCAAAGTTCCTTCTGAATCTAATCTGAAATTACAAAAGCAACTTTCTTCATCAGACTAATCTTTAAATTTTGGAATATGTTTCAACCTTTTATCGATTACCTGTAACGCACTATCGACTTTAAATATTCCTAAATATACAGAATAATACCTTACAACTTGATTGATATCCTTAATTTTGGGATTTTTAAAATTCGGAAATTTTTTTTCTGACCCTATCGTATAAGTCTCAATGTAATCATTATTTTGTTCTTCTAATTTATATGGATAAAAATGCTCTAGTCTATGCCAGTACTGTATCGTATTTAAATTCATCTATATGCCTCCAAGCCATTATTATTGAGAACTAAATAATTTTATAAGATATCATATATCGAAACATAGTCCATCTTGAATCAACTTATCAATCTAATTTAGTTTCTTATCAAGCTTTTAATATGCTTCAATCAGGGAGAGTTTGATAATATATAAATCTACAAAAGCCCCTTCCATTTCTCGCATTTGTTTATTTATGTGCATTTGTACACCCCCTCAACAAAAACATAAGTCTGAGGGAACATAAAACCACAGCTAAAGATGTTTTACTTTCATATTACTGATTTTTTTACAAATTTTTTTTACAAATTCTCCACCTAATCCTTTATGTAGAATTCTTTATTTTTTAGCTCCTTTTATTTCTAACCACTAATCCCAACTCAATAACTTTAGACTTAATATTTATATTCATTTTTAAGCAACTCCATTTTTTAGAAAACTCTAGATTATCTAGACTGAAATCAATGTCAATTTCATTGACATTCCACACTTTGAGCATTCATGTGTATGGTATGTATGATATTCTCTTAAAAATTCCTCATATGTTTTAAAATCAAATTTCATATATGCATATTCCTATCTTTTATTTGGCATACCCTGACATTCGTCTAAATACTTATGGGCGAATGAAATAAGTGTCAATATATCCAATGCCTTTACTTCATCCACCTTCCAATTAATTTTAGGAGTATGAGCTGCTGGATTTCTTACTAAATGAAAAATTGCTTCAATCAGTTCTTTTAACCTGGTAAACTCGCTTTTTTCACTGTCCGTCTGCATGGCATTGAAAAAAAGATAAGGGTCATTCTTCGCAAATGCCTTTTGGAATAGTTCACCACCATCTGTGGTCAGCCCTGTGATTTGGCGGACGCGCTCTGCTAAACCTTTAGCAGCTTCAAACACGGTATCATAATAGTCTTTTCTCAAATAATCTTTTATACAATATTTTTTGGACTTCACTATGTATCGCACGATTATAGAGTTCTCTATTCAAATGGTTAATTCGTCTGTCTAATTCATTCAAAGTCTTGGCTTGTATTACTTCAATGAGCTTTCCTTCATTATTAACAGCTAGTCCAGCTAATAATAATACTTTGTTGGTTTCTTCAAAAAGATAATTATATTTGGCTCTATTGCTCTCTCCTGTAAACGCAGCTGGATTGAGTGCTTTTTCGATAAAGTCAAATACTTTTACGAATGATTGAGTTATATTTAACTCATTTGCTAGGCAATTGTATAACCAATCTCTCTTATTTAAACCAATCGTAAAAGTATACCCATTATTAGAACTTCCGCCATCTACTAAAATTATCCGACTTTGTTCTAATCGCCGAGATAACTCGGTTTTCGTAAATCCTTGCCCTGTATCTGCTAAAATATCGCATACAGCCTTTAGTTGCTGCTATCCCAATACCTTCATTATTGAATATCACCACCCTAAATCAGCATTTTATACTCCTAAACTTCTGCGTGAACCTCCGCCTTGCCTTGACATAAAGATTTGTCAATGCGTCCGTTTCAACACGACTCTCCATAAATACAATGTCCAACATTCTTCTGTCGTGAAAAGGTGTACCGGTGTACTCAGGTGATTCATCCGTTCAAGCATTATAGTTTTTAGCTCTTCGTCCGATAATTTAAGCTCATTTTGATCTTCACCCATATTTTTTATCCTCCGAATAAACCTCCCATTACCATAAACCTAGAGAAACTTGCTTTTTATTCTTCTTCATCCAATTCTTCATCGTCGATTTCTATAATATCATTTTCATCAGGCACCTCATTAATTGATAAGCTTTGATTAAATTGTTCAGCAAGCATTGTTCTATTAAATTCTGCAGATGGTTCCAAAGAGTATA
>JAEWST010000077.1 GCA_023398105.1 Bacillota bacterium | reverse complement strand
TTCACCATCCATGGTTCATAGTGTGCTAAAACCGACATCGTGTCGGTTTTTCGGCAAAAATACTTCGATACACTAACTAATTCATGCAATTATTTCTAATCCAACTTTCCATTGATAATTTTAACACCTATGATTTTTAACTGGGAAAGTTGAATAATTAACTTATTGAAATTTATAGAATATGCTTCTAAATAAAAAGTAGCTAAATAGCGGAGATATTGAAATATAAACTTACAAAACTACCATATTACATAAAAATATATTTTTACCTTTTATTGCTTAATATATAACAATTATTTAGTAAAATATGTTATACTGTTGACAATAAATTTCTAATTCGGAGGCAGAGAATCTTCATGTCAAGTATAAATTTATTAGATATTTCTGAAGACTTCAGCAAAGCTCAGCATAGTCGAAGAAAGGACTATGCAATTGTTAGAAGAGGTAACAGAAAAGTTATGGCTATTCACCTTGGAGGTATATACATAGAATGTCTTTTAAAGAGCATAATTATTAGGAAATATGGTATAATTAAGAGAAGTCCGAAGAAAATTTCAGACGGGAGCTTTAAGTTTTGCTGTTGGTATAACCAAACAGCAGTTAATAGAATAGATAGTCTTACAAGTATTACTGAAAGTGATTTATGGGCTAATAAGGTTGTTACTAACCCTGAACATAATATAGTGGCAGCATTTAGGCAGATTAGTGAACTGAATAACGGTGCTCCGCCAGATGTTGTTTCAGCACTAGCTTATTTAAATAAGCCCTCAAATAAAAAATATATAGATTATAGATATATGTGTGATGATGAAATAAACGAAATAGTTTATGAAAAATGGGAAGAAAGCTTTTTAACATTCCGAGATTATTTCAATATACGAAAATCTTCTTTCACATTTTAAATATAGGGGGATTTGAATGACTACTGAACTACAAAATTTCATTTCTGAAAAATTAAAAGAAATTTTTTCTTTAGAGGGTAAAGAGTGGGCAGAAGTTTATATTACTCCTTTAAACAGAATAGATATAACTATTGTAAGTAACAAAGCAGATTCAATAGAAGAAAATGCTGTGTCTAGCGAAGTTTCAAAATTAATACATACTTTTAATAATTCTGCTAATGTTTCTGCATCTATTGCCTATACAATAGGGTTTATTGAAATATATACAATAGAGGATGCTGAGGACTTTGGCATACACCATATGGAAATAAAAAGAGAGCCTATTACTTGGTCTGATGTGATAAATATTAACAAGCAAAAAGTTGAAAGAGAAAAACGAACAGGCTTATATAAAGTTATAAACTTTTATTCGTATAAAGGCGGAGTTGGCAGAACAATTGCATTGATTCAAGTTGCATACTTGCTGGCGAAACAGGGAAAAAGAGTATTGTTGGTGGATTTGGATATAGAGGCACCTAGTTTGCACAGAATATTCAAAAAACAAGTAAATGATGAGACTTTTGGTGTGACTTATGGGCTTGTAGATTACTTGTTTGAGAAAACTATGAGTGTAAATAAAAGAGATCAAAAGATTAAAACAAGAGAACTCTTTTGTGAGATTAGCTTTGATGAGTCTATAAGCGGCAGTATGTATGTAATTCCAGCAACTAAACAATTGGATTCACAATATATTTTTAAGTTGTCACAATTGCAAACTCATATAATATATGAAAACAAATACTTAGAAGATTTATTGGGCAATTTGGAAAAAGATCTAAATGTAGATACTGTTTTAATTGATTCAAGAACTGGAATTAATCAGTGGGGAGCTTTCTCACTTCTGGGATTTTCTGACCAAATTGTATTTGTAACATATCCCAATGAAGAAAACATTGAAGGTGTTAATCAAGTCATTAAGTTGATGGATGAGGCAGGGCTAGAAAATTATGTAGTAGCAATGTCTAAAATAGTTACATCTGCAGATGGACAAAAATATTCTGATTCATTATTTGAAAAGCTTAATGTTAATCAGATGATGCCTATAAATATTCCATATAATTCTGCTATTGCAATGACAGATGCTTTTCCAGCAAAAGATATAACAGAACCTTATAAAGAACTTAGTGATTTTATAATAGAAAATGATAATATTGATTTTAATATTTCATATTTAAATAGGGCAGATAGACAGCACTTAACAAAAAATATTTTTTATGATTTTAATGATTCGACCGTAATAGATACAGATTCAGAAGCAAAGGTATTAAAAGATAATAATTATAATGTTGTTATCTATAATTCACAATCTGAATTAAAAAAAATACATAAGAATTCTGAGTACTTTCAAGAGATTTCAGAGAGGATTCATATAAGTGATGAGCAAGGAAGAACTTTGTTTTATCCTCAAAGAAGTATTCCAATTTGGTATACCTCAGAACAATCAGAATTAGCAAATTGTCTTAAGAATAATAATTCAAGCTGGGATTTAAAGTGGCTTGCGTTTATTTTATATGAAATAAATCAATATAAAAGTATTGAAAAGAACAGTAAACTTCTGAATGGCTGTGATGAATTACAAGGTAAAGATTTTGAAGCTTATTGTAATTATTTGGAACAGTATATAAAAGATGAAATCCTTGGAATAATTACCTTTGCGATTTTATTTGAAGCAAGAGATTATTATGATATTAATGAAGAAAATATAAAAAAACAACATCCTAAAAAAATTATAAATCAAAATGTTTCTGTTTTTATTGATATTTCATTGCTATTTAATCAATATTCAGGAGAAGAGTGGTTAATATCGCTAATTAGTATTATTAAATTATTTAAAAAAAATATTCCATCCCTAAGAATTGTTGCTGCAGTCAGCTCAGAATTGTACTACGGAAGATACGAGAAATTGTTTTCAGATTTAAAGGGAAGTATTATAAGACTTGAATGGAATGAAAGTGATATTAAGAGATTATTAATAAGTAATATAAACAGAGATGTATTTAAGGACTATTTTGATGAGTATTCAGTTAGAAGGCGATTTTTAAATGAATATAGTACAATCAATTTGATTTCACATATAGTTTCAGAAGAAACCAACAAACAATATGAATATAATATACTTTCGGAGCTTCTTCCCATAGACCTGATAATCGGAACACGCACTATTTGTGGTAAATACAGTGAAAAAATGCTTTCGTGGCTAACTAAAAAGTTAAAAAAAGAGCTTCCTTTTATAAGCTCTGAAATTGTCATTAATATAATGAGGAATGCCGCCGATATAGAAATCCAAAGCAACAATAAAGACACACAAGATAGACTTATTAGTGTGAAAAGCATTGAAAAGGCTATAAATAGATATTTAGCAGGACTAAGTTGATATGTTATAATTATTAGTTACAGAGAATTGCCTATAATATTTTATTTACTTACCATAAAAGTCAAGGGTGAACTGAATCCTTGATTTTATGTTTTAAAGGACGGATAATACTTGGATTTTTTCGAAATAATTAAAAACAAACACAATATAAACCTAAATAGGCAGCAGCAGAAAGCTGTTTCACACATAGAAGGACCAGCTCTAGTGCTTGCAGGGCCAGGTTCTGGCAAGACTACTGTTATAACTGCAAGAGTAGCTCATTTGATTTTGAAGGTCGGTGTAAAGCCTCATAATATTTTAACCTTGACGTTCAATAAAGCTGCCCAACTGGAAATGGAAAGGCGGTTTCAAAGAATCTATGGCATTGAAATAAATAGTAAGGTTCATTTTGCAACACTGCACAGCTTCTGTAATAATGTGGTCAGGAAATATGAGGAAATGAAGGGGCAGAGGCTAAAGCGTATTGAGGGAAATGATAATGATATTAATAAAAAGCAATTGCTTAGAAACCTATATATGGAAATTAATGGTTCGAAAATAAATGATGATGAGCTTGAAAGTCTTATAAATGAAATTGGCTTTGTAAAGAATAAAATGATAAAAAACTTAGAAGGGGGTACATTCTCCACAAGTAAATTTATGCAGGTTTACAAAGCATATGAGGAATATAAGAGAAGCAATTTATATATAGATTTTGATGACATGCTCACCTATGCCTACAGCATATTGATTAAATGCCCAGAAATATTGAATTATTATAGAAATAAATATACATACATACAAGTAGATGAGGGACAGGATTTGTCTAAAATACAGTTTGAGGTACTGAAGCTTTTAATAAAAGGAAACAATAACTTTTTTATTGTAGCTGATGATGATCAGTCTATTTATGGTTTTAGAGGGGCAGAGCCACAGTATATTCTTGATATTAAGAAGCAATTCAACAATTGCAGTGTTTTTAGTTTGGAAACAAATTACCGTTCAACTAAAAATATAGTTGAGCTAAGCAGTAAATTTATAAGGCTTAATGAAAATAGATTTGATAAAAACCATACAACTTTAAATAACGAAAAATGTGATCCGATTATTTTAAATGTAAAAAATGAACATGAGCAAATAAAAATTATCATAGATAAAATAAAAGAAAAGCTATCTCAAAATGAAAAGCAAGAGATTGCAATATTATACAGAAATAACTTATCATCAATTTTAATTACAGATGCTTTAATACAGCAACAAATACCCTTTAAAATTAAGCAGAATAGCCTGTTTTTCTTTAAACATTGGCTGGTAAAGGACGTTGTCGCTTTTTTGATGTTTGCTCTTGATCAGCATGACAAAGAAGCCTTTTCAAAGATTTACTATAGAATGAATAGGTATATATCAAAAGCAATGCTTGAATGTTTGACAAATTCAGATAATAAAGGCAAGTCTGTAATTGATTGCATTATAAATGATACAGAATTAAAACAATTTCAAATAAATGCACTTCAGTTGTTAAAGAAAGAGTTTGATTCTCTGTCAAAAATGAAGCCTTGGGAAGCACTAGAGTATATTAAAAACGATTTTAGTTATTTAGAAAGCGTTAAGGGATATTGTGAACTTGTAGGCTTATCCTTTGAATATTTGAACAGGCTTTTTGGGGTTTTGCAGGGTTTATCTATTGGTTGCCAAACGATAGCTTCCTTTTTAGTCAGATTGCAGGAATTAGAACAATTGTTTGATGGAACAATAACTATTGAGCAAAACAAGAGAAGTTCTATAACTCTCAGTACATTGCATTCATCAAAAGGCTTAGAATATGACTGTGTATTTATGCTTGACTTAATAAGCAGTGAAATCCCAGGTGAAAAAGCTTTAGAACAGGCATGTGACAACAAAAACAAAGCTATGCTGGAAGAGGAAAGAAGACTTTTTTATGTGGGTATGACTAGAGCAAGAAGCACACTTTATTTGATGTACCCCATGTATATTAATAATGAGAAAGTTCAGCGGTCTATATTTGTAAATGAGGTTTTATATCTTATCAAAAAGGACATAATAGATGGTATTGGAGAAGGCACTATTGTTACGCATACAAGATTTGGAAGAGGAGTAGTTGCTGAGATAAATGAAAGCTCAGCTGACAATCAGACAATAAAAATCAAGTTCTTTAGTGGTGAATACAAGACTTTCAATTTACAAATTTGTTTAGAAAATAAGTTGCTGGAAATTTAGGGACGGTTCTCGACTTGAACTATTGTTTTAATAGTTTGAAAACCATTTATTGTAAATGCTTTTTCTGCCTTTCCACATTCATCATCCATGGTTCATAGTGTGCTAAAAGTGCTATTGCTTCAGAAAAAGTTGATTTAATGGTTGTACAAAAACAATTCATTTGTTATTATATGAGAACAGTGCTTTAAAGAATTTTTCATCACGGTTTGTGTTTTGAGTAAGTGAAAGGAAATGATTATAAAATGATTGAAAAGTACTACCCTGATTTATACTTTGACAGTATTAGACATATTGACCTTGACATCCTTAAAAATAAAGGTATTGAAGGCTTAATTTTGGATATTGATAATACTCTCGTTCCTATGCACAGTAAGGATGCTGACGAGAATGCAATTGCATGGATAGCAGAAGTCAAAAATAAGGGTTTCAAAGTATGTATATTGTCAAATGCCTCTGAACAGCGTGTAATCAGATTTAATAAAGAAATTGCAGTAACAGCTATACACAGAGCATATAAACCGGCAGGTAAAGCATTTTTAAATGCGGCTAGAGTGATGGGATTAGAGCCAGAGAACATTGCTGTGATAGGAGATCAGGTTTTTACTGATGTTTTTGGAGGCAATAAAGTAAATATGCTTACAGTTCTTGTAAAACCTATTGACAAAAAAGAAATTTTATTTGTGAGATTAAAAAGAGTATTTGAAAAAACAATTATTAAAAGTTTTACTGAGAATTTAGAGGACAAAATTAATAAGAGGATGGAATGGAAGAAAAATAGATTGAAACTTGAAAAAAGTAGATTTAAAGAGTGATTTATGCAATAATTGTATACAAATTCAATTAAGCTTATACAAAAACAGGGGGCATACAATGGAGGTTGTAAATGTTGTTAATGGTAAAACAGAACTATATGGTGTATTAGGTGATCCGATAGAGCATACAAAATCGCCATTCATTCACAATACACTTTTCAAGCAGTTTAATATTAATGCTATTTACATTCCTATACATGTAAAGGAAGGCTGTTTAGAGAATGCCATTAATGGCTTAAAAGCACAGAATATAAGTGGGTTTAATGTTACAGTCCCACATAAAAAGTCAATTATAAAATATTTAGATGATATTTCTAATGATGCATTATTAATGGGTGCAGTTAATACTGTAAAAAATATCCATGGCAGGCTGAAGGGTTATAATACTGATGCTGAAGGTTTTGTCAGGGATTTTAAGGATGGACTTGGTGCAAGTTTCAAGGACAAAAGAGTAGTTTTATTTGGAGCTGGTGGAACTGCTAGAGCCTTAACGGTCAAATTGGCATCAGAAGGCATTGAACACTTGACTTTAGTTAATAGAACGGAGCAAAATGCGAAAAACATTATTGAGCTTGTAAAAAATAACTATGGCAGCATTGCAAGTTATATTTTACCTGATGAACAAAAGCTATTTGACGAGATGGCACAAAGTCATATTATTATTAATACTACTCCTGCTGGAATGAGTACATATTTAGATTCAACACCATTTAACTATGATTATGTTTTTGACAAGAATCAGCTAGTGTACGATGTAGTATATAGCCCTGAAAAAACTAAATTTTTACTACAGGCACAGAGCTATGACTGTAAAACTAGGAATGGTTTTGGTATGCTAATAAATCAAGGGGTTTCGGCTTTTGAAATTTGGACGGGGAAATTAGTATCTAGGGATATGGCTACAGAATTATTAAATAATATCGTGGAAATGAAGGATTTTCCAAAATAATAACGAATACTAATAATGTCATTAATATGTAATGTATTGTCATATTATTTGTGTTTTAGGAGGGATGGAATGATAGTTATTAAGAACTATATGGAAGAAGTAGTGCTAAATTTAATGGATGATGTGCTTGACGACATTAATATGTGTAAGTGTGAAGCCTGTGTTATGGACATTGCAGCTCTAGCTTTAAATGATTTGCCTCCCAAATATATTGCTACTGAAAAGGGAGAGTTGTACTCAAAGGTAAATTCTTTAAAGAATCAGTTCGAAGTTGATGTTATTGCGGCACTTACAAAAGCAGCTGTTTTAGTAAAAAGATCTCCTAGACATAAATAATTTTCTTAGATTTTGAGGGACGTTAGTTCGTCGGAATCTTAGAAAATATTATCCAGTGCCGATAGAGGGTTTTATTTTCAAATAAATGAATATATAGGCGTCGGGTAAACAATTTTTTGGGACTTTGAGGGGTTTTTTGAATGACAAATTCTATTGACTTAATTTCAAAAGTCAGTTACAAGTAAGAAATAGATACTTCTTACTTGTAACTGACTTTTTGAGTTAAATCGTGTTTTAGCTAGTTTGATAACTCAATTTATTATAACGCTTTAAAAGTTGGGTTGTTTTAATTTGCACATCAAATACTTTAATTTATGGCTTATCAGTACCATTGTCTTTTATATCAGTCTGTGCATTGGACGGATTTTTCTTAGTAGTTGTTGGTTTTTTTGTGCTTTTTGAGGACTGAGTATCCTCAGAATCTTTTGAAGCTTTATCAGGAACATATAATTCTGAAGGAGTTGAAATTCCGCGTTCTGAATAAAAATACGTAGGGACTATGTCTTCAGAAGGCTCTGAATTTTTAGTATCTATATTTATAAAATTACCATTGTAAAGAAAGTACCAACCTCTGCTTATATACTTATTTTCTCCGTCTAATCTAAAGGAATTAAAATTATCAGATTTGATATTTATTACTCCTGTGGTTAATTTAAGAGCATCAGTTAAGGTCATGTTAGTAATAACATTCTCAAATACATAGTTAATTACAGAATTAAACTTCGATAAGTTTTGAACATTAAGTTTTTGATCTATAAAAGCTTTAATGAACTTAATTTGCATTTCTGTTCTTTTAGTGTCAGTTTCATCGTAATATTTTCTCAATTCCTTTAACTCCTCAGCATTATATAGACTTTTATCAGGTTTTCTAAACCTAAGCAACTGTTCAACTTTTTCACCGTTTAAAAGCTGATATCCTTTGTCCAGATCAATGTACAAATCCTGATAAGGATCATTGTATCTTAAATTTGCAGGGATATCAAAGTTTACACCGCCTAGCATATCTGTAATTCCTTTTATGCAAGAAATATTTAAATGTACGTAATAGTTAATATTTATTCCAGTCAAATTGCTAACAATTTCTGAAGCATACGTAGCACCTTTATGATTACGTCCACCGCCACGGTATGCGGAATTGATTTTTGGTACATTACTGTTTTTTATTTTGAACTTTAAATCCCTAGGAATAGTAACAATACTAATTTGATTAGTTGAAGGGTTATAATTTGCTACAAGCATTACGTCAGTATTACCGCTTGATTTATCTCCAATAAGAACAAGAAAATTCATTGGCTCTTTGCTGCCTGAGGAATTTAGCGCTGCTAACATACCATTAAACGGAGAATTTCCATTGTTAGGCTCTAAAGTATTTATGTAAAACAAAAATATAGTTCCAAGTACAAAAAGAAACATTCCTAATACTATACTAGTTATGTAAGTAAATTTTCTTGTATCCATTATATTTAACCTCATTAAAAAATTTTTATAAAATCATATCCTAGAATTATAACATAAAAAGTATTCAATAAGAATGTTATTTTTTATTGAATACTTTACAAATTCGTTACTATTTAGCCATTGATAATAAATATATAGTACATAACATGCTTTCATAAACTCAAACTTCGTAGTTAAATATACAGCTTAAAGCCTGGCAACAAACCATTGAATCGACATTATTATGCCTGTAACATAATATGCTTTGGAATCATATTATATTTAAAGGTATATAGCTCGCTAAGGGGGGCATTTAGATTGAATTATAAAGAAATAGATATTTTGAAAGGCGTTTTCTCAAATATGCTAAAAAATCAATATACATTGAGAAGTATTGAACTAGGAATAAATGGTAAATTAATTGCTATTGGATATAACCCCTATTGGACCAGCCACCTTGATTCTAAAATTGAAAAATTGGAATTAAGTATTTTAAACTCTAGAGGAATAATGGTTCCTTTAGTACTTAAAAATGTAGTTGATTTTGAAATATATCCCAAAGAAGGAAGAAGAAATAAAAAGTATAGAATAAACACTATTGAATTGATGATATTATCACCTTATACTTATCCAAAGAATCAAAAAGATATATATGACAGAGTTAAATTTGAAATTATTTATGATGATTTAGGGTAGTAGAAATTGTAGCTTTTAGTATTTTTCATTATATACTCAACTTTCCTACATTAAAGCTCCTATAATTACTGATGTTAGAAACTTAAGCTAAATTTAGTATATTGCTAGCTTTATATACTTTTAGTTTTTTTACTATTGAGTGCAAGTGATTTAAAATAGGGAGGTACTTTTGTTTAATTGTCTCAAAACATTAGATTGTATACAAATAAGGGTAATTATAACTATGATTTAAGTAAGCTAAATGAGGTTAATGCTGAGGTTGAATTTATTGTTAAAAGCATATATGATAAGGACAAGCCTTGATTTATAAAATACTAAAAAAATTAACACAAAAGTCACAATAAGCGGTTGTTGATAATCTAGATTTATCGTATTATAATCTAATATAGTGCTTTTTTATTGTAGTATAGACTTGATTTTATTGACATAAATATCTTTGTATAATTAGTAGAACGGAGGAAAAATAAATGCCAATTACTGATTTTTTATCACGTAATGCCGAAATGTACGGAAATGAAATATGCTTAACTGAGATCAATTTAGATCTCCAGGACAGTCATAATATTATCTGGCGTGAGTTTGAGCTTATTGAGAACAATCCAGCAGGTGAATACAGAAGAGAAATGACATGGCGTGTATTTGATGAAAAAGCAAATAGATTTGCTAATCTTTTACTCAAAAGAGGAATAAAAAAAGGTGACAAGGTTGCTATTCTGCTTATGAATTGCTTGGAGTGGCTGCCTATCTATTTTGGAATATTAAGGACAGGTGCTATAGCAGTACCTTTAAATTTTCGATATACAGCTGATGAAATAAAATATTGTTTAGGCTTATCGGATACCATTGCACTTATTTTTGGACCAGAATTTATTGGTAGATTGGAAACGATATATGACCAAATACCTGAAGTTAAGACTCTCTTCTTTGCAGGAGAAGGACGACCCTCTTTCGCTGAAAGCTATGACAGACTTACTGCAAATTGTTCATCCGAAAATCCAAGAATAAAGATAACTGACGAAGAAGATGGAGTTATTTATTTTTCTTCTGGTACCACAGGGTTTCCAAAAGCAATACTACATACACACAGAAGTTTGATGTCAGCCTGCCATACTGAGCAAAATCATCATGGTCAGACTAGGGAAGATAATTTCTTGTGTATTCCTCCCCTTTACCATACAGGTGCTAAAATGCATTGGTTTGGAAGCTTTCTTTCAGGAAGCAAGGCAGTTTTGCTTCGAGGCATCAAACCAGAATGGATACTGAAAACCGTTTCAGAAGAAAAAATAACTATTGTTTGGTTGTTAGTTCCATGGGCTCAGGACATTTTAGATGCTATTGAGAGAGGTGAAGTAAAGCTGGAGGATTATAACCTTTCACAGTGGAGGCTAATGCATATTGGTGCACAGCCTGTTCCGCCAAGCTTAATTAATCGCTGGAAAAAGTACTTTCCTCATCATCAATATGATACGAATTATGGACTTAGTGAATCTATTGGCCCTGGTGCTGTTCATTTAGGTGTTGAAAACATCCATAAAGTTGGAGCTATTGGAATACCAGGCTATCAATGGGAAGTAAAGATTGTTGATGAAAACAGAGTAGCTGTTGTTCAGGGACAAGTTGGAGAATTAGCAGTAAAGGGTCCAGGTGTTATGAAATGTTACTATAATGATACTGACGCAACAGAAGCGGTACTTAGGGATGGATGGCTATTTACTGGGGATATGGCTATGATGGATGAAGACGGATTTATATATTTGGTTGATAGAAAAAAAGATGTTATTATTAGCGGTGGTGAGAATATATATCCTGTACAGATTGAGGATTTTCTCAGAACAAATAATAAAATTAAGGATGTGGCAGTAATTGGTCTGCCTGATAAGCGTTTAGGAGAAATAACAGCCGCAATTGTAGAATTAAAAGCTGACTGTGAATGTTCTGAACAAGAGATTGATTCTTATTGTTCACCTATGCCAAGATATAAACGTCCAAGAAAGATTATTTTTGACACTATTCCACGAAATCCTACTGGGAAGATTGAAAAGCCTAAATTGAGACAGAAATACGGTGTGGCAAGTTTAGTTGCAGATCAAAATGAAATATAGAAATATGATTTCAATGTTATGGTATAAATATTAAAATCTAAATAGAAACATTGTGATGGAGGAATTTAAATGAAAAAACTCATGCTTGGTAATGAAGCTGTAGCAAGAGGTGCGTACGAAGCAGGTTGCACAGTTGCTTCTGCATATCCTGGAACGCCTAGTACAGAGATAACTGAGGCTATTGCTAAACAATATGATGAAATATATTCTGAGTGGGCACCAAATGAAAAGGTAGCAATGGAAGTTGCTATAGGGGCATCTTTTGGAGGTGCTCGTGCAATATGTGCTATGAAGCATGTGGGACTTAACGTTGCAGCTGACCCATTATTTACTGTTTCGTATACAGGTGTAAATGGCGGTTTAGTTATAATGGTAGCTGACGACCCTGGGATGCATAGTTCACAAAATGAACAAGACAGCAGAAATTATGCAAGAGCTTCTAAAGTTCCTATGTTAGAGCCTTCTAATAGTCAGGAGTGTAAAGATTATGTTAAAAAAGCGTTCTCTATTAGTGAACAATTTGACACTCCAGTAATTGTTCGTCTTTCAACAAGAGTAGCACACTCACAAAGTGTTGTTGAGTTAAATGATAAGGAAGATTATAAACTCAAGGAATATATTAAGGATGCCAGTAAATATGTTATGATGCCTGCAATGGCAAGAAAAAGACATGTAGTTGTTGAAAAGAGAATGGCTGACTTGAGAGGGTATTCTGATAAAAGTGAATTAAACAGAGTAGAAATGGACAGTAGTGATATCGGTGTTATTACAAGTGGTATAGCATATCAATATGTAAAGGAAGCTATGCCAAATGCTTCAGTTCTCAAGCTGGGAATGGTTTATCCTATACCTGAAAAGCTTATTACTGATTTTGCTAGTAAGGTAAAAACTACTTATGTTGTTGAAGAACTGGAACCGTTTTTTGAAGACCAAATATTAAAGATGGGTATAAAGGTTATTGGAAAGGAAAAAATTCCAGTTTTAGGTGAGCTGAGCAGTCAAATTATTTCTGAGAAACTATTAGGCAAATCAATAGAAAGTATTAATGCTTCAACTCAGCCTGTACCTGTCAGACCACCTGTTATGTGCCCAGGTTGCCCACATAGAGGTATGTTCTATGTGCTAAAAAAACTCAAGCTAAATGTTAGTGGTGATATAGGCTGCTATACACTCGGAGCATTAGCACCAAATGAAAGTATTGATACATGTGTGTGTATGGGTGCTAGTATTGGTGTGGCTCATGGTATGGAAAAGGCACGTGGTACTGATTTTGGCAAGAAAACAGTTGCTATTCTTGGTGACTCCACATTTATACATTCTGGAATAACAGGCTTGATTGATATAGTTTACAATAAGGGAAATTCAACAGTACTTATACTTGATAATTCAATTACAGGTATGACAGGACATCAGCAAAATCCTACAACTGGCTTTACAATTAAAGGAGAGCCTACAAAACAAGTTGATCTTGAGATGCTTTGTAAGGCTGTGGGAATTGATAGGGTTACAATAGTTGATCCTTTTGATATTAAAGAATTTGAGAAGGTAGTTAAAACTGAAACTCAGGTTAATGAACCTTCAGTAATTATATCTCAGAGACCATGTGCATTGCTTAAGAATGTTAAATATGAAGGTGTTCGAACCATAAATCAAGATAAATGTAAAAAGTGCAGAATGTGTATGAAGATAGGATGTCCTGCAATAGTTGATAAAGGTGAACATTTGGAAATAGATCCTGCTCTTTGTGTTGGATGTATGCTTTGCACAAAGGTTTGTGGATTTGGTGCAATAGAAAAGGCTCAAAAATAAGGTTTGTACAAACATGGTGCGTTTTCGCAACAAGTGGTTTTTGCTGGTGTGTGGAGGTATGCAGTAAAAAGATGCATACCTCTGCGAAGCAGAGGTTTTCCACTGAAAGCTTAACCGAATTTTTTGCCCAAATGGGGCGTGGGAGGTTATTATGGAAAAATTAAATATATTAATTGTTGGAGTTGGTGGTCAAGGAACACTTCTTACCAGTAGAATTCTAGGTAATGTTGCATTAAAATTAAATTTTGATGTAAAGGTTTCAGAAGTTCATGGTATGTCTCAGAGAGGCGGAAGTGTGGTAACATATGTTAGATTTAGTGATAAAGTATATTCTCCATTAATCGAAAAAGGAGAGGCTGATATAATCTTAGCATTTGAAAAGCTAGAGGCACTTAGATGTATTGACTGTTTAAAAAAAGATGGTAAAATGATAATAAATGAACAGCAAATAGATCCTATGCCTGTTATAATCGGCAAAGCAAAATATCCTGAAAACATCATAGATACTCTTAAAGAAAATAACAATATATACTCATTAGATGCACTTAATATTGCTCGTGAATGCGGAAATATAAAGGCAGTTAATATTGTACTTGTAGGTGTTTTGGCAAAAACAACTGGAATAGATAAGGAGATTTTTGTTGAAGCAATTCGTGAAGTAGTGCCTGCAAAATTTTTAGAAATAAATTTAAAAGCTTTTGAAGAAGGCTATAATTATCATAAATAAAAAGCTAATAAAATAAATTATAGTTATTATAGGTTGTTTTAAAATGTGTTTTAGTTGGTAAATGAGAGATTTATCGTTATTAGGTATTATTGATTAAACATGTATGTTGCGTAACCAATATACATTGTTTTGGCCTATTGCTTTTGTGTGGGGCTCATTTTATGCAGTAAACCCTGAAAGCCATTCCAAGGTGGAATGTTTGGCAAATATATAAATATTAAACATTCAAATCTTTGGGGTATTTTTTCTTTAAAGACTTTTGATTCAGTCGTGAAGTAGCTAGCAGACCGCTTGCTTCGCAGAGGTTCACCACTGAAGTCTTTATAAAAATTTATGCTCAAATATGGCGTGGGAGGGTTATTATGTCTTTTTGGAATGAAAAGTATGAATGTATGTCTAGAGACGAAATGAGAAAAGTGCAGTCTGAGAGACTTATTAAGACAGTAAATAGGGTATATAACAATGTGCCAACTTACAGAAAAAAGATGGATGAAAAAGGTATTTTGCCAGGTGATATCAAGTCAGTGGATGATTTGAAACATTTACCTTTTACATACAAGCAGGATTTAAGGGATACTTATCCTTTTGGACTATTTGCAGTACCAATGAGTGAGATTGTCAGAGTTCATGCATCTTCAGGAACAACAGGAAAGAAGACTGTTGTTGGCTATACTAAAGAAGATCTTGAAGTTTGGTCAGAGGTTATAGCTAGAACATTTACAGGTGCTGGGCTTACTAAGGAATCCTTCTTGCAGGTTTCATATGGATATGGTTTGTTTACGGGAGGACTTGGTGCTCATTATGGCGGCGAGAAGGTGGGAGCTACTGTTATTCCTACATCTTCAGGTAATACAAAGCTTCAGTTATCACTAATGCAGGACTTCGGAACAACACATATTGCTTGTACTCCTTCATATGCTTTATATCTTGCTGAGGAGATGGAAGAGCTTGGTATAAAGAGAAGCGATTTAAAGCTTCAGGCAGGTATTTTTGGTGCGGAACCTTGGTCTGAGAGTATGAGAAAAGAAATTGAAGATAGACTTAAATTAAAAGCTATTGACATTTATGGCTTAAGTGAAGTAATTGGGCCTGGTGTTGCATGTGAATGTGAAATGCAGAATGGTATGCATATTCCTGAGGATCATTTTATACCTGAAATAATTGATCCAGAAACAGAAGAGGTGCTTCCTGAAGGTTCAAAAGGTGAAATAGTATTTACTACTATAACTAAAGAAGGTCTGCCACTAATCAGATACAGAACAAAAGACCTTTCTTCCTTGAACTACCAACGCTGTGAATGTGGACGTACTGAGGTTAGAATGAGCAAAGTAACAGGTAGAACTGATGATATGCTTATAATAAGAGGGGTAAATGTATTTCCTTCTCAGATTGAAAGTGTTCTGCTTTCAATTGGAGAAACTGCTCCTCATTATATGCTGGTTGTAGATAGAAAAGATAATTTGGACACATTGGAGATACAGGTTGAGCTTTCAACAAATCTGTTTTCTGATGAAGTCAAAAAGCTAGAGGATATAGAAAGAAAAATTACAAAAGAAGTTCAAAGTACATTAGGTATAGGAGCAAAGGTTAGACTTGTTGAACCTAAATCAATTCAACGTAGCGAGGGTAAGGCAAAGAGGGTTATAGACAAAAGAGTTCTTTAAAAATAAAGGAGGCCATAAATCATGCTTGTACAACAAATTTCTGTTTTTTTAGAAAACAAATCAGGACGTTTGGCAGAAGTGACTAGGACATTAGCCGACAATGATATAGACATATGTGCATTGTCAATAGCTGATACTACAGATTTTGGTATTCTCAGACTCATTGTAAACAAGCCTAAGGACGCTGAAAAAGCATTGAGTGATAGCGGGTTTACAGTGAGCTGTACCGATGTAATTGCAATTGCCGTTGAGGATAAGCCAGGAGGATTGGCATATGTATTGGAAATCCTGCAGGATAATGAAATTAGTATAGAATATATGTATGCTTTTGTTGGTAAGTTCGGCAATGAAGCCTTTGTTATTTTGAGAGTTGAAAATCCTGAAGAGGCTTTAAAAACTCTTACAAATTGTGATGTCAAGATTATTCCTAGTGAAAAAATATATTGCAATGTAAAATAAATATTTTAGATATCTACTTCAGAGGGGTAACAATAATTTTTATTAACAAAATATAGTAGCTTATACTTTGAAATTTACTAAAAAGAGATTTATTTGTACTATTGCTCTTTCCAAGTTTTGTGGTTATGGCAAGTATTTTCAGTATAGTTTGAATAATCTATAATTCTAATAAGATTAACGTATTTGTTTATTTTTTGTGAGATATTTAGATTAGGGGGTATAGATGGCACCTTTCTGCTGCCTATACCCTTTTTATCATATTATATTCATGGTATTTAAAATCAAAGAACCTTAGCTACTATTTTAGTATATGACAAAAAAGTAGTACTTGCTATATACTAAATTTGTGGTATAATTTTACTAGTGTTTAGCAAAACTTGCTAGATATCTTATCTGAAATACAACCTCTATACTAACCTACAATTATTTCTCAAAATGCGTTATGTCATATTTCCATACAATCTATTAGAGGATTATATATCTTATTCCATCCGTTATTTAGGTTTTTAAAAAGTAATTTTAAATTAAAATTAATCTATCTTAAATTTTACGTTTGTAGCAAAATTTAAAAATGATTAAGCATTTAATGGAATTTGTATTACTATTTTTATTGTGTATTGATATAATAGTAAGGATATTTATTATGCTTATTTAACAATAATTTAAATGCTGAGTATTTGATAAGCAAATAGCTATTAGAATTTAAAAAGTCAATTACTATTGTCTGAATATACATCATTTTGTTAGGATAGTTTTGATTAGGAATTGAATCTTATTTAGCGATCTTAATATGGGAAAGTAAATAATTCTAAAATGGAGGACAGAAGTATGAAAGCAGAAATATTAGCAGTAGGAACTGAACTGCTTATGGGTCAAATTGCAAATACAAATGCACAATATATATCTTCAAAATTACCTGATGTAGGTATAGGCGTGTACTATCATAGTGTTGTTGGAGATAATCCGAATAGATTGCAGGAAAGCATAAAATTAGCACTAGAAAGATGTGATGTTGTAATTACAACAGGAGGACTTGGACCTACTCAAGATGACTTGACCAAAGAGACAATTGCTAGTGTATTTGGCAAAAGGCTTGTTTTGCATGAGGAAAGTCTGAACTTAATAAAAAATTATTTTATTAGAGTCGGAAGACAAATGACTCATAATAATGAAAAGCAAGCTTATATGCCTGAAAAGTGTATTATACTAAAGAATAATAATGGTACCGCTCCAGGATGTATTATTGAACAGGGTGCTAAGGTTGTTGTTATGCTTCCAGGGCCACCATCAGAAATGAAGCCTATGTTTGATGATTATGTAATGGCTTATTTCAAAAAAAAGAGTGAATTTTTGATTGAATCAAAGTTTTTAAGAGTATTTGGAATTGGTGAATCTGCAATGGAAACACTTATCCTTGATTTAATTGATGGACAGACTAATCCCACAATTGCTACATATGCAAAAGAAGGTGAGGTTACATTGAGAGTGTCAGCCATGGTAAGGGCTGTAGAAGATGCTGAAACTATTTTAAAACCTGTTATAGATGAAATTAAGAAAAGAGCTGGAGAATGCCTATATTCAGATACAGATCAGACCCTTGACGCTGTGGTAGCAAAGCTTCTTTTAGAGAAAAATATTACTATTGCCACCGCTGAATCCTGTACTGGAGGTCTTATTGCAGAGACACTTACAAATTATTCTGGAATATCGAGGGTCTTTATTGGTGGAGCAGTAACCTATGCAAATGAAGCAAAAGAAGAGATGCTAGGAGTCAATAAACAGACTTTAGAAAAGTATGGTGCTGTTAGCCGTCAAATAGCTAGCGAAATGGCAGAGGGAGTTAGGAAAAGGTTAAATACCGACATAGGTATTTCAATAACAGGAATAGCAGGGCCTGATGGAGGGACTGTTGAAAAACCAGTTGGATTGGTATATATTGGGCTTTCTTCTGAAAAGGGTACTCTTACAAAGGAACTTAGACTTTCAGGAAATAGAAAGAGAATACGTACGTTTACAGCTTTACATGCTTTTGACATGATTAGAAGACATATTCTAGGTTTAGAGATTGATATTGGTGGACAAAAATAAATTAATTTTCGCATATAAAAGTCTCCCACACCTATAATTTTAAAATGAGAAAATTAAAAAAATAAAATAAACAAACGAATAAGGACTGCAAGGTGCAGTCAGGGGGTTAATAAGTTGAATTCTAAAAACAAAAAGCTAACAGGTGCCGCAATAATTGTAATGACATCTATTGTTGTCAGTAGAATTACTGGCTATCTGAGAACTATATTAATTAATAATTTACTTACAGCTTCACAATCAGATTCTTTAATGGCTGCATTTAAAACTACCGATTTAATGTACAATTTACTTATTGGTGGTGCTATTGCAGCAGCAGTTATACCTGTATTATCGGGATATTTGGCAAAGGATGAAGAAGAGGATGGCTGGAAAGCAGTTGGTACTTTTGTAAATGTTATACTTATTGCAATGATTTTTCTTTGTATTTTGGGTGTTATTTTTGCACCAGCGGTGGTTTCAATTACTGCATTAGGGTTTTATGGAGAGAAGAGAGAGCTTACAATACAGTTGACAAGAATACTTTTTCCGTCAGTTGCTTTTATGATGCTGGCAGGGCTAACAAATGGTGTGTTAAATTCATATCAGCGCTTTGCAGCAGCAGCTTATGGACCTTCAATATACAATCTTGGGGTAGCACTAAGTATCTTTGTTTTGAGTAGATTTGGAGTTAAATATGTTGCTTATGGAATACTCGCAAGTGCTATTATATACTTCATAATACAGATTTCCTTTGCTTTTCCCAATTTTAAGTATTATAAGCCCAAAATTCTATGGCATCATCAGGGCTTCAGGAGATTATTCAAACTTGCAATTCCATCATTACTTGCTTCTGCAATTATTCAAGTCAACCTCATAATTACCCAACGCTTTACATCACTATATGATTTAGATGGAGCTGTAACTGCCTACGGTAATGCAAATGACTTGTGGCAGCTTCCATATGGTATATTTGCTATGGGTTTAGGAACGGCACTGCTTCCCACATTATCTGAAAAGCTTGCATTGAAAAAACTAGATGAGTTTAAAGCTTTACTAAATAACGCCTTTAAAACAGTTCTCTATTTAATAATACCATCTGCGGTAGGTTGCATTATACTAGCTGAGCCGTTAATTAGTGTTGTTTATAAATGGTCTCAAGCAATTGGCGTTGAAAGAATATCTGTTGCTGGAGAAATTCTGATTATGTTCACTGCTGCAATGATAGCACAATCAATGCTTGCAATCCTTACGAGAGCCTTTTATGCTAATAATGATACGATAACGCCATTATATATAGGTGTTTTGTCAATGGTGCTTAATTATGTGTTCTGTACTATATTTTTTAATACAACAGATTTAGGCGTTGCAGGTATGTCTTTATCCTACTCCATAATAAGTGTAGTATATATGATTATTATGATGAGTGTTCTATCGAAGAAAATGCAGGGAATGGAGTGGAAAAAGCTTATTAAGTATGCTGGAAAACTCTTTGTGGCTGGGGCAATAATGGGTCTAGTAATTTTCTTTATGAATAAATTAATTCCAATTAACTTCTTGCAAAAGTTCTCCATTAATTCCAAGTTGATTGAAATACTTGCGTTAGGAATAGAAATTGCAGTAGGTGTTCTAATTTACTTTGCTGCGACAATGCTGTTGAAGGTTAACGAAGCGATTGCATTTAAAAATAAGTTATTTGATAGGATGAATGTAATATTTAAGAAACTTAAAAAAACATGATTTCGAGAACTTCTTTTGCTTGGTGGATAACAAGTTGTTTCCAGAATAAAGAGGTAAGATGCCGAGTTTGAGTAAGTACTTAATAGTTGGTTATCAGAAAGTGATCTAATAAAGTTAGTGATATAAGCTAAAGAGTTAATTAAAAAATATTTATTTTATTAGTTGACTATAAAGATAAAAAGCTATATAATTTAAAAGAACAAACGTTCGAGAATTGTGAGGAGGAAATCACATGATAGAAAAGAAAAAAGCATTAGAAATGGCTCTTGGTCAGATCGAAAAACAATTTGGTAAAGGCTCTGTTATGAAATTAGGAGAAAACGCACATATGAATGTTGAGTTTATCCCTACTGGTTCATTGAGTCTTGATATTGCACTTGGAATTGGTGGAGTGCCTAGAGGAAGAATTGTTGAGATTTATGGACCTGAATCCTCTGGTAAGACAACAGTTGCACTTCACATGATTGCTGAAGCTCAAAAGATGGGTGGGGAAGCTGCATTTATTGATGCTGAACATGCTCTTGATCCTAAGTATGCCAAAAATCTTGGAGTTGATATAGAGAATTTAATAGTATCTCAGCCTGATACAGGTGAGCAGGCGTTGGAAATTACAGAAGCTCTTGTTAGAAGTGGTGCTATAGACATTATTGTTGTTGACTCTGTTGCAGCACTTGTTCCAAAAGCTGAAATAGATGGAGAAATGGGAGATGCTCATGTTGGATTACAAGCCAGACTGATGTCTCAGGCACTTCGTAAATTAGCTGGAATAATAAGCAAATCTAGGACAACAGCTATATTTATTAACCAGCTCCGTGAAAAGGTTGGTATTATGTTTGGAAATCCTGAGGTTACACCTGGAGGAAGGGCACTAAAATTCTATTCATCAGTTCGTCTTGATGTAAGAAGAATAGAAGCTTTAAAGCAAGGAAATGAAGTAGTAGGTAATAGGACGAGAGTTAAAGTAGTTAAGAACAAGATTGCCCCACCATTTAAAGAAGCAGAGTTTGACATTGTCTATGGTGAAGGTATATCCAAAGTTGGTAGTATTCTCGATATTGCTGTAAATATGGAAATTGTAAACAAGAGCGGTGCTTGGTTCTCATATAATGGTCAGCGTATAGGTCAAGGAAGAGAAAACTCAAAGCAATATTTAAAAGAAAATACTGCAATTTGTGCAGAGATTGAAAAAATGGTAAGAAACAACTTTTCTTCAGTTGCACAGACAGAGAAAGTTGATAGTGCTGAAGACGAAGGAATTGATAAAACTGACGTAATTAAATAATGTTGTGATATTTACTAAAGTCAATTATGGTTTAAAGAATTTGTCCGACAAGCTTCCGACAAGCTATCGGTTTTTAAGCGAGCTATTATTTTACGCAGTTTGAGTTTAAATTTTGTTTTATGACTTCTAAGTTTACCAATACTAACAAAAACCCACTTGTGGGTTTTTGTTGTTTGAAAAAGCATAATGTTCGTACAAAGTTTGTTTTTGTGCTAGCCCTAAACCCAAGCTATCGTCCGATATGTATTTAGCCGATAGTAATTGCCACAACGATTGATATTAAAAGGCTTCAATCAGTATATTCAACTGCTAAGTTTGAGTAAGATACTTTTTAGGAGCCGAGGGCTAACCTACATAATCCAGTATTATTCTAATACAGAATATTTGTCCCAAAACGCTCTCGGGTTGATATTGAATTCTAAGATTAAGCGAGATAATACGAGTAAATGAAAGTTATTATAAGGAGGGTTAATGTGATTATCACATCTATTGAAGTAAATAAAAGCGTTGCAACAATGGCTGTAGTGTATGTTGATGACACTATTTCCTTTTGCTTGCCACAAAAACGTATTAAAGCTTTAGATCTATATAAAGGCAAGGATATTACGCCAGAGACTTTAGAATTTATATTGAATTATGAGGTGCTAGATGCAGCAAAATGTAGTGCTGTTAAGTATCTTGCCTTTAAACTTAGAACATCATATGAGGTAGAGCAAAAACTTTCAGAACTTGGATATAATGAAGAGACAATTAATAAAGTTATTTATTGTTTAATTCAGATAGATTACATAAACGATTACAAATATGCTATTAAATATATAAATGAGAAAACTAAGCTTCAGCCAAAGTCTATGAAAATGTTATCAATGGAATTAAGCTATAAGGGTATTACTGATAATACTATAAATAATGCCTTTGAAGAAATACAATTAGATGAAGATAGAATAGCTTTTAAGCTTATAGAGAAAAAATTTTCAAAAACGACTTCTTTTGACGAAAAAACTCTTCAAAAAATGAGGTCATTTTTAGCTAATAGAGGATTTAACTTTCAACAAATATCAAGAGTGATAAGCAAATTTGTACCTGATGAGAGCTTTGAAGATTACTAAAAGTATGGAAACAAAACATTGATAAGTATGAACACCCATAGCCTGAGTTTATAATCTAAAAGGACTGAACTGCACCCCCAAAATATTAAATAATTGAAAATAATTTTATTATTGCATTGACAATTTATAAATATTATTAAATAATTTCTATTAGAGTTTTTATTTATTTGTTAGTTATTGAGTACTAATAGACTTTTATGTTAGAAACTCGAGCTTCGCTTTAAAAGCACTTGTAATTACTGATATTAGCAGACTTCTGTTAAATAGAGTAATTGATATAACGCTTAAATTACAAAGCTTTAAGCAGTATATATTACTACGAGGATTGAGTTGGAAAGTTTGATTAAGTAAAAAATATTATATATAAATAAATGCCTATACTATAGCAATAATTATATAAATGTATTTTAGGAGGGAATTGTGAACAAAAAAATTGGCATTGTTTCCTTAGGATGCCCTAAAAATTTAGTAGATAGTGAAATAATGCTTGGATTGTTATCAAAAGCAAATTATGAAATTGTTAATGATAAATCACTAGCAAATATTTTAATTGTAAATACCTGTGGATTTATAGAATCTGCACAGCAAGAATCAATAAATACTATTTTGGAGATGGCAGAGGAAAAGAAAAGAAATTGTGAAATATTAATAGTAACAGGCTGTATGGCAGAAAGATATAAAGAACTTATACTAGAACAAATACCAGAGGTTGATGCAATACTTGGTACTGGTAATTATGAAGAGATAGCAGAAACAATAAATACAGCTTACAAAGGTGAGAAAACTGTTTCATACGGAAAGCTTGAAGATGTAAATTATCTTGATAATGAACGTATTATTTCCTCTAGCAAGCAATCAGTTTATTTGAAAATATCTGAAGGTTGCGACAACAAATGCACATATTGTATTATTCCATATTTGAGGGGTAAATACAGAAGCAGAAGAATGGAAGCTTTGATAAGTGAAGCAGAGTCTTTAGCTAAAAATGGTGCGAAAGAGCTAATACTAGTTGCACAAGATACAACTAGGTATGGATTAGATTTATACGGTAGAAAAATGCTACCTGAGCTTATACAAAATTTATCAAAAATCACAGGCATTGAATGGATCCGATTGTTATACTGTTATCCTGAGGAGATTGATGATCAGCTAATACAAGAAATAGCATCAAATTCAAAGGTGTGTAAGTATATGGATATTCCTATCCAACATGCTTCTGATAGAATCTTGAAGCTTATGGGCCGTCGTGGTAGTATTTCCGAGATTCGTACAGCACTATACAAGCTAAGAGAGAATGTAAAGGATATAGTTATTAGAACGACTATAATAGTGGGATTCCCTGACGAAACTGAAGAAGATTTTGAGCAATTAATTAGTTTTGTTGATGAATTTAAGTTTGATAGATTGGGTGTTTTTACTTATTCAAAGGAAGAGGGCACTCCAGCTGCAAAGATGAAAAATCAAGTAAACAAAAAACTAAAACTAAGACGACAGAAAGCAGTATTAGAACTTCAAAATGCTATTAGCAAGAATAAAAACAGTAATAGAACAGGAAAAATATACAAAGCAATTGTTGACGGAATTGCTGATGATGGTATATTCTATTATGGACGTACTTATGCAGAAGCTCCTGAGATAGATGGGTTAGTATATTTTACTAGCAATGAACCGCTTACGATGGGAACCTTTGTTGATATAAGGATATTAAATGCGGAAGAATATGATGTGATAGGAGAGGTCATAAATGAATTTACCAAATAAAATTACAGTATCTAGGATTATATTAGTACCATTATTAATGATATTTTTAATACCAATTCCTGATGCTACAGTTAGTTTTCCTTTACTAAAGTTTCTTAAGGATGAAATGATAGCTATTAATAGATTTATTAATGGGACAGGGAATTATATAGCTGCATTTATTTTTATTTTGGCGGCAAGCACCGATGGTGTAGATGGTTATATTGCTAGAAAGCACAAACTTGTAACAGCTTTGGGAAAATTTCTTGATCCTATTGCAGATAAGCTTTTAATTACAGCAGCATTAATAGCTTTGGTTCAAAATGAAGTAATAACTGGTTGGGCTGCTATGATAATTATTTCTAGAGAATTACTTGTTACAGGATTTCGTTCCATTGCAGCAGCTGAAGGGCAAGTAATTGCTGCTAATAATTCAGGTAAAATCAAGATGGTATTGCAAACAGTAGCTGTATCAGTATGTTTACTGGAAAATTGGCCGTTTTCCTTGATAACAAATATACCTATTGGTACTTATTTAATGTTTTTAGCAGTTATAGTAACTATTTATTCAGGTATTGATTTCTTTATAAAAAATGGAAAAATTTTGAGATCAAGTAATAAGTAAAAAATTGCTATTGATTTAATAGGAGTATTATTAATATTGAATTTTTTGAATAGCCGTAATAATGAGTTGCGGCTATATTTTATGCCATAAAACGCAAGAAATTTGAGGGCAAAGTTTGATTCGAGGAGCAATAATAAATTCTTTGAATATTGCTATTAATACTTCTAATTGAATATGAATTAGGTAATAATATCAGAATAGTTTTAATTAATAATAAGCTGATATAAGCTTGTTTCTAATAGTTTTAAGGATAAAAATAATAATCTGAATAGGAGTTTTAGGGAATAATATCATAAAATAGTTGCAATAACATAAAAGTTAATATATAATCTTGTTATCAGAAATTAGTATCAGGTAATAATTATATAAAATGATAATAGATATATAAGGAGTGTTTGTTTTTGAGTAGATCATCATCACAGAAACAGCAGAGGCAGAAGACCCTCCTTGAAAAGATCAAATATGATCCATTTTTAACAGATGAAGAATTAGCCGATTTTTTTAAGGTTAGCGTACCAACAATAAGACTAGATAGACTTGAGTTGGGAATTCCTGAGCTCAGGGAGAGAATAAAAAATGTTGCAGAGAGTAATCAAGAAAAACTAAAGTCTATTGAAGGTAAGGAACTAATAGGTGAGTTAATTGATTTGCAATTGGGATTAAGTGCAATATCTTTGATGGAAACAAATGATTCCATGGCTTTTGAGAAAACCCGTATTGTAAGAGGACATTTTATCTATTCTTTAGCTGAAACTCTTGCAATTGCAGTAATAGATGCACAAGTGGCTCTTGTGGGTATTGCTAATATTAAATATAAAATTCCTGTTTACTCTGGTGCAAAGATTGTTGCGAAGGCAGATGTAAAGAAAAATAAAGGAAGTAGATTTATCGTATGGGTTAAAATATATGAAAAAAACATAGAGGTTTTTAGAGGTAAATTTATACTAGTTACTATAGATAAGAATAATGTTAAATCTTAAATAATATTATTCTTAAATAACAGAGAAATAATGGAGTGTGAATCACGTGATAAATATTATCGTTGATGCTATGGGCGGAGATAATGCACCTAAGGCTATTATAGACGGATGTGTAGAAGCTATTAATATGCAGGATGGTTTTAAAATTACTCTTGTTGGAAAAAGTGAAGTTATCAAAAAAATACTAGATGACAACAAGTATGATAGAGATAGAATTGATATCGTAAATGCTACTGAGGTCATTGAAGGTGATGATACTCCTACAAAAGCTATTAAACATAAAAAGGATTCTTCAATGGTAGTTGGTTTTAATCTTATCAAGCAAAACAAAGGTGATGCATTTATTTCAGCAGGAAATACTGGAGCATTAATGACTGGTGCTTTGCTGTTATTAGGTCGCATTAAAGGGATAGACAGACCTTCGCTACCAGCTTTAGTGCCATCAAAGAAGAACATGGTTTTAATTATTGATGCAGGCATGAATACTGTTTGTAGACCTATAAACTATTTACAGTTTGCAATTATGGGTTCTATATATATGAAACTTATTTATAAGATTCAAAAACCTAAAGTAGGTTTATTAAATGTTGGGTCTGAGGATGCAAAGGGGAATGATACTTTAAAAAATGCATTCAAAATGCTATCTGAAGGATCTGTCAATTTTATTGGAAACATGGAGGGAAATGATATTACAAGTGGTGATATCGACATAGCTGTTTGTGATGGGTATGTTGGTAATGTTTCTCTTAAGCTGTTTGAGGGTGTAGGTTCTTTATTATTAAAAGAAATAAAGTCAGTATTTACAAAAAATATAATAACAAAGCTCTGCTATTTACTTATGAAATCAGCATTTAAAGATTTTAAAAACAAATTTAATGCTGATGAACTGGCAGGAGCACCAGTACTAGGAGTAAAGGGACTTGTTATTAAAAGTCATGGCTCGTCTAAAGCAAAAACTATTAGAACTGCAATTTTAAAAAGAGCCATCCCATTAGTTAAGTGTGAAGTTGTAAAAGAAATTAAAAATCAATTTGAAAATATGGAGGTGAAGCCTTCTGATGATGAAATTAGCTAAAAGTGTTGGAATAATTGGAACAGGTAGCTTTTTACCTGAAAAAGTGCTTACTAATTTTGATTTAGAAAAAATGGTTGATACATCGAATGAATGGATTTTAAAGAGAACAGGAATCTCTGAGAGAAGAATTTTGGATGAAGATTTACCAACTTATACTATGGGTATTGAGGCGGCAAAGAGAGCTTTAGAAAATGCTAACTTACAAGCTGAAGATATTGACTTGATTGTTCATGCAAGTGTTACTGATGATTACTATACTCCTTCAACAGCATGTATTATTCAAGGTGCTATTGGTGCAAGTAATGCTACAGCCTTTGATGTAAGTGCTGCATGTACAGGATTTATTTATGGATTGGAAATTGCCCAACAGTTTATTGCAAGTGGAAGATATAACCATGCTTTGGTAATAGGATGTGAAGCACTGTCTAAGATAACTGATTGGAAAGATAGAAATACATGTGTATTATTCGGTGATGGTGCTGGTGCTGCAGTGTTGGGTAAGGTTGACGAGGGATTTGGAATACTCAATACATTTCTGGGTTCAGATGGTGCTTCTGCAATGGTTCTTAATGCTCCTAACTTGTATATTACTGAGGAAGAAAAAGAAAAAAGGCAAAATGGTAAACTTAATTCACTATGGATGGACGGAACAGAGGTTTTTAAATTTGCTGTTAAGACAATGTCTAGTGCAACTATAAAAGTTTTGGAAGAATTAAATATGACTGTTGATGACTTGCAGCATATTTTCCCTCATCAAGCTAATACAAGAATAATTGATGGTGCAATCAAAAAGCTAGGTGTAACCGATGATAAGCTTTATTATATAATCCAAAAATATGGAAATATATCTTCTGCATCAGTTCCAGTTTCTTTAGATGAAGCTAATCGTGATGGCAGGTTAAAAAAAGGCGACAACATAGTTTTGGTAGGCTTTGGCGGAGGATTAACCTGGGGTTCCATTGCACTAAGATGGTTCTAAATTAATGCATAATATATAATTATTTATAAAGTGAGGTTTAGTCATGGGTAAAATAGCATTTATTTTTCCTGGTCAGGGAGCCCAAAATGTGGGCATGGGCAAGGAAATAGCAGATGAATATAAGAGTGCAGATGATATTTTTAATGAAGCAACAGTTGCTTTGGGCTTTGATATAAAAGAAATGATTTTCAATGGGGATGATGAAACCTTAAAAATTACTGAAAATACTCAACCCACAATTCTTACTACAAGCATAGCATGTATGCAACCTCTAATTGAAAAAGGAATAAAGCCAGATTATGTAGCAGGTTTGAGCTTAGGTGAATATGCTGCTCATGTTACTGCTGGTACTATTAGCTTTTGCGATGCAGTAAAGCTTGTTAAAAAAAGAGGAAAATATATGCAAGAAGCAGTACCTGTAGGTGTTGGTGCTATGTCAGTAATTATGGGACTTGATAATAATGTTGTAATTGAGTGCTGTAAAGAGGCTTCACAATTGGGTGTTGTTGAAGCAACAAATTTCAACTGTCCTGGACAGATTGTAATTGCTGGTGAAAAAGCTCCAGTTGAGAAGGCTAGTGAATTATGCAAGGAAAAGGGAGCTAAAAGGACAGTACTTTTACCAGTTAGTGCACCATTTCATTGCAGCTTATTAAAACCTGCTGGAGAAAAGCTAGCAGTGGAGCTAGAAAATATAGTTCTTAATGATATAAAAGTTCCTGTAGTTACAAATGTCACAGCTGAATGTATAACTGATAAGAATTTAGTTAAGGACTTACTTGTAAATCAAGTTAGTAAATCTGTACTTTGGGAAAATTGTATCAGAACAATGATAGATAAAGGTGTTGATACATTTATAGAAATTGGTCCTGGCAAAGTTCTGAATGGTTTTTTAAAGAAAATTAACAAAGATGTTATTGCATTAAATATAGAGGATTTGGAAAGCCTGAATAAGACTTTAGAAGCTTTATCATAGGAAAACGCTATGTTTTATAGTGCTTTTCAGAGTAGGTTTAGCTAGGTAATTATCATTAAATCTGATTGGAGGTGTAGCTAGTGCAATTTGAAGGAAAAACCGCTATAATTACAGGCTCTTCAAGAGGAATTGGTAAGGCCATTGCAGAAAAACTTGGCAAACTTGGTGCAAATGTAGTTATTAATGGGTATACTGATAAAGTTCTTGAAACTGCAAAAGAATTTGAGGCTATGGGTATAAAAGTTGCTTCAAATGTAGGAGATGTTAGAAATTCTGAAGATGTAAAGGCAATGATTAGTACTGCAATAAATACATTTGGCAGTATAGATATTCTAGTTAACAATGCTGGAATAACTAAGGATAAACCAATGGCAATGATGTCTGAGGACGATTGGGACATTGTTCTTGACATTAATCTAAAAGGTTCATTTTTATGTACTAAATTGGCTGCAAAACAGATGATTAAAAAAAGGTATGGAAGAATAGTTAATATTTCTTCTGTTGCTGGTGCATATGGAAACGTAGGGCAGGCAAATTATTCTGCATCTAAGGGTGGATTAATTGGATTAACAAAAACCACTGCTAAGGAATTTGCACCTAGAGGAATTACTTGTAATGCAGTTACACCAGGACTAATAGAAAGTGAAATGACGGAAATATTACCTGATGATTTGAAGCAAAAGTATATTGAAAAAATTGCACTCGGAAGGTACGGGACACCAGAAGAAGTTGCTAATGTAGTTGCTTTTCTTGCTTCAGAGGATTCTGCTTATGTTACGGGTCAGGTTATAGATATTGACGGTGGGTTACTTATATAATATTATATTTGTGAAATGTTTGTAATTTTTGAGCTTATTGGCTTAAATTATAATAAATTGCATTATATTATTTTGATTATATATGCAATTATCAACTCTCTTGGAAGGAGGTGAATATATGGTTTTCGAAAAAGTTAAGAAATTAGTTGTTGAACAGTTAGGTGTTGAAGAAGACGATATAGCTATGGAATCTTCTTTCATAGATGATCTTGGAGCAGATTCTCTTGATATAGTTGAATTAATAATGGCTTTAGAAGAAGAGTTTGGTCTTGAGATTCCAGATACTGAAGCTGAGAAGATTACAACAGTAGGCGATGCTGTTGAATACATTACAAAGAACACTTAAAAGATAGATAAAAAAAGTCCCTATATTGGGACTTTTTTTATCTAAAAGCTGAAATACAAATACGGAAATAAAATAGTTTATCTAAAATAATTAAAATTTATATATATTAATAAATCATAACAAGCAACTCTGAAAATGAGGTTCTTTAACAATTGTTTGTGCTTAGAGCACATCAAAAGAAGGAAAGTTTACAAGAAAAAATGTGGATTAACATTGCAAAGCAGAGTTTTTCCGCTGAAGTTAAAAAAATTTTTGTGCCACAATGTGGGCGTGGAGGTTATTATGAAAAAGCGTGTAGTAATTACTGGTACGGGTGTGGTTTCGTCTTTAGGTATTGGTACAGACCAGTTTTGGAATTCAATAAAAGAAGGTAAAAATGGTATAAGTGAAGTTACTAGAATAGATGTATCAAATCTGTCAACTAAAGTAGGTGCTGAGATTAAGGATTTTGATCCTACAGAGTTTATGGACAAAAAAGAAGCAAAAAGAATGGACAGATTTAATCAATTTGCAATTGCTGCATCAAAATTAGCAGTTGAAAGTTCTAAACTAAATTTAGAGGCAGTAAACCTTGAAAGATGTGGTGTAATTGTAGGTTCTGGTATTGGTGGTATAGAAACCTTTGAGGATCAGCATAGTGTTTATATTAACAAAGGGCCTGGAAGAATAAGTCCATTCTTTATTCCTATGATGATTGCAAATATGGCATCTGGACAAATAGCTATCAGATTTGGCTTTAAAGGTTTTAATGAATGTGTTGTTACAGCATGTGCTACTGGAAATAATGCAATAGGAGATGCTTTTAAAGTAATTCAGCGTGGAGATGCTGATGTAATGATAACAGGCGGAGCTGAGGCGTGTATTACAATGATGGGCTTTGGTGGTTTCTGTTCTATGGGAGCTATGACTAAAAATCCTGATCCAAATACAGCGTCAAGACCTTTTGATAAGGACAGAGATGGCTTTGTTTGTGGAGAAGGTGCAGGTATTCTTATAATTGAAGAATATGAACATGCTGTTAATAGAGGAGCTAATATTATAGCTGAAATAGTTGGATATGGATGTACTTGTGATGCATATCATATTACAGCACCACATCCTGAGGGAGACGGCGGAGTAAGAAGTATGCAAATGAGTATTAACGATGCAGGTATAAAACCTGAAGATATCGGATATATTAATGCACATGGAACATCCACACCATTAAATGATCCTTCAGAAGTTAAAGTTGTAAAAAGAGTATTTGGAGAACATGTAAATAAAGTTGCAATGAGTTCAACTAAGTCTATGACTGGGCATCTATTGGGAGCTGCAGGAGCAATAGAGGCTATTGCAACAGCAATGGCACTAAAAGAAGGCTTTTTGCCTCCAACAATAAATGTTAAGAATCAGGACCCTGAGTGTGATATTGACTGTGTACCAAATGTTGGGAGGAAGTCAGACATCAAGTATGCACTTTCCAATGCACTTGGATTTGGTGGACATAATGCAACTCTGTGTTTGAAAAAAATTGAAGAATAATTATATTGCTGATAAAGGTATAAAAGTATAAAATAAAAGGTGGGGTTATTAACTCCACCTTTTATTGTTAGAACCGAAAGCAGTTAGAGTCAATTACTATTCTCTAGATGATTTATTGTTTTTTAGAATATAGTTAAAAGGTTTTAATGGTATTTGACTTTAGAAAATAGTTATTAAAATTTTTAGGAGGTGACCTAGTTCATGTTTCTTTGATTTTGTTTTATGTAATAATTTGAGACATGGACATGATAATGATTAATAGTTTATCCGTACTTGAAGACAGAATAAAGTATAATTTTAAAGACAAAAAAATACTGCAAACAGCTATTACACACAGCTCATATGCAAATGAAAGAAAAGCAAAAAAATTAAATTATAATGAAAGAATAGAATTTCTAGGCGATTCAGTATTAAGTTTAGTAATAAGTGAATATTTGTACAAAATGTATCCTAATCTTCCAGAGGGAGAGTTGACTGTAACAAGAGCAAAGATTGTTTGTGAGAATTCACTTGCAAAATGTGCAGCAGATATTGGCTTGGGAAAATTTTTGTTACTAGGTAAAGGTGAAGAGCTTTCAGGAGGCAGAGATAAAAGTTCAATCCTATCAGATGCCTTTGAAGCTTTAATTGGTGCAATATATAATGATGGAGGTTTTGAAACAGCCAAAGCTTTTATTCTTAAGTATATGGAATCTATAATAAAAAGTTGTGTGGAAGGTAAGCTGTTTTATGACTATAAAACACAGCTACAGGAATTAGTTCAACAAAATGGAGAACAACATATTTCATATAATGTCATTAATGAAAGCGGGCCTGATCATAATAAAACATTTGTAACAGAAGTCAGTATAAATGGACTTATTACAGGAAAAGGTACTGGACATTCAAAAAAAGAGTCTGAACAAAATGCAGCAAAAGATGCATTAACAAAGATTAAAAATGGCGACAAGGGAGTGTTAAATAATTAAGAGGCATATTGTAATTCCTGTTTTTGTACCTCATAAAGGCTGTCCCTTTGAGTGTATATTTTGTAACCAGAAAATTATCAGTGGTCAGATTAATGATGCAAATGAAGGTGAAATTCGAAAAAACATTGAAGCTACTTTAAGTACAAGCGGAGATGCTTTTACGGAGATAGCTTTTTATGGCGGAAGTTTTACTGGTATATCTATTGAAGAGCAGCAATGGTATTTAAGAATTGGTTATAGTTATGTAGAGTCAGGACAAGTTAAGCAGCTGAGGCTTTCAACAAGACCTGACTATATAAGTGAAGAAATTCTTGATTTGCTTGTTAAATATGGAGTTAAGACTGTTGAATTGGGTGCACAAAGTCTTGATGAACAAGTTTTGGCATTAAGCCACAGAGGACATAGTATTGAGGCTGTCATACAAGCTGCAAAAATGATAAAAGCAAGGGGGCTTTCTCTTGGGATTCAAACTATGGTTGGGCTTCCAGAGGATTCAAAGGAGAAGGCAATACTTACTGCACATAGAGTTGCAAAACTAGCTCCTGATATTGTACGAATATATCCAACACTAGTTATAAAAAATACCTATCTTCAAAAAATGTATTCAGAAGGAAGATATAAGCCTCTTACAGTTGAGGAGGCAGTTGATGTATGTTCAGAGCTATTAGCAATATATCAAGAAAACAATATAAATGTTATTCGAATTGGGCTTCAGCCTACTGAAAGCATAAATAATAATGGGGATGTTGAGGCAGGACCTTTTCATCCAGCATTTAGACAATTAGTTGAATCAAGGCTATTATTAAATAGAATTATTAAACATATAGCAGAAAATCATCTTGAAAATTTGTCTGATATAGTTATTGAGTGCAATAATAGAGATATATCAAACGTAATTGGACAAAAGAGAGCAAATATACTTTATTTGAAGCAGAAATTTAGTTTTAATAATGTTGTAGTAAAAATAAATAATGATACTGATCATTTTAAAATACTAAAATTGTAGGCATTAAAATAAATATTTTAAAAATTTATATGTAAAAAGAAGGTATTTGAAGGAATATATAGAATACATATATAAATGTTATATATTTGCAGTAAAATTTTTATTAAAGCATTTTAGGAGGATATGTTTATGGAGGTACTAAAAGTTTCAGCTAATTCACAGCCCAAATCTGTTGCTGGAGCATTAGCCGCTGTCTTAAGAGATAATAATTATGCTGAAATCCAGGCAGTAGGAGCAGGAGCAGTAAATCAAGCGGTTAAAGCTATTGCAATTACTAGAGGTTTTGTTGCTCCTAATGGGATAGATCTTGTGACTGTTCCTGCTTTTGCAGAGGTTGTTATTGATGGCGAAGAAAGAACTGCTATCAAATTCTACATACAACCAAGATGATTCAAATTCTTTATCAAATAAGGCTCGCCTTTTGGTGAGCCTTAAGTTTTGTTAAAATTCAAGTCAATTGTTATAACGCCTAGATTCAAAATGAAATTTTTCGATTGTAGAAATATTTCATTACATCAGCGGCGTTTCATCGAGGCGGGAGATATTCTCACCGCCTGATAACCAAAGTGATACCCGCCACTTATAG
>JAEWST010000057.1 GCA_023398105.1 Bacillota bacterium | reverse complement strand
TACCGCATTTACGAATCAGCTTACGTGGTATATATCCTCTGCCTGTATTACTTGGAACTGCACCAGCAGCTAATAATATAGTAGCAGTTCTCAAATGATCTGAAAGTATATTAATTTTTTGCTCAGGTATATCGGAATTTGGATTTATACTAGAACACTGCTTATTAATAATGTCTACAATTGGACGAAGTGAATCAATCTCATATACAGAATTAAGTTTGTTAAGGGTCATAGTAAGTCTTTCTAAGCCTGCACCTGTGTCAACACTTTTAAACTTAAGAGGCTCATAGGTTCCGTCACCTAATTTATTTAACTGCATGAAAACGCCTGCATTCCATATTTCAATATAACGCTTTTTAGTGTCAAATTCTCCGCCTTCTACATAAGCCTCTCCAAATTCTTCACCTGTATCATAAAACACTTCTGTACAAGGTCCGCAGGGGCCAGTTTCAGCAGTTGGTCCCCAAAAATTATCTTCAAAGGGCTGAGGAACAATATGGCTTCTATCCATACCAACTTTTTGCCAAATTTCTATAGATTCTGTATCAGGCTCAAGATTTAATTCCTTTGAACCCATAAATACAGTAGCGTACAATTTTTCCTTTGGTATTTTTAAACCTTCTGTAAGCAAGTTATATGCAAGCTTAATTGCATCTTCTTTAAAATAGTTGTTAAATGACCAGCTACCTAACATTTCAAAGCTAGTTAAATGGTGTCTGTCACCTATATCGTCAATATCAATTGTTCTAATACATGGTTGAATATTGCAAAGATTGCTGGCAGGTGGAACTTCTTCTCCAGTAAAATAATTCTTTAGTGGAGCCATTCCAGAATTAATGAACAACAATGTAGGATCGTTTTCAGGAATTACAGAAGACTCTGATATCTTTTTATGATTATTTTTTTGGAAATACTCCAAAAATGTTTTTCTGATTTCATCACTTGTAATCGTATACATATTGCTCCTCCAAATAAAAATAAATCTTCTCAATTAGCTATGAATTATATCATATACTACGTTTAATATCAATAAACAATGCTATTTTATCCTATTTTGACAATTACCTACTATATCAAGCAGCGTTTTGTTTTCAGATAGTTTTGCTACATATGAAGCGTATAAAATTATTTTTCACCTTTTTCTAACTTTTAGTCATTTGTATAAAAAGCAAAAATAAACTCCACTAATAATAGATAATTAATAAAATTAATCTGTTACTATTTTAGTGGAGCTTATCAGATATTAAATTAATATAACGAGGCTCACTGGTAGCATAGCTATTATTTTGTAACCCCAACCTGTATAGGGTTTGATATTGTTAGCTCACGCCCCGTTCCAAGCTGTCCAAACATATTATCGCCCCAGGCCCAAACTGTCCCATCCTTACCTAAAGCTAATGAATGACCGGAACCTGCTGCAATGTTTACTATATCGCTCAATCCTTTCACCATCTCTGGCTTTTCACTGCTTATAACTGTTCCATCCCCTAATTGTCCACTCTCATTTTTTCCCCATGTCCATACCGTTCCATCCTTTTTCAAAGCCATATAATGCCCAGCACCGCAAGCAATTGCTGTAATATCATTTAGTCCACTAACTTCTGCAGGTGTTCTCTTCTCAATATGTTTATCATTTGTATAATAACTTCCCAATTCATAAACAGTTCCATCCTTCTTTAATGCAGCAAATGCTCCATCCACAAATCCATCTCCACCTGCAATAGCAGTTATATCAGAAAGCCCTTCTATTTTAACTGGATTGCTTATGGTATTTGTATCTTTATTGCTTGAAATAAATTGATTGTATCCCCAACCCCAAACAGTTCCATCATCTTTCAAAGCAAAAGAACTACTAAAGGAAATTGCTATAGCTTTTATATTAGATAAAGTACTTATTTTTATTGGAGTATAGCTCTCTTTAGTATCACCGTTTCCTAATTGGCCGTAAGCATTCTCACCCCATGCATATACAAAACCATCTTGTGTAAGTGCTAAACTGTGGAAATTTCCTCCTTTAATATCAATAACATTCTCTAGTACTATATCCTCACTGAATGAGCTATCCCAAACTGTTCTATCCTTTTTTAGAACAGTCAAATAATAATATGTTGTAGCCACAGCTTTAATATCTTTAGAATCAGTGAGTTTTCTAATCTTAGTTATATAATTATCGTTTTTAGTAAAGGTTGGTATTGAACCCATTCCTAAGATTTCACCATCATTTGTTACTAAAAGCGAACTATAATGATTAGCATAAACTGAAGTTATAGCATTTGATTTCATAATACTTGTTGGTTTTAATATTCCTTGGGACGAGCCATCCCCCAGTTCTCCACAATAATTGTCCCCCCATGCCCAAAGTGAGCCGTCTGCTTTAATTACAAAAGCACTATTATTATTTATAGAAAGCCATTCTATATTATTTAGTCCTTGCATTTTAGTAGGAATATCTGAATCTTCTTCAAACTCCCATAGAGTCCCATCTGTTTTTAAAGCAATTAATAATTTATCCATATAAGCTAAAGTTTTAACCTTATTAATATTATCTACTTTTACTACATATGTGGGTACCTCTTGTTTTGTTTTATCTTGTGTGCTATAGTCGTTCACACTCCAATACCATAAACTACCATCCTTTTTGGTGAAATAATTTTCATTTAAAAACATATATAAATTTTCTGCATTTGAAATCCCCTTCAATTTAATAGGCTTTCTTTTATTTCTTACAGACCAATAAGATGCACATTCACCCCATACCCAAACAGAACCATCATTTTTGACTGCAGCACTATTAACATGACGTGCGTGAATGCTCTTTACATTTTCTAACAAATTTACTTTTACGGGTACATTTCTATTTGTTGTACTGTCATTCCCCAGGGAAGAAGAATAGTTGTATCCCCATGCCCAAACTGTTCCATCTTTCTTTAATGCCAATGTATGTTTATACCCAGTTGCAATTGCTTTTACATTTGTAAGATTTTTAACTTTAACAGGCTTTGTCTTACTTATATATGTACCATCTCCCAATTGACCATCTGAATTAAAGCCCCATGTCCATACTGTTCCATCCTTTTTTAAGGCTACACAATGGCTATCAGCTGCTGAAACAGCAATAATGTCTTTTATTCCTGTAACCTTAACAAAACCAGCTCTATAGCTTTTATCGCCAACGCCTAACTGCCCCTCTTCATTACTTCCAGCTGTCCATACTGTTCCATCACTCTTCAATGCTATTGTAAAATTTTGTCCAGCATCCACCGATACAAACTTTATTGTCTTAGTATCAACAGCAAATGATTGCCCCGATGTTATACTAGTAAGTAGTAAAGCTAAAACTAATAATGATATAATCCTTTTAATTCTAGTCATCTAATTAATCCCCTTTATTAACTCAATATAGAAATCATTTCTTTTTCAAGAATTTATTAATTACAATAATTATATATTACTTTTTATAATTTTTATATCATCTTACAATTAATTTCTACTATTTTTTACAATACTAATTTGCTGTAATAAGCCTTGTAACCCGATAATTCTTAATTTTTTTAAATCATGCTTTATTTTCTTTCTATATTATACTTTATCTTATAAAATAGTTTATTAGTTATAAAATATTTGCTATACTTTGTATATTGATAAAAATTAAACAATGGTATTCAATACCATAATTAAAATTTCTAAAATATAAATAATTTTATGGAGGAAACATGAAATCACTTGCAAATCACAAACGAATAAAAGTTACTGTAAATGACCGTGAAGTGGAAGTTTATGACAATCTTACAATTCTACAAGCACTGCTTCAGGAAGATATCCATATTCCACATCTTTGCTACGATATACGAGTTGAAAGGTCAAATGGAAACTGCGGATTATGTGTCGTTGAACTTGATGACAAAGATGGAAGAAAGGAAGTAAAAGCTTGTCAGACCCCTATTAAAGAGGGTATGGTTATTTTCACTAACACCCAAAAATTACAAAATTACAGAAAGATACGTTTAGAGCAAATGCTATCTGACCACAATGCAGACTGTGTTGCACCATGTGTAATGACATGTCCTGCAAATATAGATATTCAAGCTTACCTTCGTCATGCGAGAATTGGTAATTTTGAAGAAGCACTTAAGGTTATTAAAAACAGAAATCCATTCCCTGTAGTATGCGGTCGTGTATGTCCTCACCCATGTGAAGCACAATGCAGACGTAATCTTGTTGATTCCCCTGTTGCAATCAATTATGTAAAACGTTTTGTAGCCGATTTGGATATGAATAACGAAACTCCTTGGCTACCAGAGAAAAAGTCAAGCACAGGCAAAAGAATAGCAATAGTAGGTGCAGGTCCCTCAGGTCTATCTGCAGCATATTATAGTGCTATCAACGGCCATGATGTTACAGTTTTTGAGCGTCAGCCACATGCTGGTGGTATGATGAGATACGGTATTCCTGAATATCGTCTTCCAAAAGCCACTCTTGACAAAGAAATAGATACTATGAAAGAGCTAGGCGTTAAAATTATGACAGGAAAAGCTCTTGGAACACATATTCACCTTGAAGACCTACACAAGGACTTTGATGCCGTTTATCTTGCTATAGGTTCATGGCGTGCAACTCCTATGCAGATTGAAGGTGAAAATTTAGAGGGAGTATGGCTTGGTATTAATTATCTTGAGCAGGAAACTAAGGGTGCAGATATATGTCTAGGTGATACCATAGTTGTCGGCGGTGGTAACACAGCTATTGACTGTGCTCGTGTAGCACTCCGCAGAGGAGCTAAATCTGTAAAACTTATCTATCGTCGTACACAAGAAGAAATGCCTGCAGAACCATATGAAGTTGAAGAAGCTCTCCACGAAGGTGTTGAAATGTTGTTCTTAATGGCACCCACTGGAATTTATATGGAAAACGGCAAAAAAATGCTCAAATGTATCAAAATGACTTTAGGAGAGCCTGACCGTTCAGGTCGCCGCCGTCCTGTTCCTGTTGAAGGTAGCGAGACATCTATTGCTGCTGATACTATTATTGGTGCAATTGGTCAAAGTACAAATACACAGTTTTTATATAACGACCTTCCTGTTAAGCTTAATAAATGGGGAGATATTGAAGTTAATGGAAAGACCTCTCAAACTTCAGAGATTAAGATTTTTGCTGGCGGAGATTGCGTAACAGGTCCTGCAACAGTTATACAGGCAGTAGGTGCTGGACGTCGTGCTTCTGAAGCTATGAACAATTTCTTGATGCATGGATATATCAAGGAATCACAGATAGATTACAGCTGTAGCCGTGGTTCAATGGAAGACCTTCCAAAATGGGAATTTGAAAGAATGCCAAAATTTGAGCGTGCAAATATGCCTTCTATATCGCTTGAAGAGCGCAAAAATAATTTTAATGAAGTTGAATTAGGTTTATCTGAAGAAACTGCAAAAGCCGAGGCTACCCGTTGCTTACAATGCGGCTGTAGTGAGCGTTATGATTGTAGCTTAAGAAGTGAGGCTTCTGACCATGGTATAGAATTTACAAATCCAATACATGAAAGACCATTTATTCCAATTGTAGAAGATCATCCATTTATTGTACGTGACCACAACAAGTGTATATCCTGCGGACGTTGTATAGCTGCATGTGCTGAGGTTGAAGGTCCTGATGTATTGTCCTATTATATGAAGCAGGGCCGTCAGCTAGTTGGTACAAAGAGCGGTCTTCCACTGGAGAAAACTGAATGTGTTAGCTGTGGTCAGTGTGTAAATGCCTGTCCTTGTGGTGCCTTAAGGATACGTACAGAAAGAGGAAAGGTATTTAATGCAATTAACGATCCTACAAAAACTGTAGTTGCCTTTGTCGCACCTGCTGTTAGAAGTATTGTATCCTCTCATTATGGTGTAACATATGATGAAGCTTCACCATATATGGCTGGACTGCTCAAAAAGCTAGGCTTTGACAAGGTATTTGATTTCACATTTGCTGCAGACTTAACAATAGTTGAAGAAACTACTGAGTTCTTAACAAGAGTTGAAAACAAGGGTGTTATGCCTCAGTTTACTTCCTGTTGTCCTGGATGGGTAAATTATGTTGAGAGAAAGTATCCTGAGATTATACCTCATCTTTCAACCTGTAAGTCTCCTCAGATGATGATGGGTGCAACAGTAAAAAATCACTATGCAAAGCTTAGTGGTATAGATAAAAAAGATCTCTATGTAGTATCAATCGTACCATGTATTGCAAAGAAATTTGAGGCTTACCGTCCTGAATTTGCACCTGAAGGAATACGTGATGTTGACGCTGTAATAACCTCAAGTGAAATGCTTAGAATGGCAGAATTGAAATTTATTGATGCAAAAGATATTGTTCCACAAGAGTTTGATGAACCATACAAGCAAGTATCAGGTGCTGGGATTCTCTTCGGTGCTTCCGGTGGTGTTGCTGAGGCAGCTCTTCGTATGGCAGTTGAAAAGCTTACAGGCAAAGTACTTACAGACCATCTTGATTTTGAAGAAATCAGAGGCTTTGAAGGTGTTAAAGAAGCAACTGTTGAAGCTAATGGAGCAAAAGTGCGTGTAGCTGTAATAAGCGGCTTGAAAAATGCTGAACCTATAGTTGAGAGAATTATTAAAGGCGAAGAAGTTGGTTATGATTTAATTGAGGTTATGGCATGTCCAGGAGGATGTATCTGTGGAGCTGGGCATCCTGTTCCAGAGAAGATTGATTCCTTAGAAAAACGTCAAAAGGTGCTTGTGAATATTGATAAGACATCAAAATATCGTAAATCACAAGAAAATCCTGATATTCTAAGGCTATATAAGGACTTCTATGGTGAAGCTAACTCTCATCTTGCACACGATCTGCTGCACACACACTATACGCCTGTATTTGGCACTTGTAGCTGTGATAATACACTAAACAAAGCAGACTCTGCTTTTAAGACACATGATTTAACGGTATGTATGTGTGATAAGTGTTCATCAAAAGGTTCGAAGGAGCTATATGAGAATTTAACTAATGTAGTAAAAGAACAAAAGATGGATTCATTTATAGCAGTTAAGACAATACGCTTAAGTGAATCCCATGCTGGTGATGGTGTTTATGTTTCACTTGATGGAGAGAAAATCGAAGTGCCATCCTTGAATAATTTGTACGACATTGTGAAAGCATAATTATATTTATAATCATAATAGCTGGTGATTATATACAGGTATATCTTGTAAAATCGCCAGCATAAATAGATAAATCCCCCGTCAAGATTGAATTGATGGGGGATTTATTTGTATAGTTATAACGCCTAGATTCAAAATAAAATTTTTCGATTGTAGAAAAATTTCATTACATTAGCGGCGTTTCATCGAGGCGGGAGATATTCTCACCGCCTGAAAACCAAAGTGGTACCCGCCACTTATAGAAGTGGGGGACATTTTCTTGCCTCGTTATAATATTTACTATAGCTTTAAAACTATTTTGCTTCAAGAAGCATCTTCTTCATTGTTCAAATGTCCTTGTTTATACTTATTATAACATTTTATGTATATGCATTCTATAAAAACTATATATGACCATTCTATGAAATTGGATTCAACCTTCCCAATAATTTTAATTCTTAATGATTGGCTTTTAATCATTTATAATACTATTGGGCTGTTGCTTGCTTTTTGCTAAACAAAAAAGAGCCCACTAAAACTAGTAAGCCCCTTCTTATTTTTAAGATATTATTTCTCTGCTGGGAAAGTAGTTATTATTTTAAGCAAGTATTGTTTTAGTAATGCAAAATCAATTGCATCCACTGTTCCACTAGCATCCAAATCTGCCAATACAGTGTTTTCAATAGTTTCTGCTCCTAAAAGGTGCTTCTTTATCAGCATTAAGTCTAATGCATCTATTGAATCATCAGAGTTAATGTCACCTAATTTACTAACAGGAGCTACTGTTTTATCAAATTTGAACCAGTCTAAATTCATTAAATAATCACTTCCACCAGTAAATTTGAGGTATACGTCATGCTTTCCGCTTACTTTACTGATATCACAGGATACATCAGCCCATGTTTTCCATCCTGCTGTATTAGACACAGTACATGTTCCTACTAATGTTCCTGTCAGACTATCCAAACGAATTTCTATATTTCCTCCGTCTGAATTGCTACCTGCACTAGCTTGAAAACTTGTAGCACCATCTCCGAAATCAATATTTTTGTAAACAGCATAATCGTCGTTTTGAATATACCCAATACACTTGCCATTGTCATTAGTATTATCTTCAATCTCTATTCCAGATTGGTCATTATAGTTTTCTGCTTCTACCTTATTGAAAGCACTTATTGGTTCTATAACTACTGGAGTTGTACTTCCTACAAAGGTTGTCACACTTTGAGCAGGAAGCTGAGCAGTAAAGGAACCAGCTGACACATTAATAGGTGAGCCTGCTGCAACATTTTTTGTGCTGGTGGTTACAAATGTTTCAACACTATTAACTTCTGATGTTGCATTTTGCAAAGCAAATTTCTGACTAACAGCTGAATTTCCTTTGTTAATAGCAACAATAACAACCTTGTTGTCACCTTTATATGCACTTACGTATACATTTGTATTTGGTGACTTTGTTGCATCAACTCTTACATATCCAGGACGAACAAATTTTGAATAATGAGCCATCATTGCACCACGCTTGCTCATTGTGCCGTCCTCTTTCATAGGTCCATAGCTTCTGCGGATATACCACCATACATATGCCTGAAATTCAGCTTCAACCATAGAATTATGCATACTTTGTGCAACATCTAATGCTTCTGGCCAATTGTCTGCTGAATTTGCTGAACTGTTTGGAACATATACTTCAGTCATCCAAAGTTCTTTTCCTGCTCCCTTTTGCTTAAAAAGTGGATAAGGGAAGTTACTAACCTGAGTACCATATAAATGAGCTCCAAGAATGTCCATATTAGCAAGAGCAGTAGCATCATTTAATATAGGGTCTGAAATATTTTTAAGATATTGGAAAGATTCAGGTGCCATTACTTTGCAATTGATTTTTCCAGCATAATTTTTCATATAGTTTAACATTTCCTGTGGAGACCACCATGTCCACTCATGTGCATAGTCAGGTTCATTTTGTACAGAAATTGCATAAAGCTCAACACCATTTTCCTTCATAAAAGCTACGAAATCATTTAAATGCTGAGTATAAGCACCATACTGGTCATATTTTAGACGTTTTTTCCCACCAACTGTCTCACACATTGAAGCAGGCGGATTCCAAGGTGACGCAAAAACAATTGCACCATTCTTAATTGCTGCTTGTGCAGTTGCAACTTCTTTTGCCCAATTATCCTTATTTTCATCAACATGAATTCTTAAAATTGAAAATCCCAATTGTCCATTTCCATTACCAAAAGCAGTTTCTCTCTGTGTTACTGTCAAATCGTCAATCCAAACTGGATGGTTAATTCCTCCGAAGCCTTTAATCAGTTGTTTTTCTGATTTTAAATTTACAGTTGCATCACTTGCTGCAGAAACTTCTGTTACAGGTACAGTGAATATCATTGATACTGCAATTAATCCTGCCAAAAATGCATTAATTGACTTTCTTACATTTGAAATCATTTTCTTCATCTCCTATAAATAATAATTTACCCCAAAAAACTAAAATACGATGGTATTTACAATTTTATTTCCTTTTAGTAGCTTTTCCTGCTATTCTTTGTGATTACCCAAAACATATAATTTGGGAATTCAATATTGATATATTAGCATTGACTAAATACATTTAATAGCAACTCAACTTTTCACACGGAAAGTCTATTAGTGTTCAAACATATCAATGGTTTGTTACCGAAATAGTTGCTTCTATTAGCTTTTTACAGGTGGTAATTCTGCACTTATTGTTACTCAATTACAAAGTCATACCATTTATTCAGCAATTTAAATGTATAGTTTCCTTTTCCTCTTAATGTGTACACAATTCTTTTTGTTGTCATAACTGTAAGAGAAGGGCCTGTATATTGCCAGAAAGTAGGATCTTGCGTTGGACGTAAAGATATAAGTGTTGAGCCATCTGGCATTATTCCCATTGCAATTGCTAACTCATCAGTATATTCAATCCTATACCCAGAGGATGGAAATAAAACTTCAAATACTATCTGATACTTTCCATCAGAAGTCTCTTCTATGTGATATGTTATGTCCTCCATTTTGGGCATATATGGCATCCACATATCATTTTTTTCCACAGGGAAAATTTCAATTGTTCCAAGAAGATATTGTTTTACAAGTGACAAATCAAGACTATTTACTGCTTCATCCCCATTTACATCTGCTGCCCAAAAGTTGTTTTGAGAGCTAAATACAACCCCACCCAAAAGATAATTCTTAATAAATACTAAATCTAAAGCATCTACATATTTGTCTCCATTGGCATCCCCATAAATAAATGCAAGTGCACTTGCATTTGCAGGCTCTGGCGAATTTGCAGCGAATGTCATAGTACTACCAGACAGAATCGAACCAACAATCGCCATGATTACCAATATTTTTGCTTTTTTCAGCAATATTATCCCTCCTTAAAATTTATTTTTTGTAACTTTATTATACCTTATTATGGTTTGCATGTCATGATTATGATTTACTTGTCATGATTATGATTTACTTGTCATGTTATAATTTACTGCCATGATATGACTTACTGTCATGATATAATTTACTTGTCATGATGTGATTTACTTGTCATAACAAGTATTGTTAGAATTTTCATTGTTTTTTAATTATTTTAGGCTTTTATTGCATTTTGCTTTTTACTGTATGATAATATATGAAATCAATAGTTACAAGTGCTTTTGTATTTGTGAAGTTTAAATTAAAAAATGACAAATGTAAACAAATGTGCAGAACAGGACAAAATATGTTAAGTAAATAATGAGTATTCGTGGTAAACTAATAAAAAGTCACTTAAAATGACTTATATACTACCACTAGTGCAAAAATCCACAAAGTGAAAGTACATCAGTGTTCTTCACTGATATTAATATAATTATTATTTGCCCAAAGTGGCATGGAGGTTAATATGAATAATAACAGCAATCAAAATAAGCCTTTAGTAACCCATATCTTTACTGCTGATCCATCAGCACATGTTTTTGAGGATAAAATATATATTTATCCTTCCCATGATTTAGATCATGACGGACCTACTAATGATAACGGAGACCAGTATAGAATGGAGGACTATCATATCCTATCAATGGACGATATAGATGCTCCTTGTATCGACCATGGAGAAGCTCTTCACATGAAGGATATTCCATGGGTAAGTGAACAAATGTGGGCACCTGATGTCGCTTTCAAGAATGGTACTTATTATTTATACTTCCCTGCAAGAGACAAAGATGGAATTTTCCGCATAGGCGTTGCAACCAGCAAAAATCCTGCTGGTCCCTTCAAGGCTGAACCCAATTATATACCTGGAAGCTTCAGTATTGATCCCGCTGTATTAGTTGATGATGACGGCAAATCATATATTTATTTTGGAGGTCTTTGGGGAGGACAATTAGAAAGATGGCAGACTGGTACTTTCATTCTTGATGCAAAAGGTCCCGCAGATAATGAACCAGCTTTAGGACCTATGGTGGCAGAATTAAGCGATGACATGCTTACTTTTAAGGATAAGCCTCAAGAAATAACTATTGTTGATGAAAATGGCAATCCCCTAACTGCTGGTCAACGTGACAAAAGATATTTTGAAGGACCATGGATGCATAAATATAACGGATATTACTATTTATCCTATTCAACAGGAGATACCCATTATTTGGTTTATGCCATAGGCAAAAGTCCAAAAGGTCCATTTACGTATAAGGGCAGAATTTTAGAACCTGTTGTAGGGTGGACTACTCATCATTCTATCGTTCAATTTAAGGATAAATGGTATTTATTCTACCATGATAGCTCCTATTCAGGTGGAGTTAATCACAAGCGTTGTGTTAAATTTACAGAATTAAAATACAATGACGATGGGACAATTCAAACCATTATGCCTTATGAAGATTAATTGCTTGCCCAAAAGCAAATTAAATAACTTAGCTTTTTATAACCAAAGCCCTTATTCCAAGACAAACTAGAATAAGGGCTTTATAACTTTTACATTCTCTATTCCTTGTTAATTGAACTTTGATTTTTATAAGTAGATTCAATCAAGGCTTTTGCCATTTTCCGCTTGCAGTAATGAGTGTCAGCATTTTAATACTATCTCCATAATAATCATAAACTTCAGTATCAGAGGAAACTGACCATAATGCATCCACCCATTTCTTGGCACCTGCTACCGAATTATCCTGACACATTGCCGCTAAGAAAAATGGCAGAGTGAAGCATGTATCATTGTAGTCAACAATAGCTTTACCCTTAAGATCATAGCTTCCCATTATTTTATTTGGATTACCGCCAGTAGACTTCATAATCCAGCTATTTTGCATATCAAGAATTTCCTTTGCCCTTTTATCTCCCGTCATTATATAATCTGTAGCAAATCTCCAAGGTGTACGACAAGAATTATATGCATAATCGTCATCAGTTACATCCTCTAAAAAATTCTCGTAAGCTGGATCATAGGAACCATCATCTTTTTTAATTACAAAGTCTGGTAACAAACCTGTGTTATAGCCACTTCCTTTTACAATATCTAATGCAATAGCATAGGAAGCATCTATTACTTTATTCCAGTCATTATTACCTGTAACTTCGGCAAATGCTTTAAGATGCTGCATTATAAAATCTGAACACCTTGTTGCCGTGTAATAGTCTTCATTATAGTCACAAGTACTGCACCATGAGCCTAATTGCAATGTCCAGTCTTTCTTGTTGACTTCATAAGCCATTATGTCATTAATAACAGCTAGTGCCGCCTTTTTATAGTTAATTTCTCCACTACTTCCCCACTTTGCATCTGCAAGCAGCAAAGCGTATGCAATATCCAAATCTCCATCTGTTGCAGAATCAGGAGTATTTGTAGCATTGTAGCCATCGTTTTCACAATCAAAAATCATCTTACCGTTATCTGCTTGCTGCCAAGCCATCAGATTAGTACCAATAGAACTTGGGTGTGCTTTATAAAAACGGTAAAGCCCATCAAAAATATTCTTTGCTCCATTATCATAATCTGCCATCATGGCTGTAATAAGCATTCCATATCCATGTGCTTCTGAAACAGTAACTGCCACGCCTGCTCCTGCTGGAGGATTATTAGCATTGTATTTCTCTCCACTATACCATACATAATACTGAACATCTTGAGTGTATGGATTTTTTACTATATAGTTGTTCTTCCATACATCATAGAAATTCTCAGTCACCTTAGTCATTGCATTTATTCCAACGCTAGGCAACAAAACTGTACTTTTCGGTTTTATAGGCTGAGGCGTACGATTCTCTAATAATATTAGTTTCAGGTTTGCAAGATCAATTGCATCTATGCTATCATCAACATTAATATCTGCAGCTTCCTTGCTTATCAGACTGTCTTTACCTAAAAGATATGACTTCAGCAATGCAAAATCAATTGAATCTACAAAGCCATCTTCATTTAAGTCACCATAATATTTAGTATCTAAAGGTGGTAATACAGGGTCGTCCACAATTCCGCCTTTATCAACTCCAAGCCTCTTGGCAATAAATTTTTGAAGTACTAAATCCTTGTCACAGGAAAATTCCCAGAACATTGCACCTCCCAGTCCCATATCCATTAAGTAATCCATTTTATATCCTAGTGATTCTGTATCATCATATGTAATAAATGTGCTACCATTATATAAATAAGGCATTTTAGCTGTATCGTCCCAATAACGTGTATAATTATTTTTGCCTACGTAATTTTCTTCAATATCCCAATAATCAAAGGAGGATCCTTCCCAGGTACCACTTCCATAACCAGCGGAAGCTGCTGCAGATCCGCTTTTGTATAATCCTGAACCATTAGGATCTTTTACATTTATCCAACCTTTTCCATACAATGCTAAACCTAAATTTAAATCAACTGGTTTTACTCCTGCTTTTATGTATTCTTCAATTGTATCTGCAACGCATAATGAGCTTGCAGAGGAACCATCATATAGAGGAGTAACGTGATTTGTTGTTGTATCCCAAGCACCATGATAATCATAGGTCATAACATTTATATAATCCAGATACTGCATCATGCTTGCCACTTTACAATTTGCCACAAACTCAGGACTGGCTGCTGCTGCAATACTTAACAAATACTCTTTACCGTCCTTTTCGCCCTGTGCATCAAGAGCCTCTCTAATTTCTTTTAGCAGTAATATATAGTTATCTCCATCGTCTGGTCTATGAGGAATATTGTCACCCCCTGCTACGGGATATTCCCAGTCAAGATCCACACCATCAAAACCGTACTTAACAACAAAATCCACTGCTGAGCGTGCACATGCTTTTCTTAATGCTTCATCGGCTGCTACCCCTGAAAAGTTCTTTGACCATGTCCAGCCTCCAACCGATATTAATGTCTTTATATGAGGATATTGCTCTTTTAATTTTATTAATTGTCCAAAGTGTCCTCTTAGCTCTGTTTGCCAAGTATCATCACCAAAGGGCTTTTCAGTATCAATCCACGGGTCCCCAACCGTAATGGCTCCATCAGGTGATAAATTAGCAAAAGCGAAATTAATATGTGTCAGCAGACATGGGTTTATATTACCCACCTCAACAGCTCTTGTGTACCCGCACCATGAAGTAAAATATGCCACATTTCTGTATTGCTTTGCAGTATTAGTTCCCGATATTTCCGAATTATTTGCTGCGATACTTGGAATCCCAATATAACTGATTAACATTGAAATTACCAGTAAAATTGTTACAGACACATACCTGTTCTTCCTTCTGTTTTTCAAATTCATTCTACATTATCCCCTCTCAAAAAATTTCGAACCCATATTCTAGTTTTTTCGACTATGTATAGCAAAGTTCTATACATAAATAATGGAATAATTCTTTAGATAAACGACAATTACTATCGGCTAAAAAGATTATATATGTCGATAGTTCAGATTTGTAACAACCTCCACACTGAATTTCGGCACAACAAAATATTGAAAAAATATGTAGAGCACCTTAGCCTTTCCATTATCTTTCCAAATTATATCATATTGTTCCTATTTTTGCATTATATTTCTGTGTTTTGACAATAAAATTCAATTTGTGCACTGTCCATCAAATAACAATCTTGAACAGACCTTTATGATTATTGGAAATATACTTCAGAAAGCTTACAGACGGGCTAAATATATGTAATGTAAAATACGGTCTGCTAAACTATAGTAACATTGCATGAATACAACTTTTTACGAAAATATTTATGATTTATTCAAACTTTGCACATAAAAAACTATTAGTGCGGTAGATTATCAATGGCTTGTTATTCAGTAAACTAACTTATTTTATGAAATAATTTAACTTTTCCTTTGATATTGTTATCAGGTATTACTAGGCATTAAGCAGTATATTCAACTGCGAAGTTTAAGTAATTTACCTGTATGGTTTTTGAATATATACACTAAATATCTTCACCTATAAAGCTCTGCTACTTACTGTTGCCTGCTGAGGCAATAATTAATAAACTGCTGTGCTGTCCTGCCCGATAAGCCTCCGTGCCTCATTTCCCATTTGCTAGCCTCTGCACAGAGCTCCTCTTCCTCCATCAGAACCCCATTTTTCCTTGCAAGCTCAACTACAATAGTAAAATATTCATTACGGGAGGGTTTGAAATAGTTGATTGTGCAACCGAACCTGTTAACTAGAGAAAGCTTTTCTTCCATTGTATCCGACCTGTGAATTTCATTATTACTTTCAATATCATTTCTGTCATTCCAGGTCTCCTTGATAAGATGCCTCCTGTTTGATGTGGCATATATAAGAACATTGTCTGGCTTAGTTTCCACACCGCCCTCAATAACTGCCTTCAAAAACTTATACTCACTTTCAAATTCCTCAAAAGACAAGTCATCCATGTATATAATAAATTTGTAGTTTCTGTTCTTAATCAAGGAAATAACAGCTGACAAATATTTAAACTGATGCTTGTATATCTCAATCATTCTAAGTCCTTGCTCATAATAAGTATTAACTATTGCCTTAATGCTGGTTGACTTGCCTGTTCCGCTATCGCCGAAAAGAAGGCAGTTATTTGCCTTTCTTCCCTGAACAAATGCTTCGGTATTATTTACAAGCTCCTTTTTCTGAAATTCATAGCCAATAAGATCATCAAGCATTACTTTATCCATATTGTTAATTGGACAGAATTCTAACTCGCCATTTTCATTGCCGCTGAGACGGAACGCCTTATTAAGTCCAAACATACCTACACCGAAGGCTTTATAAAAATCTGTTACATATGAAAAGAAATCCTTCTCATCCTTTGCCTTCCTAAGCATTTTACTCAAAGCCTGAACCTTTTCGCTAACATTTTTGTTGTACATTCTTTCATTTTTGCTAATTGCCTTATAGTCAGTAAGCATGGAAAAACAATTGATTCCCAGCCTGTCTTCTATCTCTGTGAAATCAAAATGAAACAGCTTCATAAATACCTTAAAATCATTTTTTGCAAATTCGTTTACACTGCCCATTTTTGCACCAATCTTTTCACAGGTAATGCTAAAAGGGTTTTCATCAGTCATTAAAATAAATGTAAGATAATTTTGCCACAGGTTTCTGTCAAAGCCATATTCAGTTGAAACATCAAGAAGCCTTCTGACTTGAGCATATATTTCCTGTGTTAGCTGTGCATCGGAAATATTACTATTTTCTAGATGCTTAAATATATTGGCTATTTTTAATAAAATACTATCCTCGTCCAAATTGTATATAATCAAATTTGAAGTGTCTCTGTACATTGATATATCCTTTCCTGGAGGTTTTTCACCATCACCCGTTTATTTTTTTACAATTGAATATCTTAAGAAATACCTTTCAATTTATATATTCAATCCACTTATCTCATCAGATGCGAGAGTACTGAACAAGAATATAATTAATATTGCGACTATTATTACAAGTATAATTTTAAATGATATTTTCGCATATTTTTTATGTTCGTGAAGTTATCCTATTGTACCTTCTTTTTGACAAAAAAATTCAACTTTCCCAGTTGAATTTTGTAGGTGTGAAATATATCAAATAAAAAGTTAAGTAATAGCTTAAAATGATTTAGTTTACTTGGTAACAAACTGTTTTTAAGCTTTAGCTTGGATATACTTTTCTTTAGGAAGTTAGGCTTGACACATAGATAGATTATTTACTCCTCAAAAGCCTCTGTACTATCAAGCATAGCTACCGCCTGTCTCATCATATCTTGCTGCTTAGCAGGAAGCAACTCAAGAAACCTTTGCAAAGAATGGCTCAGCACAATTTGACTTTCGCTTAGCTCATACGGCTCTAACACAGATTGCATAGGATGTTTTTTGAGCAGTGCCACAATTTCAGCAGGCTTCAAATCTGTTAGAATACTTAGTATTTCCTCTTCTGAGAGTTCTGCATCTTGCAAAACATCCTCTAAATCAGCAAGTGAGTGTACTTGATTATTAATTATTGCTTTTTTGTCTGTCAAATATCTGCATTGCATAATTTCTTCTAAAATCTTGCGGTAATTTTCATTGTCCATCTTGTCTCCGAAATTAAAGGTAATTTTAGAGTTGTTTTCAGGATATCTAGGCTTGATGAACAAATTATTCAATGTCTTCAGCTCAACGGCTTTTTCTATTTCTCCTGCAATTTGAGAAAGGCTGTCACTAATATATTTTTTTAGAGGTATGGTCAGCTCCATTTGCATATCTAGCTGTTCCACGGCTTTCTTAAGAACTTTAACTATTTCGTTTTTAGTTTTTCCACTAAATAAATCAATGAGAATTTTGATAGACGAAGGAGTAATTTCCAGTCTATGCACATTACCGTCAGAAAGCACGCATCCAATTGCAGTGATTAACACCTGCTCATAAATATTGAAAAGCTGCTGCTCATAATTTTCATCATATCCGCAAAGCAAATAATGGATATCCTCTGCTGAAAATTTAGCACAAAATAAATTTTCATAATAAATGCACTCTAAGTACTTGTGAATAAACTCAATCCCTAAGAGCTTTTCCTTTTGATTATAAGCAGGATAGTCAGCTGTGATATGAATTTCCTGAGCGGAAAATTCGGAGTAATATAGCTTAAAGAAACCTTTTATGCCATCAACAATTGTGGATTCATAATAGACATTTTTAGTTTGTAGCAAATTACTAGTTATTAAAGAGTGAAGAGTTTTTGTCGACTTAGATAGTCTTTCTATCCTTTCAAGTCCTTTTTTATACAAATCATTTATACTTTCATTTAGCACTGCTTCCACCGCTTCATCTGGGTTGGAATACGTCTTTAACCATATACCGATAGTGAACATAATAGAAGCTAAAAGGTTCTGAGCTTCCTCTATTTGGATTGAGCTGCTGTCTCCGCTGTTATACCTCTGAGTTTGTCTTGCTAAAAGTGATAAGCAATCAAGTTGTATTTTTTCAAGCTGTATATCTGTCAGCATACTAGACTCATATGCCTGTTCAAGTAAAGATTGAAAGTATAGTTCACTAGACAAGGCTTCTAGTCTAATTTTGTTAAATTTTTTAATGTCCTTCATATTCATCCTCCTCATCTAATTCGATAGCATTGTCTGAATAATCTGGTTCATAACCATATCGTAAGTTCCGAGCAAGCTTGTATAATTCTCTCGCTGACAGCAGCTCAATGGAACCTTGGCAAATTCCATCAAAAGCATTTTTCATATACTTAATCAAATCGTCATCGCTCATCAAATCAAGAGTTTCATTCTTGTAATAATAGAATATTTCTAACAGCTCATGCAAGGTTTCATTATAATTGTTTATTGAAATATAGGGCGAGTCACAAAATTCGTTTATTAGCTTGTCAATTACACCACCTCCGAATTCGATACGACCATTTTGCTTTAATGCATAAGAGCGAGTTTCAACTAATTCAAGAGCCTGTACTTCAGTCAATATAAGACCAAATTTGACAGTCAAATCATTGCATTTCATTATTTCATTGACAGCCTGTTTTTCTATTAGAGCACCACCGAATAAGGATAATTCAAATGTCATAAAAAATAACCCTCCTATTTTGCAAAATAGTATTGACAACAATAATTATATATGGTATGATAGTAGTATATGGTTATTTATTGTCTACAACTATATATTATACTAGGATTACATACTGTTGTCAATTTGAGGCATGCTATTATGGCTTGCTTTTTTTATACCTACATTACTATTCAGCCATTTGCAAAACATTATAACCAAAGTGGTACCCGCCACTTATAGAAGTAGGGGACATTTTCTTGCCTCGTTATATGGAACAGAACATACTTTAATAATCTCATAAACTATAAGTTTAACTTTGTACTAAATACATCAAATTTTTCCAAAAACATTTTTTACAAGCACAGTCTATAATATTATGTAAACTTTACATTTGAAAATAGTAGATGTAAAGACTTATTAATAAAAAATCAGAAAAAATAATTGCATGAATTAGTTGGCTAATAGAAGAGCCATTACTAGTTCATGCAATTATTCTGGTAATAAACTATTGATAAGTATTGTTAACCAATAAACCTTTTATTTAAAATCTAATATATTAATTTATGCCTTATTTTTGTTCTAATAACCATTTCATAGCTTCATCAGGATCGCTAAACATTTTTGTAACAATGCCTTTTTCTGCATTAGTTTGAGCAAACTTTTTCATATTAATCTGTCCAATAATTTTTTCTGGTTGAACAATAGCCCAATATTTCCAGCCATTCTTAATCATTTTAGGAAGCCATACAGTTACAACCCACTCTGTATCCTTCTGAGTCAATGCACTGTTATTTCTGTCATCTGACAACCATTTTTTTGCACCTTTCTCTTTCATAAGATCGCAACCTTTAACAAACATTTCCTGCAAAGCAGTCCCAAAAACATACTTCTTAATTTCATGGTGAATTATCTTTGTTTCTGGGTAATACCATAAGCTGATGAAATCGTTATCCATTATTAATTCCTTAGACATTTTTAATATCCTCCACAAATATTTTATGCGATATTTTTCTGCTATATATTTCATTATATTAGTTTTGTTAATATATGAACCCATTACTAATTGAAATAATTATTTTGACAACAAATCATTAATAAGTATTGTTAACCTATAGACTTTTTATTTGCAAAAGTTAATATATTAATTTATGCATTATTTTTGTTCTAACAACCATTTCATAGCCTCATCAGGGTCTCTAAACATATTTGCAATAACGCCTTTTTCTGCGTAGGTTCTTGCAAACTTTTTCATATTTATCTGTCCAATAATTTTTTCTGGTTGAACAATAGCCCAATATTTCCAGCCATTCTCAACCATTTTAGGAAACCATACAGTTGTAACCCACTCTGTATCCTTTTGAGTCAATGCATTATTGTTTCTGTCATCTGACAACCACTTTTTTGCACCTTTTTCTTTCATAAGATCACAGCCTTTAACAAACATTTCCTGCAAAGTAGTTCCAAAAACATACTTCTTAATTTCGTGGTGAATTACCTTTGTTTCAGGATGATACCATAAGCTGATGAATTCGTTATCCATTATTAATTCCTTAGACATTTTCAGTGCCTCCGCAACTATTATAATACGACATTTTTCTTCTCTTTGTTACATTATATTTGCACCAAATTATAATGTCAATAGAGAGTAACTTATTTTTCTATTTTAAATCTATTTGGTTTTCATATGATACAAACCATATATACTAAGCATAGTTTCCAACTCTAAGTGTTCTCAATACCCAATATAGTTTCTGCTTTTACAATAAAATTTATGACTGTATTCGCAATAAAAAAGCTTTATTTATTTCGACATTTTTTTGATTTTATTAAATGCCGTCACACTTTATGAACCATGGTAATAAACAATTGATAAGTCTCCTACACCGCCTGAAAACCAAAGCGGTACCCTCCACTTATAGAAGTGGAGGACATTTTCTTGCCTCGTTATAATCTAATTGAAACCAAAAAGTACTGCCTTTACCTACTTCCGATTCAACCCCATATTCACCCTTGTGCAAATCAATAATTTTTCTCACAATTGAAAGCCCAATGCCAGTACCCATTTTAGGTCTCTTATGATTTTTGTCAACCTTGTAGTATCGCTCCCATATATATGGCAAGTCACTTTGACTGATACCTTCCCCATGATCTATTACCTCTATTCTTACCTTATTGCCTTTGAGGCTTTGTCTAACAATGACCGTTTTATCATCGCCACTATATGTGATAGCATTAAATAAGAGGTTATAAAATGCCTGTGTAAGCTTTACCTCGTCAGCGAGTATGCATACATCCTCAGTACTCTCTAAATCAATATGATAGCCATCATTTTTGACAAGTTCTCTAACTCGATTGATAGTATTCCTCAAACTTTGAGTCAAGTTATAGTTTACCTTATTTAGCTTTGTAATACCTGTCTCAAGGCTTGAAATATCAAGCATGTCATTCACAAGATAAGTAAGACGCTTTGCTTCATCCATTATTATTTGACTTTGCTCTGCTGTAACCTCTTGGGGAAAATCATGCATCATTTCAGCATAACTGTATATAAAGGCAAGGGGTGTTCTCAAATCGTGAGAAATATTTGCCATTAGCTCACGTCGCAGACGCTCCACCTTGGATAGTTCTACTGCAGCAGTATTCAGAGTATTGGACAGCTCCTTTATTTCCAAAAATCCTCTGCCATTAAACTGAGGTTCATAGTTACCCATTGCTAGTACCTTAGCACTTTGATTAATCTGCTCAATCGGTTTAGATATGTGCTTTGATATGATAATTGCAAGTAATGTTGCTAGAAGTACCATAATGCCCGTTATAATAAAAAGCTGCATTTGTAGGGTAGATACAGTGGCATCAACAGGAGTTACCATAGCATGAAAGGTAAGTGAAATTTTACTGCCATCCTTTAATATAAACTCTTGTACCTTTGTGATAGTTTCAGTCTGTCTGCGTATGCGTTTATCTGGTACTGGACGTGAAGGCGGAATAAACCCCTGTGTCGGTCTTACTATTATCTCTTTAGTTAATTCAAGCTCATCTAATACATCTTCAAGCTTTGTGCTGTTGATATTTTTCTCCACTAAAGTAATTGCTTTATCTATCTCAACCTTGCGAATAAACTTATACATATCACTCAAGAATACTGTCTGAAATATCCATAAAGTTGCAAGTAATAGAGCACAAAACCCTAATAGGAATCCGAATATTCTCCATTGTAATTTTAGTTTATCCATCAAATCTATACCCCAATCCACGCAATGTTTTAATTAAATGTGCATACGGACCTAGAGATTTCCGCAACAGCTTCATATGGGTATCCAACGTCCTGTCATCACCATAATAATCAAACCCCCATACTTCCAGCATTATCTTTTCTCTAGGTACAGCTATGTTTTTATTACGTATCAAAAAAAACAAAAGGTCATATTCCTTAGGGGCTAATTCCACCTGCACTCCATCAACAAATACCTTATAAGCTGTTATATCTGCCTTGAAGCCATCCTTCTCGTAGATGGTATGTCCATTGTCATCAGACTTTGCACTGCTGGTTTTATTCACTCTTCGCAAAATAGCACCTATCCTAAGCATGATTTCTTTTGAGGAAAAGGGCTTAACAACATAATCGTCCACACCAACCTCAAAGCCGAGCACCTTATCATACTCCTCACCTCGGGCAGATAACATGATTACTGGTGTGTCAGAGACTTTGCGTATTTCCTTTACAGCAGAAAAACCATCAAGCACAGGCATCATAATGTCCATAATTATTATATCAAAGCTGTTGTGACGACAAAGCTCCACAGCCTCCATACCATCTTCCGCTTCAGTAACCTCATGCCCCTCAAATATGGCATATCGCTTTATTACAGCCCGAAGTCCCGCTTCGTCATCACATATTAAAACTTTAGCCATTTTATAACCCTTCCTTTCCCAGTACTTTATAGACTTATACAAAAAGATTAGAGCTTCTAATATATGCAAAAACTCACCGTTTTAGAAAAATCAAACTTTTGTCACCTGTGTTTATTGTATCATAAGACTATCTAAGCACAAGGTCTTACCCGCCACTTATAGAAGTGGGGGACATTTTCTTGCCTCGTTATATTAGTATTGAAAATTTTTCATTTGAGAATGCTACCACACCTGATATTACTAAGCCTTAATCAGTATATTCAACTGCCAAGTTTGAATGTTTTATTGATTTCCCCATCTTTTCATTGGTAAAAGCAAAGGCTAGCAATTGTTCATTCTCTGCATGGTAGCTGTCGCATGAAAAACCTATATTATAAAAACAGATATATTCTTTAATAAGCCCTACTTAAGTCCTTACGAGTTGTTAATCCTTAATATTAAACACCTTATTTATAGAAGAATAATTAAATTTAGTGTATGTGATTGGAGATAAATTCTCTGCTACTATCCTATTTATTAATATCATTTAGGCACGAACACTAAAGCGTTGTTTATATATAAATTATACGAGGAGGATTATTTATGGGCAAAATTGAAACTGCAACACAATGGATGATAGACTTGGCAAATAATGACAGTCACGGGTATGATCAAACCTATAGGTGGGGACAGCATGGTGATTATGATTGCTCGGCTGCAGTTATTACCGCTTGGGAGACAGCAGGGGTACCCGTAAAAAGCAATGGTGCTACATATACTGGCAATATGGAAAATGCTTTTCTTAACTCAGGTTTTTCTGATATAACCTCATCAATAGGTTTATCAAACGGTTCAGGGCTGGTGCGTGGTGATGTACTTCTAAAAACATCTTCACATACTGCTATGTTTATTGGTAACGGACAAATCGTTCATGCCAGTATTAATGAAAAAAGAACAGCCACGGGAGGACAAGCAGGGGATCAAACTGGAAAAGAAGTCTATATTAGAAGTTATTATAATAAACCTTGGGATTGTATTCTCAGATATAAAGAAGAAAGTACTAATCCCCTTCCGAAGGCTAACATGATTATTCAAGCAGGACAAGCTCAAGCAAATAAATTTACTAATTCTAGCATTGATACAGATGGCATAAGAGGATCTAAAACAAAAAAGGCAGGCATTAAAGTTTTGCAAACTGCTATGAATTTAGATTATAAAGCAGGTCTTGTTGTTGATGGAATTTGGGGTACTAAATCAAATAATGCTTTAGAAAATCATTATGTTACTTATGGTGAAACCCAGTACATGGTTACCGCAGCTGAAATTCTTGTGATGTTACGGGGCTATGATCCAAAGGGTGTAGAGTATCCAGGAACCTTCGGTTCAGGACTGAAATCAGCAATAAACTCATATAAAAAAGCTAATGGCTTGCCCGAAAACGGAACATGTGACAGTTCTACCTTCCTTTTGCTTATTAAATAACTCAAACTTCGCACATGGAGATCTATTGGTGCGGCAGAATTATCAATGGCTTGTTGCCAAAATAATATTGCTAGAATTAGTAATGCTTCATCTTACCAACTAATTCATGCAATTATTACCAACTCAACTTTCGAATGAAGAGTCGAGCCATACTCAAGTATACCAATGGTTTGTTGTTCATTAAACTAACTTATCTTATAAAATTATTTTACTTTCCATCAATAAAACAACTTAACCCTATTGATATTAATGACTTTGCATTGTTATGTTTTGGAGGCACCACCCGGATGTTGACCATATTCAAACCGAATATGTTTTTGCAATAAAAAAGCACTCAATCCTTTAATAGACTAAGTGCTTTTGTTTTGGAGGCGCCACCCGGATGTTGACCAGGTTCAAATCCTAATACATTTACATATTAAAAAGCACTCAATCCTTTAATAGACTAAGTGCTTCTGTTTTGGAGGCGCCACCCGGATTTGAACCGGGGGATAAAGGTTTTGCAGACCTTGGCCTTACCACTTGGCTATAGCGCCGTTAAATTGAGACAGACCACATATGCAATCTGCCTCATTAGTTTGGAGCGGGTTAAGAGATTCGAACTCTCGACTTTCACCTTGGCAAGGTGACACTCTACCACTGAGTTAAACCCGCATATAAATTGCAAAAACCTTCGGATTACTGTGTCATGCTTCCTGTTCTGCACTCATCATTTATAAACTCCGATGCTCGACAGTCGCTTTCCTTGTACTCCTTGCTTTTTCCAATTTAGTATTGGTGCCCAGAGCCGGAATCGAACCAGCGACACGGGGATTTTCAGTCCCCTGCTCTACCGACTGAGCTATCTGGGCAAATTGGCGACCCGGAACGGGCTCGAACCGTCGACCTCCAGCGTGACAGG
>JAEWST010000047.1 GCA_023398105.1 Bacillota bacterium | reverse complement strand
CTCCAGAGTAGCTTTTCTAATAATAAATGAATAATTCATATCTTTTCCCTCAATATTAAGAAATAAATAAGCCCGAATTATGCTTTGTCGGGCTTGTTCTGTCTTGAACACGGTGTAATATAGATTTGTGATACCGTCTTCTAATTAAATTATATGGTTTGCTAATTGATTTTATGTCATTTCAAAAAGTCTATTACGGCTCAAAGTATATCGTCTAAAAAAACGATAATTTATCGTTACGAAGGACTTGAACCGTAATTGGCTTTAGTCAATTGCAGTATAAAATCATACTTTTTAGTCTATTTTAACCTTAGTTTTGGTTTTATAATAATGTTGCCAAAACTGCCTTCTGCGCGTGTAGTCTGTTTTCAGCTTCATCAAAAATTACTGATTGTTTGCCGTCAATAACTTCTTCAGTAACCTCATAGCCTCTGTATGCAGGCAAGCAATGAAGGAAAATTGCATTGTCATTAGCTTTTGAAAATAACTCTTTATTAATCTGATATGGCATGAATATCTTGAGCTTTTCCGCTTTTTGGTCCTCTTGACCCATGCTTATCCAGGTGTCAGCATATACAACATCTGCATTTGTAATAGCTTCAACAGGGTCTTGCGTTAAGAGTATTTCTGAGCCTGTCAGTTTTGCAGTAGCCTTCGCTTCATCTACATATTTATTATCGCATTCATAGCCTTTAGGAGCTGCTATTGCAATATTCATTCCTACTTTAGAACAGCCGTGAAGCAATGAGTGAGCAATGTTATTGCCATCACCGATATATGCAAGCTTTAGCCCCTCAAGTTTACCCTTATGCTCATAAACAGCTTGAAGGTCGGCTAGAATCTGGCATGGGTGCATTTCATCAGTTAAACCATTTATTATGGGAATAGTTCCGAATTTTGCAAGATCATCTACATCACTTTGCTTAAAGGTTCTAATCATAATTCCGTCTAAATATCTTGATAGGACATTAGCTGTGTCGTAAATTGATTCACCTCTTCCAATTTGAATGTCATCAGAACTTAGAAATAGGGCAGAACCTCCAAGCTGATACATTCCAACCTCAAAGGAAACTCTAGTTCTTGTTGAGGATTTTGAAAAAATCATTCCAAGAGTTTTGCCTTCTAGCAAATGATGTTTTGTACCGTTTTTATTTTGTTCCTTAAGCTTTAATGCAAGCTTAAGCAAATCATGAATTTCATCAGTAGTTAGGTCGTTTAGACTTAATAAATGTTTCATAAATATCAATCCTTTCACTGTGCCAACGCACAAAAATAGTGAAAGCCTAGTAATATAAGGTGTGGTAGCATTATCAAATGAAAAGTTGGATTAGAAATAATTGCATGAATAATGCTAGTCCTAGCACTTACTGATTCTAGCAATTATTGTGGCAACAAAGCATTGATAATTCCACCGCACCAATAGACTTTTTATGTGCGAAGTTCGAGTTGTTTATCCTTTATATACAGAGTATTCATCAAGAGAATATATATCTGCCTTATTATCAGCAATTAGCCTCTCTAAAATACTTAAAACAGCGTTTGTGGTATCTAATGAAGTTATACATGGAATATTGTATTCCATTGATGTTCTTCTTAGAATAAATCCTTTTCTTTCAGGAATTTTACCTCTTGTAGGGGTGTTTATAACAAGTTTTATTTTATCTGCTTTAATGCAGTTTAATACATTATCCTCTTCAATTAATTCAACAGGCAACTTAGCATTATTTAGTGCAGCATATGTTCCAGTAGTAGCAGATAGCTTAAAGCCAAGCTCAAGAAGTTTTTTCGAAATTTCAACACATTCTTCTTTATCTCTGTCTGCAACTGAAAGAAGTACACTTCCCCCTGATGGTATTAACATTCCTGATGCAGCAATTGCCTTGTATAACGCATTGTAATAATCCTTATCAACACCCATAACTTCACCTGTAGATTTCATTTCAGGTCCTAAGAAGGTATCAACAGTAGTTAATTTTGCAAATGAGAAGACTGGAGCTTTTACAGCATAAAAATCAGTTTCTTTTGCAAGACCAGGCTTATAGTTTAGCTCTTTTAAGGTTCTACCCATAATGAGCTTAGTAGCGACACTTACCATTGGGATACCTGTAATTTTACTCATTATTGGAACTGTTCTGCTGGCACGAGGATTTACCTCGATAACATAAACCTTTTCATTTTTATCCATAACAAACTGTATATTAAATAAGCCAACTACCTTTAGTGCTTTTGATAGACGAATGGTGTAATCCTCAATTGTATCCTTGACCTTCTGTGAAAGATTATGAGGAGGATAAACTGCAATACTGTCACCAGAGTGAACACCTGCACGCTCTATATGTTCCATTATTCCAGGTATAAGAACTTCATTCCCATCACATATACCATCAACTTCCATTTCTTTTCCAACAATGTATTTATCAATTAGTATAGGATGTTCTGTGGAAATTTCAGAAGCCATTGTTATATATTCTTCAAGAACTTTGTCATTGTAAACAATTTCCATAGCACGGCCACCGAGAACATAGGAAGGTCTAACTAATACAGGATATCCTATTTTATTTGCTATCTCTTTGGCATGTTCAAATGAGAAAGCAGTACTTCCTTCAGGTATTGGAATATCAAGAGATTCCAGTAGCTGTAAGAATTTTTCTCTGTCTTCGGCTACATCAATACTTTCTACGGTAGTTCCAAGAATATTTACACCCTCTGAATGTAAGGTTTCAGCTATGTTAATGGCAGTCTGACCACCAAATTGAACAATGACACCCAAAGGCTTTTCTTTATCAATAATATCAAGAACACATTCCTTTGTAAGTGGCTCAAAGTAGAGCTTATCTGCTGTATCAAAGTCAGTGCTGACAGTTTCGGGGTTGTTGTTAATTATAATTGATTCAATACCAAGCTCCTTGAGAGTTTCAACAGAGTGCACACTACAATAATCAAACTCAATACCCTGACCTATTCTAATTGGACCTGAGCCTATAACTAAAACCTTGTCACCTGGAGTTTCCTCAACGTCTTCCTTTTCTTCGTAAGTAGAATAATAATAAGGAGTAGAAGATTCAAACTCACCTGCACAGGTATCAACTATTTTATAAACAGGTTTAATTGGGTATTTTTTTCTAATTGCAATTATTTCTTCAACAGATACATTAGCTAAATTAGCTATATATGAATCACCAAAACCTATTTTTTTAGCTCTTGAATATAAATCATAATCCAAAAATGCTATGCCAGCAGTTGTAATTTCTTCACCAAGCTTAACTATTTTCTTGAGTTTTCTAATAAAGAAACCATCAATTTTAGTTATTCTTACGATTTCTCCAGCAGAAACACCCTTTTGGAGAGCTTTGCAAAGTGCAAAAATTCGTTGGTCACAAGGATGCTGAACGTATTCTACTAACTCTTCACGGCTCATATTATCAAATAAGCTTAATCCAAGCTGATAGTTGAATTTAATATCTAATGAATCTATTGCTTTTAGCAGAGATTCTTCAAAGGTACGTCCGATAGCCATTACTTCTCCTGTTGCTTTCATCTGTGTACCCAAGCTTCTATCTGCGTTCGCAAACTTATCAAATGGCCAGCGTGGAACTTTTGTAACAACATAATCTATAGCAGGCTCAAAGCATGCACTTGTAGTCTTTGTTACAGAGTTTTTTATTTCATCCAAAGTCATTCCAATAGCAATTTTAGAAGTTACTCGGGCTATTGGGTATCCTGTTGCTTTAGATGCAAGAGCACTGGAACGGCTTACTCTAGGATTTACTTCAATAACAACATATTCAAAACTGCTAGGATTTAATGCAAACTGGATATTACAGCCACCCTCTATGCCTAAGGCACATATTATCTTAATTGAAGCGGTTCTAAGCATTTGAGCTTCGACATCAGAAAGAGTTTGACATGGAGCTACAACTATACTGTCACCTGTATGAACGCCAACGGGGTCAAAGTTTTCCATATTACAAATGATAATGCAGTTGTCGTTTTTGTCGCGCATTACTTCGTATTCAATTTCTTTCCAACCTGCTACACTCTGCTCCAAAAGCACTTGACTAATCATACTTAGTTTCAGGCCTTTACCGCATATATACTTAAATTCGTCCATATTATTTGCTATACCACCGCCAGAACCACCAAGGGTATAAGCTGGTCTTATAATAATAGGAAAACCAATTTCTTCTGCAAATTCAATAGCGTCCTGCAAGGTGGTAACTATTTTGCTGGGAGCTACTTTTTCATTTATTTCTTCCATTGTTTGTTTGAAGAGTTCTCTATCCTCAGCTTTTTTAATAGAGGATAGGGAAGTACCTAAGAGCTCTATGTGCATTTCGTCTAGAATTCCGTCTTCAGCAAGTTGAACAGCCATATTGAGACCTGTTTGACCGCCTAGTGAGGCTAGGATTCCGTCTGGTTTTTCCTTATATATTATCTTTTTCACAAACTCCAGTGTGATAGGTTCTATGTAAACCTTATCAGCGGATTGAGTGTCTGTCATAATTGTGGCAGGGTTGCTATTTATCAACACAACCTCAATGCCTTCTTCTCTTAGAGATTTGCAGGCTTGAGTTCCTGAATAATCAAATTCGGCAGCTTGACCTATAACAATAGGACCAGAACCAATTACTAATACCTTTTTAATACTTGAATTTTTTGGCATATATCTATCCTCCATAATATTATGCATATAAAGCATAATAATAAAATTTAACAGTTCATAAGGTTTAAGCCTTTGAAATTATTTCATCATTTTTACAAAATCATCAAAAATGTACGCAGAGTCCATAGTACCTGGTGCTGCTTCAGGGTGATACTGAATACCAAGAATAGGTAATGTTCTATGTTTAAAGGCCTCTACAGTATTATCGTTAACATTAATTTGTGTTATTTCTACGTCTTGACTTGTAAAAGTATTGTCAATAGCATAGTTGTGATTCTGAGATGTAATGTAGCATCTTCCTGAAATACTATCTTTAACTGGATGGTTGCTTCCATGATGACCAAATTTTAGTTTTTTAACATTAAGACCTAATGAAAGCCCAAGCAATTGATGACCTAAACATATTCCAAGTATTGGCTTCAAACTTAAAAGCTTTTGTATAGTTTTATTTATTTCTGGTAAATCTCTAGGATCACCAGGACCGTTTGACAGCAAAATACCATCAGGATTATAAGACATAATTTCTTCAAAGGAGCTGTAAGCAGGCACTATATGAATATCACAGTCTCTATACTTAAGTGAGCGAATAATATTGTTTTTAACTCCAAAATCTATAAGAACCACTTTTTTTCCTGAGCCTTGTACGTGTATGTGAGTTTTAGTAGTAACCTCCATTACCAAATTTCTTGGAATAGATTTATAGGCTTCTAAATTTTTGCGTAGCATATCAAGGTTTCCACATTCTGTAGAAATAATTCCATACATACTTCCATTATTTCTCAGGTGCTGAGTTAATGCTCTAGTATCAATACTTTTAATTCCAATTATATTGTGCTTGATAAAGTACTGATTGGGATCAATGGTATTTCTCCAATTGCTTGGATTAGAGCAAAGCTCTTTAACAATAAATCCTTGAATGTGAGGCTTATAAGATTCGTTATCAAATTCATTAAATCCATAATTTCCAATTAAAGGATAAGTCATTGCTACAATCTGACCATTATAGGATGGGTCAGTGGTTATTTCTTGATAACCTGTCATACTTGTGTTAAACACAAGTTCTCCTGCGGTTTCTCCGCTTTTCCCAAAGCTTTCCCCTGAGAAATATGTTCCATCTTCGAGTAATAATACTGCTTTCATATTTATATCCTCCTAAAGTGCTTCAGCTATAGCTGATTTTAATGTTGTAACAAATTCATCAACATCTGTTTGTGTAATAATAAGTGGTGGAAGTATTCTTAGAATACTCTCACCAACATTTGCAATTAAGTATTTTTTTTTGAACATTTTCGCTTTAACAATAGGAGCGATAGATTTATTCAGTTCAATTCCAATCATTAATCCTGCAGCTCTTACCTCAGATATTACAGGGAGGGAACTAGAAGCTAAAATTTCCAATTGAGACTTAATATATTTACCAAGCTTTCCAGCGTTTTCGGGAAGATGCTCGTCTTTCATTATTTTCATAACAGCTAAGCCTGCTGTACAAGCTAGCGAATTACCTCCAAAGGTAGAACCGTGATCTCCTGGTGTAAATGCTTCTGCTACATGATCTTTAGCACATACTGCTCCGATAGGAACTCCTCCGCCTAGTGCTTTTGCCAAAGTAAAAATATCAGGCTCTATATCATAATTTTGGTATCCGAAAAGCTTACCAGTTCTGCCAACACCAGTTTGAACCTCGTCAAAAATAAGAAGTAATTCTTTATCGTTGCATAGCTTTTTAACATTTTGTAAATACTCATAATCACATGGATATACACCGCTTTCTCCTTGTATGGGTTCAAGCATAATAGCACAGGTGTTTTCAGTAATTGAGGCTTCTAAAGCAGCAAAATCATTAATAGGTACTTTCTTAAAACCAGGAGTTAGTGGCTCAAAAGGTTTTGAATACTTCTCTTGTCCTGTTGCACTAAGAGTAGTAATAGTTCTACCATGAAATGATTTTTGCAAAGTGATAATTTCAAATTTTTCAGGGTTTCCTTGTTTTTTAAAGTATATTCTAGCTAGCTTAATAGCACCCTCATTTGCTTCAGCACCGCTATTGGCAAAGAATATTTTATCTGCACATGAGTTTTCAACTAGTTCTTTTGCCAAAAGGGCTTGTGACTCAATATAATAAAGGTTTGAGCAGTGTATTAGGCTAGAAACCTGTTTTGTAACCATTTCAACAAAAGTTGGGTGTGAGTAGCCTATGGAATTAACAGCTATACCAGCAAAAAAGTCTGTATATTTCTCTCCGTCAGAACTCCAAAGGTTTATTCCTTCACCTTTAGTAAAAGCTACCGGTATTCTGTCGCCAAATGTATTCATATAATATTTTTTATCAGTATCCTGAATTTCATTTAATAGCATTTAAATCACTCCTTTTCAAATACTTAAATTCAACTATTATCGGCTAGACATCTATAAGGCAAAAGCTTCGAAGGGTAATTGAATTTAGTTAAAAACACGATAATATATAATTTATAATTATACATTATCGTGTATAAAAATGCAATAAATAATATTTAAATAATGTTGCTAGTAAGTCGTTGCTATTCAAGCCTTTGACAATACTATATATAGCATCTACTTTGATTAACATATAACGAGGCAAAAAAATGTCCCCCACTTCAATAAGTGGCGAGTACCGCTTTGGTTTTCAGGCGGTGAGAATATCTCCAGCCTCGTTGAATCTAGGCGTTATAAATCATATATACTAAGCTTCATACTTATCAAATGAAAAGCTAAATAATGTCATAAAATAAGTTGTTTATTTGCTAAAAAACCGACACGATGTCGGTTTTAGCAGACTATGAAGCATGGACCCGTATAGACTAAGTAAATTTTAAGAGACTGAATATTAACAGATTTTAATATAGTACCTCATTTTGATGGTATAATTTCTTTTCTTTCATAATCATTGTACCAATACCTTTGTTTGTGAATATCTCAAGCAGTATACAATGAGGAATTCTGCCGTCTAAAATATGGGTTCTGCCAACTCCTTTTTCCAATGCATCTACACAGCCCAAGACTTTTGGTATCATACCACCATCTATAATTTTGTTATTTATAAGCTCATGTACTTCTGTAATAGTTAGTGCTGGTATAATTGAATCACTGTCTTTGGAGGTTTTTACCCCTTCAACATCAGTGAGCAACATTAGTTTTTCTGCTTTTAATGCTGCTGCTATTTCACCTGCTACAGTATCCGCATTAATATTATAGCTTTCACCGTTTGAGCCTACCCCTATTGGTGCAACAACAGGGATATACTCGTCTTTTGATATAAGCTCTAACACCTTTGAATTAATATTTGTAATGTTTCCAACGTAGCCTATGTCTTTTAGTTCGCCATCAAGTTCAGTTTTATACTGCTCACATTCAATAAGCTTTCCATCAATACCACATAGTCCAATTGCTTTTCCACCCTTTATGTTAAGCATGGAAACGATTTCCTTATTAGTTTTGCCAACCAAAACCATTTGAGCCACTTCCATGGTTTGAGAGTCTGTAACTCTCAGCCCATTAATAAACTGACTTTTAATATCGAAGGCTTGCAGAGCCTTATTTATATCTGGTCCTCCGCCATGGACTAATACAGGATTCATTCCTATATATTTAAGAAGAGTAATATCTTCCATTACTGAGTTTTTAAGTTCATCATTGATCATTGCATTTCCGCCGTACTTAATAACTACAGTTTTGCCATAGAGTTTTTGTATATATGGAAGAGCTTCTATAAGTATTTCTGCTTTTTTAATTTGATTTTCTAAATTCATAAATTTGCCCCCTAATCTAATACTTTCACACTAACTTATTTATTATTTTTTTAAAGACAAAAGTCTTCTTCAATTCCTAACATAATATTCATATTTTGTATAGCTGCTCCCGAAGACCCTTTGCCTAAGTTGTCTAAGACCGATACAAGCATAACTTGCTCAGTGTTTCCAACAACATATATTTCTAAATAATTTGTGTTGTTTACTCTTGTAGCAGCTAAAAATCCATTTGTATAGTCGTTTTCACAACCAAGAGGCATTACACTTATATACTTTTCAGAACTGTAATAATTCTTAAAATATTCATGGATGCTTTCCTTGGTATTTGCTCCTGAAAGAATTCTTGTATGCAACGGAACACATACAGACATCCCTTTATAATATGAGCTTATAATAGGTGAGAATAGAGGAGCACAGCTAAGACCGCTAATTGCTGTCATCTCAGGTACATGCTTGTGGGACAAGCCTAAGCTGTATAACTGTGGGCTCTCAAATGGGTTGCCGTTTGGATCTTCATATTCAGAAATACGCTTCTTTCCTCCTCCGCTATAACCTGAGATACCAAAGGTTGTGACAGGATAATCTTTTGAAACAATTCCTCCAGCTACCAAAGGATACATAACGCTTATAAACCCAGTAGCATAACAGCCTGGAACTGCTACTCTGTTTGAGCTTTTTATTTTAGCACGGTGATCAATACTTAATTCAGGTAAACCATAAGCCCAGTCAATATTTGTTCTGTGAGCTGTGCTAGCATCAATAACCTTTGTATGCGGATTTTCTATAAGAGATACAGCCTCTCTTGCTGCTACGTCAGGTAGGCAAAGAAAAACTATATCTGCATCATTAATATATTTTTTTCTTTCATTAATATCTTTACGTTTATCTGGATCAATTTTGAGTATATCTAAATCGTTTCTATTAGCTAACCTTTCATTAATCATTAAACCTGTAGTACCTTCGCTACCATCCACAAAAATCTTATATTTCATAGTGTACGCATTCCTTTCAATAGTAGAACTATTATTTATATGTCAATATAATGAATATTAAATTAAAAATACTAAAATTTACTGAGTGAGCAAATTAGTTCTCTTAACTAATATTTTATAACAACGCAAGAAAATGTCTCCCACTTCTATAAGTGGCGAGTATATCTTTGGTTTTCAGGCGTTGAGAATATCTCTCCCTCGCTTACACGCCGTAGATGTAATAGCTCGAAAAATGCGAAGTTTACATTTCGCACATTCATCGTTCTCTTCGCATATCAAAAAGCTGCGAGCAGCTTTTTGTGGATTTGAACACAAGGTGCATTTTCGAGCTTGTTTAAATTTTTGTTCAAAAAATTTCATTTTGAATCTAGGTGTTATAATTATACACTCTTATGCATAAAAATACAATAATGATAAGTATATTTTTTATTTGTCTGAGAAATATACTTATAACGAGGCAAGAATATATCTTCCACGGCGGGCACCGCTTTGGTTTTCAGGCGGTGAGAATATCTCCCGCGACGCTTAAACACCGCTGAATGTAATAGCTCGAAAAATGCGAAGTTTACATTTCGCACATTCATCGTTCTCTTCGCATATCAAAAAGCTGCGAGCAGCTTTTTGTGGATTTGAACACAAGGTACATTTTCGAGCTTGTTTAAATTTTTGTTCAAAAAATTTCATTTTGAATCTAGGCGTTATAATATCATCTTTTCATTCCAAAAGTAAGGGGGTTCTATCCCTAAATTGTAATTTTTTCTTCGTAGGAAAAATGTATTTAGTTTTGAATAGTATACAAAAGTACTAAAAGCTGAAAAATAATTTTGTTAAAAAGCTATATAGTTTGTAATTGTAATGAAGTGTATTATATAAATATAGAATCTATTATCGAAAAAAATAAACAATTTGAACGTTTTAGGAGGTAAAAATGGCTAGTTTAAAATTAAAAAATATTTACAAGAGATATTCAGGTGGAGTTACAGCTGTTAATGATTTTAATCTTGATATCGAACACAATGAGTTCCTAGTATTGGTTGGTCCTTCAGGATGTGGAAAGACTACTACACTTAGAATGATAGCTGGTTTGGAAGAGATAACTGAAGGTGAATTGTATATTGGAGACAAATTAATGAATGATGTTGCTCCAAAGGATAGAGATATAGCAATGGTTTTCCAGAACTATGCGTTATATCCACACATGACAGTTTTTGACAATATGGCTTTCGGATTAAAACTGAGAAAGACACCAAAAGACGAAATCAAGAAGCGTGTACATGAAGCGGCTAAGATACTTGACATTGAGCATTTACTTGACAGAAAACCAAAGGCTTTATCAGGTGGACAGAGACAGAGAGTTGCACTAGGTCGTGCTATAGTTCGTGAACCTAAAGTATTCTTAATGGATGAGCCTCTCTCAAACTTGGATGCTAAGCTCAGAGTTCAGATGAGAACTGAGATAGGCAGATTACACCATAGACTTAACACAACATTTATATATGTAACACATGACCAGACAGAAGCGTTAACAATGGGTACTAGAATCGTTGTTATGAAGGATGGTTATATCCAGCAGGTTGATACACCAACATCACTTTATGACAGACCAAACAACATGTTTGTTGCTACATTTATCGGTAGTCCACAAATGAATATAATCACTGCTAAACTTACTAAGCAAGGAAGCGATTTACATCTTGTATTTGGTAAGAATAATATCAAGCTTCCAGAAGGAAAAGCTAAGAAGCTTGAAGGAACTGATTATGTTGGTAAAGAAATTCTAGTTGGTATAAGACCAGAACATATTCGTGATGAAGCTATGTATCTTGAGTCAATGCCTGAAAGTGTTGTTGAAGCAAGAGTTGACTTGGTTGAAATGCTTGGTGCTGAGACTTATCTTTATTTGGTTATTGAAGGAGCTACATCAACAGTTACTGCAAGAGTTAATGCTAGATCAAAGGCTAAGACAGGCGATGTTATCAAGGTTGCAGTTGATGCAAATAAGATTCACTTGTTTGACAAAGAAACTGAGCGTACAGTTATCAATTAATTTATATAAAACAAAAAAAGGAAAGCATAGCTTTCCTTTTTTTGTTTTATTTTATAGAATTTATTTAATTTTAAGAGTGAAAAGTAAAAGCTGTTATTACACTATAAAAAGTTACCAATAAATTTGTAATATGTAATATAGTAATAAAAATTATTTTAGTGTATAATTTTAATAGATTGTGAATGGTTATGCTAACATATTCACATATTTTTTAGCAGGGGGCTTGACATGTCGGTAAAATTATTTCAGACGCTATCTGAAAAATATAGCGAAATTATAGGCAAAGAGATAGGAGTGACTGACGAAAGTGGAGTAATTATAGCTCATTCAAATTTTCAATTGATAGGAAGTTTAGATTCCAATGTTGCTGATTTGTTGCAATCAAATAACCATAATCAAGTAATAGAGGACAGGACATACTATAAGGTTATGGTCAAAAAAAAAGTGGAGTTTATAGCTTTTGTTAAATCTATTGAAGATCAGGATTTGAAGTATTTAGAATTATTTTCACTAAATATCCTAAACCTTAAAAGCTTTTATGATGAAAAATATGACAAGAATACATTTGTTAAGAATATAATAGTAGAAAATATTTTGCCTGGAGATATTTTGTTAAAAGCAAAGGAACTGCATATTGACTATAACTCACTTAGGGCTGTGTTTTTGATTAATTCTTCAAGTGAAAAGGACATTCATGTACATGAAGTGATTGAGAGCTTATTCCCAAATAAGAATAAGGACTTTATAATTGTAATTGATAATGATAATATTGTTTTTGTTAAAGAGGTTAAGAATAAGGATGACTATAAAGAACTCTCAAAAATCGCTAAAACTATTCTAGATACTCTTAATTCTGAATTAATGGTAAAGGCTAGAATTGGCATAGGTACTATTATAAATAACCTAAAGGATATTACTAAATCTTATAAAGAGGCACAAATGGCAATGATAATTGGTAGTATTTTTTGTGGTGATCAAAAAGTTTATGACTATAATAACTTAGGTCTTGGAAGACTTATTTATCATATTCCGACAACATTGTGTCAGATGTTTTTAGATGAGGTATTTCAAGATAAATCTACTGAATCATTAGATAATGAAACTATGCTTACAACTCAAAAGTTCTTTGAGAATAATTTGAATGTCAGTGAGACTGCAAGGCAGCTATATATTCATAGAAATACATTGGTATACAGATTAGATAAAATAAAACGGTTAACAGGTCTAGAACTTACTAGCTTTGATGATGCTGTTACCTTTAAAATTGCTGTATTAGTCAGAAAATATTTAGCAAGTATTAATGAATAACTCAACTTTACTAGTTGAAAATTGTAGGTGTGGGAAACCTTATCAAATGATAAGTTTATTAAATAAGTTTAAAATAGTAGCTACAAAAACTAATAAGGAGTTAATTGAAATTGGTAGAATTTATTAATGTCAGTAAGAGATATCCGAATGGAACTGTTGCATTAAGGGGCGTTAACTTGAAAATTAATAAGGGTGATTTTGCTTTTATTATAGGTTCAAGTGGTTCTGGAAAATCAACTTTACTCAAACTTCTAATGAAGGAAGAAGCTGCAACGGAAGGAGAGGTAATAGTAAACGGGTATCAGCTGTCTTCCCTACAGCAAAAGCAAATTCCCTATTTACGCCGTGGGATGGGTATGGTATTTCAGGATTTCAGACTTCTTCCCAATAAAACCGTTTATGAAAATGTTGCATTTGCAATGGAAATAACAGAATGTATTCCAAAGGAAGTTCGAAGGCAGGTGCCTATGTCTCTTGCACTAGTTGGGTTGAGCAGAAAAGCTAATGCATACCCCCATCAACTGTCGGGCGGAGAACAGCAACGTGTTGCTATTGCAAGAGCCTTAGTAAACAGTCCAGCTTTACTAATTGCAGATGAGCCTACAGGAAACTTAGATCCTGAGAATTCATGGGAAATTGTAAAACTATTAACAGAGGTTAATCAACGAGGAACTACAGTTATTGTTGCTACCCATGAGAAAAATATTGTTGATGCTATGAAAAAACGAGTAATAGCCATTGATAAAGGACATATAGTAAGAGATCAACAGAAAGGGCTTTATGGGGATGAAGATACGGAGTATAAAATATATTCTTAAAACAAGTGTTTTAAATGCTTCTAGGAATAAACTGATGTCGCTAGCATCAATTGCTGTAATAAGTGCTGCTTTGCTTTCGTTTGGAGTATTTTATTTAATATTAGCAAACATAAACTATAACATAGCTATATTATCCCAACAACCAACAATGCAAGTGTTTTGTCTTCCTGAATTAACGGATGAACAGGTAAATGCAGTACAAATTGAAATTTCTAGTAACAAAAATGTAGATAGCCTTAAAACAGTATCAAAAAAAGAAGCATTTGAGCAATTAAAGACGTACCTTGCTGATAATAAAACAGATGAAGGTGGATCGGATATTTTAACAGGATATGATGAGAGCTTTTTAAATGTTTCTTTCATTGTTAAGGTTAAAAACCCTGAGGATAGCGAACAGGTAGCATCGGAATTTCTTTCTCTTCCAGGTGTGGATAATGTTGAATATTCTCAAAAGGCTATTGATGTAATTCAGAATATATCAAATTGGGTAAAGATAAGTAGTACAATTTTAATTGGCTTGCTATTAATAGTATCTCTATTTATTATATCTAATACTATTAAACTTACAGTTTATGCAAGACGCAAGGAAATTAATATTATGAAGTACATCGGTGCTACAGATTGGTTTATAAGGTGGCCATTTATATACGAAGGGATTATAATTGGAATTGTAGGAGCAGTAATTGCATTAGTGCTGGTTGCATATATATACAGTCTTGCAGAACCAATGCTAAGCCATGATTTATCAGACTTTGGTGGAGGCTTTGCTACAGTGAAGTTTGGAACTGTGTGGAGTACATTAGCATTAATTTACACGGGAATAAGTGTGGTTATAGGTGCATCTGGAAGTGCTATGTCAATTAGAAAGCATCTTAAAGTATAGCAGAGAATAAAAATTTTCAGAGTATTGAACTTAGCTATGTTTTATTGACTTATTTAAGAGTTGCAAATACTTTCATAGATAAGTAAAGAATGGCTAGTTTAGTTTTTGAGTTAGTTAATAGCTTTGCGAAGTAAATTTCTTACTAACGTAGGGCGTTGTAAGAAATAACAATTTTATATACAAAAGATAATTATTATGTGGGAGGGTTAATATGAAGAAAAGACTATCTATGGTGATGCTGGCTATATACATATTTTCAAGCGTTATTATACCTGTCAATGCAGAAACTAAATTAGAAAGTGCGAAGAGCCAGCAAAAGCAAGTCAATAGTAAGATATATCAGTTGGCAAAAGAGAAAAAAGCCTTGGAAAGTGAGATAAAGAAAAAGACAGCTGATATACAAAAGCTTCAGGCTGAAGCATTAAATACGCAGAGCACAGCAAAGCAAAGGGCAAAAGAGATTTCAAAGGTGAACGCCGATGTTGAACTTATTAGTAAAGAGATAGATGCTATAGAAATGGACTTTGAATATAAGAATGAGCTGTTTAAAACAAGAATGAGGGTTATGTATCAGAATATGAACAAATCTCCATTGGAGATATTCATTGAGTCAAAAAGCTTCAGTGAGTTTTTTTCTAGAATTGAACTAATGTCACTTATTAAGGAAAATGATGAGAAGCTGATAAAAGAGATTGCTTTATGCAAAGAAAAAACAGAAATAAAAAAGCAAGAAAAGCTTAATGAACTAGAGGCAAAAGAGACTCAATTAGAGAAGCTTAATGCAAAGGTTTCTGATATCAAGACTTCAAGAGCAGCAATAGAATCAGATATAGAGAATCAGAAATCCAGGCTGAAGGAAGCTGAGAAAAAAGAAGATGAAATGATAGCGTTATCAAAGGAACTTGAGAGCAAAATATCTCAATTGCAGGATAAGACTACTAAATATGCTGGTGGTGTTATGAAGTGGCCAACTCCAGGATATACTAAAATTTCATCTCCCTATGGCTACAGAATCCATCCGATATACAAAGTAAAGAAATTCCATGCAGGTATTGACATTAATGCTCCTTCAGGTGCTAAAATTGTTGCTACAAATAGTGGAAAAGTCATTTTATCTGGGTGGAATGGAGGATATGGGAATTGTATAATAATAGACCATGGAGATGGTATAGCTACATTGTACGGTCATCAAAGCAAATTACTTGTGAGTGTTGGAGATAAGGTGAAAAAGGGTGACACCATAGGAAAGGTTGGAAGTACTGGATTATCAACTGGACCACATTTGCATTTTGAAGTAAGAGTGAATGGTGCTACAAAGCAACCAATAGATTACTTTACTTAAGATAATAAATATTTAGTCAGATAAAATTAAGCCCGCATAAAAAATGCGGGTTTATTATTGTGAATTTAAGCATATCAATATATATAACACATATCAGTATTAAATTATTTTGGCAACAAACCATTGATATGTGTAAGCACAGATAGATTTTTATGTGGTAAAGTTTGGTTAGTAAATTAAATAAAGGTTAGAATAAGAGGTGAGTTGTTTTGGATTTTGACAAAAAAGAGTTTAATTCTAAATATCCGATAAACATTATTGCTATGACAGCTGTGATCTCATTTACAGTATGTGCACTGTTTTTTATGGCTCTAAATTATTTTACAGGCAGTTATTCATTGGCGTTTGAAAAAAGTAGTGTTACTAGAGAAACTATCAAAAAGTTTAATGAGGCTAGAAGTATTCTTCAAAATAGATATTACGAGGAAATTGACACAAACAAGCTTGTAGAGGGTGCAATATCTGGTATGACTGATTCACTTAAAGATCCTTATACTGTTTATTATGATAAGGAGCAAATGAAGTGGTTTATGGATATGCAAAAAACTACAGAAAATGAGTATGTGGGCATTGGGCTGCCGATAATTCTTGATGAGAATGGAATTGCTACTGTGTTAGAGCCTTTTGATGATTCCCCTGCAAAAGCGGCTGGAATAAAACAAGGTGACAAAATAATTAAGATTAACGGGAAAGATGTTACGAATATTAAAGACGATGCTCTTATAGCAAGTATGATAAAGGGTGAAGAAAATACAGAGGCTGTGTTGACAATATATAGGCAGTCGCAGCACAGTACGATGAATGTAACAGTTGTTCGGAAAAAAATAGTTGCAAAATTAAATATTAGAAGCGAAATGTTAGAAAACAACATAGCATATATAAAATTAAAAATGTTTGATGAAAACATAAGCAAGAATTTCATAAATCAGGTAAACAAATTGGTTGATGAGGGTGCTAAGTCACTAATAATTGATGTTAGAGACAATCCGGGTGGATTGTACAATGAAGTGGTGGCATTGGCAGACAGAATACTGCCAAGTGGAACAATTGTATATACTGAGGACAGAAATGGTAAAAAAGAGGTGGAATCCTCAGATGCGACAGAGCTGGATATACCAATTGTTGTTTTAACTAACGGGAATAGTGCTAGTGCATCAGAAATTCTTGCTGGTGCCATCAAGGACTTAAAAAAAGGAACGCTTATTGGAACAAAGACCTTTGGAAAGGGGTTAGTACAGTCAACCTATGGCTTTGAGGATGGAACAGGTTTGAAAGTGACAATAGCCAGATATTTTACTCCGTCAGGGATATGTATCCACGGAGAGGGTATAAAGCCTGATATTGAAATAAAACTTGATGACAAGTATAAAGATACGTCTGCATCGGCCGTTCCACGAGAAGACGATTTACAGCTCCAGGAGGCCATTAATGTGCTTGGAAGTAAATAACTCGATCTCTTAGTCCGAAATTATTGAGGAACATTGCAAAACTAAAAAAGAACCATAAAATTAATTTGTATTTGACTCAACTTTTCCGATTGAAAATTGTAGGTATACAAACTAAACAATGGAAAGTTAGTTTAGAAGTAATTGCATAAATTAGTGAGTGAACAGACCAACCCTCACTAATTCATGCAGTTATTTTTTTTTAGCAAATGATTGATGATTTTGAGTGTCGATGGACTTATATTTGAGAAAGTTGAGTTGCTTACTTCTATATTTTTATAAGATCTTGAAGAGGTGAGATAAAATATAGATGGTTAGGAACAAAAATATTAAAAGGTCTAAGGTATATTTTTTGATTTTCAGCCGCATAATACCAAATAGCTTTATTTTCTCAGAGACAATTTATATACGGAAGTCAATTATTGTTTTTGGCTCTAAAGCATGCTCATGAAAACAAAGTACATTTTCGTTGTAGGTAGGTTAAACTCAAAGCTAACCTATCGGAATAGCTTGATAGAAATAAGATGTAGCTACAAATTAGTCACGTAATATCAATATTATATTATTTGTAAGTATGTATGGGTGTCTAGAAGAGGATGTTCAGCCTATAGTAACTAAAAAGTAGTATGGAGTATGATAAAAGAATATAGATTTTGGTATAACTGAGAAAAATAAAAAACATTAAGGAGGTGTCTAGTCTATGCCATATAGCTATGTTGTGCTATACAAAATGGGGCATGGACAGAATTATGAATGAAAATGAAAAGGTAAAATATGAAATTGCTCGTGAACTTGGCTTGATAGAGAAGGTTATGAAGGATGGATGGAAGAGCTTGAGTCCTAAAGAAACAGGGCGAATTGGAGGATTGGTAAATAAAAGAAAGAGAACACAGATACAGGAAAGCCAGCAGATATAGACTGCTGGTTTTTTTGAGCGTATATGAAATATAACGAGGCAAGAAAATGTCCCCCGCTTCCATAAGTGGCGGGTACCACTTTGGTTATCAGGCGGTGAGAATATCTCCCACCTCGATGAAACGCCGCTGATGTAATGGAATTTTTCTACAATCGATAAATTTCATTTTGAATCTAGGCGTTATAAATTGACTTACAACTGGCAAAGTTGAGTTGTCTAAGAAAAAATGCTAATATAGTACAGATGAAAAAAATAAACTTTGTAAATAGAAATTTAGCTGAACACTAAAATCAATCATCATTTCGGTTCTTAATACTAATAAGAACTGAGAATCAGCAATAGACTGTTTATGTGTCAAAGTTGCAGTATATTACTATTAGACTATAATTATTGACAAGTTAAATAAGCTCTTAAACTAGGGAATAGTGTATATTGTATAATAGATGGGATAAGGATGTGAGTGTTATATATAATAACTTTGCGTATGTGTATGATGAATTGACCCGTGATATAAATTATAAAAAATGGGCGGACTATATGGAAAGTATCATGAAAAAACATCAAGTTAAGGGCTCAATGATATTGGAGCTAGGCTGTGGGACAGGCAGTTTTGGTATAGAAATGGCTAGACGTGGATATGAGATGATTTGTTTGGATTTATCTACTGAAATGTTGGATTGTGCAAATGAAAAAGCAAAAAAAGATGGTCTCGATATATTGTTTTTGAATCAGGATATGTGTAATTTTGAGCTATATGGTACTGTAGATGTGATTGTTTGCTTGCTTGATAGCTTTAACTACTTAACAAAAGCAGCTCAGATTCAAAAGTTATTTAAGCTGGTTCACAATTATTTGAATCCAAATGGTCTATTTATTTTTGACATTAACACGCAGTATAAATTTGAAAATATTCTCTCAAATAATTTATTTTATGAGATAGGTGATGATGTTACATACATTTGGGAAAATGAATACAATAGTAAAACAAAAATATCCAGATTTGATTTAACTTTTTTCGTGAAACAGGATATGCTTTATGAGAGATTTGATGAGACTCATTTTGAAAGGGCATATTCACATGATGAAATAATGAAGTTTATAAATAACTCTGGTTTAAAATTTTTATCTGTTTATAATGAACTAAAATTAACAAAACCATCAGAAAAGAGCCAAAGAAATTTTTATGTTTGCAAAAAGGTTAAGTGCTAAATTATTAGATTATATTTACAGGAGTAAATTATTAAAAAAGAAGAAAAAATATATTGTAGCGTTTATATGATATGCTGTTTCTTTAAAGCATATGGCATCAAAAATAAATATCATTTGACAGTTTGCAAGATATGTGATAAACTTCTATATGTTGTTAAATGAACGCGATCATATCGCGCAATAAGTTTAGTTATATTTCAGGAGGAATTGATCGATGGAAAAGGGAAGAGTTAAATGGTTTAATGCTGAAAAAGGATTTGGATTTATCGAAAGAGATGGCGGAAATGACGTATTTGTACATTTCTCAGCAATCACTATGGATGGATACAAAACACTTGAGGAAGGCTCAGAAGTAGTATTTGATGTTGTTGAAGGAGCTAAAGGTCCTCAGGCTGCAAACGTTCAGAGAGCATAATATTTGCTTTAACTATATACTGAAGTAGCCATTATTACCCCGATATATTATATATATCGGGGTTTTCAATATTTTAGGGAAATACTATACTTGAAACTAACTAAAAATCATAAAAGAGAAGCGTGGAATTTTCAAGCAAGTGTTCATACTTATCATTGGATATTTGTGTTAGAAATAATTGTATGAATTAGTTGTGTGATAAAAGCTTGTACAATGAATACAATTTTAAAACTGATATACTTTTTGTATGAGATATTTGATTTGATTATTTTGTGCCGAAATGAGCTTGGAGTTTACAGGTTAGAAGAAATAAAAGAAGAAAAGGAGGTGCCGTGCCCATGGCATTTTTGTCGGGGAATGTACAGTACAATGATATCCTTGTGAGAAATGCTGGGTATGGGCATATTTATGAATGACTATATTGTAAGAGTAACAGCAGCAGAAGGAACAATACGTGCTTTTGCCTCAGTAACTACAGAACTTGCAGAAAAAGCTCGGCAGGTTCACGGACTTTCGCCAATAGCTACAGCTGCATTAGGAAGGACACTTACAGCAGCTGGAATGATGTCAAAAATGTTAAAAGGTGACAAAGACAAGCTAACCATTCAAATAAAGGGTGATGGACCTCTTGGCGGTATAGTGGTAGCATCAGATTCTAAAGCCAATGTAAGGGGTTATGTTGACAATCCTATTGTGGATTTGCCACTTAATGAACGAGGCAAATTGGATATACGAACAGCTGTGGGCTATGGATATATAAATGTTATCAAAGATATGGGACTAAAAGAACCATATATTGGATTTTCTGATTTGGTTTCTGGTGAAATAGCTGATGATTTGACGTATTATTTTGCTACATCTGAACAAGTACCATCAACAGTATCTTTAGGAGTATTAGTAGATGTAAATGGAGTTAGAGTTGCAGGCGGTTTTATAGTTCAACTTATGCCAGGAACGGACGAAGAGACAGTTGAGAAGCTAGAGGAAAGGTTGATAGGATTTCCTCCTATATCAAAGCTATTGTCAGAAGGAACGCCGCCAGAACAGATTTTAGAGCGTCTGCTCGATGGAATGGAGCCTAAAGTTATTGAAAAAGTGCCTTGTAGTTTTTCGTGCAACTGTTCAAGAGATAGGATGGAAAGAAATTTAATTAGTATTGGAAAAGAAGACCTGCTTGAAATACTTGAAGATGGTAAGGGCGCCGAGCTTCAATGTCACTTTTGTAATACGAAATATAATTTCACTCATAAAGATATGGAAGAGCTTATTAAAGGGCTAAAAAATTAAAAACGTAATTTAATATTATTAGATTTTTAAAGCATTAAAGAGTATTACAACGCAAGAGAAAAATAATTTTAAAAAAAGCTAAAAAAAGATGTTGACTTTATTAACATTGTCTTGTATACTATCAATTGTCGCTCACGGAGTTAAGCCATGGGAGCTTAGCTCAGCTGGGAGAGCATCTGCCTTACAAGCAGAGGGTCATAGGTTCGAGCCCTATAGTTCCCACCAAACTCCGTGAAAGACATACAAATTGGCCCGGTAGTTCAGTTGGTTAGAATGCCAGCCTGTCACGCTGGAGGTCGACGGTTCGAGCCCGTTCCGGGTCGCCAATTTGCCCAGATAGCTCAGTCGGTAGAG
>JAEWST010000083.1 GCA_023398105.1 Bacillota bacterium | reverse complement strand
CTGATACAGATAATAATACAATTACACAAAAACATCTCCTTACTAATGAGGTGTTTTCGGCTCAGAATGGTATGAGTTATGCTGATAGTGTTGGTGAAATAAAAGTAACTGATAATTCTAATAACGAAAATAGAGAATTTTTTGTAACTGTTAATGGAGAGCGAGTTATACTTAAAGAATATAAGTCTTATATTTTTGTAGATATTTTTAGTTATATCAATTTTGACTTATCTAATCCAAAGGGAAATATCGTGTTGAAACTCAATGGAAATGTTGCTAATTTTACTGATAAAATACAACGTGGAGATGACATTGAAATTTTTTGGGAGTCCAAAAAATAAGTATGTTTGCTAGTAAGCATGTAGTGTTTGGAGGTTGTATGAATAAAATTCAAGAATTCGAAAAGGTATTGGGTAGATGTTGCTGGGGAATATTGGCTTTTTTATCTATTTCTGTGGCGATAAATATTGACCCCAAAAATAATATAAATAACATATCAAAGTCAGACATAATGATAATTGTATTAATTATTTTATTAAGTATTTTTAACATAGTGAGGCTTAAATATGCTAATAGTAAGTTGCTTTATACTGAGAAAGTATTTGATGTCTTTAGAATTACTGAAGTTACATTAATTTCAATATTTATAAGTGGTAACTACCAGCATATAGAGTACTATATTATGATTGTTCCAATGATGTTTTCAAGCCTTTCTAGGGGTAGGAAGTCAAGCTTTATGTTATTGGGTATTAATGCTGTAATAAGAATAGTAAAAGGATTTGTGTTTTATTTTTTATTGGATGATATCATTATAAGTCCTTCAGGTTTGTTTGACTTTTGTATGGACTTAGTGTGGGTATATATAATATGGATTTCAATAATAATTATCACATCAGCTTTTAGCAATCATAACTATAAAAACGAAAAAGAAAATCAAAGATTAGTAATTGAACTTGGAGAAAAATACGAACAGCTTGAAGTTGCTCAAAATGAAATAAAAATTCAATATAACAAGCTAAAAGAATCTAACCACAAGCTTGAAGATACAAATTATAAGCTTGAAGATACTAATTTGCGCCTTACCAAAAACATAGCTGAGTTCTATACTCTCCAGCAGATAAGTGAGGCTATAGGCTCTATTTTTGATATAAATGAGTTGCTTAAGTTTGTTAATGATGTAATTATTGGTGTTATGGGTGTAAATTATTCTACAATTGTACTTTTTGACTACAAAAAAAATAAGCTAAAGGTACACTTTACAAATGTTAAGGATAAAGAAGATTTAGCTGTACTAAGTGACAATATTAATTGTAAGTTTCTATTGGATATATTAGAAAGTGAAAAACCTATACTTGAAAATGATGTAATACCAGAAAGTTTTGAGTTTGTTCAGAGCAGAGTAATAGGTTCTTTTATATGTATACCTTTAAGTTCAAAATCGAGAAAATTTGGATTGCTTTTAATTGAACATAAGAACAAAAATACATTCAACAATGAAAATTTGCGCCTTGTTACAACAATTTGTAAGTCAGTTAGTATGGCTATAGAAAATGCTGAATTGTACGCAAGTATGCAGGTTTTAGCTACTATTGATGGGCTTACAGGTGTATTTAATAGAGTGTATTTTCATCAGAAATTTGAAAATGAATTTAAAATGGCTAAGGAATCAGGATATGAATTAACCTTAGTTATATTAGATATAGATCATTTCAAAAAATTTAATGATACATATGGACATTTATTTGGCGATGTTGTATTAAAAAGTGTAGCACAAACCATTAAGAACAGCTTGAGGGCTACAGATACTATGGCTAGATTTGGAGGAGAGGAGTTTGTAATTATTTTACCTCGTACCTCAATAAAAAAGGCATTTGAAAAGGTTGAGTACTTAAGACATAAAATTGCTAATACTGTTATAACAGATAGTTTAGTATCTGCATCTGTTACAGCAAGTTTTGGTATAGCTAGTTTTCCTGAGACATCAAAAAGCATTAATGAAATTATTAAAGACGCTGACAATGCATTATATAAGGCAAAGGATAATGGTAGAAATCGTTTAGAAGTTGCAAAAGATTATGATTTTGTTAAATAGGTATTATTTAATTTTTAAAGACTTAACAATATCCCAGAAAGTATTAAATTCATTAGTATTATATTGGCTTAGCGGCACAAAGTAGCTGATCCTATATAGCTTTGAGTTTTTGAAGAGAAATGCTTCGAGAGCTTTATATTTTCCAGAAGCACCATAAAAGGTATAATCCCAAAGATATCCATCAAGACTATTAACGCTTATTTTATTGGAATTGAAATCTATAAAGTCTACCATTGCATTTTCTTTTGAGCTTTCAAGAAATTCTTCAATTGAATATGGTAGCTTCCAAACTTGAACAAATCCTTTTTTGCTCATATCACTTATATTTTTAAAATCTATATGACATACAATTTCGCTGCCAGGAAAACTTGAAGGGCTAATTTCAAATGTGCTGGGGTAGCTGAATTCAAAACCTTCATCGGTACACTTAAAGTCTATAAAGTTTTTATAGCCACTAGTACTTGTTTGTATATATGGAGCAGTTTCATAATTATTTGAGTATATATCAGATATTATAAATGTAAAAGGAAATGAAACAGATAAATTGTCATTTGGAATTACATTGTATTGTGGTGTTTTATCTACAAATATTTTCAGTCCAACAATAAGAATTATAAGCAATAGCAAAGTAGAAGATATTAGAATTATGCTTTTTTTATAATTTTTTGCTATTAATAAATACATTATTTTCTTCTCCTTTAATAAATTTCCAACTGATAGTTTCAGCCATTGTTGTTGCTCAAATCATCACAAATGTTATATAAAACTATACTTAAATTTATTCAATAACCCACCAATTTAGAAGCTAAATATAAACACTATACTTGCACATTAAAAAGCCTTGTAGTTAATCACTCAACTTTTCTACATAAAATAACTAAGTTTCAATAAAAGTTTTTTATGAATATTATCACGAAACTACAAATATACGAATATGATAAATAGTGAGGAGCTATATTTAGGGGGAGTGTATTTTATGAGAATAGTAGTAGTAAAGATGCCTAAATTTATTGGTGGCATATTGAAAAGAGTTTTTAAAATAGGGTAATAAACTGCTTAGAGGATATTTTAGACGCAAATTACTATAATATACATAAGTTGAGAAGAAATTGCGAGAGCAATAAATCAACGAAAATTAGTAATCCGATATTGCTTAAGTTAAATAAAGATAAAATAAAAAAGCGTAATAATAGACGCTTTTTTATTTTAAAGTAATTAAATTAGTTTACTCAAAATGATTTAGTTAGCTCTGGTAACTTTGTTTGTACGAAGACACCTTGTGCATATACTAATTGATTTTGGTGTTCCATTATCAATTATCTTTATTTTTCTAACATTTGGTTTCCATGTACGGCTAGTAGCATTTAACGCATGGCTTCGATTATTTCCAAATACAGTTGCTTTACTGCAAATTTCACACTTTGCCATATATAACACCTCCTTTAAATTATGGAGAATTCTAGTCTCTCTAATTTCGACATCAAAGCAATAACTATTTTAACATAACAAAACCTTTAACTCAAGCTTTTTTAAATATTATTTGGTTTTTATTTTACAAAAGGTTATTATCCAGCTCAAAGCATTAACTTTCCTACAATTCTCAACTGGAAAAGTTGGGTCTTTTTATATACATAGCGTTATAAACAAATACAAGAATATTTGATAAGATTTTAAATATTCTTAGCATACAGTTCAATATAAAGTAAATGAAAATATGTTCTGCGAAATATGTTGTTTTAAATGATTTATTCTAGAATTGAAAAGGGATTCTCAAATTTAGTTTTAGGTAGTTAATAGCTTTGTAAAACAAGCTTTTTCAGCAATTAAAATAAAAATATAGACTGATATAAAACATGTCGAAGAATAGGTTTTGTACTTATGGAAGAAATAAAATTGTTGAATTATATATTAAATTATGATAACATATATTCCATATTATTCAATAATTATATTTGTATTACAGAAATAACACAATAAATATTGATTTTGTTTTTTAATACTAGAATTACAAAATACCGCTATCAAAAGGAGCTGTTCAATTAATGAAATTATCTGCGAAGATAGGAATGTTTGTAACTATACTAATTGTTATAATTGCTTTCGGATTGGGAATTTTTTCAGCATATTTTAGTAATGATATAATTATGGAGGAGGAAAAAGAAAGTCTTACTCAAATTGGAAATGAAGCCTCCATGTATATTGATTTAAATATTTCGTCTAGGATCAAAATTCTACAAGAGGTTGCAAATAGAAATGAGATTAAGAGTATGCAATTTGATACACAAAGAATTGAGTTAACAGATGATGTTGAAAGATTAGGATATATTGATTTAGGTATAGTTCAGCCTTCTGGTGAGACAAACTATGTTTTAACTGGTGAAAAGGCAAATCTTTCTGATAGAGATTATGTTAAAAGGGCATTAAATGGTGAAAGCTGTGTGTCAGATGTAATAATAAGTAAGGTTACAGGCAAGGCTGTTCTTATGTATGCAGCACCTATTATACGTGATGGCAATGTGGTCGGTGTATTAATAGGGCGTACTGATGGAAATTCATTAAATAATTTCACCGATAAGTTAAAATATGGTGATAGTGAATTGGCATTTGTACTAGGTAAGGATTTAACATATTATTCTTATCCTGACAGAGAGTTTGTTTTAAAGCAGATAAACATTCTTAAAGAGGGAGAGAAGGATGAAAAATTTAGTGATTTAGCTCAGAATATTAAAAATATAGATAAGGCGAAACAGTCTACTATCAGTTATACATTTGGAGGCAAAAAGTATATTACTGTAGTTACGCCAATAGAATCAACAGGTTGGTTGCTTTGTAATTCAATTGACAAATCTAAAGTATATATTACTATAAATACGCTGGCTTTTAGAACTTTATTAGCTAGTGTAGTCTTTATTATTATTGGATTTATAGTTACAATGCTATTGAGCAAAAAGATAACTAAACCTATTACTATAGTTTCAAATAAATTAAATGATATAGCAACATATAATTTTACTACATACAATGAGGAAATTGATAAAATAAAAAACAAGAAAGATGAAATTGGACAAATAAAGATTGCAATGAGTGAGATGCAGAGTAATTTATTAAATCTAATAAAAGGTATTTTAGAAATATCAGATAGGGTATCAAATTCCTCTGATGAAATAAAGGTGGCAACGGAGCATATTGTTGCAATGGCTGAACAGACATCTATTAGTGTCGGGGAGATGGCTAAAGGTGCTAGTGAACAAGCTAAGGACACTGAAATTGGTTCAAATTATATGAATGGACTAAGTGAAATTATAATTGAGGATAGCAAAAACCGAGATGTTCTTAATGATGCAGCTAATAATGCAAATAAGACTAAAGACGAAGGAACTATTATTGTTGAGGAATTGATGGAAAAAACTAATATTACTAATATTGCAATAAGTGAAATTAATAGTGTTATTGTCGAGACTCATAAGAGTTCTGAAAAAATTCAGGATGCCAGTAAAATGATTGAGCAAATTGCTGAACAAACTAATTTACTTGCCTTGAATGCCTCAATTGAAGCTGCAAGAGCAGGAGAAGCAGGAAGAGGTTTTGCTGTTGTAGCTGGAGAAATAGGTAAATTAGCGGAACAGTCAAACAATTTTACTCGTCAGATTAATAATGATATTAGAGATTTGACTGCAAATATTGATTTTGCAGTGAAAACTATTGAGGAAATGGATAGTACAATAAATATTCAATCGAAAATAGTGGAACAAACAAAAGAAAAGTTTGAGGGTATTGCATTATCTCTTGAACAGATTAAGTCGGCTATATTGTCATTAAATACTTCAGGTAATGATATAGAAAACCAAAGAGATGAAATGATACGTATTTTGGGCAACCTTTCAGCTATATCTGAGGAAAATGCTGCAGCAACAGAGGAAACTTTAGCTACTGTAGAATCGCAAAACTCAAGCATATCGCAGATTGCAGATGCATGTGTTGAATTATCGGATTTAGCAAAGGGAATTCATTCGAATATAGTTAAGTTTAAGTTTTAATAGAAATAATTATTTCGTAAATTGTGAGCCCAAATTATAAATAGACAAAGACCCTGCTAAATTCGAATAGAGTATAGCAGGGTTTTTGTCGTTACAGCATAAGGAGTGTTTCAATATCGGCTTTGTGTTCTTTGATATTTATAGAAAGTATGGTACAATAACTTCTGTATTGATATATACCAAGAATTGATTTTACTTCCTGGAGGTAAAAGTTGAAACAACTATCGTTTGAAGACTTAAAAAACCAATCTATAAGATATATAAAGGGTGTTGGAGAGTCAAGATTAACCTTGTTTAAAAGACTTGATATAAATAACTTCTTTGAACTATTAACATATTACCCAAAAGCATATGAGGATAGAAGCTTAATTAAGAGTATTGCTGACCTCCAAGATGGTGAGATGTGTTCATTTGAAGGCACAATTGTATCAAATGTTAACGTAGCAAGACCTAGAAGGGGAATGACTATTTCAAAGGTATCAGTACAGGACAGCACTGGAAAAATAACTGCAATATGGTTTAATCAGCATTACATAAAAAATTCTCTTACAATTGGAGCAAACTACATTTTTTATGGAAGAGCAGAAAGAAAATCAAATAAGCTACAAATATCTAATCCAGTATTTGAAAAAATAGATAATACCCAATTACAAAATCATGATTTAAAGAAGAGTTTGAAAATTTTACCTGTGTATTCTTCTACAAAGGATTTAAGCCAAAATTTAATTAGAACAATAATGCAGGAAGCACTAAAAAGCCTTAATAATATTGAGTTAGAAGATATACTTCCTGAGTTTATCAGAGAAAAGTACAATTTGGCAGACATTATGCTAAGCTTAAATGAGATACATTTTCCCAAAACTGAAGTAGATAAAGATAAAGCTAGATATAGATTGGTATTTGAAGAACTATTTATGCTTCAGCTAGGGCTGCTATCATATAAAAACATTGCAACTGCTGAAAGGCAGGGCATTAAATATACAAAATGCTATGAAATGGAGGCTTTCATAAATTCACTGCCATTTAAGCTTACAAATGCACAAGAGAAAGTATTAAAAGAAGTTGAGCAGGATATGGAAAGCAATAACATAATGAACAGACTGGTTCAGGGTGATGTTGGCTCAGGTAAAACCATTATTGCTGTTTTGGCATTATTTAAAGCAGTAAAATGTGGCTATCAGGGTGCGTTTATGGTTCCAACGGAAATTTTAGCTGAGCAGCACTATAATTCAGTTAAGCCGCTGCTAGAAAAGTTTGATATTACTGTTGAGCTACTTTCAGGCAGTCAGCACAAGAAGCAAAAGCAGGCTGTTTTTGATGGCTTGAGAAACGGTAATATTAACGTAGTTATTGGAACCCATGCTCTACTAGAAGATACTGTAGAGTTCTTTAAGCTTGGATTAGTGATAACTGATGAACAGCATAGATTTGGTGTCAGGCAAAGGTCAATTCTGACTGAAAAGGGAAGAAACCCCGATGTATTGGTAATGACTGCAACACCTATTCCTAGAACCCTTGCACTTATTTTATATGGTGATCTTGATATTTCAATAATTGATGAGCTTCCACCTGGAAGAAAACCAATAAAAACATATTCAGTAAATGAAGCAATGAGAGAAAGAATTAATAATTTTATTAGGGAAACGGTAAAAACAGGGCAACAGGTTTATATAGTATGCCCATTGGTTGAGGAATCTGAGGAAATAGAGGCAAAATCAGCTGTAGTAACGGCTGAGGATATTAGCAATAATATTTTTAAGGATTTAAAGGTTGGCATTATTCACGGCAAAATGAAGTCAAATGAAAAAGAAGCTATAATGAAGAGCTTCACAGCAGGTGAAATAAGCATTCTTGTTTCAACTACAATTATTGAGGTTGGTGTAAATGTTCCCAATGCTACTTTGATGGTTATTGAAAACGCAGAGAGATTTGGATTGGCTCAGCTTCATCAGTTAAGGGGCAGAGTAGGAAGAGGCGGAACTCAATCCTACTGTGTATTGTTTAATCAATCTAATTCAAAGGTATCAAAGGAAAGAATGAAAATAATGTCACAATCAAATGACGGCTTTGTTATTTCAGAGAAGGATTTAGAGCTTAGAGGACCAGGAGAGTTTTTTGGAACAAAGCAGCATGGATTGCCTGAACTAAAAATTGCAAACCTATATAAGGATTTGGAGATTTTAAAACTGGCACAGGAGAGTGCGAAAGAAATAGCTATTGAAGATCCTGGGCTTATGAAGAATAAAAGATTAAAACAGTATTTAGCACAACATTTTGGTGAAAGGGCAACGCTGTCTTAGTGGCAGAATGTTAGTGAGAATTTATAAGTATATAACAATTTTATTGCGAAGGATTAACTGGTAGTGTGACGTTTAAAATATGATTTTCTACTTATAGAATTTTATTTTTAGTAGTAATATACAGTAAATTTTTCGATACAGGTTTGGTTGTAGTCATTTGAACACCTAAGTTTGCATATCTTTATGACAGGAGGATAACCAAAGTGCGTGTGATTTCGGGTAGTGCAAGAGGACTAAAATTGATTACTTTAGAAGGTATGGATACAAGACCAACTACTGACAGAGTAAAAGAGAATTTATTTAATATAATTGCTCCATACATTGAAGAGGATTCTAATATATTAGATTTGTTTGCTGGGAGCGGTGCTTTAGGTATTGAAGCTCTGAGCAGAGGGGCAAGAAGTGCTGTTTTTTGTGATAGCAATGATAAGAGCATAGAGGTAATAAAAAATAATATACAAAAAGCAAGATTTATGGATAAATCGGAAGTTTTTTTAGGTGAATCCCAATTAATATTAAAAAAACTCTCCCATATGGGAAAGAAATTTGATATAATTTTCCTAGACCCACCATATAGTAAGGATATTATTCCAGACATGTTGGTTGAACTGGAAAAAAGTGGTGTTATAGATGAAAAAGTTATATTAATTGCTGAAACTGATGCTTTAGATCTGTTGCCGAATGAAACAGAAACATTGATGGTTTCAAAAAAGCAAGTATACGGGAAAACGAAGTTGACATTTTATAAGCACAAAGGATGAAATTTACATGAGAATATTTATATACCCTGGGAGTTTTGACCCTGTTACGAACGGTCATTTAGATATAATTGAGAGAGCGTCAAAAATCTGTGACAAACTAATAGTGGCAGTATTGGTCAGCCACAGTAAAACACCTTTATTCAATATGGATGAGAGAGTAGATATGCTTAGAAGAGCCATAAAGGATTATAATTTAAATAATGTTGAGATTGAGTGCTTTTCAGGCTTGTTAGTGGATTTTGTCAAGAATCAGCATGCAAATGTTATTATTAAAGGACTTCGAGCTGTATCAGACTTTGAGTATGAGCTTCAAATGGCATTGTTAAACAAAAATCAGTCGCCTGAAATTGAAACACTATTTATGATGTCAAATATTAATTACTCATTTTTAAGTTCGAGTATGGTAAAGGAAATAGCTAGATATAATGGTGATTTTAAGGGACTTGTACCAGCATGTATAGTAGAAGACATTGCAAGCAAATTTGGAAGCAAAGAACCAAAAGGGGGGTTATGATATGGAAATATTAACTGTGCTGGAAACCTTAGAGGATTTAATTGAAAGAAGTTCTGGTGTGCCCTTTTCTAGCAAATGCTTGGTGGATAGGGAAGAGGTTTTGGAAATAGTTAAAGAAATGAGACTTAAATTACCAGATGATATAAAACAGGCAAAATGGGTTAAAGAAGAACGTCAAAGGATATTATTACAAGCACAAAAAGAGGCAGATAACATTTTGAAGGACGCTGAAAATAAAATAGCTTCCCTAGTTGACGAACATGAGATTACCAAAAAAGCTTATGAACAGGCAAATGAGATAGTCGGCAGTGCTCAAAAGAATGCAAGAGAGATACGTTTGGGTGCTCGGGAATATGCAGATAGCGTTCTTAATAAAGTGGAAGAAATTTTATCGGATGCCACTGATGTTATTAGAACAAATAGAAAAGAGCTAAAGTAATCTTTTCTTTTTAGTAATGCTAATAAAAAAAATATATATTAACGAAACTGATATTGTAATTGCTGTTATAACAATAATGTTTTTGATTGATATTATACAAATATTTCCCCAACTAGAGGCTTGTTTATTTGAGATGTTTGAGAAAACTGCGGATTCAAGTGATAACCATTTATTAAAAATAGTTATTCCTATATAAGTATAGACCGCAGATATTATACCTTGTAATGCTTTACCTAATATATAAGGTTTTGCACTTATATCAGATGAGCTTATTATACTCATAACTTGAGTATGAACAGAAAAACCTGCCCATCCAATTATTAGACTAATACAACAAAGTTTGATTTTTAAATTTGCGGTTGATAAACTAATCAGGTTTGCACCAGTTGTTATTTCAAATACTCCACATAGCATTCCTTCTAAAGCTTTTGCTTCTATTCCAAAATTGTATATAATGCTTGGTAGGAGGCTAATTGCTTTTCCGATTATTCCGCTTGTAATTAGGATGTTAATTAGAACAGAGAAGAAAATAATAAAGCCCCCTATTGTTAAAATAGTATGTACAGAATTTTTAATGCTCTCTCCAAATAAAGACCATGTATTTATGTCTGAATTTCTCATTCTTTGAAGTTCTAAATGCAGATTATGAGATAATTTTTTTTTGGTTTTAGGGAGTTTTTTACTTCCCTTGTAATACTTGAAAATAAGCCCGACAGTAATACATGCTGCAACATGGCATACATACAGCAGATAACCAATTTTGGGAGATTTAAACATCCCAACAGCTACTGCACCCATAATAAACAGAGGTCCAGAATTGTTTGTAAAGGTTAACAATCTCTCAGCTTCAGTCTTTGAAATAAGCTCTTCTTTTCTTAAATCATTAGTTATTGCAGCCCCAACAGGATAACCACTTACTATACCCATTGCAAGTGCAAATGAGCCACAGCCTGGTATATTGAACAGGGGACGCATTATTGGCTCTAATATTATTCCGAAAATATTTATAAATCCTGATTTACTAATTAACTGTGATGCAACAAAAAATGGGAATAAAGAAGGAAATACTATATTAAGCCAGAGATTAATGCCTTTTGATGCAGATGCGACTACTGTTTTTGGGTATATTATAAGAGCTACTATAAATAATACTGCAAATATTGGAAGAATAAAATTTTTTAAGTATCTTCCTTTTGATTTGATACCCATAATATATGCTAGTGCTGCAATAGCTATTAAACAAATCAATAAAAATATATTCAAATTACCCCTCGCGCTTTCTTTTATAGTTTCAATCATACTAACAAAAACACACTTGTTGGTTTTTAATACTCGAAAATGCACCATGTTAGTACCAATTTGAATTTCGAGTTTATCCATTTAGAAATATATACGCTAGAGTTAAGTATTATAACTAAAAGCTAAACTTTTCCACTTTAATTTAGAGTATAGGAATTTATTATAGTTTTTTCGGCAAAAAAACAGTCCTTGCTTATGAATAAACATCCATAAACAGGGACTGGCTTTGTATTTGTTTTATAAAATAATTATAACGAGGCAAGAAAATGTCTCCCACTTCTATAAGTGGCGGGTGCTACTTTGGTTATCAGGCGGTGAGAATATCTCCCGCCTCGATGAAACGCCGCTGATGTAATGAGATTTTTCTACAATCGAAAAATTTCATTTTGAATCTAGGCATTATAACGAGTCAGCTATTATAGGTCAACCTTTTGAGTCCAACCAAAAGTATCTTCTAATTCTCCGCTTTGAATACCTGTAATTGTGTCATATATCTTCTGAGAAACTTCTCCTATTTTGCCATCGTTAACTTTTATAATATTTCCATTCCAACTGAATTCGCCAATAGGTGAAATTACAGCAGCAGTACCAGTACCAAATGCTTCTTCCAACTTACCTGCGGCATGAGCATCATAAATCTCCTGTATTGTTATTTTGCGTTCAGATACAGGTATACCAGCTTTTTTCAATAGCTCAATGCTTGACATACGAGTAATACCAGGAAGAATAGTGCCTGTAAGTGCAGGAGTAACAACTTCTCCATCAATTTTGAAGAATACATTCATTGTTCCAACTTCTTCAACATATTTCTTTTCTACACCATCTAACCATAAAACTTGCGTATAGCCTTCATTCTTTGCTTCAACCTGTGCTTTTAAGCTAGCTGCATAGTTTGCAACTGTCTTTGCTTCGCCAAGTCCGCCTCTTACTGCACGAACATAGTTGCTTTCTACATAAATCTTTACAGGATTTATACCTTCTTTGTAATAAGCTCCAACAGGTGAAAGTATAATTATAAAATGGTATGAATGTGATGGCCTTACACCAAGTGCAGGCTCTGAAGCAAATATAAATGGACGGATATATAAGGATGTGCCAGGAGCGCTTGGAATCCAATCTGCATCTACACGTACAATTTCTTTTATAGCTTGTACGCAGTCATCAACATTGATTTCTGGAATACATAAAAGTCTATTTGAATTGTTTACTCTTTGCATATTCTTCTCGGGTCTAAAAAGTAAAACTTCTCCACTTGCTGTTCTGTATGCTTTTAAGCCCTCAAAAATTGCTTGACCATAATGCAAAGCCATTGCAGAAGGATCTACTGCTAAAGGACCGTAAGGTACTATTCGAGCATCATGCCAGCCTTGACCTTCATCGTAATCCATAATAAACATATGATCTGTGAAATGTATTCCGAAGCCCAAATTGTTTTGATCTGGTTTCTGCTTTGGATTTGTTGTTTTAGTAATAGAAATATTCATTAAAATTACTCCCTTCATAATTGTTAAAATATTTTAATTTGATTGTATTTGAAACAACAATCAATTAATTTTTAAAATTACAAGTTTTATTATGCTACTTTTAAAAATAAAAGTCTATAGTTTAATTGTATTTTAATAAAATGAATGTAAAAATCAAAAAATCACATGGAAAATAAAAGATTCATAGTTGATTATATATTATTTTGTAATTAAATGTACAGATAATCTTTCCAAAGTATAAGCACCTACAATTTTTAAGTGTTAAGTATTAAATCGTCTTTATCACTTAAAAGTCTATCGGTATGAGAGGATTTAGAAAGCATAAGATGCAAATACAAAAGGAAACGGGATATAATGATATCTGAACTAAATAAGTGGGATATAGAGGGCATTAAGAAGCTCTATGTTCCAAATGGAGGACATGAAAATACGCTGAGGATGAATTTTGTAAACATATCAACTCTAACTTCATAATATATTAGTAATACCATTTTGTATTTATATTATTTTTTTTAAATGAGGCTATAAATAATAAAATCCTGTATTTAAATGCAAATTATATTAAGTATTTTTAAAGGTATAGTTATGAAGTTCAGGGAGGTTAATATGATTTATTTGGACAATGCAGCAACATCATTCCCTAAGCCTGAAAATGTATATGCAGAAATGGATAGGTGTATGAGAACATATTGTTCTAACCCTGGAAGAGGTAGCCACGCAATGTCTGTACAAAGTGCAACGGCAGTCACAGTAACACGTGAACATATAGCAAAACTGCTTAATATAAAGGATTTTCTAAATGTTTGTTTTACAAAAAACGCAACAGAGGCATTGAATATTGCCATTTGTGGGTGCTTGTCACAAGGTGACCATGTAATTACAACATGCATGGAGCACAATTCTGTATTAAGACCTCTCAAAACACTGGAGAAATATCAAGGAATCAAGCTTACAATAGTTAGTGGTGATGAGCAGGGGAGAATTGATCCTGCTCAGATTAGAAAGAGCATAGAGAGAAAAACTCGATTGATAGTCTGTACTTTATCCTCTAATGTGAATGGAATTATTATGCCTATAAAAGAGATAGGCGAAATTGCAAGGGATAAAGGAATATTGTATCTGATTGATGCTTCTCAGGGAATAGGCTCTATTAAAATTGATTTAGGTAAGCAATATGCAAGTATGGTTGCATTTCCAGGTCATAAGGGACTTATGGGACCACAGGGTGCGGGAGGTTTGTATGTAGCCTCTGGTGTTGCGTTGAAACCGTTAATGAGTGGAGGGACTGGAAGTAAATCAGGAATTTTATATCAACCCGATATTATGCCTGATAAATATGAGAGTGGAACCCTTAACACCCCAGGAATTGTTGGCTTGGGTGCTGGAATAGAATTTATTGAAAAAACTGGTGAGGCTGCAATAAAGTCCAAAAAAGATTTACTTATTAAGAGATTACATGAAGGACTATATCAAAATCGTCACATAATATTCTATAGTTCTCAAAACATAGCTGAGAATTCAGGTATAATTGCATTCAATGTCAAAGGAATAGACTCCTCTGAAATATGTGAAGAGCTTGACAGAAATTATGGAATTGCATGTAGAGCGGGACTGCATTGTGCACCGCTGGCACATAATCATTTTAGAACACAAAGGACTGGTATTGTTCGTATGAGTGTAGGTTATTTTAATTCGATAAATGATATTGATAGAGCAATAATAGCTATGAATAAAATAGCTTATAAAAAAAGCAGATAAAAATCATTGTAACTTTTTCAACTTTCCTAACTAGAAAATAACTATGAACCATGGATGGTGAATATGCGAGGCGGCTAAATCGCTGAGAATTATTTTGGCAACAAAGCATTGATTAGTCCAAATAGACTTATGTGCGAAAGTTGAATATAAAGACTTCTGTTTATAAACAAACATATAAAGTATTAATGAAATTGATTGAAAAATTAAAATAATTAATAAATCAATAAAAAATATTAAAAAATATTTAGGATTATATAGACAGAATTTATTTGCAGGTGTATAATTTATGTATAACATAAATGAAGACAATGTTGACAAAAAAATATAAAGGAGGTTCGATTTCATGCTGACACATGAGTTGGTTTTTAAATGTGGGCATGAAGAAATATTATGAATAATACATTTAAAAAAGTAATAACTGTTATTTTATTGGTAATTTTAGGATTTGTTGCATTAAGGATATTAGGAGCTGTGCTTGGTGCATTAATACCATTAGCTTTCTTGGCACTTATTGGATATATTGTATTTAGACTAATCAATAAGACTTCTTCTCGAAAATTCTAATTTTAGAGGGGGAATATTTAGAAATACTTAATTTGAGATTTGGTTTATATAAGTTTATGCTTATTCATCAAAGCTTTCATTACTACAAACGCATTTTTTTAGATTACAGCGCTTATTAAAATAAAATGATAAGCGCTGTTTGACTAATTAGGTTTTTATAGTGTTTGTGTAGGCGAACTTCAAAAAATAACTTCTCTAGATAATGGTACCGTAGAAACCAAACCAACTTATGACAATTAACTTATTTGCCGATATACATAGTAGGAAGATACTTCTAGTTTAAAACCCGATTTTTGCAGTTTAAACATGATTTTAATAGATGAACAGAGGGGGTGCTCATTATGGATATGACTAGAGTAGCTGCCGTTTCACCTATAACACGAGTAAATGCTTTCAATCGTAAGGAAACAAAAACAGATGATAAAAGAAGAGATGAGGGAAATAAAAAAAATGATTTTGCAAATACCCTAAAGCAAAAGACGAATCAGAGCTTTGATACAAAAGTTTAGCTTGAAAACCTCGAAAATATAGTTTGTACTAACATGACGTTTTTGAGACACGTTATTGACTTTAGTAAATACAAAAGTGAGGTAAATATTAATGCAAAATGAAAAAAACGATATATTTATTTAAGCCATGAAGCTGATTATTTTACACTTCATGGCTTTTTTATACTCCAAGCGTCTGCAAAAATATATAATTTGGTTACATTAACATGAATATTAAAAAGACTCACACTAAACTTTATAACGAGGCAAGAAAATGTCCCCCACTTCTATAAGTGGCGGGTACTTTTCATGGTGCAATTTCCAGTTTCAAAAAACGCAAGCGTTTTTTGCCGATATGGGTGGTATTTAAATAAATGATGTGCTTTTGAGCTCATCAATGAATTACATACAATTCATGGCTTTTAAAATTACTGCTTTATATTCTTGAAAACTTTATAAGATTAGTAAAATAACATAATTATAATACTTAATACATTATGATAATTTCAACAATAAATAACAAATATTGACAATTATACATAAAAAAATATATAATTGATTTATAAGACTTTATAGATAACAACAATTAGGATAGAAGCTATAACCATGCCTATTGTTAGATAAAAAGATATTCTATTAAGTTTTATAAAATTTATTTAAAGGGGGATATTTTATGAGAAAGAAATTGACGGCTATTGTTCTATCATTAATTGTAAGTTCTCAAGCAACATTTGCATTAGGAACTAATTGCAATGTATTTGCAGCAGAAACGGGAAATATGGCAGCTAATTCCAATTCTATTGTGGTTGGAGATTTAAACGGTGACAAAGGTGTGGATGCGTTAGACTTTGCTCGTTTAAAAGCTTACCTTCTTGGAATTCTTATGGATTTAACTGATGATGATGATTTGGCTGTTGGCGACCTAAACAGGGATAATAGCATTAATGCTATTGATTTGGCAATAATGAAAATGTACTTACTAGGAACAATAAGAGACCTGCCTGTAGAAGAAGCTGTTCAAACACTTTTAATAAACGAGGTAATGACTGCTAATACTGCTACATTAAGGGATGGAGATGTTGATGATGTTGATAGCGGAAGTCTGGGAGGGGCATATTCCGACTGGATAGAGCTTTATAACTCAGGCTCAAAAGCTATTGATTTAACAGGCTATATTATATCAGATTCAAATAGTTCATGGGTATTTCCTGCAGGAGTTGTTCCAGCAAAGGGGCATTTACTTGTGTGGGCATCAGATAAGAATAAAGTTGCAAAAGATGGTCAGTTACACGCACATTTTAAATTAAGTGCTTCAGGAGAAACAATAACACTAAGAACGCCTTACGGGAGAACGGTTGATACAGTAGTAGTTGATGTATTAAAGGATAATGAGTCTTATGGACGCAAGACTGATGCTTCATCAGAGTGGGCAGTTTTTTCTAAGCCAACACCTTCAGAGCAAAATGTTTATTCATCTGAGACAGTAGCTGTAAAAGAACCTGTGTTTTCACAGAATGGAGGTTTTTATACTTCTGAATTTAATCTTCAAATGACTACAGAGGAAGCAGATACTAAAATTTATTACACACTAAATGGTTCAGACCCAGTTCCAGGTAGCGAAGGAACATTTGAATACACAGATCCAATATTGGTTAAAAGCAGGGCAGGAGATCCAAATGTTCTTTCTATGATATCTGATATAACCAATGATCCATGGACTGAATGGCAGCCACCTAGAGGTGAGGTTTTTAAGTGTACAACTATAAAAGCAGTTGCAATCAGAAATGGAAGTAATAAAAGCAGGATAGTTACAAATTCATATTTTGTAGATAGGAATATAATGACTAGATATAATTTGCCTGTTATATCTTTGGTTACAGATCAAGCCAATTTTTTCGATGAAGAAACAGGATTATATGTTAATGAAAACTATGAGAAAACAGGCAAAGAGTGGGAAAGACCAGTACATATTGAGTTTTTTGAAAAGGATGGAACACTTGGTTTTTCGCAGTATAGCGGTTTACGCATAAACGGAGGCTGGTCAAGAAAAAATGTTCAAAAATCCTTTAGACTTAAGGCAGATCATGAATATGATGATAATAACAAATTCGAATACGAAGTGTTTCCTGGTTTGAAAAAGAAGGCAAACGGCAAAAAACTGGATAAATTTGATACATTGATTTTGAGAAATGCAGGAAACGACGGTACTTGGACAGGTACGATGTTTAGAGATATTTTAACCCAAGGACTTGTATCACATTTAGATACAGATACTACGGCTTACAGACAATCGGTGGTGTTCTTAGATGGTGAATTCTGGGGCATATACAACATAAGGGAGCGTTACGACAGTGATTATCTGAAATCACACTATAATCTTGATAAGGATAAGGTTGTTATGTTTGATGTATATGATACGCTAGATGTACTTGAAGGCGAGAAAAGCGATCGTCCTCTATATCAAGACGATGTGATTAAGTATTTGGAAAATAATGACATAACAGATCCTGATGTATATAATTATATTAAAACTAAGATAGATATAGATAACTATATTATCTATAATGTAATTAATATAATCTGCGGTAATACTGACTGGCCAGGAAACAATGTAACTATATGGAAATATAAGACTGAGGATGGTAACTATCATCCAGAGGCACCAAAGGGACAGGATGGAAGATGGAGATGGCTGCTGAGGGACACTGATTTTGGTTTTGGATTCCAAGAACAAAGCCCATCTTTTGACTCCATAAGATATGCCACAACTACTGATAAATTATCAGGAACTATCGTTGACCAAAATTATACGTGGGCTGTATTTTTACTTAAAACTTTAATAAAAAATCCTGAGTTTAGAAATCAATTTATAAATTGTTTTGCAGATCAACTCAATTCATCCTTTAATTCTACAAGAGTAAAAGAAAGAGTAGATGAATTAGTGGCAGTAATTGAAACTGCAATGCCTGAAGAAAGCGACAGGTGGAGAGCTATCAATATAGTAAGCGAGTATGAGGGTGATCCTATCTGGGATGTTAATATTCAGACTGTAAAGAACTATGCTAATCTGAGACCTTCTTATATAAGACAATATGTTATAAAAAAATTCCAGAACGAAGGAGTTACAGGAACATCAGAAATCAATATAAAAACCAATCCAACAGACGGGTATGTTAAGGTAAACACAACAGATATTAAAGCTACAACGCCTGGAATTACAAATCCATCCGATTGGACAGGGCTTTACTTCAAAGGTGTACCTGTGACATTAAATGCTGTACCGAATAGAGGCTACGAGTTTGATCATTGGGAAGGAATATCTGGTGTTACAGCTACCTCTGAAAGCATAACCTTTATTCCTGATGCAAATGTAAGTGTTAGACCTGTTTTTGAATATATAGGGGACTGAGAAATTAAACTAAAATATGGTTGAACTGCCAGATAGATATACGGTTTTTTAGGAATAGTATATATCCATTACAAATCCTTAGCATAATTATTTGGTAATTTGTAAAGCTCAATACCATAATATTTTACCGTCGCACAAACTCTCGCCATCCATGGCTCGATTTGATGGTCAAAATGGCATCGTGCTATTTTGGCGGCAAAAATTAAGGTCTTTCGCTAACAAATTTATCAAATAATGCTGATGCATATTTTACTGGATATATTACTATTCCTGAAATTCAAGAGTACTATTGTTTTTTTTGTTACTCAGACTTCGAACATTAAGCGTTCAGCACCATCAAGCAAGGTGATTTTATACATTTCTATAGTGGGTATATACCATTTTTGTATTGGTATATACCCACTATAATTATTTGGCGGAAAGTTTTTTGGTAGTTTGTAAAGCTCAATACCATGATTTTTCCATCGCAAAAACCACCATACATGGCTCGATTTGATGGTCAAAATGGCATCGTATCATTTTGGCGGTAAAAATTAATGTTATTGAATTATCATATTTTGAGTTTTTTGTGCTGTTTCTACAACAAATTACAATTATTGATAAAAATTTGTATATATTATATAATGAGCTTATATAGACTTTCTATGTCAACAACAATTAGGATAGAAGCCATAACTATTCCTATAGGCAGCTTAAATAATCACAGAAAGATAGTCTAATTAGTTTTAAATTATTTAAAGGGGGATATTTATGAAAAAAAAACTGACAGCTATAGCTCTATCATTAATTGTAAGTTCTCAATCAACATTTGCATTAGGAACTAATTGCAATGTATTTGCAGCAGAAGCCGGAAATATGACGGGATTGACTAATTCTATAATGGTTGGAGATTTAAATGGAGATACAGGTGTGGATTCGATTGACTTTGCGCTGTTAAAAAGCTATCTTCTTGGAGTTATTAATGATTTTCCTGTTGCTGAGGATTTAGTCGCAGGCGACTTAAACGGGGATAATAGTATTTCTGCTATCGATTTGGCATTAATGAAAATGTATTTACTTGGAACTATTAAAGATTTTCCAGTAACAGAAACTGTAAAGACACTATTTATAAACGAGGTAATGGCAGCTAATACTGCTACATTACGAGATGGAGATGTTGATGATGTTGATAGCGGAAGTTTGGGAGGGGCATATTCGGATTGGATAGAGCTTTACAACTCAGATTCAAAAGCTATTGATTTAACAGGCTATATTCTATCTGATTCAAATAGTTCATGGGAAATTCCGACGGGAGTTATTCCAGCAAAGGGGCATTTGCTTGTATGGGCATCTGACAAGAATAAAGTTGCAAAAGATGGTCAGTTACATGCTGCTTTTAAATTAAGTGCTTCAGGAGAGGAATTAACTTTGAAAACATCAAGTGGAGTCACTATTGATTCGGTAACAATTGCTGCATTGAAGGATGATGAGTCATACGGACGCAAGGCTGATGCTTCAACAGAGTGGGCAGTTTTTTCTAAGCCAACACCATCAAAGCAAAATGTTTATTCCTCCCAGACTTTAGCTGTAAAAGAACCTGCATTTTCACATAATGGGGGTTTTTATACCTCTGAATTTAATCTTCAGATGACTTCAGGGGAAACAGATACTAAAATTTATTATACATTGAATGGTTCAGATCCAGTTCCAGATAGCGAAGGAACCTTCGAATACATAAATCCAATATTGGTTAAAAGCAGAGCAGGCGAACCAAATATTCTTTCTATGATATCAGATATAACCAATGATCCATGGTCTCAATGGAAGGCGCCAAAAGGTGAGGTTTTTAAATGCACAACAATAAAAGCAGTTGCAATCAGAAATGGCGATAATAAAAGTAAAATAATCACAAAGTCATATTTTGTAGATAAGGATATAATGACTAGATATAATTTGCCTGTTATATCTTTGGTGACAGATCAAGCCAATTTTTTTGATCAAACAAAAGGATTATATGTTAATGAAAACTATGAAAATAGAGGAAAAGAGTGGGAAAGACCAGTACATATTGAGTTTTTTGAAAAGGATGGGGCACTTGCATTTTCTCAGTATAGTGGTTTACGTATAAACGGAGGTTATTCAAGAAAGAACTCTCAGAAATCCTTTAGACTTTATGCGGATCACGGATATGACGATAATGACAAATACAAGTACGAAATATTTCCTGGTTTAAAAAAGAAGGTAAGCGGCAAGAAATTGGATAAATTTGATACATTAATTTTGAGAAGTGCGGGGAACGACTGTACTTGGACAGGAGTAATGTTCAGAGATGCTTTAACGCAGGGGCTTGTATCACATTTGAATATAGATACTTTGGCTTATAGACCATCGGTGCTGTTCTTAGATGGTGAATTCTGGGGCATATACAACATAAGGGAGCGTTATGACAGTGAATATCTGAAATCACACTATAGTGTTGATAAGGATAAGGTCGTTATGCTTGATGTATTTGAGACACTTGAAGTACTTGAAGGGGAGAGTAGCGATTGTTCGCTATACCAAGATGATGTAATCAAGTATCTAGAGAATAATAACATAACAAATTCTGCTGTATATGAAAATATTAAAACAAAGATAGATATTGAAAACTATATTAATTATAATGTAACTGAGATATTCTGCGGTAATACAGATTGGCCTGGTAATAATACATCTATTTGGAAATACAAGACGGAAGATGGAAAATACCACCCAGAAGCTCCATATGGACAGGACGGAAGATGGAGATGGCTGCTTAGGGACACTGATTTTGGCTTTGGTTTCCAAAATAAAAGCCCATCTTTTGACTCCATAAGATACGCCACAACTGATGAACGAGTAATGGGAGCTGCTCTTAACTCAAATAATACCTGGGCTGTATTTTTACTAAAAACTTTAATAAAAAATCCTGAGTTTAGAAATCAGTTTATAAGCAGTTTTGCAGATCAACTTAATACATCCTTTAATTCGGCAAGAGTAAATGCAAAAATAGATGAATTAAAGGCAGGAATTAAGTCCGCAATGCCTGAACAATGTGATAGATGGCAATCTATTTTTATGACAAATCAGAATCAAAATCAGTTTCCATTCCCAGCTCAAGGTGATCCTACTTGGGATGATAGTATTAAAGTTGTCAAGAATTATGCAGAACAAAGACCTTCCTATATGAGACAATATATTGTAAATAAATTTAGAAATGAAGGCGTAACAGGGACATCAGAAATCAACTTGATAACTAATACTGCAGAAGGATATGTAAAGGTTAACTCAATTGATATTAAAGCTTCAACACCTGGAGTTACAAATACATCCAATTGGACAGGAATTTACTTTAAAGGTGTACCTGTAACATTAAAAGCTGTAGCAAATGAAGGTTATGAATTTGACCATTGGGAAGGAATATCGGGTGTTGCTACTACCTCAGAAAGCATAACCTTTAATCCTGATGCAAATGTAAGTGTTAGACCTGTTTTTACGGCAAATTAGAGCTGATGCAAAAGAACTGCTGTAAATAAATTTGAATAAAATTAGAAATAACATTCAATTAAAAAGAATAGAAAGCTTATCAAGGACCTTGCTAGTTATAGTGGGGTTCTTTTTTATACTACATTTGGTTTTTGACGGTGTATAAATCTTTCTAAAATCGAAAAATTTCATTTTGAATCTGGGCATTATAATCAATTTGTAATGATGGGTAATAATTTACATTTATTGAAATAAATGAATGTGAGACATATACTAAAAGTGTGAGACTTTAAATTAAACATAAGTTGAGGAGATAAATTATGAGAAAGAAATTACCAGCTATTGCACTGTCATTAATCATCGGTGCTCAATCAATGTTTGCAATAGGAACTAATTATAGTGTATATGCAGCAGAAACTGGAACTACAGGATTGATTAATTCTACACCTTATATTAACGAGATAATGGCAGCTAATACTGATACTATACGGGATGGGGACGTGGACGATCCTGATAAAGGGAGCTCGGGAGGTGCTTATTCCGATTGGTTGGAACTCTATAACTCTGACTCACAAGCAATTAATTTGACGGGATATACACTCTCTGATTCATCTGCAACTTGGATATTTCCAGCAAGTGAAATTCCAGCAAAGGGGTATTTGATTGTTTGGGCATCAGCTAAGGATAAAGTAGCAAAAGTCGGTCAACTACATACTAATTTTAAATTTAGTTCGTCAGGTGAAGCAATTACTTTAAAAGCACCAAATGGTTCTATAATCGATTCTGTAACATTTACTGCATTGAAAGATAATGAATCATACGGACGTAAAACTGATGGCTCTGCGCAGTGGGTTGTATTCTCCAAGTCGTCACCATCTTGCACAAATGTTAATTCATCTGAAGCATTGGCTGTTAAGGAGCCAGTATTTTCACATAAAGCAGGATTCTATAATTCTCAATTTAATCTACAGCTTTCTACAGATGAGGCAGATACAAAGATTTATTATACACTAAATGGTTCAGATCCTGTTCCAGGTAGCGAAGGAACATATGAATACATCAATCCAATATTGGTTAAGAGTAGAAAAGGAGAACCAAATGTCATTTCAAGGATTTTAAATATTACCGGCGATACGGGGTCAATATATAAAGGACCTAAAGGAGAAGTATTTAAATGTACTACTTTAAAGGCAATTGCAATTAGAAATGGTGAAAATAAGAGTAAAATTATAACGAATTCATATTTCGTTGATAATAATATGATGAGCAGATACAATTTACCTGTTATATCCATAGTTACAAATCAAGATAATTTCTTTGACAGTACAACGGGAATTTATGTTAATAGTAATTGTGAAAACAAAGGTGAAGAGTGGGAAAGACCTGTACATTTTGAGTTCTTTGAAAAAGATGGAACACTTGAAATTTCTCAGTATAGTGGTTTACGAATAAATGGTGGTTATACAAGAAATGGTGCCCAGAAATCTTTTAGACTTTATGCAGGTCATGATTATGATGATGTAGATAAATATAATTATAAAGTATTTCCAGAATTAAAAAAGCAATTAAATGGTAAGGAAATTGATAAATTTGATAAGTTAATTTTAAGAAATGCAGGAAATGATTATTCATGGAAAGGAACGATGTTTAGAGATGCTTTAGTACAAGGATTAGTGTCGCATCTAAATGTTGACACTATGGCTTACAGACCATCAGTATTGTTCTTAAATGGTGAGTTTTGGGGCGTTTATAACATTAGAGAATTTTATGACAGTGATTATCTACAATCTCACTATGGTACAGATAAAAATAAGGTTGTTATGTTAGATGTATATAAGACGCCTAAAGTTTTTGAAGGGGAGACTAAAGACGCCAAGCTATATCAAGATGACGTTATAAATTACTTGAAAAATAATAATATAAATAATAACTCTATTTATGAAAATATTAAGACAAAAATTGATATTGAAAATTACATTAATTATAATGTAACTGAAATTTACTGTGGTAACACTGACTGGCCAAGTAATAATACAAGCATTTGGAAATACAAGACTGATGATGGAAAGTACCATCCAGAGGCTTCATATGGACTTGATGGTAGATGGAGATGGTTGCTAAAGGACACTGATTTTGCTTTTGGATTCAAAGATCAAAGCCCATCATTTAACTCAATAGAATATGCTACTTCAGAGCAACTAGTTCCAGGTGCTGCCTCTAATTCAAATAGGGATTGGGCTGTATTTTTATTAAAAACATTAATCCAAAATACTGAGTTTAGAAATCAGTTTATAAATTCCTTTGCTGATCAACTTAATACATCATTTATTCCTTCAAGAGTTAAAAATAGAATAGATGAATTAAAGGCAGGAATTAAGTACGCAATGCCTGAGCAATGTAACAGGTGGGGATATATAAAAATGGCAACTCAGAAACCAAATGTATCTCCAATAACTTCTCCTACTTGGTATTATAATATTGAAGTGCTCAGAAATTATGCAGAACAAAGACCAGCCTACATGAGACAATATATTGTAAATAAATTTGCAAATAATGGAGTAACTGGAACATCAGAAATCAATTTAACAACTGATACAGCACAAGGCTATGTAAAGGTTAATTCAATTGATATTAAAACTACAACACCTGGAATAACTAATGCATCATATTGGACAGGAATTTACTTCAAGGGAGTACCAGTTACATTAAGAGCCATACCAAATGAAGGTTATGAATTTGACCATTGGGAAGGAATATCGGGTGTAACAACTACCTCTGATACTATAACCTTCGATCCTACAGGAAATGTAAGTGTAAGACCTGTATTTATTGCAAATCAGGAGTGATGCAGAAGAGCTGCTGTAAAAGAGCTAGTGTAAACACATTTGTTGCAAATAAACTTGATTAAAATAAATGATGTAATTAAATTTGGTTCAAATTCTAAATAAAGTGGTTTTGTATAATAGGAAAGCTTACTAAGGACCTAGCTAATGATAGTGGGGTTCTTTTTTCTTAGGAAATCAACTAATCTATTTTTTAATGGTTAGGGTTAAACGGCAACTGAAATTTTTAAGATTCAATTAGTATTATTTAGTTGTTTTTATAGTAAGTGTGTGTATCTCTATCATTGGCTTCTTGCTAAAACAAATGAATACAATATGAATATTATGAGATTAAAGCAGTATAGAGTTATTAATTCGGGATTTTTTACATTTATTTACATTTTTTTACTTGTAAAAACTTTAATTATACCTTATTAATACAATTATTATAAGACTTATAGTTATATGGATTTATATGTATAATGTAGAAAAATATATTGAGAGGTTGATTTAATGAAAAAATTTAATGTGTTGATTGGGTTTATAATAGTTTTAATGGTAATGATGACTGTGATGTGTACAGTGAGTTTTGCAAAAAATTCAAATGATGCTTTTTTAATTCATGAGTATAATTTTGATTCTGACAGTGAATCTATTGTTGTGGATTCTATAAGCAACGGTGCAATCAACGGTACTGCTACTGGGACAACCATTATAACAGGTTTTAATGGAGGAGGAAATTCTAGACATTTTGATGGAAGTAGCTATATTACATTTAGTGATAAAGTTTTTCCAGTGGGCAAAAAGAGTATTGCGTTTAGAATAAGAAAAGCATCTTCTTCAGAAATATCATCAGGTCAGGTGGAGTATTTTTTTGGTAATAATATGAATAGTCAGACAGACTATGGTACATATGGATATTTTAATTCTGATGGAACGATGACAATAGCATGTTGTAACGCTGGACAAGAATTTTTAGTTAGAACTTCTAAAAGTATTTGTGATAATAAATGGCATTATATAGTGTATTCTTGGGATGGTACAACAAATACTGACTCTGTAAAGTTATACTTAGATAATTTTATTGCGCCTAATTGTAAAACAACAGCAACTTTTACTGAACAACAAGTAGGCTCATATAATTTAAGTATAGGCTCACTAGCACAAGGATTTGCAGAATATAAATTTATTGGTGATATAGATAATTTCCAAGTATATAATAGAGATTATATTAATAGTATGCCGACAAATCTCATAGCCACAGCAGGAGACGCAAAAATTGTTTTATCATGGACCTTGCCTTTAGATTCAGTAAGCCATAATATTTTTAGGACAGAAACATCTGGTACTGGATTTGCAAAAATAGGTTCAACAAGTTCTGGAATATCAACATATACTGACACACCTTTAAAAAATGGAACTACATATTACTATTATATAGCTGCTGTAAATGCCAGTGGCGATCAAGCAACTTCAATGAGAGTTTCAGCAACTCCACAACCATCTAAACAATTAAAACTAGTTCTTGAAGTAAATGAGGATAAACAGTTGAGCATAAGTGATGAATTATATGATAATTCTGAAATGAAATGGACATCTTCTGATGCTACAATAGCTACAGTTGATGAAAATGGAAAGGTTAAAGCCTTGAAAGCAGGAGGTACAGTAATTACCTGTACAAGTGAAGATAAGTCATATACTGAATCAATAAATGTATTAGTAGTAGATTTGGAATATCAGTTAGCAGTGGATTTGACTGTAGAAGATAAATGTAGATTAACTGTTGATGATTTGGCTAATGCAACTAATGTAACATGGTCAGCATATGATTCTACTATTGCAATGGTAACATCTAAAGGAAAAGTAACAGCTATAAGTGGAGGATTAACATACATAGTTGCAAGTGATAAAGACAGCAAAGAAATAGGAAAGATTTATATTAGAGTGAGGGAATAAAAATATAACGAGGCAAGAAAATGTCCCCCACTTCTATAAGTGGCGGGTAACGCTTTGGTTTTCAGACGGTGTGAATATCTACCGCAACGCTTAAACGCTCGAAAAAGCTCCTTTTTGGTTAGAACTTATTCCTTAGCCCAAAAGGAGCTTTTTAACGAGCATATACAAAATCATTTACTGACTCTCTAGCAGTAACAATACCATTATTGTTGCTAATAACTTTAGGTGTTACAACAATTGCATCTTTTAAAAGCTATTAAAAGCTATTAGGCTGAATAGTAACTAAATTGTATATTTACTTTAATATACAATTATGTTATACTATTTTCCGTAATAGCGGTTAGAATTATATATTAACGGGATGTAGCTCAGTTTGGCTAGAGTACTTGCTTGGGGTGCAAGGGGTCGCACGTTCAAATCGTGTCATTCCGACCATAAAAAAGACAGGGGATTGAATTAAATTGTCCCTTGTCTTTTCTATTGCTTAAAAGCCTGTTTGCCACCGGTCTGCCACTAATTAATTACTCAACTAATCTGCTAATCAGGGCTTGACATATTGATTATATATATAATATAAAATTGAATAAATTATATGATTATATAATCCACTATAGTTACTTATAAATCTGCTATCCCAACACAAATTATGAGCTGACGTATTACGTAGTTTTGCGGTACAAGTAAAAGAATCAACAATCGAAAACTTATTAATTGTTACAATAATTTCATTTATATCCGAAGCATTTGATTTTATATTATTTGTGTAGCCCATTTTACTCTTAAAATCATTATTAAAAAAGATATTGCTAAGTGTTACATAAAATTTATCAGCGTCAACATTAATAGGACTTATTCCTTTCTTTCTTGCTTCTTCGTTGATTAAATCCTGTTTTGCCTTGTCATAATATTCGATTTTCACAAGAGATTCAAATAACACCGAACCTTTTAGCAAATGCAATATCATAGGTTCTATAGTTCCGCCATTGTCACTTTTTAGTTTAATCATATCGTCTATATCACTTTTTTCCATAATAAAAGAATACAATGCGGTAGCTACTGCAGTATTACCAGTTTTTAAGATTTCATAAATAAACTTTCCTACAAAATCTGTCTCAATATCAATTTGATATGTTTCTTTATTATTTGAATTAAAATCTTCTATTATTTTTTTCACTTTATCTTTTAGTTCTGGAAAATTAAAAAAAGCAAAGGGATGATTGTCTGGAAATTTATACAACTTAAAAAATAATGCTGCTCCCGAATTCCTCCAACCATAAGTTATATTACCATTTTCTTTCTTTGTAAATTCAGGCATACATTTCTTATCTTCTGCTAAAGCTGCGTCCAAATAGAAAATTGCTTGCTCATAATACTTTATTTTAAACAAAAAGAATCCTATCCAATAATAAGGGTGTCCTTTCGGATTTCTAAAAAAGTCTGGGTGTTTTTCTGATATGTATTTCATTAACTCAAGATAATCACGGATTATTTCATAGTAACGATTTATGTCATAACGAGCATCGTTAAGAATAAATGTGCTATTGTAATCAGTGTAAAAATCTTTACTGCTATACAAATTTTGCTCTACCCATTTTATGTCCAATGCCATAAAAATCATTCCTTACTTTAAATAAAAATTAAATTACACACTCTTCTTAAAGCAATATCTCCTTTTATAATACGTTAATTATACCATATAAAACATTAATTTATAATAAATTCAATTTTTGTAGTAAAATATTATTTTAAAACCTATAACCTTAAGTATAATGTTTTATTCATATTACTTAAGGTTTTTTACTCAAAATCCGTCTAACCCATTGTGATTGACCACTCTCTGAATATGGTGTATTATTAAATTGGAAAATAAAAATTTTTATGCTACATTGTGGAAGCGTGCACAAAAAGGTATAAAAATGCTGTCAACAAATGAAAAAACATTGTCTTGAATAAATTCATAAAATACATAAGCTAAAATAAAAGAATGGCAACAAAGCATAAACTTAAAGATGAGAGTTCTGTGCAGGAAAACTTTAATTATTTAGGCTCAGCCATTAAATTTGTTTAAAAACTTGAGTAAATAAATTAAGATAATTCAGGGGGGAAAGTTATGTTTAAAAAAGTAGTTGCATTTCTTTTAAGCTTGCAAATTGGATTGTTATTTATGCCAATTCAGCAACAATCGGCAATAGCAGCAGTTCAGCAACGTCAGATGGAGGAGTTGGATCGAGGTGTTGTGGCTGTAAAGGTTAGCAATGGTGTATTCATAAGCTGGAGAATGTTTGGTACAGAGCCAGCGAGTATTGCTTATAATCTTTATCGCAATGGAACAAAGGTAAATTCAGCACCAATTACAAACAGCACAAACTATCTTGATGCAAATGGCAACACCAGTTCAACCTATACTGTTAAAGCAATTCTTGATGGCAAAGAACAAGCTGCTTCAAAGGCTGCAAGTGTATGGGGACAGAATTATCTGCAGGTTCCTATTTCTCCGCCAGCAAGCGGTTATTCAGCAGGCGATTGCAGCACAGGTGACTTAGATGGCGATGGAGAGTATGATATTGTAGTTAAATGGGAGAAAGCAACAAACGATAATGCAAATGCAGGCGTTACTGATCCAGTATTTCTTGAGGGTTATAAGCTAAATGGTAGTAAATTATGGACAATAAACTTGGGGAAGAATATTCGTGGAGGTGCACATTATACTCAAGTAATGGTGTATGACCTTGATGGTAATGGCAAGGCTGAGGTTGCATGTAAAACTGCAGATGGTACTTTGGATGGCAAGGGTACATATATTGGAGATAAAAATGCAAATTATGTGGATGCTAACGGTTACATATTATCAGGACCAGAATTTCTTACTGTATTTAGTGGCGAAACAGGTGCAGCACTTTCAACAGTAAACTATAATCCTCCAAGAGGGACTGTTTCCAGCTGGGGTGATAATTACGGAAACCGTGTAGACCGTTTTAGAGCATGTATAGCTTACCTTGACGGAGTACATCCAAGTCTTGTGATGATGAGGGGATATTACACAAGAATGGTAGCGGCTGCATATGATTTTAAAGATGGAAAGCTTACACAGAGATGGGTATTTGACAGCAATACCAGCGGCAATGCAGCATGGGCAGGACAAGGCAATCACAACCTCAGTGTAGGTGATGTTGATAATGACGGCTACGATGAAATATTAAATGGCACATCTGCCATCGACCATAATGGTAAAGGCTTGTGGACTACTGGATTAGGACATGGAGATGCAATGCATTTCAGTGATCTAGACCCTAACAGAGAGGGTTATGAAGTGTGGACGGCTTTAGAAGGCTCACAAGGTGCTGTTTTATTAGATGCCAAAACAGGTAAGGAAATATTCAGATATAATCATACAAAAGATTGCGGAAGAGCCTTGGCGGCTGATATAATTGCAACTTCACCAGGCGCTGAAATGTGGGCAGCAGGTTCGGGATTATATAGTGCTACAGGTAAAAATCTTGGAAGTGCTCCTGGACAAATGAACTTTGCAATATGGTGGGACGGAGATGAACTTCGAGAAATTTTAGACGGTACTACCATTACTAAATACAATAGCGGAACATTGCTTTCAGCTAGTGGTTGTGTTTCGGTAAATGGTACAAAATCCAATCCAGCCTTACAGGCTGATATTTTAGGCGATTGGAGAGAGGAAGTAATATTCCCAACAACTGATAGCAAAGCTTTACGTATATATACTACTACAATTAATACAAATCGCAGAATTTATACATTAATGCACGATCCGATATACAGGCTGGGAATTGCATGGCAGAATACTGCATATAATCAACCGCCTCATACTGGCTTTTTCATTGGCAATGGAATGAAGGAAGTTCCAACACCCAATATTTATACTCCTAATAATCTTGTGATTATAGATGAATCTACTTTAGGTGATGTAAATAATGATGGCAACATTGATGCGTTAGATTTTGCATTGCTTAAGAAGTATCTGCTTGACTCAACAGTAAGCATAACAAAAACAAATGCTGATGTAAATTTAGATGGAGATATCAATGCAATAGACTTTGCATTGATGAAAAAGTATCTGTTAGGCGCAATTACTGAATTTCCAAAAGAACCAGAAGAGCCAGAAGAACCACAAGAACCTGAAATACCTTCAACAGTATTTCAGGCGGAAGATGCGTACATATTTAATGGTGTCAAAGAAACAATCAACGGTGGCTATACTGGAGAAGGCTATGCAAATTATAACAATGAAACAACAAGCTATGTTGAGTGGACTGTGAATGTTGAAAAACAAGGTGTTCAAACACTGAAGTTCAGATACGCAAATGGTACAGATGCAAACCGTCCTATGGAAATTACTGTAAACGGCAGCACAATGAATAGTAATCTTAGCTTTGAATCAACAGGAAGCTGGACAACATGGCAAGATGTAATTCTAAGTGCTGGGTTTATAGCAGGTAATAATACCATTAGAGCTGCTTCAACTACAGCCACAGGAGGACCTAATGTTGATTATTTGGAGGTAACAAATGCAACAATACCAACAACAACGCCATTTAATGGGACTACTGTATATCTCTGTGGCGATTCAACTGTAATGACTTATAATGAATCTTATTATCCTCAGGCTGGATGGGGTCAAATGATTTGGAAGTATTTTAATTCAAATGTTTCCTTTGTAAACCGTGCAATAGGTGGAAGAAGTTCTAAGAATTTTGTTGAGCAGGGTAGATTGGACAGCATATTGAGTGTAATAAAGCCAGATGATTATTTGTTTGTTCAATTTGGTCATAACGATGCAACAGTAAATAATGAGGATCGTTATGCAGCACCGTATACCACTTATAAGGAGTATCTTAAAAAGTATATTGATGGTGCCCGTGCAAAAGGTGCTATTCCTGTTTTAATAACACCTGTAGCAAGACTTAATTATTCAAATAATACTTTTAAGAACGATTTTCCTGATTACTGTACTGCTATGAAGCAAGTAGCACAAGAAAATAATGTGCCTTTAATAGATTTAATGACACTTAGCTTAAATCACTATGCCTCAATTGGATATGATGAGACATATAAATTGTATTTGGTTTCTTCAAATGGAACTGATTATACTCATTTTACAGAAGCGGGTGCAGATGTAATAGCTAAAATTATCTCACAGGAAGTAAAGAAGTTAAATATACCATTAGCTAGTGGTGTTAAGTAGGGGGAAGCTATGTTGAAAAATAAACTATGCAAATTTTTGTGTGCTGTCATTTGTATAACATCAATTGCCTGCAGTGCAAATGGTTTTAATGCAATTGCGGCAACGGAATATAAGTTTGATTTTGGCGGTGGGGCAGTACAATCGGGATATATTGGCGTAAGCGCAACAATGGGATATAGTGCTGCAAAGGGATATGGATTTAATACTCCTGCAAATATTAAAAATGTTTCGGCATCTGGGTCAGGTGAGGCTAGCGATGCAGTTCAGTTTTTGACCTATGGTACAAAAAGTACAAATACCTTCAATGTAGATTTGCCAAATGGATTATATGAGATTGGAGTAACATTGGGAAATACATCAAGAGCAAGTGTTGCAGCAGAAGGGGTATTTCAAATAATCAATATGACTGGAAACTCTGCAAAGGACAAATTTCAAATTCCTATTACAGACGGGCAGTTAAATATATTGGTTACAGAAGGTAAGGCAGGAACCGCCTTTACACTAAGCGCTTTGACAATTAAGAAAATATCCGATAATGCAGCAACAAACAGAACTATATACATAGGAGGAGACTCAACAGCTTGCAATTACTATCCAATAGACACTAGTGCACAGGCTGGTTGGGGGCAATTGCTTTCTAAATTTGTTGATACAAAAGAATTTCAAGTTAGAAATATGGCGGCAAGCGGACAGTGTGCCAGAGGCTTTAGAGATGATGGACAGTTTGAAGCAATTCTTAAATACATTAAGCCTGGTGATTATTTCTTATTAGAATTCGGAATAAACGACACAGCCGCAAAGAACAATACAACTGAAGCCCAGTTCAAAGAAATAATGAGGGATATGGTAAAACAAACAGTAGCAAAAGGTGCCACTATTGTATTGGTAACACCACAAGGAAGATCAACAGATTTTAATTCTTCAAATGTGCATACATCAGAAAACAGATATTATAGACATTCCACACTTGCTCTTGCAAAAGAAGAGAAAGTTCCGCTGGTAGACCTGAATGTGTTAAGTTCTAAGTATTTTACTAGTATTGGTCAAAATGCAACTCTTGCAATATTTATGAGCGGAGATGCTGTGCATCCTAACAGAGCTGGTGCAACTGAGTTGGCTAGATTAGTAGCTGAGGATATACAAAAGCAGGGGATATTTGTTTCACTAGATAAGGATAAAACTGGTGACTTAAATGGAGATGGAAATATTGATGCTATTGATTTTGCATTAATGAAGCAGTTTTTGTTGGGAGTAATTAGTGATTTGCCAGAGGTAGATGATAAAATTGCTGCAGACCTTGATGGAGATGGAAATATTAATGCAATTGATTTTGCATTAATGAAAAAATATTTGTTAGGAGCTATTACTAGTTTTTGAGATTCTCAAGTAAATACAACTCCTTCAACTGTAATAAAGCATTTTTGTTGTGAAAGTTGGCTAAAAAACAAGTAACCAGACAATTGTCTGGTTACTTGTTTTTTATATATATTAGTAAATAACTACTATTAAATATTATGGATTGAATGCAAGCTTGATTAATAAATATAAATAAATGTAGTTCTACAGGTATTCTTTGTTTAGGTTGAAATGAATATTTAATCATTTGACAAATGCTATGCGCAACAATTGCCAAGGTGATAAAAATAATCATGCATTTACATTTGAATCCCAATTTAGTAAGCGTTTATCAGACGCATACCGCCGATAACACCTCATTTTTATGCGTATAGTATTATCGGCGGTATGACGCTGGATAACGTATTTTCAAGCTTCAGATGAAGAATAACGGGTTAAGGTCTCCAACCAGATCTGTCTAACCAAGCAGCTCTCTTAATTACAAAGTTTTGTAAAATATCTATTTGCTGCTGCCAAGTCTGAGTTGTTTGTGTTCCAAAACCACCTATTTGTGAAGTTCCTAGAATATTCCATTTTTGGAAGTTGCGTTGTGCACCATTTCTCAATGGAGTAGTTAACTGCTGTAGTTTAGCTATAAGATTTGCATCAGATAAAGGTCCGCTACGTAATGAGCTCCAACGAGCAGCAATTTTCTGCTGGAAACTAGGATCCTTCATTAATGTTAAGTACCAGTCACAAGTACTATTTCCACCAAACATTGGTTGGAACTGCCAGCCTTCTACAGTAGAAGATGTTCCACCACCCCAGCCAAAGCCTGTGGTACATTCATAACCAAGGTCAAAGTCCCATAGAGGACCAGCATTAATCTTTCCGCCACGGTCTTTAAATATACGTTGACTACGGATGTATGAGTCACCTTGACGTGCCATTTCATTAATTATGATAAAATCTACATATGAATCAACATCTATGTATGCAGGATAACCAGTAGTTGGATTTGATGGATTTGAGCTGTGGATAGCATTATGAGTTTTTTGGATATAGTTTGTTATCCAAGACAATTGCTCAGGTGTAGCATCGTCAGGTTCTGTCAGCTCAAGGTCAGACCATCCATTACCTCTAATTAGTGGAGGATCTGCTGCCATCATATTGAACTGCATTAAGTAACCGCCTGTAATATTCGGTTCTGATAGATCCTCTGGTTTAAGCTTCTCTATATTTAGGCGGTCTTTGTCTATTTCAATGGTTTCAGTTAGCAAGTAAACACCTTGGTAGTCAGCAGAAGATACTGGCTGATTATCAATATTGATGTATACCTCTACAAAAGTGTAGCCAGGTGTTTCTAAGCCCATTGAGTTTCCTAATTCATATGTAAAAGCGTTACGAATTAAGGATTTATCAGGGTATGGTGAAAGTAAACACCAATCTCCATCAGCAGGAAGACCCATTATTGAATATTTTGCATCTCCATCTTTGTTATCCCAGAATTCGAGTCTATAAGGTGTTTTCTCAAAATTTGAGGAAGATTGTCCACGAACATGGTAGCCACCACGTGTAGCAATTGAAGGAGCTTGTAACAATGTAGTTTGATTGTTTTTTGGCTCCATTACCATGATAGCAGCATCAAAATAGTCTTCTTTACCTGGTTTTCCAGCACCATATGAATCAATAATTACAACAGGCAAATCATGAGTGGCATCTATTGAACTGCAAACATAAACGGCTGTGCCTACCTTGCCGCTTTCTGCTCCATCTACAAAAGCTTGGGCTCTTAATTGTGTTGTCTTTGTTATTGAAATAGCACTTGAATACAATTTAGAACTGATAGTGGGAACTTTTCCATCAGTTGTATAACGTATTTGAGCATTTTCAATTTTTGTACTCAAAGATACTGAAAGTGAATTTTTAAAGGTAGAACCAGGTACAGAGAAAATTATGTCTCCAAGCAATTTTTCTGCTTCTGTCTTCTTTACAGTTTCTCCTTTATCAGCTGGGAACTTATCAATCATTTTAAGCAAATACTGTTTTAGTAATGAGTAATCAAGAGCATTGATAGTACCATCTGCATCTAAATCTGCTGCTTCAGGAGCAGGAAGTACTGAACTACCTAAAAGATAGCCTTTCATTGCAGCATAATCTATGGCGTCTATTGCACCATCCTGGTTTAAATCACCATACAGCGTTGCTGCAGATACAAATGTCATTGAAAAAACACTTGTAGCAAGTGCTAGAACTAATGACATGATTAGCATACGACCTTTTTTCATACAAAATACCCTCCTATAATATTAAGATTAACAACAAGTTATTGGATAAATAATCTCAAAAAGCATTGATGCAATTAAAAAACTATTTTATAAAATAAAAATGTTTAGCTTATAGCATCAATATAATGTAAAATTAATACAACGAATAATGAACCGCTAAAAACAAAATTTTACTTTCAAAGTCAATTACTATCGGCTAGAAACCAATAGTCTAGGTTGAACTAAAGGATAATAAATATACTCAGTACAACATTAAAGAACTATACATCTAATTAGAGTTGCTTAAAGCAAAATAAAAAAATGTTTAGTTCTAATCTGAATTGACATGATTATCCCTGTAGCAACTACATAAAAGCATACATACAAGCGCATAGGAAAATTAGTTTGCTTAGTTAGTCTAAAAATTGAAAAAATCAGCAAAAACCATAAAATTTCAAGTTAATATAGCATATTTTTATCATTTATGCACAATAGAAAATTCGGAGTAAAATATAGTATAATATTAATTAAGAAAAAGCAACAATTAAATGGGGGATTGAGCAGAAAGCTCAAATATACAATTCTTTATTGTAGAAGATGGAAATCGAAATATCTTATTAACTATTTCTGAAAAAATCAATAAAAAGAATCTGTACCTCTTGAAGAATAATACAATTTTATGTCAAATACCTAGAGTACCAAAGAATTTCTTATAATCCTTGCAGTTCAATACGACAATCGAATTTCCACTGTATATTTGGTGAAAATTCTATGTGTTAATTATGCTATGGTCATTTCTGAAATCTAATTTTCAGATGATAACTATTGCCTTAGCATAGTACTAGCCACATTATTGAATTTTCAAGGTTCAGAAGTACTTGCTTAAATAGCAAAAATTGAGACACCTATTATAACGCCTAGATTTAAAATGAAACTTTTCGATTGTAGAAAAATTTCATAACATCAGCGGCGTGTAAGCGAGGCGAGAGATATTCTCACCGCCTGAAAATCAAAGCGTTACCCACCACTTATAGAAATGGGGAATATTTTTTGCCTCGTTATATTACAATTATAACCTGTTTTAGTGCATCTTACAATTAAATATTACAAAAAATACTATGTATAGCTAGGCGAATTATCAATAATTGTTAGAAAGTGACTATTTTTAAATTTTAATTGCTGGATTATATTACAAGAGCTTAACTATTCGAGTCTAAATATTGATAGAAATACATAGCATATACAAGATATGCCCTTTTTCAAAAGATAAAAATTTCAAAATAATTATATAAAAAATCTTAACGGTTTGGTAATAACTATTACATATGGGTATTATTATATTAGCTGTTTCCCAATAACAACTTTTTCACTATAGGTTTTCTTTAAACAGTAAGAACATATTATTGAAATAATTATAATTAATTCTAATAATTGTGATGTTTTAGGCTGAACTTTAATGTATCAAATGAGTTAGTTTGTAAAATTTTATTAGTCCATTGACTTATACTAAATATAATAGTATTTTATATATTGTGTGTATTTATTTTAATAATAAAGTATTTCCTGAATTATTGAAAGTTTCTTATAATTTTTCTTATGGTTTTTAGGGAAATCACAGAATACATACTCAATTTTAAAGCACATCTATGTAATGCCAAGTAAATATATTTCCCTAAGAATGTTTGGTATAAAATCAAGAAAATGAACTAAATATAAGTGTTTTACTAGCTTTCTAATTTAATAAGTAATTTAACTACTTGCTTTGTTTGATTAATAATGTATTATAATATAACGAGGCAGGAAAATGTCCCCTACTTCTATAAGTGGTGGGTACCACTTTGGTTATCAGACGGTGAGAATATCTCCCGCCTCGATGAAACGCCGCTGATGTAATAGCTCGAAAATAAAGTATGTACAAACAAGGTGCATTTTCGAGCCACAAAAACCACAAGTGGTTTTTGACGGTGTATAAATTTATGTACATCGAAAAATTTCATTTTGAATCTAGGCGTTATAATATTAATTTGCACTTGGTTTGCCTAAATAGGGATTTTAGAATAAATGTTTATCCTATGTCTGTTGTGTTAATACTACCACTACTAATTATATCAGTGTTAGAGAAGTTGCACTTGGGCTCTGGATAACAGTTATCAAGCTTATGCTGGAGTTAAACTTAAGCACAAGCTAGAAATATTGTTATTTTGAAAGGGGGATATTAGTTAATATACTATAAAATCCTATACTTATTAGGCAAAATAGGTAGAGTAAATAACTCAAACTTCGAAGCATGATATACTGCTAAAAGCCTTGTAATATCAAGCAATATAGCAATAATATCTTAATTTAAGTTCAACTTTTTATCAAAAATTATATAGTACTTTCAGCACTTAAATATCACATTTTTTGGGAAATAAAAAAAGTAATACAATTGAAGAAAACACATACTCCATTTAACTGAAGTATGCTAATATCAGTAATTATAGGTGCTTTTTAATGTACGAAGTTTGAGTAAGAAAAACACATAAAAAATTTAGGAGGTAGGAGCATGTCAAAAAAAATAAGTTTGCTTTTGGTAATAACGATGGTTTTAACATCTTTTTTACCTATTAGCATGTCAGTTGTTCAAGCAGCAGATTCTGCATTTGTTAATGCTGGTGACACTAAAACATTTGATTTTGAAGATAATTCTTTGCAAGGTTGGGGAGCAGCAGGCAGCATTACTGTTGATGTAGTTGATGATACTGTTGCTGCAAAAAGTGGTTCATATGGGCTTAAGGCATCAAATTCTTCTCAAAGCTGGGAGGGAGCACAGCTGAATATTACATCATTCCCAGCTGGAAATTATAAGGTAGAGGGGTATGTAAAGCTTGTATCAGCAGAAAGCGGTGCGTTGAAGATTACACATCAGCATACTGATACAGGAGCAGACAGTGATGCTTATGATCAGCTTGCAGCAAGCAGCGATGTTACTTCTAACGAGTGGACAAAGCTTGAGGGAACTTTTTCACTTTCCTCAATAATGGTTGCTAGTAGCATAAAATTTGAATCTGCCGATAGTAATAATACACCTGACTATTTTCTTGATGACATAACTTTTACATTGGTTGAAATAGATGATTCAAAACCAGAAACACCAGCAACAGGTATTAAGAGCTATGAATATAATTTTGATGATGGGACAACACAGGGATGGTCTCCAAGAGGTGCAGGAGTTAATGTTGATATATCTACAGAGGCAACAGTTTCATCACCAAACAGCATAAAAGTAACAGGCAGAAGTGCTAATTGGAACGGTGCAAGTTTAAATGCATTAGGCAAATTGGACAAAAATGTAACATACATAATGAAGGCAAAGGTCAAGTCCATTAATGCAGCTACAACACCTAGTGCAATTAGTTTAACAATGCAGCAAAAGTCGACTAGCGACGGAGCAAGCACAGAATATAAGCAGGTTGCTACAACAGGAACAATCAATGATAGTAATTGGCATGAAATAAGTGGTACATATTCCTTTACTGAAGATATGGCTGAACAGACTTTGTACTTTGAAAGCAGTGACGCTGTTGATTCCTTCTATATTGATGATATAACTATTACTCGTCCAGGAGCTGGAGTAAAAAATATAGGATTTGAAGATAATACTACGCAGGGATTTTCAGCGAGAATCGGTGGTAACGTTACAGTAACTGATGCAGATAGTAAAACAGGAACTTATAGTTTGCTTACAACTGACAGAGTAAATGAAAATGATGGTCCTATGTTAGATGTAAGTGGAAAGATGCTTAAGGGATCTAAATATAATATTTCTACTTGGGTGAAATTAGCACCTAGTACTACTCAATCAAGTATAATACTCTCAATGGCATATACTAAAGATGGAGAAACAAATTATGCAAATCTTTTTGGCTCGGTAAATAGTCCTTATGTTATTACTGCAAGCGACGGATGGGTTGAGCTTAATTTTGATTATTTAATGGCATATGATGCGGAGCAAGTAAGCTTGTATATAGAATCAAGGGGTGACACATCATCGTTCTATATTGATGATTTCTGTGTTACTTATATTCCTCCGTCAGGTATTCAGAAAGATATCCCTAATTTAAAGGATGTATATAAAGATTATTTTGAATTTGGAGCCTCAGTAGTTCCTGTTGAATATACAGGAGCTTCAGGTGATTTGCTAAAGAAGCATTTTAACAGTTTTGTTTCGGGAAATGATAATAAGCCTGAAAATATATTACCAAAAACTTTTCTTGCTCTTAATGATATTACAGAAGCAAATTTATACTGGGAAAAATCTGATGATATGAAAAAATATACAGAAGATAATGATATGAAATGGCGTTGGCACACTTTTGTATGGCATAGTCAGACACCTGACTGGCTCTTTACAGATGAAAATGGAAACGAGCTGACAACAACAGATGCAAATGGCAGATTGGTTCTAATAGAGAAAGACCCTGCAAAACAGGCTGAAAATAAGAAACTTGTACTTGATAGAATGAAAACTTATATTAAGATTATAATTAATAGATATGGTGAGTACATAGACTATTATGATGTGGTTAATGAGGTTATTGATCCAGCTGAGCCTGATGGTATGCGCAGGAGCAAGTGGTATGTTATAACAGGAAAAGATTTCATCAAGGAAGCCTTTAAAACAGCAAAAGATGAATTGGCTGCAAAAGGCTATACAGGTAAGCTATATATAAATGATTTCAATACAGAACAACCTGCAAAGCGTGATTTCTTATATTCTCTTGTACAAGAGATAAATAAAGATGAAAAGTTAATTGATGGTGTAGGTCATCAGTGCCATATAGGACGTACTTCTCCATCTGTAGCCTCTATTATCGCTTCTATTGAGAAGTTTGCAGATGCAGGTCTTGACAATCAAGTTACTGAGTTAGATGTAAGTAATTATGATGATGGTTCTAGTGACTTTGCTAAGTCAACAGCTAATGGGGATGTTCCAACAGCAGTACTGCATGAACAGGGCTACCGTTATAAACAGTTATTTGAAGGCTTTATAGCATTAGATGATAAAAAGGATTGCATCAGTAGTGTAGCTATATGGGGAATTTCTGACGCTAATACATGGCTGTCAACCTTCCCAATTACAAGGCTTGAAAAACCGCTGCTTTTTGATACAAATCAACAAGCAAAATATGCTTACTGGGGTGTTGTATTAGCGAATCCGGATTATTCAGAATATGCTGCAAATCTACCAATTTTAATTAAGAATTTATCAGCACCAAAGGGAACGCCTAAAATTGATGGAAAGAGTGAACTTCTATGGGAAGCTAATGCACCAATTTTAGTACAAGGTGATAACGGTTATGTAGGTTCCTTTAAAACTCGTTGGGATGAAAATAATCTGTATGTGCTAGCAGAGGTAACAGATACGTACTCGACTAATAAAGCGGGTTCAATAGATGTATTTGTAAATGATACTAAAACAACATTTGAACGGAAAAAATCTAATAATAATTTCAAAACTATTGAAACTGATAATGGTTATATAATAGAAGCAAGGATACCATTATCTGCAGCAGTTGCTTTGAATGATAAATTGTCATTTGATATACGTTTTGTTGATGGTAATGGAACGAAGATTTCATGGAATGATATAACAAATAATCAGGATGATAATAAAGACAATATTGGAACTTTGACTCTTAGTGAAGAGTTAGGCGCAACTGAAGCGATAAAAGGCACACCTACAATTGATGGAACTAAAGATGCTATATGGGACAAAGCAAATGAAATCAGTGTTAATAAATTTGTTATTGGTTCATCAGGTGCTACTGCAGTTGCAAGAACTATGTGGGATGATAATAAACTCTATGTATATGCTACAGTGACAGATGGTAGTTTACATAAAGAAAGTACGGATACTTACCAGCAGGATTCTCTAGAAATATTTGTTGATCAAAAAAATGATAGGACTGATATTTACGGAAATGATGATGGTCAGTATAGAATTAATTTCAAAAATGAGCAGAGCTTTGGAAGCAATCCAGGCGGAAGTACACTTACATCTGCAGCAATAGTTACAGATACAGGTTATATTGTAGAAGCTGCTATTGACTTGGATAAGATTGATGCAGTAGAAGGAAGTGTTCTTGGCTTTGATCTTCAAGTTAATAATTCAGACAATAGTGATGGTACGAGAGATAGTGCTACTAGTTGGAACGATATTTCTAACAATGGCTGGTCTAGTTTAAATAAAATAGGCGCTGTCAAATTAGTGTTAGAAAAAGGAACAGATTCAGGCAATGGTTCGGGTTCAGGCTCAGGCTCGGGTTCTGGAACAAAACCAAATGATGATGACAAAATAAAAATTAATGGCAAAAAAGATAAGTTTGCCGAAATAATATCAAAGCTTGAAAAAGGTAAAAAGCATACAATACTAAAAATTCTTGACAAAGCAATAAAAGATATGCTCAAAGACGGCAATTTGACTATTACTATTGATGTTAAGAATGGTTCTAATGTTGTAGTAGGTAATTTGGAAGGTGAAACCTTCAAAGATTTGAAAGCAAAAAATGCTGTACTGGAAATTAATACTGAGAATGCAACATACATTCTTCCTGCTTCTAAAATTAATATCGAAAAAATAGCTTTAGAATTGGGTAAAGATTTAAAGGACATAACCATAAGTATTAAAATAGAAGAATCATCTGATGAGAAAACTGACTTAGCTGAGAAAAATGCTAAAAAGCACAAACATAAGCTTGTGACAAAGCCTATTGACTTTGATATTACTGTGACTAATGGAGACAAAACTATTGATGTATCAAAATTTGACAGCTATATTGAGAGAATGATAGCAATTCCTGATGGTGTTAATCCAAAGGAAATAGCTACAGCTGTAGTCTTGAATAAAGACGGTAGCTTCTCTCATATTCCAACTTCAATAGTTCTTGTAAACGGTAAATACTATGCGAAGATAAAGAGTATGACAAATAGTACATATACTGTTATTGCTAATACTGAAACTTATAGTGATGTTCAGAAGCATTGGTCAAAGGATGCAGTAAACACAGTTGCTTCAAGACTTATTATGAGTGGAACTAGCGATGAAAACTTTAGCCCTAATGTGAGTATTAACAGAGGTGAGTTTATAGACTCAGTTGTTAAAGCTTTAGGTCTATATAGAAATGGCACAGGAGTGGATAGCTTCAAGGATGTTACAAAATCGTCTGCTTATTATGATTCAGTTAGTACAGCTTATGAGTATGGTTTAGTATCAGGTTATACAAATAATTTATTCAAACCTGACAGCAAAATTACTCGCCAAGAAGCTTTGGTAATAGTTGCAAAGGCTATGAAGCTTGCTGGAATAAAAAATGATTTGAATGAAAATGATTTGAACAACATATTAAGTAGCTTTAAGGATTCTGATAAGGTATCAAGCTGGTCAAAAATGTCTGTTGCTGCTTGTATTAATAGTAATATAATTTCAGGTACTAGTGGAAAATTGATTGCTCCTCAAAGTGATATTACTCGTGCAGAGGTAGCATCAATAATTACTAAGATTTTGAAAAACTCAGGCTTGATTTAATAGAAAGACTAGTTAGAAGAAACTTTAGCTGTTGAAAGATATATTAAGTTCTACTGCTATAGTAATAAATTGAATAGTAGTTGACCTGCTGAATTTTTTGGCAGGCATGGAAACTGTAGGAAGTTACGTGAAAGAACAGCGTAACTTTCTACAGTTTTTTTATGGGTCAAACTTTTATGGGGTATTTGTGAAATATTTATTCAAAAGTTACATTTAGACATTAAAAACAGGTTTGGAAATCGTAGACTACATTATATTTTTCAAGGAATAGCGGCAAGAAATATCAATGCAGGTCGTAACAAGGACAAGCCTGTAAATGGTATATTTTACGAGTATTACAACAGAAAACTGTCACAGGGCAAAACAACAAATCAAGCAATAAAGTCTGTTATGCGACGAATTGTAAATATAGTCTATGGAATGATGAAAAGTGGTAAGGAATATGTCCATCCATCATTTAATACAAATTTACTTAAAAGTTGATTTTCAAAATTTATATCCAATTCTATCCAATCAAACATAGAAATGATATAATCAAGCTAAATTATATTAAAATTAAGGAATAGTATAAATTCAGCACCTTGAAAACAAAAAGACCAAATAGCCATCTGAAAAATGATGGCTACTAAATTTAAGTAATATATTATCTCGTTAAGGAATGTATGACCCAAAGATTGCAAGGTTTTTGCAGGAAGATACGTATTTGGGTGATAGAAATGACCCTCTATCATTAAATTTATACACCTATTGTTACAATAACCCTATAATTTATTTTGACCCAACAGGGCATGTTGTAACTAAATGGGATGAATCGCATTTATCAAATGATGAAAAAACTATAAAAATAGGTGATGAATGGAAGACAGAATTAGAAGCACTTGAATACTATGGACAGCAATATAATATATCATCCAAAGCAAATAATAAAAGTTCAACAAATGGTACGGTATACTGGCATGATCAAGCTGAGAGGTTAAGAAATAAATACCGTGAAAGTGGAGAACGTGGAGATGGTACAGGATATACTTTAAAAGATGTATATCCTGGCCCAAGTACTAAAAAAACTTATCCAGCTTTGTGTGATGGACAGAATAGTGGAGGTAAAAAAAGTAATGATATCAATGATAGGGTTAGTGGACCTAAATTGCCAACTCAGGGGACGGGTTTTGGGAAAGACGCAGTAGATTGGCTGAAATTGTTTGGTGGAAAGATTTATGATGGTGCTAGTGCAGTAACGAGCACAACGATACATGGAGCGGAATGGGTTGCAAGTAATGTGTTAAAAATAGACACTGCTACTGCAGGTGAGGTTTTTCTGAATATGTATAAAGACTCGAAAGGTGTCTATCACGCAAACTTTGACTGTTGGCAAGCTAAATTTGGGTATAACGCTTCATATGATTTCTTTTTCGGCGTAGGCACAAGTATGTTGCCAGCAATATCCCAATTTAGAAGTGGTGGACAAGATTATAGGTTATGGGCTTGGAAAGGCGATTACATAAATTTAGGAGCAGGTGCGGAGTTAGGAATATACAAGAGAATGACAGTTGCAGGTTATGATACTCCTCAATGGGCTGTTGATAAAAGTCTTGCTATGACAATGACGCTGAATCTAAAGGAAAATATTAAAGGAAATACAATCATTAGTTATGCACCAAGCAACAAGCAATGGTGGATAACAGGCTTTAATCCAGCGTATAAAAATGTGAAAGCCAGTAGCCTAACAGCTTCTTACTCTGTAACTTTCAATAATAGCACCATGTACACTGATTTTAAAAATTCATTAGACCCTGATGATAAGAGGTGGGTGCTTGATGATAAAAAATACATTGCCAAATTTGAATTTTAAAAGGAGGGCTACGATGAGTAAAAAAATTATTGTTCTGGTTCTTATATTAAATATAATATTACTGAGTTCATGCTCATTATTAGGAGGGTCAAGAACAGATATGCTTAACAAGTATAATGAAGATGAAAAAGCTGATGCTCGTTTGGAACAAATAATTGAATATATAAAAAACAAGGATAAAGACAGCATAAAAGCGATGTTCTCTGAACAAGCTTTGAATGAAGCAAAAAACCTTGATGAAAGGATAGATTATGTATTCACTCTTATCGAAGGAAATATCAAATCTTGGGAGAGCATAGGAGGTTCTATTGATGAAACAGGTGATTATGGTCAGAAAATAATAAAATCTAGATTTCGGTATAGTGTATATACAAATCAAGAGCAATACCTGTTTTCCATATTAGAATACACAAAAGATGATATCCATCCTAAAAATATTGGTGTGTACTCTCTGAAAATTATTAATGTAAAAGATGAAGAACCGATATTTTCAGATGCTGGAATTTATAAGCCAGAAGAATAACAGGCAGGAGTCTGCTAGAGTTCAAAAGAACTCTTAGCGGACCCCCTTGTATCGTTGTTTCTTTTGGATGAGGTTTTTTTATAAAACACCCTATGAACCAAGAACCTCAATGGTAACTACCAACGGAATCCACACCTACACGTGAGGTCATGTAGAATAAACCAACCCAAAGAGGAATGGGTTAAATGAAACAGTATATTAATCCCCCATCTGAGATGGGGCGAATAGAATAAGCAGTAGTGTTACTAGGAGTAAAAGAAACTCCTATGATATTATGATATAGGTTTCGCAGGCCAATATCAAATCATAGGAGGCATCCAAATGGATAATAAAAGTATAGCACATACGAGGTGGAATTGCACATACCACATTGTTTTTATTCCCAAATACAGAAGAAAAATAATGTATGGGGAGACCAAAAAGGATATTGTTGAAATAATAAAAAAATTATGTGAGATGAAATAAATAACTCTGATTGATGGAAGGGTATGCAAGGATCATATTCATATGTATTTAGGAATTCCGCCAAAGTTTAGCATATCAGAAGTCATGGCATACTTAAAAGGTAAAAGTGCATTAATGATTTTTGACAGACATCCAGAATACAGACAAAAATGGGGTAATAGACATTTTTGGGCAAGAGACTATCATGTCACGACAGTAGGAAATGTGAATGAAGAAACTATTTTAAAATATATAAAAGAGCAAGAAGAAAATGATAAATTAGAAAAATAGGAAGTAACAGAGAGCCTCTTTTAAGAGGTTACCAGTAAAAATGGTATTGCGAAACCACGCCTTTAGGCGTAACCAGTAACAATGCCCTGGAGGGGCTAATATTAAGCC
>JAEWST010000064.1 GCA_023398105.1 Bacillota bacterium | reverse complement strand
TAATTTAGCAGGTAGGTTTATTGTACAGTCAATAACAATAGCGTATAATCGTGATATTCACTCTCTTCCAATGATGCTTGAAAAGGAAGATGAAAAGAAAATGTATGAAATAAACCTAAAGTATTATAAGACTCTAAAAGCAGTAAGTAAGAAAGTAATAGAAAGTATAGATGCTTATATAGAAATTCTTGAGTCACATATAGATAAAGTTGACAAAGTGGAGGTGTGAAAATGGATATTTCAGAAAAAATAGAGTCTTTTGTAGCTGATATTTATTTTAAACTTCCTAACGAAATAAAAAAGGATTACGTTGGTATATGTAATGATATAGCAGTGTTTTTTGCTGAGAATTTTGTAAATAATCAGCAAATACTAGAGCAGAAGGATGAATTATTAGCGTATCTTTTAAATGTAATGGAGCAAAATGATTATATAAGAATGGCAGATGCTTTATATTATAATGTAAAACCAATAATTGAAGATGCTGTTTTGGTTATAAATAATAAAAACTAAATTCGAGACCTAAAATATTAACCATAGAGGGTTTTTAATTACAAATAAGCCTTATAACTGGAGTGAATATATGAAAAAGGTTTTAGTAACAGGAGCAGATGGATTTATAGGAAGTCATTTGACTGAAATGTTAGTTGAATTAGGATATGAGGTAAGAGCTTTTGTATTTTATAATTCTTTTAACAATTGGGGATGGTTGGATACTTTACCAAAAGAGATTTTATCAAAAATAGATATATTTGCTGGGGATATACGTGACCCTAATGGAGTACGAGAAGCTATGAGAGGTGTGGATATAGTATTTCATTTAGCAGCATTAATTGCCATACCTTTTAGTTATCACTCTCCAGATTCATATGTAGATACAAATATAAAAGGTACTCTAAATGTACTACAGGCAGCTCGGGAATTTGATACTGGCAGGGTGTTGGTTACATCGACATCTGAGGTATATGGAACAGCAAAATATGTACCTATTGATGAAAATCATCCCTTTCAAGGACAATCACCCTACTCTGCTACAAAAATAGGAGCAGATAGATTGGCAGAAAGCTTTTATCGTAGCTTTAATTTGCCTGTAACCATTGTACGCCCTTTTAACACTTATGGTCCGAGGCAATCTGCAAGAGCTGTAATTCCAACAATTATTACACAGCTATTAAGTGGAAAAACTGAAATTAAATTGGGGTCATTAGAGCCTACTAGAGACTTCAATTATGTAAAAGATACTGCAAATGGGTTCATTGAGATTGCAAAGGCTGATATGACTATTGGTGAGGAAATAAATATAGCTACTCAGCAAGAGATATCAATAGGGCAGCTTGCGAATGAACTCATTGAGCAAATAAATCCAAATGCAAAAATAGTTTGTGATAATCAAAGGCTTAGACCAGATAAGAGTGAAGTCGAGAGGCTTTTGGGAAGCAATGAAAAAATCAAAAGACTTACTGGCTGGACTCAAAAATATACATTTAAACAAGGTATTTCTGAGACTATCGAGTTTCTGAGCAGAAATCTTAACAAATATAAGACCGATATTTACAATGTTTAAATTTTAATGGGAGTGTTTCTAATGACTGAGTTTATTCCACTTTCTGTTCCTAACTTGAAAGGCAATGAGCTAAAATATGTAACAGAAGCTGTTGAGAAAGAGTGGGTTTCTACTGGGGGTGAAATGATAACTCAGTTTGAATCAGAGTTTGCAAAATATTTAGGGGTTGAAGCCGCCACCGCTTGTCAAAGCGGCACTGCGGGGATTCATTTAGCATTAATGCTTGCTGGTGTTGGGAGCGGAGATGAAGTTATTGTTCCAACGCTTACTTTTATAGCTGCTGTGAATCCAGTACGTTATGTTAATGCTGACCCGATTTTTATGGATTGCGACGATTCACTTTGCATGGATTCAAATAAATTAGAGGATTTTTGTGCTAACAGATGCGAAATGGCTGATGGAAGGCTTATTAACAAGGAGACTAAAAAGCATATTAAAGCTGTTGTCGTTGTACATGTATTTGGAAATATGGCAGATATGCAATCTATAATTTCTATAGCAAACAGATATAACTTAATTATTATAGAGGATGCAACGGAAGCTTTGGGTACTTTTTATAAAGAAGGAATATTTAAGGGCAAGTTTGCAGGTACTATAGGTGATTATGGTGTCTATTCATTTAATGGTAACAAAATTATAACTACTGGTGGCGGTGGTATGTTAGTATCTAAATATACGGATATGGTAAAACGTGCTAAATACCTTTCCACGCAGGCAAAGGATGATGTAGTTAATTTTATTCATAATGAAATTGGTTATAATTATAGAATGACAAATCTACAAGCAGCCTTAGGGGTTGCACAATTAGAGCAATTAGAAAATTTTATAAATGTTAAAACTAAAAATTATCATTTGTATTGTGATGAATTAAATAGTATTAATAGTGCAAGAATATTACCTTTTAGGGATAATATTAGACCAAATTATTGGTTTTATTCTTTAGTATTAAATAATTATTGTAGAGATGACATGATTAAATATTTATGTGATAATAATATTCAGACCAGACCTATATGGGGGCTAATTCATGAGCAAAAGCCATACAAAAACTGTTATTCATATAGAATTGAAAAAGCAATTGAGTATTATAATAATATAATAAATATCCCATGCAGTACAAATCTTGTTGAAAGTCAAGTTTACTATGTATCGGAGTTTATTAAAAGATTTTGTCAGGAAAAAATTAGTTAAAATATGTATACGTAACTAAATTTTATTTATAATACAGGATGTGTAAAATATATGGAGCTATCAGAGTTAGTAGTCACTAAAGATGCAACAATTCTAGAAGTGATGCGAATATTTAATGCAACTGGCAGACAAATGGCAATGGTTGCTCAAGATGGGAAATTAGAGGCTGTTGTTACAGATGGGGATATCAGAAGATTTATTGTAAAGGGTGGATCTATACAAACACCTGTTATTGATATTGCAAATAATAAGCCTAGATTTATTCTTGAGAAGAACAAGGACTCTGCAAAAAAAGTAATGAAAAAGTATTCTATAAATGCATTACCTGTATTAAATGATAATGGCATTATAGTCTCTGTTATTTTTGCAAATGATTTGGAAATATCTAAAAAACATAATTTAAATATTCCAATAGTTATTATGGCAGGAGGTTTTGGTACTAGACTTTATCCTTATACTAAAATCTTACCTAAACCATTAATTCCGATAGGGGATATTCCAATAGTTGAACATATAATAAACAGATTTCAAGGGTTTAACTGCAAGGATTTTTATATGATTGTTAATTATAAGAAAAACATGATAAAATCATACTTCTCTGAAGTACAATATTCGTATAACCTTATTTTTGTAGAAGAGGGAAAGCCCCTTGGAACAGGAGGAGGTATTTCGCTTCTTAAGGGGATGATTGATAAGCCGTTTTTTCTTTCCAACTGTGATATATTGATAGATGCTGATTATGAAGATATATATAAACAGCATAAGCAACAGAAAAATATAATCACTATGGTTTGTGCATTCAGACATATGACAGTTCCATACGGCGTTGTAGAACTTGACACAGATGGAAAAATATTAAAAATGTCTGAAAAGCCCCAATATTCATTCTTAACAAATACAGGTATGTATTTACTTGAGCCTCGGGTTATTGAAGAAATGAAGGATAATGAAGCAATAAGCCTTCCTGAAATTATTGAGAAATATCGCAGGTTAGGAGAAAATGTCGGAGTGTATCCAATTAATGAGAAATGCTGGTTAGACATGGGTCAGTTAGAGGAATTAGAAGAAATGAGAAAAGCTATGGAGGAAGGGCATGGATAATATTTTGTTAATAGGTGGTGGTGGACATGCCACTAGTGTTCTAGATACATTATTATCAAGTAATATCTATAACGTGATTGGATTTACAGATTCAAATTCAAATATAGAAAAAACATTATTAGGAATTCCTTACTTGGGAGATGATAGCATTTTTCAAGAGATATATAATAATGGTGTTCAAAATGCAGTTATTGCAATTGGAAGTATTGGAGATACCAGCATAAGACTAAAAATGTATAATATTTTAAAAAAAATAGGATTCAATCTTCCGCCAATTATTGATTCAACAGCTATAATTGGAAGGGGATGTACTATCGGTGAAGGTGCTTTTATTGGTAAGGGTGTAATTATAAATGCTCTTTCTCAGATTAATTCCATGGCAATAATAAATAGTAATGCTGTAATAGAACATCAATGCCATATTGGTGCATTTAGTCATATTTCTCCAGGTTGCATATTGGGGGGGAATATTACAATTGGCAACCATACACATGTTGGAATAGGAACAACAGTTATACAGGGAGTAAAAATAGGGGATAATTCATTAATCGGTGCTGGCAGCATTGTAGTAAAACATATAGGCACTGGTATCAAAGCATATGGGAATCCGTGCAGAGAGGTTGGAATTCTGTGAGTACACTTATTATCGCTGAAGCAGGAGTAAATCATAATGGAAAAATTTCATTAATATACAAGTTAATTGATGCAGCAGTAAACGCTGGTGCAGATGCAGTTAAGTTTCAAACATTCGTAGCAGAAAAAATTATCAGTTGCTTTGCACAAAAGGCTGAGTATCAAAAAAATAATACCAATAATGCTGAAAGTCAATTGGATATGGTAAAAAAGTTAGAAATACCCTTAAATGATTTTAAAAAAGTCAAAAAATACTGTATAGAAAAAAATATTCTTTTTCTTTCAACCCCCTTTGACTTTGAAAGCATTGATGCGTTGGAAGAACTTGATATGCCAATTTATAAGATACCATCAGGTGAGATTACCAATCTTCCGTATTTAATAAAAATAGCATCTTTAGGAAAACCAGTCATACTTTCTACAGGTATGAGTACTTTGGATGAAGTTGAATCAGCCTTAAAAATATTAAAATCAAATGGAGCTGGTGAGATATCCTTATTACATTGTAATACTGAATATCCAACACCTTATGAAGATGTAAATCTATTGGCAATGAACACATTAAAACAACGGTTTGGAGTTAAAGTGGGATACTCTGATCATACTCTTGGTATTGAAGTGCCAATTGCAGCAGTTGCATTAGGAGCACAAATAATAGAGAAGCATTTTACACTTGATAAAAATATGGAAGGACCAGATCATAAGGCAAGCCTTGAACCTAATGAATTAAAGAAAATGGTGGATAGCATCAGAATTATCGAAAAAACATTGGGTAATGGTGAGAAAATTCCAACCAAATCAGAAAGTAAAAATATTGATATTGCCCGTAAAAGCATTGTTGCAAAAATAAATATTATGGCAGGGGATACTTTTTCTGAAGAAAACATTACAGCTAAAAGACCTGGAAATGGAATATCACCAATGAAATGGTTTGAAGTACTAGGAAAAACTGCAACAAAGAATTTTGAGGAAGATGAGCTTATAACATTATGAAAAAAATTTGTGTAGTAACAGCTACAAGAGCGGAATATGGGTTGCTCCGACCTTTAATGATTGATTTAAGACAAAGTCAGAAAATTCAGCTTCAGGTTATTGCTACAGGTACTCATCTTGAAAAGGCATACGGAGAAACAATAAATGAGATAATTCAGGATGGATTTGAGCCAGATAAATGTGTCAGCATAATTGATGACGATACACCTATAGGAGTAATTAATACAATGTCGAATGCTATTAAAGGTGTTGGTGAGGCACTTCAATCGCTGGAACCTGAATTATTAGTTCTATTAGGAGATAGATATGAGACTTGTGCGATTGCATCCGCTGCGGTTGTTTTAGGAATACCAATAGCACATTTATATGGTGGAGAAGTCACATATGGTGCATATGATGAAGTGTTCCGTCATGCAATAACAAAGATGAGTTACCTTCATTTTACATCAACAGAGGAATATAGAAAACGTGTTATACAAATGGGAGAAAATCCGCAAAGAGTGTTTAATGTGGGGGCACTAGGTGTTGAGAATGTTCTTAACATTAAGCCTTTATCTAAAAAAGAGCTAGAAAATGAAATAGGATTTTCTATGAAAAATACACTTCTTGCAACATTTCATCCAGTTACAATGGAATCTATATCACAAGAAAGTCAGTTTAAGGCATTGCTTGATGCTATTATTGAGCACCCTGATTACAATATTTTATTTACAAGACCCAATGCTGATACAAATAGAGAACAATTAAATAATATGCTTGATATTTATTCAAATAAATTAAAAAGTAGAATAAAGGTTGTCGAATCGCTAGGAGTTGTTAAGTATTTAAGTGCAATGAAATACTGTGCAGGTGTAGTTGGCAATTCGTCGAGCGGTATTGTAGAGGCTCCAAGTATGAGAGTTGGTACAATTAATATTGGCAACAGGCAAAGAGGGCGAATAAGTGCTAATTCTATTATACACTGTAATGCTGTAAAAGAGGATATAATACAGGCTTTATGGCAGTTATCTTCTTCCCAATTTCAAGACAGCTTAGCAACAATAGTAAATCCATATGAGGGGATAAACACATCGAAAACTATAGCACTACAGCTTCAAAATGCTGTAATGTCAGAGTTTAAGACAAAAGAATTCTATGACATTAATTGATAAACAGAGAAACCATTTAGATTTTTATTTATATTGGTGAATGTGTGCGACAGCTAAAATACTGAGATAAGCCATTACTAATTCAAGCAACTATTTCGGCAACAAACCATTGATAAGTTTGAACACCGATAGATTTTTTTGGTGGGAAAGTTGAGTAATTTGAATTAAAAACAAGAAGAAATTAATAATAGCATATGGGAGGTAAGAGTCCATGACATTTCATTTATAAAGTCAAACAACGGTTAAAACTTGACTATCAGTCGGTATAATATCAGTTTATTAGACGATAATAAATGATTTTTGTTTTTATGTGAGATGGTGGACTCTAAAAATAAACATGAAACTACTAGTAATTGGTCTGGGTTCTATGGGAAAAAGAAGAATAGGTCTGCTATTAAAGACATTCAAGGATGTTGAGTTGGCAGGTGTGGATACAAGCGAAGAAAGACGAGGTCAGGTAAAAGCTCTTTATAATATAAATACGTATAGCAGTTTAAAACTTGCGATAGAGACTGAAAACCCATATGCGGTACTGGTGTGCACATCTCCTATAAGCCATGGCAGTATTATTCTAGAATCTATAAGAGAAGGATTGCATGTATTTAGTGAGATTAACTTACTTCATAACAAGTATGATGAAATTATTAAAGAAGCTGATAAATATAATGTCATGTTATTTTTGTCTTCAACCTTACTTTACCGTAATGAGATACAAATTATTAAGAATTTTGTATTAGAGGATAAATCAAAAGTAAATTATAGGTATCATGTAGGACAGTATTTACCAGATTGGCATCCTTGGGAGGATTATAGGAACTTTTTTGTCGGGGACAAGCAAACAAATGGATGCAGAGAGATATTGGCTATTGACATGCCATGGATTATAAATACATTTGGAAGAATTAAAGATGTTAAAGTCATTAAAGACAAAATATCCAGCCTTGAAATAGATTACCCTGATAATTACTTAATCCTGCTAGAACATGAAACTGGTAACAAAGGTGTTTTAATAGTAGATGTTGTATCACGTAAAGCGATAAGAGAATTGTTAGTATATTCAGAAAACTTATATTTGACGTGGGATGGTTCTCCGAATGGCTTATATAAATATGATTTATCAGATAAAATTATGAAGAATATAAAAACATATGATAATATACAAAAGGATAATAAATATTCAGATAATATTATTGAAAACGCTTATCTTGATGAGCTTATAACATTTATAAATAAAATTAGAAATAATGACAACAGAGAAAGATATACTTTTGAGGATGATAAATATACACTACAGATAATTGACAAAATTGAGGGAGTGTAGCTCAGAGTAGCATGGGGGTAATATGAAGGTTTGTTTTTTTGGTTTAGGATCTATAGGAAAGAGACATCTTATAAATTTAAGTGCTATTGCGGATAAAAAAAATATAAATATGCACGTGCATTCATTTAGAAAAACTTTAAGTCCTATAGATAACGAGATAAAAGATTTAGTTGAAAAGATTATTTATTCTGAGGATGAACTAGAAAATGATTATGATATTGTATTTATAACTAATCCAACAAACATGCATTTTGATACTATGAAGTTAATGGAAAATAGAACTAAGCATATGTTTATTGAGAAACCGATAGTGGATTATAAAGAATATAAATTTGATGAACTAAAATTACAAGATGGTGGCGTGTATTATGTTGCAGGACCATTAAGATTTTCAGGTGTTGTTCAGAAACTTAAAAAGATTATTAAAGATGAGAAAATTTATTGTGTTAGAGCAATATGTTCAAGCTACCTGCCTGATTGGAGACCGACTGTAGATTATAGAAAGGTTTATAGTGCTGATAAGGAAGAAGGTGGCGGTGTACGTGCTGATTTAATACATGAATGGGACTATATAACACATTTGTTTGGTTTTCCAGAAGAAGTTAAATGCGTATATGGTAAATATTCACATTTAGAAATTAATAGCGAAGATATAGCTGTATATATTGCACGATATACAGATAAAGTTGTTGAACTTCATGTTGATTATTTTGGAAGAGTACCAAGGCGTGAAATTGAAATATTTACTCAAAATGGAACTATAACTGGAGATATTATCAATGAAACACTAAAATTTAGTGATGGACGAGATAGTATTAAATTGAGCATTGATAAAAATACTATGTATTTAAGGGAAATGGAGTTTTTTATAGATAATATTATCCAGAATAGTGGTATAAATAATGTAAATCTATGTAAGGATGTATTGGATTTAGCTTTAGGGAGGATTTTACAATGAATATATTGATTACAATATGTGGCAGGGCAGGGTCAAAGGGTGTAAAAAATAAAAACATTAGAGAATTTTATGGCAATGAGCTAATAAAATACACTATTGCTGCAGCATACTTATTTAAAGAGAGAAGCACTCAGCATGAAGTTGATATATGTGTTAATAGTGATAGTGAAGATTTATTGAAAATAGTTAGCAAATATGATTTGGAATGTATAGAGAGATTAAGTGAGCTTGCACAGGATTCTTCACCTAAAGTGCCTGTTGTTAAGTATTCACTTGAATATATGGAAAAAATAAAAAATAAAAAGTATGAATATATTATAGACTTAGATATAACATCTCCATTCAGAAAGCTTGAAAATATACAACAAGCATTAAATAAGGCAATAGAAAATGGTACTTGTGATGTTGTATTTTCCGTTGTTCCTTCAAGGAGAAATCCTTACTTCAATATGGTAGAGGGACATAATGGTATGATGAAAAAAGTAATAAATGCATCTTATACAGCAAGACAGCAAGCACCAACAGTTTATGATATGAATGCATCTATATATTGTTACACAAGAAATGCCCTATTAAATATATTAACAAAATCGCCATTTGACGGTATATTTGATATTATATTGATGAAGGACACAGCGGTTCTAGATATTGATTCAGAAGAGGATTTTGAGCTGATGCAGATATTAGCTCCATACTTTTTTAAAGAAGAATTTAAACAATTATTAGAGAAGACACACAGTATTTAGTAGTATAATTCATAGTATAGTTCTTCTGCACCTACAATTTTTAACTGCTATAGTTGTGTAAATATTAAATAAAATTACTTTTTACTATCCCCCACTTCTATAAGTGGCGGGTACCGCTTTGATTTTCAGGCGGTGAGAATATCTCCCGCCTCGATGAAACGCCGCTGATGTCTAATAATATTTAAAAATAACCTCACCAAATAATACTAAACACTTGACACTTAATTTCCGATAATATAATTAGAAGAGTTCAAGGAGGTGTCGTATGAAAATAACAGCTAATGATACTAATGTCAACATAAATAATAATGGAAATAATAGATCCTCAATTAATAAAACAAGTACTTCTAGTACTGGCAACAATAATTTAGTAAGGACTGATAAAGATCGGTCTAGTACATGTAACAAGAATATTTCGCAGTTGAATGAGTATGATAGGGAGAATATGCCAGTATCCGAAAGGGTTGTAATTGAGGCAATAGAAAAGGCAAATAAAGCCATCCAGGGTGGTAACAGGAGATTTGAATTCTCAATACATGATGAAACAAATCACATAATGGTAAAGGTTTATAACTCTGACACTGATGAACTTATTAAAGAGATACCAAATGAGAAAATTTTAGATATGGTAGCAAAGATTTGTGAGATGGCTGGCATATTAGTTGATGAAAGAAGGTGACAATTATGTCTAGTATTAATAATTTATCAAATAACACTATGAGGCTATCAGGTTTAGCATCAGGTATGGATACTGATACTGTGGTAAAGCAAATGCTTGCTGCTGAAAGAGCAAAAATTGAAAAGGTTGAAGCAAAAGTACAGATTGGTGAATGGAAGACGGAGGCATATAGGGAAATAACATCTTCTTTGCAGAGCTTCTACAGTACTTATTTTGATACTACTTCTCCGTTAAATCTGAAATCTGTGAATTCATTTGCAAGCTTTGCAACATCTTACAGTGATGCGGCTTCAACAAACTATGCAACGCTAACTGGGGTATCAGGTGCACAGGCAGGGAAATATTCTATTACTGAGTTGAGAACTGCTACTTCAGCTACTATAGCAGGTGGTAATGTGAGCAAGGATATTGATGGTGGAACTATAAATCTTACAGACCTTGCAGCAATATCAGGATCAAATAACACTCTTTCAATTACTTTAAATGGTGATAAGAAAAGTATTAGTATTCCTACAGACGGAAGTATTGCTACTGTGGCTGACCTTAAAACATCATTGCAACAGAAAATAAATGAAGCCTTTGGAGCTGACAAAATAAATGTTGATTTCAATTCAACATCTGATGGCATAAAGTTTTCTACCGTTAGGTCTACTGATGCTTTTAATATTGACTCCGCAAGTACAGCTAAAACTGTTCTTGGATTAGATTCGTCAAACCTTTCAAACAAGATTGATTTGGCTGCAAATGTAACAGACTTAACTAATTCCTTGAGTACTGCTCTTTCTACTGGGGCAGGTAATACTATAGCATTTACAATTAATGGTACAAGCTTTAGCTTTGATGCATCACAAAAATCAATTCAAGATATTATGGATGAAGTAAATACAAATTCAAAATTAAATGTTACAATGAAATATGATGTTACAAAGAATAGTTTTTCAATTAAATCCAATGGAACTGGAGCTATGGAAAAAGTTGAGGTGGCAGACACTACTGGAAACTTTATGTCAGCTATCGGTGTTTCTGGTTCAGGTACTGGAACAGATGCAAGTGTCACATTAAGTGATGGAACAAAGATCGTAAGGTCATCAAATTCATTTACCTATGATGGCATAACATATAACATTAAGCAGGATTTTACTGCGGGAACAGACCCAGTTTCTGGGAAAGTCACAGAACCTATAGAAGCAACAATAACTGCAGACTCTACAAAGACTTATGAATATATTAAAGGTTTTGTAGACAAGTATAATGAATTAATTGAGAAAGTTAACAATAAGCTAACTGAGGAAAAATACCGAAATTATTCTCCTCTATCAGATGATCAGAAATCTCAGATGACAAAGGAGCAAATAGAAAAATGGGAAGAAAAAGCCAAGTCTGGTTTGCTCAAAAATGACAGTATTTTGACGGGTATTCTTGCACAACTTAGAACTACATTATATTCTACTGTTGAAGGGACTGGTATTTCTCTTTCATCAATAGGGATAACTACATCTTCAGATTATAAGAAAAACGGTAAGCTGGAAATAAATGAATCAAAGTTAAAAGACGCTCTTACAAATAAATCTGAAGAGATCAAGAATTTATTTACAAAAACCTCTGATATTACTTATTACGAATCATTAGATAGTACATCAGCTAAAAGACAAAGATATAACGAATCAGGATTGGCTCAGCGATTGTCTGATGTGATTCAGGATGCAATTAGAACAAGCACAGATAAAAACGGTTATAAAGGTACATTGTTAGAAAAAGCTGGTATATCGGGCGACCGTTCTGAGTTTACAAATTCATTGTTCAAGGAAATGATGGGCTTTGAAGAAATAATAGATGAGATGAACAACAAGCTTACTTCTAGAGAAGATGCTTTATATGCAAAATTTACGGCAATGGAATCCGCTCTCAGTAAACTCAATGAACAGCAGAATAATCTACTTTCTTTGTTAGGTAATGGTCAGTAATTATATATTTATTACTAATAATGGTTAAAAGCTAAAAATTATTAATGTAGGATCTAGTCTATGCCAATAATTCATAAAGTATAGAATAGGTGAAGGAATGGTAGGATTATAAGATACGTAGGAGGACGCAAATGGTTACAAATAACAGCTTCAATCAATATAAGGAGAATTCAATTAAGACATCTACACCAGAGGAATTAACATTAATGCTGTATAATGGCTTGGTAAAGTTCCTTATGCAGGCTCAAAATGCTATTGAAACTAACAACATAGAGAAGGCAAATAATAGTATTTTAAGAGCTCAGGCTATAATAAAGGAATTTCAAGCAACATTAGACATGAATTATGAAGTGTCAGAGGGCTTGGATAGTCTATATGAATATATGTACAGAAGGCTTATTGAAGCTAATCTTAAAAAAGATATAGGTATAATAGAAGAAATCCTTGGGTATTCTAAGGAATTGAGAGATACTTGGGCACAGGCAATGAAGATAGCTAAGCGTTCTATTCCAGTAACAGATAAGATAGCAAAATAGAGCGATTGATAAGCAAGTTACGCATTAATAAATATATTATATAAATCACCTCACAGACTATTTGGATTTGTGAGGTGTGTTTTTCGGAATATAACGAGGCAAGAAAATGTCTCCCACTTCTATCGATAAATTTAATTTTGAATCTAGGCGTTATAAGAATTTATATGTTTTAGATTGTCACAAAAGTATTGGCATTGTGGGCTTGAATGTATACACTAGAAAACACCAGACATAAAATCCTTTTTCAAATAGATTTTTGATAAAACAGTAATTTGTATTTATACATGCGAACGCTTTAATTGTCTCTACATAGCCATTATAGAAAGGAAGTAAAAAGGGTGCCAGAACAATATATACAAAAACTTATTGAGATATCTGATAAAAAGCTAAATATAGTAAAAGAAATATTGAATCTAACAAGAATGCAGTCAGCAATAATTAATGAAAATGGTGCTGATAAACTTAATAGATTGATTGAGCTAAAGCAGCAGCAAATTGACCAAATTAGTGAACTCGATGAGGCGTTTGATGTATATTATGGAAGATTGAAATCAGTATTAGGAGTTCAAAGTATAGAAGAAATAAGCATGGTTAAGTTTGACAGAGCAGCAGAATTAAAGCAAATTATTACTGATATATCAAATGCTACCAAGCAGATTCAAGTTTTTGAGATTGAAAATAAAAATCAAGTTCAAGCTGTACTTGACAATTTAGCAAGCGAAATAAGGAAGGTTAAACAGCATAAAATGGTTAATAATGGCTATAATGTTGCTGCAAAGTTGGATAAACCATCCTATTTTATTGACAAAAAGAAATAGAAGTTAAAGCGAATTAGAAACAAACAATTGATAATTATCATAATTTTCACGCAACAGTAGTTTTTATGTGTGGAATAAATTAATAATCTAAAGCCTCCAAAATGTATAAATTATACATCATTTGGAGGTTTTACGTATATTAAGGCGTTTTATTAGCAGCTTTTATACACCCATTTATAAACTCTACAACCTTATCCATGTATTTCTCAGGGTTATATAAAAAGCTCTGGCAGTATTCTTGTGCTCCCGAATTCCAATAATTAGCGTTTGCAGGATTTTTCCTATAGTACATTTCATATAATAGCTTTGTATTATCTGAGGTTGGAATATCTTGTTGAGCACCATCAATTAATAGCATTGGTGTTTGAATTAGTGACGGTATTTTTGGAATGATATCCATATTAACTGATACCTTTGTTAGCTTTTTGATAAAAAATTTAACTGTATGTTTAATAGGCATCTCTGATAAGAAGCTGTTTTGATTGATAGCATAGTCAATATAGTTGTCAATAGTTGAATAAGGGCTATCGCCTATTACTCCTATAATGCTGTCTTTATAAGGACTTTCAGTTACAGCTGAAAGACAGGAGGAAGCACCTGTCGAGAAGCCCATAAGTATTACTCTTTCCATTCCTAGCTGTTTTAAATATTTTATTGCACTTAGAACATCTGAAGTTTCATTTTTTCCGAAGGTGGTAATTGAGCCTGAAGAATTACCAGAACCTCTTAAATCAATAGTTAAGACGTTTAAACTTTCATTAGTTAAACGAGAAATCAATTGGAAGGTATCCTCATCAAATTGAAGTCTATTTTTCCCATATCCATGAACTAATAAAACAGATGTCTTTGAAGTGCCTGAAGGGAAGAACCAACCGTTAATTTTTTCCTCTTTTTCACCAGTATAGAAGCTGATATTTTTATAGTTTGGAGCAATGTTAGCGGAAATCTGAGGTGTCTCTAATTTGCTGGGATGAGTTATTTTGTAGGCATATAAAAATGATATAATACCTGTAATAATTAATATCAGTATTATTATATATATAGATGCTAAAAATATATTTTTAGGTAATATGCTTTTGCGTTCAGCGTAAGCAACTGGATGAAGCTGCATCAGTAATTCCTCCATAGGTCTTGACTATTGTATCCTTAAGACTTATTATATTTTTATTTGCTGGGAAAGTAAATATAATCTCTAAATTTACCAAAATGTACATGTATAAAAAACTCGAAAGTATAGTCGATCCATACATGGTGCACTTTCGAGTCTCAAAAACGCAAGCGTTTTTTGCCGATGTGGGAATTTGAGATAATTATTTAAATTAGATTTTATGGGAGAGTATATAAATGATTCAGATTTGTAACCAATGTCCAAGACAATGTGGTGTAAATAGAGAGACTGGTGTGGGGTTTTGCGGTGTACCAGAGCAGATAAAGGTGGCGAAGGCTTTTTTACACATGTGGGAGGAGCCTTGTATTAGTGGAACAAAAGGCTCGGGAACAGTTTTCTTTTCAGGGTGTAATTTAAAGTGCGTTTATTGTCAGAATTTTGATATAAGTCAGAAGAATTATGGAAAAGTTATATCTATTGAAAGGCTTCAGCAAATATTTATTGAGCTAATAGATAAAGGTGCTCACAATATAAACCTTGTAAATCCATCCCACTATACTACAGCAATAAGGCAGGTTTTACGTAAGTTAAAGAATAGTGGAAAACTGAATGTGCCAGTGGTATATAATACGAATGGGTATGAGTCGGTAGAAACACTAAAATTAATGGAGGGATTAATTGATGTATACCTTCCTGATTTAAAATACTATTATGAAAAAACTGCCTTCAATTATTCCAAAGCCAATAATTATTTTGAAGTTAGTAGGAAAGCTGTTTTAGAGATGTTTAGGCAGGTGGGAGGTCCAGTGCTTGACGAAGCAGGGCTAATAAAAGGTGGGCTTATTATCAGACATTTAATACTTCCTGGACATACAAAAGAAAGTATAAAAATTTTGGATTGGATAAGTGAAAATTTGCCCAAGAACGTCTATATATCACTTATGAGCCAGTATACACCGTACTATCAAGCTGATAAGTACTCAGAAATTAACAGACCTATAACTAGACAGGAATATGAAAGGGTCGTTGGTCATTTATATAAATTGGGACTTGAAGAAGGTTATGTACAGGAAAGACATTCTGCAGATTCACAATATATTCCAAACTTTAATCTTGAAGGAGTTTAAGAATATTTTGTAAATATATGAAATAATTATTGCAATATTAGATAGAAAGGATTATAATTTATTTTGCTGGTGTTGTTTTTTTCAGTCATTTCTTTTAATATATTTTGTTTTATCGTTGCTTCATAGAAATTATCCAATGTTATATATGTATATGGTAGCTGTGGGTTAATCAGTATCAGTTTTTGCTTATACAATGCCATTTTGTGTAAAAAAGTCAAGGTTACATACTCAATTTATTCTTACATTTCAGAGAAGGTAGCAATTGTAATTTTTAGCATTATTTCAGTTATCATCCTTTCTAAAACAATCTGTGGAGGATCTATTTGTGCAGAATTCTTTTTATTCAAAATATAAATACATAAGGACTTTGGGGCATGGAGGATGTGGAGATGTATTTCTTGCTCAAAATATTGCTTTAGGTAATTTTTGGGCTGTTAAAGAAATTATGAAGGGCAAAAAAACATCTATAAGCGGTTATATTGAGCCGGAAATTCTTAAACGGCTGAATCATCCAGCACTACCCAGAATCTGTGACTTATTCGAGGATGAAGATAAAATTTATATCGTAGAGGATTATATAGAAGGAGTATGCCTAAAACAGGTGCTAGATGAAAAAGGAAAATTTGAAGAGCCAGTTGTGATTGACTGGGCTATACAGCTTTGCAGTGTTTTAGAATACATACACTCCCAAAGGCCAAATGCTATTATATATGGGGATATGAAGCCCCATAATATAATATTGACGAAAGATGGGTTTGTAAAATTAGTTGATTTTGGAATATCTGCATTGCTTCCAGGGGAAATGAATAATACTGTTGTGACTGAGTCTGAAAATTTTTCAAATAAGAACATAGGAGATTATTATAATAATGATACAGCAGAAGAAAGGTATATTCTTGATAAATACAAAAGCAGTACTTCAGAAAAAGGACAGTTACCTGATAATAGGATAAAAGCTAACGCTAAAATGTGTTTTGTTTCAGATAATAAAATGAGATATGTAGCAGCAATAAATGATAAACTTAAAGGTACTGACAAAAAAACAGAATACGAAACTGCTTTTATTGGAACTAAGGGTTATGCAGCACCAGAACAATTTATTGGAAATGGAATAAGTAGGTCAAGCGATATTTATTCACTTGGAATAACAATAATTCAATTATTAACAGGATTAGATCCACTGTATTCAATTAATGATATTCAGAATGAAAGCTATAGACATAAAATATCTACAGAATTATACGAAATATTAAGAAAGTGCATACACCCCAATCCGAGATTGCGATATAAGTGTGCAGCAATACTAATGAAGGAGCTAAGGAAATACAGCTTAAGATATTGTGTTTTTAATGAAAACAATCTACCTGAGACAAAAAAATCATTAGACTTTACTAGAATTATTGCTATCACAGGAGCTAGGGGGACAGGAGTATCAACATTAACAGTTGCAATTGCTGAGTATATAGCAAGAGACCCAACAAAAGTATGCATAGTTGATATGAGTATATCAGCAAGGCTTGAGGACAGTATATTAAAAAAACAAGCAAGCAGTAAAGTTAAAAAAGAGAAAAATCATTTCAATAAAATATCTAAAGTAACTTCAAATTTATATTACATTAATTTCAACAACCTAAAAGAAAAAATTCTTTCTGACAATTTAACACTTCATAGACAGTTGGGGCAGCTACAAGAAAGCTTTTCATATATAATAATAGATGTTGACATAACATCGTTGGAAGTTCTAGAACAGTATTCAAGTCATATTTTTATAGTTTCTGACATGAACCCATTTAATTTACTTGAAATTAACCAAGTTATGAAATCAGGTGAATTAGTAAAGAAATGCATTTCAAGGACATCCTTCGTTATTAATAAATTTTGCAAGGGGGAGTTAAGTCCGAACAGTATTTTACAGGGTATGTTATTGACTAAAGACGTACCTAATGAGCTACAAGAGCTGATTGCATATGCCAAGGCTTTTGAAGTTCCATATGATCAAAAGGTTTATCTAAAATGGATGTATAGCTTTTTTGGAGAAGCTTTGAATTTTCATAAAGCAATTGATGATAATTTTCATAAATCAATTCTGAATATCATTTCAAATACAATTTCACAGACTAAAAGAAAAAATCGCTTTGTGTTCAGAAAACTGATTTCTAAGGTGGTTAAATGACAAAGCTGATTGTGAGTAGCTCGAAACTTAGTTAGTGAAAACATTGTGCATTTTCGAGCAACAAAAACCCACAGGTGGGTTTTTGCAAGTGTGGCGTGGGAGGTTAAAATGAGCAAAAGGTTAATTATTAAGACAACACTTATATGTTTTGGAATATTCTTAATTCTAAATACACTAATATTTACTTATCTTTTAAAACAATATCCATTAGATTCTGAAGAACATATTTTGGTTCCTGTAGCAGCTATGGATATTGAGCAGGGAACTATAATCCAAGAAAATCAGCTTAAGTTGAAAGATATTCAGAAATCTGCTTCAAATAGCTCAATTGCAAAAAACATAAATCAAATTGCAGGTAAGAAAGCTAAGTCAGAGATTAAGAGAAATGATTATATTAGAAATAGTGATTTGGCTTCAAAAAATAATTGGTTTAAGGATGATGAGCGAATAATTATACTGCCAATGAGCATAGAAGAGAGGTTGGCTAATTTGATTAAAAAAGGCTCTTATGTTGATATCAGACTAAAAAAAGAGTCAAGTGCTGTAGTTGAAACAATTCTGTTCAAAGTAAAAGTTGAGGATGTTCTCGATGAAATGGGAAACTCACTTGATTTAAAAGAATCTATGAATACAAAAACTGCATATATGGAGCTGATTCTTGATGAAGGGGATAGGCAAAAGGTTTATTCTGCAACTATGTCAGGGAGGTTGATATATGAGCTTTATTGTGATGTAACACAGAAACCTGACAATAGTACTACAAGTCGTTAAACAATATTGTTTTAAAATAGTATAGCTATGTAAGTGGCTGTAGGAGGTAAACATGGGAAAAATTTTAGCTGTATGTTCAGATGACAAAAAGTCTGGGAAGTCAGTATTATCATATTTATTGGCAAATAAGATTAAAAAAATAGCACAGAATGATATAAAAATATTAGTTTGCTGTTTGAATTTAAATTATAGTGCATTGTATAGGCTGTTTGGAATAGAATTTTCTGCTGTTGGCTTAGAGGAACTGGTCAATCATAGGGTTTTTGAAGAGGATAAATCAGACATACTGTCAAGCCTAGTTCCTCAAAGTAATGGTATTTACTTTTTAGGAAGCTATCGTACCACAAATTCGTATATTCAAAAAAACCTTGAAGAATACTGTGAATTGTTTAAGAGGCTACAAAATTGCTTTGATATCATTATTTTTGATACTTCATCTGGAAGTGGAAGTATTCTGACCGACTCTGTTATGCAAAAGGCTGATATCATAGTGAGACTTTTTGTTCAAGATAATGAGAGTATGAAGAAATTATATTGTAAAGACCATATGCAGTCACCTTACGATAAGGAAACACTGTATATAGTATCTAAATACAGAGATATTTACCCAAGAGTTAGTGACATTAATCGTAGATATTCATTAAAAAAGATTTTTACCTTTGACTACTGTGAAAAGCTTCAGGAAATGAAAAATAGAGAAAGTCTACACCTATATCCTCAACACGAAACTAGCTGCAATAACTCTGTGAATTATGTCTCAAGATATATTTTAGAGTCAATGAACCTACTACCTCAATATGGGTTGGTAAAAGATTCGCCTATAAGGTACATATGGGATTTAAAACATACTTTAAAAAAACTAAAGCTGCTACAGTATGGAGGGAAAGAGCATGAAGACACTGCAAAATTTGTGCCTAAAAGAGCTAATGGATTGTATTGAAGAAGAACTGAGGACAAATGGGCTTAACGAGATTCGGGATATCCAGGAAAGCAAAGTAGGCTATCTGGAGGAAGCAAGACAAATGCAAAAATTAATGGCTATTGATGGAAGTATTCAAGCAAGAGAGTTTATGCAAAACAGCATTTATTTTCTATTGATTGAAAAGACGGGAATTATAAACTCAGATAATATTGATACTCTACTAAAAGAATATCATATAGATTATTTTGAAAATATATATACTGGCGGCAATAGACAATGTATTAGCAAGTCTATTGACAATGAAATAATGAATTACTTAAGCAGATACTCTATTAGTCATCAAGATGATTACGATGCGAAACTGCAGAAACTAACACAAATAATATATCAAGAGGTATATGGCTATGGGATATTAGATGAATTGATATTTGATTCACGCTTGAATGAAGTAGCATGTACTAGAAGAGATTATATCTGGATTCAATATAACGGAATAAAAAGACGTATTCCCAATCCAAAATTTATTTTTAAAAATGAAGATAGCTATAGAAAAATTATAGAAAATAGGTTGACATCAACAGCACTTGAAGAAATGAACGCAGGTACACCATTAATTAATGCCATTCTAAATAATGGAGCAAGAGTTACAGCTTTAAGACCTCCGTTATCAAAATATTATGTAGTAAACATAAGACTGTTTGCATCAAAAGCTCAATTAGTGAAATATCGTAATAATTTTGTGGAGGATAGAATTTCAAGAATTATTGAGATACTTGCCAGTAAAGGGAGGAGGAATGTAGCAATTATTGGTGAACAGGGCTCAGGGAAAACAACAGCTGCCGATGAACTAATTATAAAGCAGCTAGACTCAGATATTAGCATTGGTTTGGCAGAAAATATCCATGAGCTAAATATTTCCTCAAACTACCCTCAGAAGAATATTGTTGAATTGCAATATACAAGAGATTTTAAACCTTCGGATATTACCGAGATATTCTTTAGACTAAATCGAGATATAGTTATATACGGTGAAGTAAGAAATTCCTATGAAGCCTTTGAAATGATAAAGGCAATGTTAAGACAGGCAAGGGGGAGTTTATTTACTTTTCATTCATCAAGTACACGCAGAATGATCCATGATTTGAGACAGCTTTTAATGCAGACGGGGTACTATACTGATTTTAGAGAAGCACAGTTTGATGTGGCAGATGCAGTTGATTTAGTAGTACATATAAAACTAGACCGAGAGACAGGGCAAAGATATGTATATAAGGTGTCGGAGGTTTTAGCTGAAGAAAGCAGTATGTCCTTTCAAATAAATGACCTTTTCGTTTTTGATAAAGAAAGCGGAAAATATTGGTCAAACTCAGAGGGTTTATCAAAAGAGCAGATTATATCATGTATGGAATATGAAATGACTCAAGCAGATGTGGACAAACTTCGGGAATTATTTTGCTTAGAACTGTATAAACAGGACGAAATTAATATAAATCAGATACCAATATTGGCATTACAATAGAATTAGGCATTATTAAAATAAGATGCTAGCTATTTAGCAGGGAGAAATAACACATGCAAAATGTAACGAATAATATTACAAATGATATCAAAATAAGTATTCTTACTAATATAAATACTCAAACATTTTTAAAAGATATGCCTCAACAAATAATGTCATATATTCTTCAGCTGAAAGATATCATTTTTAGCAATAAGCTTTACCTGTCAATGGTTTTGGTTGGCTCTCTTTTAATTTTATCAGGTCTGTATATTTCTATATATCAAAAGTCACTTTCAAAAAACAAAAAACAACTAAGGCTAATAAGTATTTTCAGATACATAAAGTATATAGAATTTATTACAAATAGATTTCCACTAAAAATACTTTCTTGTAAGCTTAATGAAGCGATCTCCTATTTTATGCTAGAGTCTGTTGTGCAGCGAGGGATTGTTGCGTTATTAACGCTAGTGCTACCCATCTCTGGAATTCTTTTATATTTAATGATTAATGGGGGTCTGAATCTTTGGTATACAAGGTTCATTACTTTGTCGCTATGTATAATGCTACCCTATTACATATTTACATTGGCAGTAGATTATATGAAATACAGTATTAGGTTAAAGATTCCGTTACTTATTGATAGCTTTATAGGTTCTTTTATGATGCATTATAGGGTTAAGCCTGCATTACAGGAATGTGGTAAAAGAGCTGATAAAGCTTTAGGAAGAATAATTCGAAGAGCATCAGACAGCAGTGATTTAAACGAAAGCTTATGTGCATTTCGAGACAGAGTTAATGACACTTGGTTCAACATATTTGTCCTGCTTATTTTAAATTATCGTGAAAATGGAGGAGAGCTTATTGCACAGCTTTATAAGTTGAGCAGAAGTATTACTAGATACAATAATATTGAAAAAAAGAAAAACAAAAGACTTATATGGTATGAAGTTTTTGTAATTCTTGCAAGTATATTCAGTCTGCCAGCAATTATTTTCCTAAATAAAATGATTTTAGGGCTTAGTGCTTGGGCTTATTATGATACAACGGCAGCATTTACCAAGGTAATGATATTCTCATTAATAGCATTAGTAATTGTGCGAACTTTGAGGAGAATGTGAAATCATAGTAAGTTTTAAAAGAAGGGGGAGGAAGTCCATTCAAGGTTCAAGATGAATATTAATGTTAGGTGTAGTAAATGGAGGTATTATGAACAAAATTATTATGGTTAGCTTGATTTCAATAGGGCTGTCTATGATTGTTTCAGGGCTTTTAATTAAAATATTGACGCCAATTACTGGCTTTAAAGATGTAAAAGCTAAAAAATATAGAAGAGTACAGAATGTGTTAGAAAAAATCACATCGAAAGCACTTATGGACAAATTATTGAATTATTTAGCAAGAAACAAAGAGGTTTTTTTCAACAAATTTTTATTGAAAATACTTGAACTTAGTGAGTCTGGAATCAGTCTGCAGCAACTTCACTTTCTAAAAATCCTATGTCTTTTTTTGTGTACATTGTTACTAATTATAATGGGCTATACCAATAAAATCAGTCAAACAAAGCTTATTACAGCATTTTTAGCAGAAGGGGAAAGTGTTATTTACCGAGATAATGCATATGACGAAGGGAAATACCAACTATACAAGAAAGTATTGGATAGTGTAGGAGAAGAGAAGCTTTCCAAAGAAAATAGTGTAGAAAAGTATAACTTAGTTGAAGATAAAATGGCAGAATATTTTAATACTGCAGAGGTGCAAACTCTTCAACAAAAGACAGATTGGTTTTTGAAGTCATGGTCGGAAGTAAGCAAAATAAGTGCATTTAAAAGGTATTACATAATTATTATTTTTGCAGCGACCTTCCTGCCAGAACTTGTATTGATTATTAAGTGGCTTCTAAGAGGCTGTATTTATAAAAAAGAAATAATAAAACTAGAGTACATTTTTGAACTTCTAGCAAGAGTAGACGGCATAAAAACTATAGATATTATTAACGAATTAGCTAAATCCTCAAAAGTATTCTCTAAATACATGAATGAGTTTGCTGCTGTGTTTCAGTTCAATAAACAAAAGGCTTTTGATTATCTAAAAGGCAGAAATATAAAAGGATTGTCAAAGCTGGCTAATATTTTGGAAATATACAGTATGTCAGACAAGGAGTTAGCAATACAGATATTGGACAGAGAAACGATGGAAAGAGATGAGCAAATGATTATTACAGCTGAAGAAAGCATTGATTTTATTGATTTGGTGGCATTTTTATGTATAGTTCCAATTGTTTATGAATTAGCTAGATTAATGCTTGATCCAATGCTGAATATGGTTTACAAAGCGTTCGAATTTGTGTAATTCCTTAGTTGCTAAATCAACTTTCGCACATAAAAATCTATTGGTGCGGTAGAATTATCAATGGTTTGATGCCTAAATAAGTATTTGAATTAGTAAATGTTCATATGTTCACAAGATGATTCATGCAATTACTTCTAACCAAATTTTGATAAGTTTGAACACCTGGAATTTTCAGCCAAGAAAGTTGAGTAAATAATAGAAACATTTTTGAGGTTTGGTTTATGTAATACAAAACTAAAATTTTATGTTGGAGAGTGAAAGGATGAAGCAAATAATTATTGCAATAGCAATGTTATCTATTGGACTGGCTCTTATCATTGGAGTGGTCATTCCTATATTTGAGAGGGGAGAAAGTACTGGGGATAATGCTGTTTTAAAGGGTCGGGCAGCAATTACAAGAGTAGGTCAGTTGATAAGTTAAGAAAGTCTATTAATAAAGGCTAAATATCCGATGATATCGGACGAATTAAAAGGAGAATTAAAAAAATGAAAAAAATTATTATTTCAATAGCCATGTTTGCTATAGCCATGGCACTATTAATTTCAGTAATTATACCGCTTGCAGAACACGGAAGAGAAAATGGAGTTAAGGCAGAAGCACAGGTAGACACAATAGATACTGAAATAAATTCGTTAAGCAGTACGGTTAGATAGCTTCAAAATGCGAAGTTTACATTTCGTGCATACATGGTTCTCTTCGCCTTTTTATTTGCTGTCGATGGCGGTACCAGCGTCAAGTTTATTCTGCCATAAATTATATTGCCAGGAAGGAGAGTCTGTACAATTTTTTAATTGTCTCACAAATAAAGAAATGAAAAATATAATTATTGCGATTATTATGTTTGCAATATGTGTTGCACTTGTAATTGGTACAGTGTTGCCAGTATCAGAACTCATATCTGACACTGGTGGTGAAGTATACGATACTGTTAAGCTACTAAACGATAATATTACAGTTAATTAAAAAAGGTTTAAGTTAAATTTTAAATCAAGTAGAAAAAGGACGATAGAGTATCGTCTTTTTCACTAAGAAGAATAAAATTACATTTCTGTATTCTAGAATTTTCACCCTATACAAAGGAGTTAACATATAACATGAATAAAGTATACGCTTTTATAATAATTATTCCACTATTAGCAATTCTATTTCTTAAAACCATGAGCTTTTATGAGTTTGATACAAAGCAAAGATATATTAAAAATGCCATAGACAGTGCTGCACATAAGGTTATGATAACTGGAGTAATGACAGTTGCGGATAAAGAAGAATTAATGTGTAAACTTAAAAAACTAAGTTCTTTTAAAGATGAGGACGTTATATTGAAATGCGGTTCTATGGAATTAGATGGAACATTAATAAACCTTAGTTATTATAGTTTGGGAGACGTACTTGATAGAGGTGAAATATTCAGCATACATGTACAATCTGATGAAGAAACTGATTTTTCAAGAATGGAGGGTAGTTCAGGAGATGATAAGCTTTTTTATAAGGCAAAAGCTATTTGCAGAGTTGAAAAAAATAGGCACCAAGATTAATAGCCGTTTTGCTGAATTTAAAATTTTCAAAAGTCAAGCTGGAGGAGGTATGGGAATAGTAATTATCGGGCTAGGTGCCATACTTTTAGCTTTTATGATTCTCATTAATGTTGCAGACTATTCTATTTTAACATATAAGAGAAATGCTATTTCAAAGGCAATGGACTATGCTATAACTGCTGCAGTACAGGAAATAAATTTAAATCAAAGCGTTACGGGATTGGCAGACGGGTTTGCTGAAGCTACGGGGAATAGAAGTGTAGATGGAGTCAAGATAGATATAGATAGAGCCCATAAAACATTTCTTACGGTATTTTATAAAAACTTTAATTCTTATGATTTTAGTATAGATGCTAATTTGTTATTATGTTCTACACATACAATGGAGCAAAATTTAAAATACGTAATAAAAGCTGGGAATGCATATATAACTGAAGGCAACGTTAAGACTCCAGAGCTTCTAGAGAATAGAATCAATCAGGCTATAAACAACTATTGGACAAATTCGGAGGATGCTAGTCAGGTATATATAAACGGAAATGAAAAGACAAACATGCTTGAGAATGGGACATACTTATTTGCATTTATAAAGGATATCAAGATTAAAGGTCTTTATTCACAAAGAACTACTAGCTTATCTAGCTTTGCTGGTGCAAAAATTGAAAGGCAGAAAGTAGGTTGAGTTAATCATTTTAATATCAAATAACACCATTTTAGTGTAAAATAGCAGTAGTTAATGATAAGGCATTAAATAATATGGAAATAAGGAATATATTATAAAAACAACATTATATACAGGGAGCTATAATGAAAAAATACAAAAAGGTTTATATTGAGATAACGAATATTTGTAATTTAAACTGCAATTTCTGTCCTTCTACAAAAAGGCACTTAAAATTTATGAGTAAACAAGAATTTTCGCAGGTTATAGCACAAGTGAAACTTTTTACAGATTATATATACCTTCATTTGATGGGAGAACCACTGCTAAACCCTGAATTAAGTAGCTTTCTGGAAATTTGTGATGACGCTGGACTACAGGTGAACATAACTACAAACGGAACGCTGCTAAAAAGGTCAAAAGACATATTGATTAATGCTCCAGCACTTCGAAAGGTAAGTGTTTCAGTACACAGCTTTGAAGCAAATGATTCTGTATTAAAATTGCAGGAGTATATAGCTGATGTAACAGATTTCGTAAAAGAAGCAAGCCAAAAGGGTGTTATATGTGAACTAAGGCTATGGAATGGAGAAAGTGATGGAATAGAAGCTAACAATAATTTAAATTCACATATACTTAAAATGATAGAACGGGCTATTAATATAGATTTTAGTCTGCAAGCTGCTATGGAGCAGGGCAACAATATTAAGCTTCAAGACAAGTTGTTTTTACAATTTGCACAAAAGTTTGAATGGCCTGATATGGATAGAGAGATAATTGATGAAGGAGTATTTTGCTATGGTCTAAGAGATCAGTTTGGGATTCTAGTTGATGGCACAGTTGTACCCTGTTGCTTAGATAACGAAGGGAATATTTCGTTAGGGAATATTTTTGCCGAATCTCTTGAACAAATATTAAATTCTGAAAGGTCTCAGAAAATTTATAATGGATTTACCGCAAGGACTGCAGTTGAAGAACTATGTAAAAAGTGTGGATATGCTAAAAGACATAAGAGATAATATTAATGATGTTTAGTAATTTAGCATGTTATAATTTTAAAGCTTTTATACAACATAAATGATATAATTAGTATTATTTTAATTGGGATTTTTAAGGATGTTGAAAATTATAGGTGTTCAAACTTATATATATAAAGTTGATTTTAGAGATTATAGAGGCTAATTAACAATAGTAATGTAAAAAAATCATAAAGGAGGATGGGGTTCAAGTCTTGCACAATTAAAGACTTGAACATAATTATAAATTGAATATTTTATCTGCGGAAGGCATTTCAAAAAGCTATAGTGAGAAAATTCTATTTAATAATATATCATTAGGAATTGGTGAAGGGGACAAAATAGGTCTTATTGGTATAAACGGAACAGGGAAAAGTACGCTGTTAAAGGTAATTGCGGGGTTAGAGACTACCGACACAGGAAGAATAATAAAAGGAAATAGTGTAAGAGTAGGATATCTTGAACAGAGTCCTTTCTTTGATGCTGGTACAACCGTGCTTGAACAGGTTTTTGCAGGGCCAACACCAATTATGCAGCTGTTGCGTGAATATGAGCTTGTGCTCAGAAAAAGCGAACAAAACCCCAACGATAATAATCTGCAAAAGCTATTATTAGGATTAATGAGCAAAATGGATAGCTTAAATGCGTGGTCAATAGAAAGCGAAGCAAAAACTATACTGACTAAGTTAGGTATAGATGATTTTAGTGCGGATGTTGCAACACTATCAGGTGGACAGAGAAAGCGTATAGCAATGGCTGGAGCGTTGATTAATCCAACAGAGCTATTAATATTGGATGAGCCTACAAACCATATAGACAATGACTCTGTAGATTGGCTGGAAAAATATCTGAACACTAGAAAAGGTGCTCTTCTTATGGTAACCCATGACAGATATTTCCTTGAAAGGGTAGCAAATAGAATTATTGAACTAGATCATGGAAAGCTATACAGTTATCAGGCTAATTACAGTAAGTTTCTTGAGATGAAAGCCGAACGTGAAGAGCTTACGCAAGCGTCTGAAAGAAAACGTCAGAATTTACTCCGAAATGAACTTGAATGGATAAGGAGAGGTGCTCAAGCTCGTTCCACAAAGCAAAAGGCTCGAATAGAAAGATTCGAAAAGCTACAGGAAATTGGTTCGCCAATGCAGGATGACAATGTAGAAATTCAAGTGGGAGCTTCAAGATTAGGAAGAAAAATTATAGAAATTGAAAATATACAAAAGGCTTATGGTGAAAATAAGATTATAACTGATTTTAGCTATATACTACTTAGAGATGATAGAATCGGTATTATTGGTCAGAACGGTATAGGCAAATCAACACTGCTTGGAATAATTACAGGTCAAATTAAGCCTGATATGGGTAAGGTTGAAATTGGAGATACTGTCAAGATTGGATTTTTTACTCAAGAAAATATGGACATGGACCAAAATCTTAGAGTTATAGATTACATCAGGCAGGTTGCTGAAAATATTGAAACAAAGAACGGAAGTATTAGTGCATCTCAAATGCTGGAAAGATTTCTGTTTGAACCTAGTGTTCAGTGGACACCTATATCAAAGCTTTCAGGAGGAGAGAAAAGAAGACTGTATTTGCTGAAAATTCTTATGGGGGCACCTAATATTCTGTTACTAGATGAGCCTACAAATGATTTGGATATTCAGACATTGACTATACTAGAGAGCTATCTTGATGAGTTCCCAGGAGCAGTAATAGCTGTATCCCATGATAGATACTTCTTAGATAGAATGGCAACTAAGGTTTTTTCCTTTGAAGGTTGCGGCTATATAAAAAAGTATGGTGGAAATTATTCGGATTATCATGAATATGTAACAAGCCAAGCTCAATCAGATGAAACACCAAAAAAATCTGCTGACGTTAAGCAAGAAAGTAATTCACAAAACAAAGCAGAACGGCATGGTCAAAAGGAGAGACAACTCAAGTTTACTTTTAAGGAACAAAAGGAATTTGAAGAGATAGATGGTATAATAGCAGAGCAGGAAGGCCAGTTGGAAAAGCTACAAGAAGAAATTGACAAGGCAGCTAGCGACTTCGAAAAGCTTCAGGAGCTATTGGCAAAGCAGCAGCAATTGGAGGAGCAACTGGAATATTCAATGGAGAGATGGACTTACTTATATGAATTGGCTGATAAAATAGAAAAGAGCAGGAATGGTGAAAAATAGTAATTTTATGTGCCATTTATAGGAAAATAAAAGGAGAGCAGATGGAACAGTTATTTGAAACTATGGAACTAAATAAGTCACTTGTTGATGCACTTAAGAAGGTTAATATTACAGCACCAACTGAGATACAGTCAAAGACAATACCTGAAGCACAACAGAACAAGGATTTGATAATTCAGTCGGAAACTGGAACTGGTAAAACTCTTGCTTATTTGCTTCCTCTTTTTGAGAAAATAGATACTCTTAAAAAAGAAATGCAGGCAATTATACTTGTACCCACCCATGAGCTGGCTATACAGGTTGAAAGACAGATAGAAATGCTGTCTCAGAACTCGGACTTAAAGGCAACATCTACGCCTATTATAGGTGACGTAAATATTCAAAGACAAATAGAAAAGCTTAAGCTTAAACCTCATATAATTGTAGGAACTTCAGGCAGAATACTTGAATTAATTCAAAAAAAGAAAATTTCTGCACACACAATTAAAACTATTATTATAGACGAAGCTGATAGATTGCTTGATGACAGCTATATTGAGGGGACAAAAGCCGTTATTAAGACAACCTTAAAAGAGAGGCAGATACTAATATGCTCTGCCAGTATAGCTGCACGTACAATTGAGAGAGCAAAGCTGTTTATGAAGGAGCCCTTACTAATAAAGAGTAGTCCAAAGATGCAAGTTCCAGATACAATTGAACATATATATTTTGTGGCAGAGCAACGTGATAAAATCGAAGTACTGAGAAAGCTTATTAGAATGATAAACCCACAAAAAGCTATTGCGTTTTGCGGAAGTGGAGAGGACATTGAAGAAGCTACAGAAAGGTTAAAATACCATAAGTTAAAGGCAGAAAGCATGCATGGTTCAAATATAAAGATGGACAGAAAAAAAACAATGGATGCTTTTAAATCAGGAAAGTTACAGATTTTGGTTGCCACAGACCTTGCAGCAAGAGGGCTTGATATTGAGGGCGTAACACATATAATTAATTTGGATATACCAGAGCGTTCTATGGAATACTTGCATAGAGCTGGTAGAACTGGTAGAAATGGCAAGCCAGGTATGACAATATCTATCGTAACAGAAAAGGAAATTGAGTTTATAAAGCAATATGAAAGAGAACTGAATATTAAAATAACTCCAAAGTCAATGAAGAATGGTGTTATGACAGAGTATAAAAAAGGAACAATAAATAAAAATTCTTCTCAAACTACAGGAGCAAATGGTAGTAAAACACATAGTAAATCCGGCTTTAAGCATAAATCAGAGGGCAATGGGAAAATAGGTAATATAAAAAAATCTTTTGACGGACAATCGGGTGTTCGCAATGGCGAAAAACGTGGATTAGATAACAATTATAAAAGCAAGCCCTATAAAAGCTATAAAAACGACGACAAACAAGCTACAAGCGACAGACAGAATGGCAGCGGGAAATCTGTCAGCAGAACGGATGGCAAACCAGCATCAGGTGGTGCAAAAAATAGCAAACCCATGGTATTTAGAAAATCCAAATAGTGAGCAGTGTGGTTAAAAGTGAAAAATTTCATTTTGAAACTAGGCATTATAAAGGGGGTTAAGTTCTATTGGAATCAACAACTATACCAAAGTCATGGGAAGGTATTTTAGACTCGGCAAGTTTTATACCAATTACTAGTATGAAGTCTATTGAGCGTTATCGTGATACACGTTGGACAAAGGGACTTAGCATTCACGAAACCTTTGAGATGGTATATATCAAGTCGGGTGAAGGACTGTTTGAAATTGGAGACCAGAGTGTTGAAGTTGGCTCAAATGATATAGTTATAATTAAGCCTCATCAGCACCACCAGCTCAATGCAAAGTCAGCTCATGGCTGTGACTTTATTGTATTATATTTTAAGTTTGTGAGCAAGGCTCACAAGGATTTGTCTGAGACATCACTTGCTGATTTCATAAACTTTGTAAGCGGTAAGGCATCAGGTACATTTATAAATCTTAAGGTAAGCCAAAAGAATGATATCATAGGATTGCTAAATAGAATACTGAAGGAAAAAGCAAGTGATCAGTTGGGCAGTGATATGCTTAATTATTTAATGCTAATGGAACTATTTGTGCTTATTTCTAGAGCGTTAAAAGCTGAATGGGAAAATAGCATAAAAAATAAAAGCCCCAAAATAAAAGAGCTTATGCAATCAGCTATACAGTTTGTTCAAAACAATTATGAAAGGGAGATATCAATTACTGATATAGCAAAATATGTTTTTCTTAGTCCAAGCTATTTTACAAGGGCATTCAAGGAAGAAACAGGTTTTAGCCCAATGCAATATCTCCTTAACATTAGAATTAAGCGTTCTTGCGAACTACTGGAGGAAACTGATTTAAAAGTGGCGGATATAGCACATAGTGTAGGATTTTCAAACCAGCAGAGATTCAATGATATATTTAAAAAACAAATAAAAATGACCCCTATGCAATATAGAAATACGTCAAAAAACATTCAAAATTAATAAAAATAACGATAAATAACAGGAAGAACACTTTTTAGTATTAATATATAATTGCTACAAGACAATACAAAAGGTGTTTTTTGAATCTAAGGACTCAATTTCATAGAATTTAAAATAATAGTAAGTTTATAGATATAATGGCTAATATCCTTTATACAAAACTTATGTAAGACTTTAATAGAAAGAGGAGGCGTTTTATATGGGAATGACAATGACACAAAAAATTCTTGCAGCTCATGCAGGGCTGGGATCAGTGAGGGCTGGACAACTTATCAAAGCAAAGCTTGATATGGTTTTAGGAAATGATATTACTACACCAGTGGCTATTAAGGAATTTGATAAGATAGGACTGGATGAAGTTTTTGATATAAATAAGATTGCAATAGTGCCTGACCACTTCACACCAAACAAGGACATTAAATCAGCAGAACAGGTAAAGCTTTGCAGAGAGTTTGCAAAGAGAATGGGGATTGTGAACTTTTTTGAAGTTGGACAAATGGGTGTTGAACATGCATTGCTTCCTGAAAGAGGACTTGTTGTTTCAGGAGATGTAGTTATTGGAGCTGACTCCCACACTTGTACTTATGGTGCCTTGGGTGCATTCTCTACAGGTATTGGAAGTACTGATATGGCAGCTGGAATGGCAACTGGAGAAGCATGGTTCAAGATTCCAGAGGCAATCAAATTTGTACTTAAGGGAAAACCTCGCAAATGGGTTGGAGGAAAAGATGTAATTCTTCACATTATCGGAATGATAGGTGTAGACGGAGCTCTATATAAATCAATGGAATTCACAGGTAGCGGTTGCCATGAACTTTCTATGGATGATAGGTTTACAATTGCTAACATGGCAATTGAGGCAGGTGCGAAGAATGGTATATTTGAGGTGGATGAAAAGACTGTAGAATATGTAAAAGAACATTCTACAAGAAATTATACAGCGTATAAAGCAGATGAGGATGCGGAATATTGTGAGGTTTATGAGATTGATTTAGATACAATTAAACCAACAGTTGCATTCCCACATCTTCCTGAAAATGCTCGTACAATAGATAATGTTGGAGATATTAGAATAGATCAAGTAATAATTGGTTCATGCACAAATGGAAGAATTGAAGATATGAGAATTGCTGCTGAGGTATTAAAAGGCAGAAAGGTGCATGAAGACATTCGCTGTATCATCATTCCTGCTACTCAAAAGATTTGGAAACAAGCAATGAATGAGGGCTTATTTGATATATTCATTGATTCAGGAGCAGCTGTAAGCACACCTACCTGTGGACCATGCCTTGGAGGACATATGGGTATTCTTGCAAAAGGCGAAAGAGCAGTTTCAACTACAAACAGAAATTTTGTTGGACGTATGGGACACCCTGAAAGCGAAGTTTACTTGGCAAGCCCTGCTATAGCTGCTGCATCAGCAGTTTTAGGAAGAATTGCAGGGCCTGAAGAATTAGACTAATAAGTTAGGCGGATTTTATATGGAAAGTGGTGCGGAACCTTGATAAATTCTATTTTGTCAAGGCTTGCCCGAAAGACTGTTCCTATTTATAAAGCTAAGTGAACAATTACAAAGTGTGAGGAGGCAAAAATATGAATGCTAAAGGTAAAGTTATAAAATATGGAAATAACGTAGACACAGACGTTATTATACCTGCAAGATATTTAAATACATCAGACCCTGCAGAATTGGCAAGTCATTGTATGGAGGATTTAGATGATAAATTCACATCGAGAGTTCAAAAGGGTGATGTAATGGTAGCTGGAAAGAATTTTGGCTGCGGTTCATCTAGGGAGCATGCTCCTATTTCTATTAAAGCAGCAGGAATATCCTGCGTTATTGCTGAGACATTTGCAAGGATTTTTTATAGAAATTCAATTAATATAGGACTTCCAATTATTGAATGTCCTGAAGCAGCTATAGATATAAGTGACGGCGATGAGGTTGAAGTTGATTTCGATAAAGGAAGCATTAAGAACCTTACAACAGGAAAAACCTATCAGGGTCAGCCATTCCCAGAGTTTATGCAGGAAATAATTTCTGCAGATGGGCTGATTAATTATATTAAGCAAGCTAAATAACCAACTTTTACGGTGTCTAAACTTATCTAAAGTTTGTTCCGCTGTATTTAAGATGAATAATTTATTGATATGGGTTTATTTGAAGGCTACAATAATTCAGTATTGTAAGAACTGTATTTTAGTAGGCTTTAGCATGGTGTTGGTTTTTAGCATAAGTAGAATGGAGATGAAATAATGAATTATAAAATTACAGTACTGCCAGGAGACGGCATTGGACCTGATATAGTTTCAGAAGCTTTAGAGGTACTCAAGGTAATTGAAAAAAAATATGGACATAGTTTTGAGCTTACCGAAGCAGACCTTGGAGGAATTGCAATAGACAAGCATGGAGTACCACTTCCACAGTCTACAATAGATGCTTGTAAAAGTAGCGATGCTGTATTATTAGGTGCAGTTGGCGGACCTAAATGGGATACAGTACCTGGAAATTTAAGACCTGAAGCTGGCTTGCTTGGTATCAGAGCGGCTTTGGGACTATATGCAAATTTAAGACCTGCCATTATATACAATGCGTTGAAGGATGCTTCGCCATTAAAATCAGATATAATCAGTAATGGAATTGACATAATGGTTATTCGAGAGCTTACTGGTGGAATTTATTTCGGGAAAAGAGGCAGACTTGAAACAGAAGGTGTAGAAGCTGCTTATGATACTGAAATGTATAATAGAACAGAGGTTGAGAGAATTGCTAAAGTAGGCTTTGAAACAGCTATGAAGCGTGGTAAAAAGCTAATGTCTGTTGATAAAGCAAATGTATTGGAAAGCTCAAGATTCTGGAGGCAGGTAGTAGAGGAGGTTGCGAAGGACTATCCTGAGGTAGCCTTAAGCCACATGTATGTAGATAATGCGGCAATGCAGCTTGTAAGAAACCCTGCACAGTTTGATGTAGTACTTACAAGTAATATATTTGGAGATATATTGTCTGATGAAGCATCAATGATTACTGGATCTATCGGAATGTTGCCATCTGCAAGTTTAGGAGCTACAAAGCTTGGGTTATATGAACCAATACACGGTTCAGCACCAGATATTGCAGGGCAGGATAAAGCAAACCCAATTGCCACAATACTTTCCGTTGCAATGATGCTTAGATATTCTCTTGATTTGACAAAAGAAGCTGATGCTATAGAAAAAGCTGTAGTTAGTGTATTAGACAAAGGCTATAGAACAGGTGACATTGCATCAGCTGGAACTACCGTTGTAGGCACAAAGGAAATGGGAAAAATTATAAGAGAAGAGCTTTAAAATAGTACAATCAATTATTAAATATTGTTAAGATGTATACAAGCTTCATTTCAGCTTAAGATTTATGCCGGAATGAAGCTTGTTGTAGTTTGTAAAAATCTATTTTTGTTGCAGAATATAATTGGATTATGTTATAACCACTTTTATAAGATTTAATCATATAAAAACATTATACTTTAACACAGCCAAAATATTATACAAATTTATACTGTATACCTGGCTTATCGCTAATCAAGTATTGAAAGCTTATCTTATTTGAAGGAACTATTCCTTGATTTATGTATGTCAATCTTTTTGGCATAGTCAAGGAACATTGATAGTTTGTTAATTCAACATCACCAAAAACCTGAATATAGGTCAATAAATTCAAATCATTATAATGGCAATCTATGTCTGTAGGAACTTCAACAACAACTTCCGGGAATGCATATGAGCTTGTATTTGATATGTTCTTAACAGGTTGAGAAGCAATTGTTGTTTTATTTAGCTCAAAGACTGTCTGTAAGGCATGGTAGTACTTTTTATTGCCAAAATTGGGGTTCAACATTCTTTCTTTAACCTTTTGAGGACTCATTAAGGCTGCATCAATTTTTATGTTTTGAGGAATTAAAATTCCATCCGTCAACATTTGAGAAACAAGGTTCATACATATTGAAACCTGTGGCTCTTTTTGTAATGCATTCTGCATTGTTTCAGTTAAAATCATATGTATTGGTTTAATATTATCAGCTTTAAACATGGTAGCATCACACTGAATGATATTAGTTACATAGCTCTGTGCATTGAAAGCATTAATGTTTCTTTCAAGAAATTCGATACTTGCAGGGTTTATTTCTAAAAAAGTAAAATTGATTTCCTCACTTGTAAAAACTGTTGTCATAGGCATAGCCAATGTAGCAAATGGACCAGTACCTGCATATAAAATGTGTATGCAAGTATTAGGGAATTTTTCTTGCGCTGCTTTTATTCCAGCATATAGTCCTCTTAAAAAACACTTAGTTCTCATTATTTCTTTTATACACATGGCAGCCCATGTGGTTCCAATGGCTTTACCTTTTGGCAAATAGACATCCTCTCTATTCTCATTGTCATCTACTTCTAGCTCAGATGTTTTTAAAAATAATGAATATAAATCTTCTATAGCTTTTGTTAATTGGCTATAATCATCTTCTGGCTTAAGAAGAATCTCAGTTATATTCCTTAATTTTTCAAAATTGTATTGCATTATAACCTCCACTGCCCACTTTGGGCAAAAAATATAGGTAAACTAACTATGGGGAACTTTATTCTCAGGGTTATACAATTTTTTATTAAAATAGTAGCATTATAAAAAATTTTTAGGGTAATAATGTTATTGATATCAAATATTATAACTAATTTCAAATACTATTAAAAGTTGAATATTAACTATATATTTTGTAAATAATACGCAATGGTGAGGTTATAAATATATATTTTGTAATTGGAGGTTTGCTTAAAAAATGCAAAGTTTATATTTCGTGCGTTCATCCTCCTCTTTGCATTTACCTTACTATTTGTCTCGCCAGCGTACTGGCAAAAGGATGTGAAAAAGGTGGATGGCAGAGTGAAGTTTACTGCGTACAGCCATGAGGCTTTACTATTATTTAAATATTCAGCTCGAAAAGCTAATTTGTCGAACATAGTCAGTTTTCGAGCTGTTGATGAAGAATCTTAAAAAGAGACGTGGGAGGTTAGCATGAATAATATTCAAAATATTTTAGGCTTAAGTGCAAGTGAAAGTATAAGAAAGATATTATTACTTATAGCTGGGTGGGTATCCGCTGTTTTAGCCTTATTTATATACCCATTTGTTTTTGGAATGTTGGGTGTGATTTGCGGTATTCTTGCTACAAAAAATAACAAAAGTAGGATTGGAATATATCTCGTAGTATCTGCAATAGTTCTTATGGGAGTAGGACTAGCGTTGAATACTAGAATTGTACCAGGGATATAAATATATGAATATATGAATAGCATTAGTAGAACTCTAGAGATGCTATGCTGGAGGTAAATAATGAGTGAGCTGGTTAATGGAAATCTATTAATAATAGGTGGAGCAGAAGATAAGTGGGGACAAAGCTCAGTTTTAAAGCATGCAATTGATATGTGTGGAGGCTCTGATGCTAAAATGATTGTTTTAACAACAGCAACACAGAAGCCACAAGAAGTTGGACAAGAATATAGAGACGTTTTTACACGACTAGGAGTTGATAACATAGATGTTCTGAACATTGATAGCAGAAATGATGCCAATAAAGACTCTGTAGCACAAAAATTATCAGATGCAGCAGGCGTTTTTTTTACTGGTGGAGACCAACTGCGGATTACTAGTATACTAGGTGGAACAAAAACATACAAGGCTCTTTTAGAACTTTATTTGCGAGGGATACCTATTATAGGCACAAGTGCTGGAGCATCCGCTATGAGCAGTACAATGATTGTGGATGGGAATAGTAATTCTGCTGCAAGAAAATGTACATTAGGGATGTCACCAGGGCTAGGATTTCTGAATCAGGTGATAATTGATCAGCATTTTGAACAGAGAGGAAGACTGGGTAGATTGCTGGTGGGAGTTGCCCAAAATCCTTCTATATTGGGTGTAGGAATTGATGAGGACACAGCAATTAAAGTTCATTCTAACGCTTCCTTCGAGGTGGTTGGAACAAATTGTGTGACAGTAATTGATGGTACTTCCATAAAAAAATCAAATGTATCAGAGCTTAATCCAGAAGAGATGATAGCATTGTCAAACGTCACACTACACGTCCTGCCACGTGGCTTCGGCTTTAATTTAATCAGTAGAACAGTAATATAAAGAGGCAAGAAAAAATCCCCCCACTTCTATGAGTGGCGGATACCGCTTTGGTTTCAGGCGGCGTTATAAACTAATATTCATCTAGACTTAGGAGGTCTTATCAAGTGCAAATTAAAAGCATTTATTGCTTTCAAGGTAGAAACATATATAGTCATAGGTCGGTCATCCGTATGGTAGTTGATATTGGGATTTTTGAGGCTGGACCAACAAGAGAAATACCGGGTTTTAACAAGAAACTGCTAGAACACTTTCCTGAAATTACCGAACATACTTGTGGATTGGGATATGTGGGTGGTTTTGGAGAAAGATTAATTGAAGGTACTTATATAGGTCATGTTGCAGAGCATTTGATAATTGAGCTTCACAATAAAATGGGGTATCCTGTTCGGTATGGGAAGACAAGGCAGATAGGAACTTCAACTAAATATTTTATTATTTATGAATATGTAAATGAAGCATTTTCAGTTGAATGCGGAAGGAGAGCAATTGAAATAGTTAAAGCCTTCGCACAGAACATAGCAATAGACATTGATAAAATACTTGGAAATCTAAAAAAACTATCAGTTGAAACTGACATGGGGCCTAGTACTAAGGCTATTTATAAAGCGGCAAAAAAAAGGAATATACCCGTTTGCAGAGTTGGGACGGGGAGTATTTTGAAACTGGGATATGGGAAAAATAGTAGAACAATTCAAGCTTCACTTCCAGATAGTACAAGCTGTATTGCTGTAGATATTGTATCGGATAAGCAGCTTACCAAAAAAGTATTGATGGATAACAGCATACCTGTTCCATATGGACTAATAGTACAGAGTGCGGAAGAAGCTATAGAAGCTATCAATAAGATTGGATTTCCATTAGTAATCAAACCCGTAGACTCAAATCAAGGTAAGGGTGTGACCGTAAATATTACATCGGAAAATCAAATAAATGCTGCGATTAATGAAGCAAAAAAATATTCACGAAAGATTATTATAGAAAAATATATATACGGTAAAGATTATAGAGTTTTGGTTGTGGGAGACAGGGTGTGTGCAGTGGCTGAAAGAAGACCTCCCGAGGTAATTGGTGATGGTGTCAGTACTATTTCAGAACTGGTTAAAATTGAAAATATGAATCCGCTAAGAGGAGAAGATCATGAGCGTCCATTAAGCTATATTAAACTAGATGAAATAACTATAAATTATCTTGAGGCTCAAGGGCTCACAACTGATAGTGTTTTGGAATTGGGTAGGGTTATCAGGCTAAGGCAGAATGGAAATATAAGTACTGGAGGAACAGCAAAGAACTGCACCTCTCAAATACATCCTAAAAATATTCAATATGCAGTGGCAGCAGCAAAAGCCATGAATTTAGAAATTGCAGGTATAGATTTTGCAGCAGAAGATATTTCCTGTCCAATAGATATTAGTGAGGGTGCAATTATTGAGGTTAACGCTGCTCCTGGGCTGAGGATGCATCTACATCCAAGCGAGGGCGAGCCAATAGATGTAGCAGAGGATATACTAAAAATGATGTATCCTGATGACAATTGTAGTATTCCTATTGTAGCTATTACTGGAACGAATGGAAAAACCACCACAACTAGGCTTATTAGACATACTCTTTCTATAATGGGTCTAAATGTTGGAATGACTTCAACAAGTGGGATATTTATAGGGGATAAATGCATTCAGAAGGGTGATACAACAGGACCTGCCAGTGCAGGAATAATATTATCAGACAAGACTGTAGATGCCGCAGTATTAGAAACTGCTAGGGGTGGAATAGTGAAAAAAGGTCTTGGCTATGATCTTGCAGATGTAGGTGTTTTGGTAAATATAAGTGATGACCATCTAGGCATTGATGGAATAAATACAATAGAGGAACTTGCCAGTACAAAAGCACTTGTGATAGAAGCTGTCAAACCAGATGGTTATGCTGTGCTTAATGCTGATGATAGTATGACACCCTATATGCTTGAAAGGGTAAGAAGTAATGTAATTATGTTTAGCAGGATAAAATCTAATGCACTATTTAAAAGACACTGCAAAAATTCCAATAGCATAGGAGTATATGTAAAAGAAGGTTTTATTTGGGTAAATAAGGATACAAAGAGAATTCCACTCATAGATATAGATGATATTCCAATAACCTTTGGTGGACTAATAGAATGCAATATTGAAAATTCCTTAGCGGCTGTAGCTGCTTTAATTGGATTAAATGTTCCGCTGGATATTATAAAAAAAGGTATCAGCACCTTCCTGCCTGATATAGAACTAAATCCTGGTAGATTTAATATATTTGATATGGGTGAGTTTAGAGTAATGTTGGATTATAGCCATAATATAGCAGGCTATAATGCAGTTGTAAAATTTGTACAGAAATTAAAGTCCAAGAGATTAGTAGGAATTGTGGGTATGCCTGGAGATAGGTTGGACTCAAATATAAAGGAAGTAGGAGATCTGTGTGGCAAAGCATTTGAAAGAATTTATGTAAAAGAAGATATTGATTTAAGGGGACGCAGAAGGGGAGAGGTTGCAGAACTGCTGGAATCGAGCATAATAAGCTCAGGAGCTAAACGGGAAAATGTAGAAATAGTATTAAACGAAACGGAAGCACTTGAAAAGGCAATGCTAGATGCTCGTCCTGGAGATATGATAGCACTATTTTTTGAAGAACTTGATGCAGCCATTCAAGTTATAATGAAATTTAGAAAGGAACAGGAAACAACAGACTTTATCATACAAAGTAATTTGAATGTTGTAGAGGTTAATTTAGATAAGAGAACTAACTCTTATACTAAATCATCAGTATAAATTTTCAAGAAGGGGCTGTTGCAAAACAAAAAATATGATATATCAACGGTAAACTGCTTAAATAGTACTCCCATGCAGTATATATCTATGGCTAGTTCACAAAATTGAAGCTGAAATAGTTGCGGTTCAGAACAAGCACTTCCACCGACCGTATTACACTCGACATCCTGTCTCGGGGTAATACTCACAGCTACGTGCTGTAGCTGTGTCGGCTACAATACTTGTTCTTCGCCTACTATTTCTAGCATCAATTTCTAACCGAGCTTCTCCATTGATATATTGCACTTGCGTACTATTTTTTGCAATAAGTCATCGGTATACAGAAATTGTTGTTTTGCAACAGCCCCTTAAGGTATTGGAGTAGAAGTAATGACTTTTACTATGGTACAATGCAATAGAATGTAATATAATGTTATGAGATGCTTATATTAAAATAACGTATTATATAGTGAAATGCGTAAGAAAAACGGCACATTAAGTACTTAGGGGGTAAAAATGCCAGAGGTTTATTATTACGTAAGGTCGGAGGATATGCAGAATATTACCGACTGTGGGCTTAAGTTGTCTGTATTTCATGATAAAGAAGTAATAATTGAAGGTGAAGTAAAGAAATGTTTTTCAGCACTTTTAAATCCAAAGGATGATATTGAACTATACAGATCACCTTCCTTTAGTTGCTTAAAACTTCAGGTAAAAAGTGAAAAGTGCTTTGTTGCAGATAGGTTCATATATGAGACTGCTCAGAGTAAGGACATAGACCTTTACTACAAAACAATAGTCCCAATAGAGAAATATATGTTTGGAACATACAGGCTTCCAGAGTGTCTTATTACTACCACTATTTTGCCAGATGAGGCATATGTTCTTGATAAAAGAATGGATTCACCAATCATATATACCAATTGTGAAGAGCTGTACATAAACAACATATTACAGGAATTTAGAGACAATTATTCAGATATTGATGATTCATTGCTTTATCTATTGCTTGATGCATTAACTGGTATGGGAAAGCTTGAGAAAATAGAGAATAAAAGTAATGGGATGTCTATTTTTAAGAATGCTACAGGTAGAACTTATTGCTTAAAAAAGCCTGATATTAGTATATTTTGTCCTTAATAACCACAAGCTTTTGGCTGTGAGAAAAGCCTGTGGAATATGTGTTTACACACATTAAAAGAGTTACAAACGTATATTCCAATGGCAGGTACGGAGGTTGATTTGAAAAATCTGATTTTAGAAAAGCTAAAGCAACACAAAGAATATATATCAGGTGAAGAATTAAGTGAATTATTTAATGTCTCTAGAACAGCCATATGGAAGCATATAAATGAATTGAGGAAAGAGGGCTACAATATAGTATCCTCTACAAAAAAAGGCTACAGTCTTGTTGAACCACCAGATTTGCTGGATAGCAGAGAACTACAAATCCCTACAGGGCAAATTATTGGTCATGAGTTAGTTCGCTTTAGTGAGATAGACTCTACTAATAACTATGCAAAAAAAATTGCAAGTGAAGGCTGTCAGCATGGAACCATTGTTGTTGCGGATAAGCAGACTAGGGGAAGAGGTAGGGTGGGAAGAGACTGGAAATCTTACAACGGTGAGGGACTATGGTTTTCGGTTGTTCTAAGACCTGATTTAGAACCTGAATATATACAGATTGTTACACTTGCTGCAGCAGTTGCTGTTGTAGAGGGAATATTTGAAAATCAAGGAATAGTTTGCGGAATCAAGTGGCCAAATGATATAATATTAAATAATTATAAACTAGGTGGAATTCTAACAGAATTAAGTGCTGAGCCTGAACATATTAACTATGTAGTGGTTGGAATTGGGATAAATGTTAATCAAGATGAAAATGGATTTGATGATGACATAAAAAATAAAGCTACATCCCTAAAGCTACATACAGGAAAATGTTCTTCTCGTGTAAGGCTTTTAGAAAGTATTCTAAGTAAATTTGAACAAATATACAGTGAAGTAATACAAGGGAAAACTCAAGAAATAATAAATACATGGGGCAAATATTCTGTTACTCTAGGAAAAGAAGTAAAAATTATTTTAAAGGGGACTGAATATATTGGCTTGGCTCAATCCATTACCGAAGATGGCAAGTTAATTGTTAAATGTAATGATGGAGAGGTTAGAGAGATATCTTCAGGTGAAATTCAAGTTAGGGGCTTGCTTGGATATACATGACTAGCTTTTTAACTGATTTTGTTTTGCATTGTGCAAGTATATAGCGTTTTTAGGTCTAAAAAACAAAGGGTTTTCTTTTTTGCACATGTACGCAAATGTAAAAAATGACTGATAGAGGTTGTTTGCAGGGAGTTATTTGTATTTTATGGCTATAGTTTGCGTGGAGATTATTATAAAGCGTAGGAGGAATATATAAGTGGTTAGAAAGAATGAATATCCTAAAAAAAATGATTTATCAAAAAATGATATACCGTCAGGTGTAGCACAACCATCCAATTTCACTCAAAAAAGTGGAGAGTTTCAACATAAAGAGAATAATATAAGGAACAGCCGCCCACCAAGAGAAACTCAACAAAGGGATAATAATCAGCAAAAGGAATATCAACGAAGAGAACCAAAGAAAGAAAATACCACACGTGTTAACCAAACAAGAGATAGTGTTCAAAAAGAAAATACGATAAAAGAAAATAATCAGAGAGATAACTTTTCAAGAGATAATCACCAAAAGAATTATCATAGGGAATCTCAAAACAATAAGGAAAATAGAGAGCCATACAGACAACATTATCAGAGAAATGCAATTAAACCTAAGACAGAAGAGACTGTTGAAGACATTGCCAATGATATAGCTAGAATAGAGAAAGAAATTGATCTTGAAATAAAAGAGATTAAGAGCTTAAGACTTGGTTTGTAGTTCTGATGTTTGCGGAGGTCATATGATTTTAGTTATAGATGTTGGTAATACGCATACTCTATTGGGTGTATTTGAGGGAAAAGAACTTTTGGCAAACTGGCGGATTAGTACTGATAGAGAGAGAAGTTCTGATGAATTAGGAATGTTGCTGCTAAATCTATTTGCATATGGGAAGTTAAATGTAGAAGAAGTTGAGGCGGTTGTTGTTGCATCTGTTGTCCCTTCTTTGCTGTATACACTTGAACATTCCATAAAAAAGTACTTAAAATTAGATCCTCTGATTATTGGTCCTGGAACTAAGACTGGAATTAATATTAGATGCCAAAATCCAAAGGAGGTAGGTGTAGACAAAATAGTAAATGCAGTAGCTGGATACGAAATTTATGGAGGACCTCTTATTATTGTAGATATGGGAACAGCGACTACGTTTTGTGCTATATCTCCAAAGGGTGAGTATTTAGGAAATGTTATATGTCCAGGCATAAAAATAAGTACAGAGGCTCTTTATCAGAAGGCTGCAATGCTTCCAAGAATTGATTTAGTTAAGCCTGATAGTGTTATTGGTAAAAATACTGTTGCCAGTATGCAGTCGGGCATTTTTTTTGGATATGTTGGACAAATAGACTACATTGTAAAACGAATGAAGTATGAAATGAAGGAAAATACAGTTAAGGTTATTGCTACAGGAGGCTTTGCAAGACTGATTGCCGAAGAATCTCAGGTGATAACTGAAGTAAATTCAACATTGACTCTAAACGGACTTAGAATAGTATATGAAAGAAACAAAAACTAATAAGAGGTTACTCTTAAAATATAATTTTTTCATTCTGCATATTTAAAAATTTATAACTAATTTGTATGTATTCAGTGTGTAAGCTTTTTTATCATCAATTTATGTAATTATTTTTATTCCAACTTTCTATTTATAAGTTTGTATATCTACAATTTTTAAGCTAGGAAAGCCGAGCAAATTATTTTAAATAAGGCGATATACGAGTTTTTGTATATTTTTTTATCAAAGCTAGAATACTAATAATTATTCTGTAAACTATCACAATGATTTAAAATTAACCAATTTAGCTAATTGAAAAGGTTTTCTAAATATTTTGTATACATTGTTAAAAGATTAACTCGAAATTAGTAGAACGGGCGACAATAAAAGATGTATTCTTAACAGTTGGCGGATAATAACAAAATGTATCATCATAAACTTATTTTTAGCATTTGTATCTTAAAATGTAATGTGTTACTCTATTAACAATTGCGAAAAAATGGAGGGATTATTGTGGCAGGAAAAGGATTTAAGGTAGCGATAATTGGTTGTGGATTTGTTGGAGCATCAGCAGCTTTTGCAATGTCAATCAACAACTTAGTATCAGAAATGGTATTAATTGATGTAAATAAGGAAAAAGCGATTGGTGAAGCGTTGGATATTAACCATGGTTTATCTTTTGTTGGACAAATGAATGTATATGCTGGCGATTATTCAGATTGTAAAGACTGTGATGTAATTGTTGTTACAGCTGGAGCTAATAGAAAGCCAGGAGAAACTCGTTTGGATTTAGCAAAGAAAAATGTTTCAATAATGAAAGAGATTACTGCAAACATTATGAAGCATTACAACAAGGGTGTAATTTTAGTAGTATCAAACCCTGTTGATATTTTGACTTATATGGTACAGAAGTGGTCAGGATTGCCTTCAAGTAAGGTAATAGGTTCAGGAACAGTATTGGATAGCTCAAGATTTAGAAATCAAATTGCTAGTATTCTAAATGTAGATGTTAAGAATGTACACGGATACATTATTGGTGAACATGGTGATTCACAGTTACCACTATGGAGTGCTACACATATTGCTGGTACAAAATTTGATGACTATATTACAAAAAATGATATAGTTGTTGACAAAGAAAAGATACTTAACGATGTTAAGACTGCAGGTGGAGTAATTATCAAAAACAAGGGAGCAACATACTATGGTATAGCATTGTCTATCAACAGAATATGCGAATCTCTTCTAAAAAACTACAAGACTATAATGCCTGTAGGTACAGTTGTTAATGGGATTTATGGAATAAATGATGTGGCTCTTAGCCTTCCAGCAATAGTTAGTGGAAGCGGCTGTGAGAAAATATTAGAAATGGATCTATCTGATGATGAGTTAAAAGGTCTGTTATATTCAGCAGATCAAATAAAACTTGTACTTAACGAAGTAAAAAACATATAAGTATTTAATTTTAAATCAATGTAAATTTAAGGCGAAGCTTATACAAGTTTCGCTTTAAATTTTTATAAATTAGTTGTGAAAGTTTTCACAAAAGTGTATAATACATTTATGTAATTAAAGAATATCTTAAATATAAACTTTTGGAGGAATGAAAAAAATGGGTACTATTTATGAAGATTCACTTAAGGCACACGAAGAGTGGGCAGGAAAAATAGAGGTTATTTGTAAGGCTCCATTAAAGGACGCAAGAGATTTGTCATTGGCATACTCACCAGGAGTTGCTGAGCCATGTCTTGAAATTCAAAAGGATGTTGAGAACTCATACAAATATACTAGAAGACACAACCTTGTTGCAGTTATAACTGATGGTACAGCTGTTCTTGGACTTGGTGATATTGGACCAGAAGCAGGTATGCCAGTTATGGAAGGTAAATGCTGTCTATTTAAAACTTTTGGAGATGTTGATGCAATTCCACTTTGTATTAAATCAAAAGATGTTGATACAATAGTTAACACTGTTAAATTATTAGAAGGAAGCTTTGGTGGTGTAAATCTTGAAGATATTGCTGCTCCAAGATGTTTTGAAATAGAAGAGAGATTAAAGAAAGAATGTAGTATTCCGATATTCCATGATGACCAGCACGGTACTGCAATAGTTACTGCTGCAGGTCTTATCAATGCATTAAAGTTTGTTGGAAAGAAGATTGAAGAGGTTTCAATAGTTGTTAATGGTGCTGGTTCAGCTGCGATTGCTATAACAAAGCTTCTTTTCTCAATGGGTCTACGAAAAATTGTTCTCTGTGACACAAAAGGTGTTATCTATGAGGGAAGAGATAACCTCAATCCAATTAAGGCTGAAATGGCTAAGATCACCAACCTCGAAGGTAAGAGAGGGTTGTTGAAGGATGTTATCGTTGATGCCGATGTATTTATTGGAGTATCAGCACCAGGAGTGGTTACAGGCGAAATGATTAAGACAATGGCAAAGAATCCAATAATATTTGCATGTGCTAACCCAACTCCAGAAATAATGCCTGAAGAGGCTTTGGCTGCAGGTGCTGCTGTTGTTGGTACAGGTCGTTCAGACTATCCAAACCAAGTTAACAATGTTCTTGCATTCCCTGGTATTTTTAGAGGTACTTTTGATGTTGGGGCTCGTGAAATAAATGATGAAATGAAAATTGCTGCTGCTTATGCTATAGCTGAACTAGTTACAGATGCAGAAATAAAGGCAGATTACGTTATTCCATCACCATTCGATCCTAGAGTAGCAAAGGCAGTTGCAGCAGCAGTAGCTGAAGCAGCTAGAAAAACTGGTGTTGCTAGAGTTTAATTCTATAAAATATGCAAAATAACATTTCTATTCTGTTATTTTGGAATGGTTGAAAGAGATTGTCATATATATTATGGCAGTCTCTTTTCTTGAATGTAAATAATTTCCCTATTATAGAGAAATGCATTAAAATAACCAGATATACCAATATCTTATTTTGAAAAAATAGTTAGAAACAAACGCTTTAGTCACAAAGGTGTGATATACTACAAATAATAATACTAGTTTTATATTGGCAACGGGTGGTATATTTACTAAAAAGCCAGCAGGCGAATTTAAAAAGAATCGATAGAGTATAAGTCTAATAATATTAAGCTTTAATACTTAAAAAGGGTGTTAGAGAGGGTGATAATAATGCTTAAGGTACTGCTTGTAGATGATGAGCCATATATGCTTGAAGGGCTTAAGACTATGATAGATTGGAAAGAATATGGTTTTAATATATGCGGTGAGGCTACAAATGGAGAGGATGCACTGGAAATAATAAGAATGAGCAATCCTGACCTTATAATTACCGACATACGTATGCCTAAAATGGATGGCTTGGAACTAATCAGGCTGGCTTATGAAAAGCTGCACTCAACAGCAAAAATTGTCATACTTAGTGGTTATGACGATTTTAGCTCTGCAAAGCAAGCAATGATGTATAAGATTAAAAATTATTTGTTAAAGCCATTAGATAGTGATGAACTCAAAGAAGTAGTTTCTCAGCTATCAACGGAAATACTGGTAGAGCGTAGAAAGGCAGAAAATATTAATAAGCAACTATCATTTATAACAAATCAGTGCTTGCAGAGATTGATAGACGGAGAGAATAAGAGCACTCTTATTGATAGGACAAGAATGTTGCTAAATCTTAATGAAGGTCAAGGATTTAGATGTGTAATGTTTTATATTGAAAGCTTGAATGGTTTAGCAAGGAAAACAGGAAAAATAAATATAGAAATAAAGAGGAATGAAATCATAGAATTATTACAAACTGAACTAGGTTTAGAATTTCAATATAGTATTTTTGAAGATACTGAAGATAGATTGTGTTTGGTATTAAGTGAAAATATGCCTTATTATAAGGAGTTTGAAACCTTTATAGCTTCTCTTCATAAAAAACTAGAAGGTTTAACAGGGGATTGCGTATCATTAGCTTATAGCAATGTGGCATATGAAATAAATGAATTATGCGAATTACACAGGCAGGCTTCTTTTGCTATTAATTTTAAGTTTTATCTTGGAGAGAACAGTATTATTAACTATGCTAATGTAAAGGATAAAAAGTTAAATTATCAAGTATATACTCCTGAATTTAATAGTATATTGTATCATATAAGAACAAATGACTGTAGCCTAATTAAAGAAGATGTGCAATTAATTTTTGACCAATTTTATAAAATGCAAAGTGCTCCTGAGGTTATAGTAGCTTATTTGAATAATTTTTTACTGGAAATAGTAAAGGTTATACAGGAGTTTGATGGAGTATCAAAAGATACTATACAAATGGTATTGGAGTTTGATAATTTCTTGGGATATTCTTCATTTATTAGACTATCTGAAGCATTCTTAGAAAGATGTTATTATGCTTCAAATTATATAGACAATTTGAAGAAGAATGATTCGCAATATATTATTTATGAAATTAAAAATTATATTAATGAACATTATCATCAAGATATTAAACTAAAAAAAGTGGCTAGTCTGTTTTATATGAATCCTGTATACCTTGGTCAACTATTTAAAAAAGCAACTGGCATGCAATTCAATGATTACTTGAATTATGTACGTATTGAAGAAGCTAAAAAACTTCTTAGACAGACTAATATGAAGATTGTTGAAATATCAAAAGTTGTCGGATATAAAGACCCTAAGTATTTTTTGCAAAAGTTTAAAACTACTACAAATACGTCACCCTCGTCGTTTAAATCAAGTAATTAACTAGTTCCCCACATACCTACAATTTTTAACTGTGAAAGTTGAGTAACTAACTTATTTATGAGAGGAAATTAGGATGTTTACTAACAGGAAATTTATTTATAGAGTAAATGATATTCCATTAAAATTTAAATTTTTAATAATATATATTGTTTGCCTCCTTATTCCGATAATTATTATTAATATTTCTTTTGTTGACAAATTTTCCAATATAATTCAGGAAAGAGAGGATAATAACTATAGAATATCATTAGAAAGAACTAGAGTGGATATTGTAACTATGTTTAATGGCTGTATTGCGGCAAGTCATTCGATATCTTCAGACAGAACCTTGTATGACATTCTTGATAGAAGATTTACAGATAGTGAGCATTATTTTGATGTTTTTGATGCTCAGCTTAGAAAAAGTCTGAATAAATATACTTCTGTATATGATTATATGAGCAACATAGAAATTTATGTAAACAATCCCACAATAAGTAGTGGAGGAACGTACTTTCACATAGATAAAAGTGTAGAAAATACATTGTGGTATAAAAAGTTATATAGTTCTAAGGGATCTATTCTGTTAAATACTTATATAGGATATACAAGTAGCTTGCCTAAAAAACCGATTCAATATTTAAGCATTTTTAGAAAACTGAACTTTTACCCAACGTTTAACTATGAGGAAAGAAAGAAAATACTTAAAATAGATATAAATATGCAAAAGTTGAGCAATATTTGTAAAAGAGAGAAGACTTTTTTTAATGTATATCTATTAGATCCTGAAAACAATATTGTTAGTAGCTCTTCCTCATTATATGATTTTGAAAATATAGATAAATTACAGATATACAGCAATGAAAACATAGATAAGGATAATATTATACTTGAAACAGCATTAAGTAATTCTTCGTATCTTAAAGGCTGGAGATTGATAGGCGTTTCAACTGCTGAACGTATGCAGAAGTCTGTAATAGACACATTGAAATTTGTTTTGCTTTTTGTATTTATAAGCGTTATTATTTCTTCAATTCTTATTTTTATAATGGCTAATTCCTACAATTACAGACTAAAAAAACTTTCAAAACATATGAATAAGTTTACTGATGGAAAGTTTGATTTAATTGAAATAAACGAGGGACAAGATGAAATAGGAGGAGTTATTAGAAGCTTTAATATAATGGCATCTAAAATAAATTTACTTATAAATGACGTTTATAAACTTCATCTGCAAAAAAAAGACCTTGAATTAGAGCGAGTACGAGCTGAAATTAACTTTTTGCAAAGCCAGATGGATCCTCATTTCCTTTTTAATACATTAAATGCTATATTGGTTGTTAGTACAAAGAACGGGTATACAGCTATTATTGACATTATTAAGTATCTTTCAAAGACCCTGAGGAGACTTTTAAGTTGGAAGGATGATTTGGTTACTATACAGGAGGAAATATCATTTACAGAGATGTATCTGAAAATAGAAAAGTTCAGATTTGGTGATAAAATAGAATACTCTATTGATATAGATGACAGCCTTATGGGAGTTAAAATACCTAAAATGAGCCTGCAGCCTTTAGTTGAAAATGCATGTAAGCATGGAATACAAGCTATTACTGAAGTGGGAAAAGTTAAGATAAATGTCCAATCAATTGAAAATAGCCTTAAAATATGTATTGAGGATAATGGAACTGGTATGGATAATAAAAAGTTGAAGGAACTTATTACTAATGTTACCAGTAATGAAGAATTAAGTTCAAACATAGGACTACGAAATGTATATAGAAGGTTACGATTATACTATGGAGATAATGTTTTGTTTGAAATTGAAAGTGAGAAAGATATAGGTACAAAGGTAAGTTTCACAATATGTAAAGACTTTCCATAATATTTATTTTTCTTGCAATGTAGATATTTTTTGAGGAAAATTTGGAGGACTAGATGTTCAAGGTTTTAATAGTTGATGATGAGCCAATGGCAATAGAAGCAATAAAATTAGCTGCAGATTGGGAAGATTTAGACGTGTCTATATGCGGAGAGGTTAGTAATGGTAAAGAAGCGTTAAGGCTCGCTAAAGAGTTAAGACCCGACCTTATAATAACCGATATAGATATGCCCGTAATGAATGGGATTGAGCTTGTAAAGAGAGTTGCTGAAGAGGTTGACCCAGACATTAAATTCATAATAGTTAGTGGGTATGATCAGTTTGAATATGCAAAAAGTGCTATGCAGCTTGGTGTACAGCATTATATATTAAAACCTGTTTTTAAAGACGAGTTCTCAGAAGTTCTTTTGCAAATATTATCAAGTATTGAACAGAATAAGAAATATAAAAAAATTTGCTCTGTAAGTACAGATTTTGATATGGGAATTTTGTTTGAACAATATCTAGAAGGAAAAATTGATGAACTGGATATTACTACTGCACTTGGTTCTGAGCTAATACTGAAAAGTAAAGCCTGGGCTTATGCTAGGCTTGATGCTATTCATAATTATATTAAGGAGGATTGTATTGAATTTAAAATATTTGATAAAATTAAGACCTCTTTATTAACAAAAGGGCTAGGCAATGAGCTAATTTATCCTGTATTTGTAAGTAAAGGAATTAATGGGTTTGTGATTGGCAGTTCGGGTAAAACCTCAATTTATGAAATAGCACAAACACTATGCTCCATATTAAAAGAAGTATATAAAAATAGTTTTTATTTAGCTTTAGGGGATTCGGTCAAAGAATTGAAGCAACTCAATAATTCAATGAGAGAAGCTGAAAAGGCAATGCAATATCGTTTCTATACTATTCCAGGCAGTATCCTGTTATACAAGGATTATCAAGATAGCTTACAAAGCTATAGATTTGAAAACATTGAATATATGGAAGAATTGCAAAATGCATTTGATAATATTGATATAGACAGAATATTAAAAGCCATTGATTCAATATTTGGCGTATTTAAAAATGAACATACTGCTTATGAAATGATTGAAATGTATTTAAACAGCATTATTTATAAAATTTTATCTATTTTGACTGCGATGGGAGAAAATACTGAAGAAATACCATTTATAAGGGATGTCAGTATACTTTTCAGCAGGGTTAAAACTATAAATGAAATGGAATTAAAAATGAAACAATGCTGTATTGATTTTTGTGCGCATGTACAGGAAATAAAAAGTAGACATAAATTAGCAGACAAATTAAAGGTAGAAGAATATATAAAAGAAAATTTTAAAAGAAATATAACTATAAAGGAAATTTCAAGTAAACTATATATTCATCCGACTTATTTAGGGAGTCAAATCAGTAAATGGTTTGGCTGTAGCTTCAATGATTATTTGCATAGTCTTAGAATGAAAGAAGCAGAAAGTCTAATTAGAAGTACAGATCAAAAAGTATACGATATTGCACAATATTTAGGATATACATCATATGGGAATTTTTTGGAACAATTTACTAAGACCTTTTTTATGAAGCCAAGTGAGTACAGAATTAAGTTTAAAACTAACAACTAAACTTTTTAGGTACTAAATGTGTATTTTTGCAAATTGAAAAAATCATCATTTTAGCCGATAATATTATTACAGTATAGCTTTAGCTAATACTGAACATAGATATTATAAGGAGGACGACAAATGTTAGGAAAAAAAAGGCTTGTAAGTTTGTTTTTAGCACTAGCAATGATGGGTTCTGTTATGGCTGGCTGTGGCGGAAATACTGATTCAAAAGACAGTGCAACAGCTACAACTTCAACATCTGCAGAATCAAAAGATGCTGCTCTCGATCCAATCGAAATAAGCTTTTTCATCTCTGACCCAGGTCAGGCGGCTACACCAGATAATAAGATTTACAAATTAATACAGGAAAAATTGGGTGTTACATGTAATTTTGAATTTCTTGTAGGTGATAAGGATCAAAAAATAGGTGTAATGATTGCTGGCGGGGACTATCCAGATGTACTTTCAGTTGATACATTTACTAATCCTAAGTTTACTGCTGCAGGAGCATTATTACCACTTGAAGATTTAATAGCAGAACATGCTCCAAATCTTCAAAAACACTATGAACCATACAAAAATAAGGTTAAAGATCCAAACGATGGACATTTCTATATAATGCCTGATTACGGTGTGTTCTATAACGAATATCAAACAAATATTTGGCAAGGACCTGCATTTTGGATACAGAAGGCTGTATTAGCTGAATTCGGATATCCACAGGTTAAGACTTTAGATCAGTACTTTGATTTGATTGAAAAATATCAAACTAAGTACCCAGAGATCGATGGACAAAAAACTATAGGTTTTGAAATTTTATCAGATGGATGGAGAGATTTCTGCTTAAAGAATCCTCCTGAGCACTTGGCTGGATATCCAAATGATGGTCAGGTAGTTGTTAATGCTGAGACAAATGTTGCAGAATTCTTCTGGGATAAAGATTATGCAAAGAGATATTACAAGAAACTTAACGATATGTACAACAAGGGCTTAGTTGACCCAGAAACATTTACAATGAATTATGACCAGTACATGGCTAAATTGTCTAGTGGTAGAGTGCTTGGTACATTTGACCAGTTCTGGAACTTTAGTAATGCAGATTTAACACTTAAACAGCAGAACAAAATTGAAAGAACATGGGCACCATGTGCTATAACATTTGATGAGAGCATTAAGCCTTACTACCAAGACAGAACTGTATTAAATGTTAATACTGGATTTGCTATAACAAGTAGCTGTAAGGATCCAGAAAGAGTTATAAAATTCTTTGATACATTGTTAACTGAAGAATGGCAGACAATATTAGGTTGGGGTATTGAAGGCGAAGATTACTCTGTAAATGAAAGCGGAGAATTCGTTAGAACTCCTGAACAACGTAGAAATTATGAAGACCAGTCTTGGAGACTTCAGAATATGGCATACTATTTGTGGTATTATGGACCTAAGATGGAAGGTTCATTCTCAAATGGAAATGCTTGTACTCCAGGCTTCCAGAAAAAAGAATTCTATGAATCATTATCAGATTACGATAAAAACTTCTTGAAGGCTTATGGTTACGAGACTTGGACACAATTCCTAAATGATCCTCCTGAGAACAGAGTATCCTATCCAGCATGGGGAATAGATTTGGTAGACGGTTCACCTGCTAGTATGGCTAACACTAAGATAGGAGAAACAGGTACTAAGTATCTTCCAAAGGCAATACTTTCAAAACCAGCTGATTTCGACAAGGTATGGGATGAATATGTTACTGAGCTACATAAGGCTGATATTCAGGCTTATTTGGACAGAATGAATGACCAGCTTAAGTGGAGAGCAGAGAACTGGAAGTAATTAAACAATTATTTAATACAATATTTATTGGAGCATATGAAAATATGCTCCAATGAATATTAAAGAGAAGGAAATTCTATTTCTGATTGACTGGAGGGCAGTATGGCTAACAATATATCTGCTTTAAATGACAACAAAAATCCAAGTGAGCAAATACAGTTATCATTAAAAACTAGCAAGTGGAAGCAAATAAAGAATCAAAAACAGCTGTTATTTATGTCCGTGCCCTTGCTTATATACATATTAATTTTTTCTTATGCACCAATATGGGGCTGGCTCATGGCTTTCCAGAATTATAAACCTGCTAAATCATTCTTTGATCAGAAGTGGGCTGGCTTGCAGCATTTTGAATATTTATTTAAAGATGAAGCTTTCATAAGGGCTTTTAGAAATACCCTTAGCATGAGTGTAATTAATCTTGTACTTAGCTTTGTGACAGCAATAATATTAGCATTGCTACTAAATGAAATTAAAAACATTTTTTTTAAGAGAGCAATTCAAACAGTATCCTATTTACCGCACTTCTTATCATGGATAATCGTTTGCGGTATAGTTTCAACTACTTTATCTACAGAAAGCGGTATTATAAATGAAGTCCTAGTGGCTTTAGGGATAGTTGACTCCCCTGTCTTATGGCTAAGTGAGGGTAAGTATTTTTGGGGAATAGTTGGAGCAACCAATGTTTGGAAAGAACTTGGTTGGAACACCATTATATATATAGCAGCTATAGCAGCAATAGATCCTGCACAATATGAAGCCGCAGATATAGACGGTGCAGGAAGATTTAATAAAATGTTGAATGTAACTCTTCCAGGCATTAAACCTACAATTATTATATTATTGATAATGAACATCGGACGTGTTATGGACGCTGGTTTTGAAATTCAGTACATACTCGGTAACGGGTTGGTATCTGATTGGTCAGAAACAATTGATATTTATGTTTTGAAATATGGTATTAAACAATTTAATTATTCATTAGCGACAGCAGCAGGAATTATAAGAAGTGTAATCAGTATAATATTATTGTTTGCGGCAAACTTTGTAGCTAAAAGACTAGGCGAAGAAAGGCTTATATAGGGTGATGCTATGAATATAAAACAAAGACAACTAAAGATAGGAGATGTAATATTCAATACCTTCAATACAACCTTTATGTTGGTATTGGCAGTTGTTACTCTTTATCCTTTTTTAAATACAATAGCGGTATCTTTTAATGATGGTCTTGATACTATCAGAGGTGGAATTTATCTCTGGCCAAGAATTTTTTCATTACAGAATTATAAGGCTGTTTTCTTCTCAGGAACGGTTTATGATGCATTTTTTGTATCAGTAGCTAGAACCGTACTATCAACAGTTTTAAATTTGTTCCTTACAACAATGCTTTCCTACACCTTAAGCAGAAAGGAGTTTGCTTTAAGGAAGCAAATCACTATTATATGTGTATTGACTATGTACTTTAATGCAGGACTTATACCTAATTACTTCTTGATAAAAGGCTTAGGACTAATTAATAGTTTTTGGGTATATGTAATACCTACACTTATATCAGGATTTAATATGGTTGTTATAAGAACTTACATTCTCAGTATACCTGAAAGTTTAGTTGAATCAGCAAGAATAGATGGAGCAGGAGACTTTAGAATATTCCTTAAGATAATATTCCCTCTATGCAAGCCTGTTCTTGCAACAATAGCTTTATTCGTAGCAGTTGGTTCTTGGAATTCATGGTTTGACACATTTATATATTGTTCGTCAAAGCAAGAATTAAGTACTTTGCAGTATGAATTGATGAAATTACTTTCTTCTACCTCAAATGCAAATGCGAATCCGGCTATGGCAGCTGGTGTTGGTGCTGGGTCACAGTCTGCCTCGGGTATGGTTACTCCAATATCCATAAGGGCAGCGATAACTATTGTAGCTGCAATGCCAATAATTGTGGTTTATCCATTCTTGCAGAGGCATTTTATTGTTGGATTAAATGTTGGAGGCGTTAAAGAATAAATTTATTTTATAGGAGAAACCACTGTGCACAAATATACACATAGAATAGGTACAAAACTATTAAAGGTTGAATGCAAGAACGGAGTTCCTTTGAGCAATCAGCACGTAGATATATGTCAGAAAAAGCATAAGTTTCTTTTTGGATGTAGTGAATTTACCGCAGTAAAGTACAAAAATAATGAGTTTAATGGCTCTGAAAAAGAATTTTTTGAAGAGCGATATAGCAAGTTTTTAAATTTATTTAACTCCGTAACGTTGCCGTTTTATTGGAGGAATTTTGAACCAGTTAAGGGGCAACCTGATACGGTGAGACTTAAACAGGCAGCACAATGGTGGAAGTCAAAAGGATTGACTGTAAAAGGTCATCCTTTATGCTGGCATACACTGGCACCTCCATGGCTTCTTGAATTGGATAATTCCGATATTATTAAGGAACAACTTAACCGCATAAATAGAGAGGTAACAGAGTTTACTGGATTAATTGATATGTGGGATGTAATAAATGAAGTTGTAATTATGCCTATATTTGATAAATATGATAATGGGATAACGCGTATTTGCAAGGAAATGGGCAGGGTCAAACTTGTGAGTGAAGTATTTAAGGCAACAAAGCAATCAAATCCTAATGCTGTTTTGCTTATTAATGACTTTAATACTTCAGAAGATTATGCTAGGCTAATTGAAAGCTTGCTTGAAGCAGAAGTACCTATTGATGCTATTGGTGTTCAGTCACACATGCATCAGGGATACTGGGGTATAGAAAAGACAGAAACGGTTCTAGAGAGGTTCTCCCGTTTTAAATTGCCAATACATTTTACCGAGAATACATTGGTGTCTGGGCACATAATGCCAAAGGAGATTGAAGACCTTAATGACTACCAATTACCTGAATGGCCTACAACCCAAGAAGGTGAAGAGAGACAGGCAAGAGAAGCGGCAATGCATTACAAGACGCTTTTTGCACATCCTTTGGTGGAATCAATAACTTGGTGGGATTTTGTTGATGGTGCCTGGCTAGGTGCTCCCTCAGGCATTTTAACAAAGGAAAATAGAGTAAAGCCTATATATAATGAAATATATAACTTAGTGAAAAATGAATGGTGGCTAAATGAACAGAGTTTCACTACAGATGAAAATGGATTTATAAATCTTAAAGGATATTACGGTGAATATGAATTAAACTTTAAAGGCAATACAGTAAGCTTTGAATTGAATAATTTAGATGAAAAAATAACCCTAAATGTGTAAGCATTAGGGTTATTTTGGTTTTTAATAGGGTATTTACATACTAAAAATCAATTACTATTGTCTAAATATCTGATAATATCGGACAATAGTAATTGACGCTATTAAATGCTGTGCACTATACGTATAAAGGCTGCTATTAATGCTATTGAAATATTTACATAAATAATATATTATTGGTAATAATAAATCAAATTTCATAACATAGAAATTGGGTTGAACATTAATAAATTAAAGATATAGTTTAATTTATTAATGTAGTAAAACTTATAAAAAGCTTCTATTGCAATGACTACAACAAGGAAATTGTCAATGAATAGGTTCTTCGCAATTGTTTTACTATAAAATTATGCCTGAATGTGGCACGGGAGGGTTGTATGATAGTAGAAAAGTTCTTTGAGAATCCTAAAATACTTCATGTAAACACTATGAATAACAGAGCATATTTTGTCCCGTATTCTAATGTTGATGAAGCTTTATTAGAAGAGAGGACAAGCTCAGGGCGTTTGCATTTGCTAAATGGCTATTGGAATTTTGAATATTTTAATAGCATTTATGATGTTACAGAACAGTTTTATGAACCTGGATATGATTTCTCCAAGTATAATAAAATTCCTGTGCCTGGAGCATGGCAAAATTATGGCTATGATAAGCATCAATATACAAATATCAAATACCCATTTCCGTATGACCCTCCATATGTACCTACAGAAAATCCATGTGGTGCATATATCAGACATTTTGAGATTGACAGAAAATTTAATAATTTTAGAAAGTTTTTGAATTTTGAAGGGGTAGATTCCTGTTTCTATCTTTGGATAAATAGCAATTTTGTAGGCTATAGTCAGGTATCACATGCAACAAGCGAATTTGATATTACAGATTATGTACATGAAGGTACTAACACTATAGCGGTATTAGTACTAAAATGGTGTGATGGCAGTTATTTTGAGGATCAAGATAAATTTAGAATGTCGGGAATTTTCAGGGATGTATATATACTATTCAGACCTAAAGAACATATAAGGGATTTCTTTGTCAAAATTGATTTGAAAAATGAATATAAACAGGCAGATATATCTGTTGAGCTTGAATTTTTTGAAAACCAGATATCTGTTGATTATATACTTTTTGATGTCAACAAGCACAATGTAATAGAAAAAGGTCATACAGACAGTAATTGTATCAATTTTACTATAAATCATCCTCAATTGTGGAATGCGGAAACTCCCAATCTGTATACTCTGGTTTTAAGGACAGGTGATGAAGCAATCTCCACAAAGCTTGGCATAAGAGAGATTAAAATTGAAGACAGAGTAGTATATTTGAACGGTCAAAAAATAAAGTTTAAGGGTGTAAATCGCCATGATAGCAGTCCTTTAACAGGACCAGCTGTTACTAATGAGGATATGCTTTTAGACCTTATGATAATGAAGCAGCATAATATAAATGCAATCCGTACCAGCCACTATCCAAACTCACCTGTTTTTTTAGAATTCTGCGACAAATATGGATTTTATGTAATTAATGAGGCAGATATTGAAACGCATGGGACTACAACAATATATGTGGAGACTAAAGATGGCAGTGAATACCCTTTATTAGCTCATAATCCACTGTATGAAGAAACAATATTAGATAGAGTGCAAAGATGTGTTACTAGGGACAAAAATCGTCCTTGTGTGTTGATTTGGTCGTTAGGAAACGAATCGGGATATGGTAGGAATTTTGAAAATGCTCTTAAATGGTTAAAAGGTTATGATAATAGCAGGCTTACTCATTACGAGAGTGCGTTATATCCACCAACTAGATATACTAGTGACTACAGCAATTTAGACCTATATAGCAGAATGTATGCATCTTGTGAAGACATTGTCAGTTATTTTGAACGTAATAATTGGGACAAACCTTTTATTCAGTGTGAATTTGTACATGCAATGGGAAATGGTCCAGGAGATATTGAAGAGTACTATGAGTTGATTGAAAAATATGATGGTTTTTGTGGTGGTTTTGTTTGGGAATGGTGTGATCATGCCATTTTTATGGGTAAAAATGAAGGAGGCAAAGAAAAATTTTACTATGGAGGAGATTTTGGAGAATATCCACATGATGGAAATTTTTGTATAGATGGACTTGTATACCCTGATAGAAAACCATATACTGGACTTTTAGAATACAAAAATGTCATAAGGCCAGTAAGAATAATTAAAGCAAATTTCAAGGATGGCAAGATTACTATTAAAAATATGCTGGATTTCTATAATTTAAAGGACTATTTGTATATAACTTATCAGGTGACTAAAGACGGACGTATTATATATGAGGGTGCTATTGAAGATAGTAGCATTTTAAATGTAAAGCCACACAAAGAAAAAGTTATTTACTTGAATATAGAGAAAATAAATGAAGGAAACTGCTATATTAAATTCAACTATATCCAGAAAAATGATATGGAATTTACAAAAAGGGGGCATGTTTTAGGGTTTGATCAGATTGAAGTATCTGTTGAGAAGGGGTATGACACTAGTAGCAAAATTGATAGTATTATCAAAAAGGATACGAGGGCACAAATCTGTTTGGATGGAGAAAAACCTTGCTTAGAAGAAAATCAAGGGATTTTTGATACTTTGGTAAAGGAAAGTTCAGAACAGAACACTCTATGTTCTAAAGAAAATGATAGGAATGTTTTTGTTGTGGGTCAAAATTTTAAATATACGTATAACAAAAATACAGGTGTATTTGACAAAATGGTATACAACAATGAAATTATATTATCAAAACCAATGAACTATAACATTTGGAGAGCACCAACAGATAACGATAAGATTATGTGCGAAAAATGGAAAGCAGCTGGATATGATAGAACTATTTCAAGAGTATATTCTACAGCAGTTTCACAATTGGGAAGTAGTATTCGTATTGTAAGTGATCTATCAATAATAGCTGTTCATATTCAGAGGATACTCAACATAAGTGCACAATGGCTAATCAGTGATACAGGCATAGTAGCTTTTAATCTTCAAGTTGAAAAAAATATGGAAATGCCTTTTCTTCCAAGGTTTGGACTGCGTTTCTTCCTGCCCAAGGAAATTAACAATGTAGAATACTTTGGATATGGCCCTTATGAAAGCTATATTGATAAGCACAGAGCTTCATATTTAGGTGAATTTAAAGCTAAGGTCAAGGGCATGCATGAAGATTATATTAGGCCTCAAGAGAATGGAAGTCACTGGAATTGCCATTATGTAAAACTTCTTTCGGAGGATGGTGTAGGTTTAGCGGCGACGAATAACGAAACCTTTTGTTTTAATGTTTCGCACTATACACAGGAAGAGTTGGAGGCAAAGAAGCATAATTTCGAGCTAGAGGAAAGCGGTTACACTGTACTTTGCCTTGACTATGCACAGAGTGGAATAGGCTCAAACAGCTGTGGGCCAGAGCTTGCAAAGAAGTATAGGCTTGATGCTCAAAGATTTGAGTTTAATATGACATTTAAGCCAATTGTGGGAGTATAAATGGTTATATGCAAAGACTAATTATTTACTCGACTTTTCATAGATAAGCTCTCACACCTACAATTTTCAACTGGGAAAGTTGAGTTATTTAGGCTTACCTTCATTGAATAAAATGGTTTTAAATATTTTCAAAATAGGGGGAATATAAGTATGAATGAAACACTTAAGGTTTTAAAAGAAAGAAGAAGTATTCGCAGATATAAGGACCAGCAGATTACTGAAGAACAGCTTAATCAGATATTAGAAGCAGGAGAGTATGCTCCAAGTGGGATGGGCACTCAATCGGCTATAATGGTAGTTGTACAGAAAAAAGAAATGGTTCAGAAACTTACAAAGCTCAATGCAAAATTTACTGGAGCACCTGATTCAGACCCGTTTTATGGTGCACCTACCGTAATTGTAGTATTAGCAGACAGTGAGAAAATTACATGTGTTGAAAATGGCAGTCTTGTAATGGGTAATCTTATGAACGCTGCTTATGCTGTGGGAGTGAACTCCTGCTGGATTCACAGAGCAAAGGAAATGTTTGAATGTGAAGAGGGTCAAGCTCTTTTAAGAGAGTGGGGAATAAAAGACAGTTATGTAGGAATAGGAAGTTGCATATTGGGATATTATGACGCTGAGTATCCAAATGCTCATCCAAGAAAAGAAGGACGGGTTGTTAGGGTGTAAGAGTTTTATGGGGTTAAAAATTTCAAAACTGATATAAAACAGAGATGTGCGTTTTATATCAGTTTTGAATAATGTTATTTACGCAAATGTTGTGTATAGATGTTATTATGAATGAAAAATCAACCCCAAATAGATTTTTTTATAGCGATTTTATGACAAAAGAGTGTTGGATTTTATACTATTCCATTTTTTACAGCTAAAATTCCTAACTGAGTTCTATCTTTAAGATTAAGTTTTTTAAGAATTCCAGAAATAACATTCCTGACACTTCCTTCAGTTAAATAAATAGTTTTAGCTATTTCTTTATTACTTTTTCCATCTACAATAAGCTTGATTATGCTTAATTCTCTATTAGATAATTCTATATTAAAGCCGTTATTCTCTAGTATTGATATTTTTGTATTTGCCTTCTTAATAATATTACTATAAGTATCTTTATGCATAATGCCCAAACCAGCTGCCACACCTTTTACTGTTAAAACTAATTTTTCTTGATTTATATCCTTCAGCATATAACCATCAGCACCATAATTGAGTGCACTTTGTATTTTTTCGTCGTCATTAAATACAGTAAGCATGACTACCTTTGTATGCATACATTTAGATTTAATTAACCTTGTTCCTTCAACTCCGTCACAAACAGGCATTTCGATATCCATTAAAACAACATCTGGAGATAATTGTTCACTTAGTTTTAATGCCTCTTTACCATTTTCAGCACAACCAACAACTTTAATCTCTCCATCCTGTTCAAGGATTTTTTTAATTCCTTCTCTAAAGAGTAATTGATCATCAGCTAACACAACTTTTATCATTAATTATTTTCCTCCTTAGTTATCAATAATGGAATTTCAGCATGAATATTGAAACCTTTCTTGCCATCTGAACCAAACTTAATATAACCCTTTAGAGCATTTACTCGTTGTTGCATACCTTGTAAACCAAAACCCTCCTCAATACATAGTTTTTTACACCCAATACCATTATCAAAAATAAAGAGTTTTATATTATTTTCTGAGAATTTTAGTACAATGCTTGACTCAGTTGCCTTACCATGTTTAATAGAATTTGTAAGAGCTTCTTGGCATATTCTATATATTACTTCGGCATAGGAGTTATCAATATTTTGCTCAAGCCTATTAACTGAAAGATCTACACTTAAGCCTGAACATTCAAAATCATTTATTAATTTTTCCAAAGTATCAAACAAATTATTTTTCTCTTGTTTTGCTGAGGTTAAGCCTGAAATTGAGTTCCTTAATTCACTTAACCCATTACTAGTAATTGAAATTGCCTTATTAATATGTTCTTCTGTTTCTTTGATATCTCTTTTGCAGGAAAGTAAACTTACCTGCAAAAGAGTTATTAAAATGCTAAGCGTCTGCCCTAGAGTATCATGTACATCTCTGGCTAAACGGTTACGTTCTTTTAATACAGCAATTTCCTCTATTGTGGAAGCATATTCCGTAAGCTTGATATTAGCGGTTTGTAATTCTTGATTTAGGCTTAGTATAAACTTATTCCTCAAGTACATAAAAAGTGCTATTGCAAAACTCACTAAGCTAAAGATGGTGATGAAGGATATATTGCTTATAATTTTAATTCTTATTTCATCAATAGGTATAACGTTAATAATCTTCCATTGTAAATTTTGAAAATTAAACAGTTGGTATCTGTATTTTTTGTTATTCATAGACATAATTAAACTTTTATCATTTTCATTTACTTTTAGTTCATCCTGGCTTTTATCCGATATAGGTTGTCCAAGATCACTATAATTTGGTGTGGCAATTATTTTATTTTCGTCATCTAATATCATAAAATAACCATTTTCACCTACTTTTGTATCTTGAACTAATTCAGAAAGCTTAAAAACTTCAATATCTAGTCCTACTACACCAATAGGTCTGTTATATTCATCAACTACTCTACGTATGCAGCTAATTACATCTTCATTGCTAAAATCACTTTTGTGTGATATCCAATAGAACTGTCTCTTTCCTTTGATAGTTTCTTTAAACCAATCTTTTGAAGTAAAATAATTATCAGCTTTATTAATTAAATTGTAAGAGATATGCTTTCCTCTATTAGGAATATAGTAAATATTGCTTATTCTTGAATCTGGAACAATTATAGACTCAAATAGTGATAAAATATCATTTTTTACAAGCCTGCTAGTTGAGTCATAAGTAAGTAGGTCTTTATTTTTAGATAATATGTTTATTATATTTTCAGGATAACTAAAAAAAGTCACAACAGCTTTTGATTTCTGAGACATACTTTGACTTAGCATGACTTCATAACTCTCTTTAGTAAACATGCTGGAAAAATAACAGAATATAAAATTAAGTAAAACAAACACGATAACGATAATTATTTTGATTGACTTTGACAATTGCATGTTTTTTCTCCAATTATAGTTCTATCTACGGCTGTTTCTGTATATAGCAATTTCTAAAGTAAATTTCAGCCAAAGAAAATTTAAAAAAACCTTTTACATATGGCTGTAAATAATATGCATCTTTTTTATAGAATAAAGGAATCAAAGTATATGAATCCATTAAAGCCTCTTCTGCTTTGTGCAATAAATCCAAGCGCAGCAAATTATCAGAAGTGGTATTTGATTTCTCCACTAGAGAGTAAAAATTTGAGGGAAACATATTCCTAAATGCATTTTCACTTGCTAAGTAACCTAAGAAATTTATTGGATCTAAAAAGTCTGCTATCCAATCGGCTACAATAATATCAAATTCCCTAGAATTTCTTTTTTGAGAGTATAAGCCCTCTTTACATTCATCAACTTCAACATTTATGCCTAAGTTTTTTTCCCATTCTTCTTCAATATACTTAACTGTTTGTGAGCCTCTTGCAAGTATAACAACAGTTGGAAAATCAGATATATTAGAATAACCGGCATCCGTAAGTAAGGCTTTTGCTTTGATTATGTTCTGGGAATTGAAATCCTTACGCATAAGATCTCCACCCTTTTGTCTGAAATCAGTATTTGGCTGTCCGTCGGGTATACCAGGAGGTACAAAGCCTGTGGCAACCTCTTCGCCATAATTCCGTTTCTGTACAAGTCTATTTTTATTTAGAGCTAATTCTAAAGCTTGCCTAACCTTTATATTATCAAAAGGTTTGTTCTTTGAATTAAAACATAAATAATAAGTACTAGGATAATTTTCTAACAAAACATTATTCTCTTTAGATTTAATCTCCTTTTGAATATCTAATTCCTCGGGAAATACATACCCGTAATGTATTTCATTATTTAGATATCTAGTCCAAACATCCTCATTATCTCTTCTTTCGATTAAAAAAGTAAGTGAATTTAGTTTTACATTTCTTTGATCCCAGTAATAGGGATTTTTAAGTGTCTTAATTTCTTTATTATAATCCCAGTCTACTAAATAAAAAGGACCATTACTTATCAAGGTGTATGGTTTCTTATCCCACGAATCAGGATTCTGTTTAATAATGTCAGGCCTAGTTGGATAATATGTATGGTAACTAAGTATTTCAAGAAAGTAAGGAGTTGGATTCTCAAGTGTTACCTCAAGAGTATAGTCATTTGTTGCTTTTACACCTACATCATCAATTTTTGCATTGTTTTTGTTATATGCCTGTCCATTTTTCAAAAAATACATCGTAGATACAACCGCTGAGCTTTTTTTGGGATCTAGAGCACGCTTCCATGCATATTCAAAGTTATAAGCAGTAACAGGTTTACCGTCGCTCCATTGAGAATTTCTTCTTAAATAAAAACTATATTTTAAGCCGTCTTCTGATACATTCCAGCTATCGGCAATTCCTGGCTCAACTAATCCATCTTTGTTTTTTCTTACAAGTCCCTCCCATAGATTACATGCAATGTATTGCTCACTCAATAACCTGAGAAAAGCGGGATCTAAACACGTAACCCCGAAATCCAGTGCCGCTACCAAGTCTTGGTCAACCTTTGCTTTTTGCGAGCAACATGAGGATAGAAATATAATAAAAGTCATAAATAATATAAAGCATTTTTTCATAAAAAACCTTCCAATATTTTTAACTAAAACCATAGATTCATTTTATCACAATATAACCCATAATTCATACATTATATAGAATTAATTACAATTTACTGTTTTGATAAGAACATGACATTTGTAATTTAATTAAATCGAATTCATTATGAATGTAATAGGAATAATGATAATCTATATGTTGTTGTATTTTACAGGTGCTATATAATTTACTTGGTAATTAGCATCTGTACTAACTACTATATAAATTTTATTTGTATTAAGAAAATATAATATACAGAGGGGCATATATTGATATATTGAAATTCATATTGAACAGTTAGATGAAAGTGTATTGATAGAAACCATATCAGTTATACGCTTAGAACCATTTTTATTAACAATGTCATTCGAGATAAAAATAGACCATTTTTGGTATTATATATGAAGACTCAAAGTAAACAAGAATGTCTAGATTGAGATGTTACAAAAAACTTCAGAATTCTATTAAGAAAAAACAGATTATGAATTTTTAAATGAATTGGGGACTATTGATTACAGTAGCCCATATGAGAAAATATTTAAATTGAAGGGCTGGGACTAGATGTGTTGACAATGAAAGAGTTAATTGGAACAGTAACTGAAGAGGAAAGAAATGATATGCGTGAGCTTTATGAAAAAAAGATGGGATTGGATGATCTTCCAAGAAGTTTGGAGAGTGTTGTGCTATCTCAGGAAACTAAAAAGATTATATATGAAAAAATAATGATAGAGTCGCAAAAGATTAAGACTGACGCACAGGCATGGTTGAATAAGATGTATGAAAAGTATCATTGGAAAAAAGAAGAAGTAAAAGACTGGCATGTTAACTTCGAGACAGGTGAGTTGTTTTTTGACTAGTTAGTAATGAAGCATAATATTATATGAATTTAAGATTTTGAAGAGAAGGAAATCTATAAAGAACGGATACTGTGGATACTTAAAAATCATCTTGTTAAGATAATCAAACAAGGTGATTTTTCGTATATTCTCAATAATTCCTAATCAACAAACCACAATATTTATTATTACCTTCATATTAGTTTATCAGATTATGATTCCCCCCGAATCTTCTCAATATAAAAATTCCAAATATTCAGTATAGGAAAACAGCAGTTTACCCTTTAGAATTGTTTAGCAAAGGCTATAATTGTATGTTTACTGGTAATATGCTACACTGATAAAAGTAAAGAACGGATAATGATAATACTTTGAAAAATATTAATAAAAATGAAACTAGTGTGTTATTGGTTATAATAAGTATTGCTACAAGTTGAATTTATTTTGTTTACTGAAAAGAGGTGTTTTAATTGTATATAAAAAATGTAGCATTGAAAAATTTTAAATGTTTTGTAGAACAAGAGATTAATTTTAATACAAGGTTTAATCTTATTGTGGGAAATAATGGGGTGGGTAAAACATCAATTTTAGAAGCACTATCTATTGGCATAAGCGGATTTCTAAATGAGATTAAAAGCTTGCCTCCTAATGATAAAAGAAATATTGAAAAAGAAGATATTAGATTAAGACGGAATCCAATCAGTGAATTGACGGAATTTCAGTCTCAATATCCTGTAGAACTTGATTTTGAAGTTGAATTTGAAAATGAGGCATATGATTTTTCTCGCACTAAGGAAATGAAGGGTAGAAAAACTGTATTTGATAAAGGTTCTAAAATCAAAGAATTGTCAACAAGAGCAAACAGTATACTGGAAAATGGTGAACCGCATATTCTCCCTGCATTTGCATATCATGGCACTGGAAGAGTATGGGCTAAATCAAGTGTTCCAAACAAAGACTATGAGACTCATAATAGAATATTTGGGTATAAAAACTGAAATCAATTCAAAATTTTAAAGAAAATTAAATCTAATCCAAAAGCAGGTGACCACAATAAAAACCTACAATACCCCAATATACAACTACCTTAGAAAATACGCAAAACAAAATATAAATATATTTCACGTGCCTGGGCACAAGCTAGCAAAGGGAATACCACACGAGCTGGCTCAGGACATTTTGCAGCTAGATGTAACTGAAATAGAGGGCACAGACAATTTGCACTATCCCGAGGGAATAATAAAAGAGGCTGAGGAGCTAGCTGCAAAAGCATTCGGAGCTGACAAGACCTTTTTTCTTGTGAATGGCTCTACCTGTGGTATTCAGGCAGCCATCATGAGCACCTGCACCAGAGGACAGAAAATCATCATAGGAAGAGATTCGCACAAATCTGTAGTAGCAGGGCTAATATTATCTGGTGCAGAGCCAGTTTTTGCCTATCCAGAATACAATTGTGAATTTGGAATTACCGAGGCAATAACTGTAAAAAGCATAGAGAAGTCATTGGTTCAGCACCCAGATGCGGTTGCCGTGCTGATAACAAGACCCAATTATTATGGCATATGTAGCGATATAGGGGAAATAAGTAGCTTAGTACATTCATATAATAAGTTGCTTATAGTGGATGAAGCACATGGGGCGCATTTAGCGATTAATCAGAAGCTACCGCCTTCTGCACTGAAGCACGGCGCAGACATATGCATACAGAGTGCACACAAAACCCTTCCAGCACTAACGCAGGGTGCATATCTGCATGTAAAAGGCAATAGAGTTGATATAGACAGGCTAAAATTTAATTTAAGTATGCTCCAAACCTCAAGTCCATCCTATATTATAATGTCATATCTTGATATTGCTAGGGAATTAATGGAGCGAGATGGGGCGGAAAAGCTAGACCAACTAATTGATGAAATTCAATGGTTTAAAAAAGAGTTGGAGAAATATCCTGAGTACAAGGTTTTATCATGTAAAAATTTAATTTGTGATTCTGTAACTTTACCATTCTCAGATAAAAAGCAAATACCTCCTTCGGTATCTTTGGCAAATCCAGAAGCAATTATAACACACGACCCCACAAGATTAGTTATAAATATCAGTAAGCTTGGTATAAGTGGCTATTATGCGGAAAAGCTATTAAGAGAAAGTTTTAAAACGCAGGTTGAGATGGCAGACTATGAAAACCTAGTGTTTATTACAACAACGGCTGATAACCATGAGACATTTTCTGCCTTGCTAGAGGCTATGAAGGGTTTACTTAAGATATTAGATAATAATGAAAAGCCAAGAAATTTAGGTATGCATAGTGATATTATTAAAAGGTATTATACAGAATTACATAATAGTGTTGATTTGATTAAGACTGGGAAGTCAACAAATGGTGAAAAGGCGGTACTAAGTAACAAGAATACAGGTATTTTACCTTATGAGGCATATATTGCCTGCACGGAAAAAATTCCAGTTGAAGAAAGCTGTAATAGAATTTGTGCAGATGTTATAACACCATATCCTCCAGGAATACCGATTTTGTATCCGGGAGAAATAATTAAGAATAATCATATACAATATATAACTGCTATTATTAATGTTGGGGGCACTATAAATGGCATCAAGCATAATAAATATGTCAAAGTTGTTAAGTAATATGTTATAATTTAAATATATAAAATAATCGTTATAGAGTATAGAACTGTTTTTGTAATAATACTAAGGTATTGATAATACTACCACACCATTAGATTTTTCATGTGAGAAGTTTGAGTTGATTAAATATATCAATATTACACAATAAAATGAATTTTGATTAACTGTATTTTCAGAGGACAATTAAGCTGGAGGAAAAGCAAATGGAGAATGGCAAATTTATAACTTTTGAGGGCACTGATGGTTCAGGGAAAACCACACAAATCAAACTATTGGAGGATTATCTCAAAGGGAAGGGTTATGAGGTTGTATTATCTCGTGAACCTGGTGGCACAAAAGTAAGTGAATTAATTAGAGACTTAATACTAGATCCAGCTAATAACGAGATTGTTCCGCTGACAGAGATGATATTGTATGCGGCATCTAGAGCTCAGCATGTGGCACAGGTAATCAAGCCTTCTATAGAAGCTGGGAAAATAGTAATTTGTGATAGATTTGTTGATTCCAGTTATGCTTATCAGGGAAGTGGAAGAGGAGTTGACCTTAAGATAATAGCAGATGTTAACAGGGTGGCTATAGATGGAATTAGTCCCGATATAACATTTTTTCTGGACATAGACCCTGAGACAGCGATAAAAAGGAGAATAAATGCAACGGGTGCTGACAGAATAGAGCAAGAAAAACTTGATTTTCATAAGCGTGTATATGAGGGTTATAAGAAGATGTCATTGTTGTTTCCAGATAGAATTATGACAATAGATGCCGAAAAACCAATAGATGAGATTTCTTCTCAAATAAATAAATATATTGATAGTGTTCTTTAAAATTTATTAAGGGGGTAGCGCACTATGAAACTTGTTTATGCAATTGTACACGATGAGGATGGCAGAAAAGTAATGGAAGAGCTCAATAAAAGTGGCTTTGGAGTGACTAAAATGTGCTCCTCAGGAGGGTTCTTAAAGGCTGGAAATACTACTTTGTTGGTTGGGGTTGAGGAAGAAAAGCTAGATGAGGTTATTTCAATAATAGAGAAGAAGTCCAAGAGCAGAAAGCAAATTATTAATTCACCAGTTACACCGGGAGGAATAGATATTATGGGTGGAATGTATATGCCATATCCAGTCGAGGTGAATATTGGAGGAGCTACTATATTTGTTGTGGATGTTGAGAGGTTTTATAAGATTTAGGATAAAGTAATTCAACTTTCCCAGTTAAAAAACGTAGGTGGGAAAGTTGAGTAAAGCATTTAAAATATGCATGTAAGGAAGTGAGTATGTCATAAAAATACAAGATACCTCTAATAATTCTAGAATTAAAACCTTTCCTGAAAGGGACGAAAGAGCTATTCGTAATGAAAGAGATGTTAATTTTGCATCCCAGATGAAGAGGCTGGAAACCTCAAATTATGAAGAGAGAATAAGAACCCTTGCAGATAAAATTCAGAGTCAGGGAAAGAAGCTTGGGAAAAAAGCTGATATTCGTGATTTGAAAATATATAAAAAGCTAATATCAGAATTTCTTGATGAGGCAGTTGCACATTCCCATAGCTTTTCAAAAAAAAGTTATTTGGATAGACGTGGCAGGCATAGGGTTTATGCTATTATTAATAAAATCAACGAAGAACTAATAGAGCTGACAAATGAAGTGTTGAAGGCTGAACAGGATAATTTAAGTATATTAAAAAAGTTAGATGATATCAGAGGATTAATTTTGGATTTGTTTTTATAAATTTATAAACATGTAAAATTCAGGTCGAGTTATTATTTACAGTATGTAGGAAAGAAACGGCAGGAGGTTGAACATTACAATGTTAGGACACCAAAAGGTGTTGAATAACTTACAAGCAGCAATAAAAAATGATACAATTAGTCATGCCTATATATTTGAGGGGACTGATGGTATTGGGAAAAGAGAAACTGCGTTGGCGTTTTCTTCTATACTGATGTGTGAAGCTGATAATGCACCGTGTGGAGTGTGTAAAACTTGCCAGCTATTTAAGGAGGGCTCTCATCCAGATTTTCAGGAAATTTATTTAGCTGAGGAAAAGAGCATTAGTGTAGAAGAGATTAGAAACATATTAAAGGGAATAATCATTAGACCCTTATATTCTAAATATAAAATTTTTGTTATAAATAATGCCGATAAGATGACTGTTCAGGCTCAAAATTCATTGCTTAAGTCACTTGAAGAACCGCCAGGATATGTAGTATTTATACTTACAGCACAATCGGGGGCAGCTATGACTTCCACTATCCGCTCTAGATGTCAAAGAATTTTTTTTGACAAATTAAGCATTGAAGAATTGAGGGGAATTCTTAAAGTCAAATATGGATATAGCAAGCCAGAATGGGATTTTATTGTGTCATATGCTGATGGCGTAATAGGTACGGCAATAGATTTAGTTAATATGCCTGAGTATCTTGAAATAAGAGATGTAGTTTTAGAGCAAGTTACGCAATTACTGGAAGCACAAGATACAGATTTATTTATATTATATGAACTATTTGAGAAATATGATGATAAGATAGACTTTATTTTGCGTGTAATATTAATGTTTTTTAGAGATATAGTTGTATATAATCAAACAGGGAATTTTAATATATTGATTAATTCCGACAAAAAAGATATGATAATTAAGAATGTAAGTATAAATCTATCTAGCCTGATGAAAAGTATTCGTGCTATTTGGAGTGCAAAAAGAAGCCTAGAGGTTAATGCAAATTTTCAGCTTACAATTGAGGTGATGCTGATGAAAATTCAACAGAGCAGGTTTTCCTCAATATAACGAGGCAAGAAAATGTCCCTCATTTCTATAAGTGTTGGGTACTGCTTTGTTTTTAATATGAAGGAAATATCTTATTTATAAGCGTTTATATAGAAAGGAAATACATTAATGGTAAATGTTGTAGGTGTTAGGTTTAAAAATGCGGGAAAGATATATTATTTTGATCCTGGAGAGCTTTTAATTGACTTAAATCAAAATGTAATAGTTGAAACTGCAAGAGGCGTTGAATATGGACTTGTAGTTGTTCCAAATAGAGAAGTAGATGAATCTGAAATAGTAGCACCTCTTAAAAAGGTAATTAGAATAGCTACTGAAGAGGATGCAGCTCATGCTGAAGAAAATGACAGAAAAGAAAAAGAGGCATATAATATATGCCTCCAAAAGATAAACGACCATAAGCTTGATATGAAGCTTATAGATGTAGAATATACTTTCGATAACAATAAAGTATTGTTCTATTTTACGGCTGACGGCAGGGTGGATTTTAGAGAGCTTGTAAAAGATTTGGCAGCTGTATTTAAAACAAGAATTGAATTAAGGCAAATTGGAGTTAGAGACGAATCGAAAATGATGGGTGGAATGGGAATATGCGGCAGAGTACTTTGCTGTAATTCATTCCTAGGTGAGTTTCAACCCGTTTCGATAAAAATGGCTAAAGAGCAGTCACTTTCTCTAAATCCAACAAAGATATCTGGTACTTGCGGAAGACTAATGTGCTGTCTCAAATATGAACAGGAAGCATATGAGGATCTTTTGGGAAGAGTGCCTAAGGTAGGAGCTATAGTAGATACCCCAGAGGGACACGGAATAGTTGTAGGCGTTAATCTTTTAAGAGAAATTCTTAAAATAAAGCTTGATGAGGGAAATGATAATGAATTAAGAGTGTATGATTTCAAAGAGGGTGAAGTCAAGGTAATAAAGGATGCAACCACTAATGATGAGCCTGATATTGACTTAGAAGCTCTTAAGCAATTAGAGGACTAGTTTTATATGTGGTGAGTTTTTATTTAATAATTGCATTGTCAATAATAAGAAATGATGTTAAAATAATAGCGAAAAGCTTGACATTACAGATTGCTTTTTCTTAATTCTTAGGAGGTGTATTTTAATGGCATATTTTATAACTGATGCATGTATTAGCTGCGGTGCTTGTGAACCAGAATGTCCTGTATCTTGCATAACTGCAGGAGATAGTGCATATGTAATAGATGCTGATGCTTGTATTGAATGTGGTGCATGTGCAAACGTATGTCCTGTTGATGCTCCAGAACAAAGGTAATATTTCCAGGTAATGAAGGTCAGATAAGGGGATAACCTTTATTTGACCTTTTTTTCAATAATTCAACTTTCCTAACTGAAAAATGCGGGTGTTCAATCTTATCTATGGAAAGCTGAGTCAATAACAAACGAACTTATTGCATTAGAGGTGCCGTATTGGTTGAGATAAATGATAAGGAACGCATTGATGACTTACAGCTTAAAGGCTTGAGACTAATCCAGAATGTTGAAAAATTCTGCTTTGGGGTAGATGCCGTTCTACTGTCTGACTTTGCAGACGTTAAAAAAAATTATAGAGTACTTGATATTGGTACTGGAACAGGAATAATACCAATATTATTGGCAGGTAAAACACTGGCAAAATCAATTGTAGGTCTTGAGATACAAGAAAGCATGGCTGAAATGGCAAATCGAAGTGTTATTCTCAATGAACTGCAAAGCAGAGTGCAAATTGTGCATGGGGATATCAAAAAATATAATGAATATTTTAGTAAATCCAGTTTTGATTTAGTGGTATCAAATCCACCATACACAAACAAAGGATGTGGACTTGTTAATCCCCATGACAGCAAAGCCATATCAAGACATGAAATTCTCTGTAGCCTAGAAGATGTTGTTCGTTCAGCAACAGCATTATTAAAATCAGGAGGACAGCTGGCAATGGTTCATAGACCAGAGAGACTTGCAGATATAATATGCAGCATGAGAAGTAATGGGATAGAGCCTAAATATATGAGATTTGTCCATCCTAAGCCTTATAAAAAGCCTAATATGATTTTGATAAAGGGATATAGGGGAGGAAAACCAGAGTTAAAGGTTCAAGAACCACTATATGTATATAATACAGATGGAACCTATTCAGATGAAATACACAAAATATATGGCAGAGAGGTAACAAAAATTGAGTGAAAAAGGTACCCTTTATCTTGTGGCAACGCCAATAGGGAATCTTCAAGATATAACATTTAGGGCAGTAGATACACTAAAGATGGTTGATTTAATTGCTGCTGAGGATACACGACAATCTATTAAGCTTCTGAATCACTTTGATATAAAAAAGCCATTGATTAGCTATCATGAGCATAATAAGAATACAAAGGGAAATTATTTAATAGAGCAGCTGGAGATGGGCAAGAATATTGCATTAGTATCAGATGCTGGAAGCCCTGGAATATCAGATCCAGGAGAGGATTTGGTTAGGCTGGCTATAGAATATGATATCAAGGTTACGATGATACCTGGTCCTGTGGCAGCTATGACGGGATTGGTAATTTCTGGATTGTCAACAGGACAATTTGTTTTTGAAGGATTTTTGCCTATGAATAAAAGAGCAAGGCAAGACCACTTAAACAGATTGAAGGATGAAATAAGAACTATTATATTTTATGAAGCTCCTCACAAGCTCTCATATACCTTGAAAGATATATACGATGCTTTGGGGGATAGAAGGATAGCTTTAGCAAGAGAATTGACAAAAATGCACGAAGAGGTTATTAGATGCAGTATCCTTGAGGCTATTGATTTATATTCTGAAAAGCAGCCTAAAGGTGAATTTGTTCTTATAGTAGAGGGACAGAGCCGCAGTGTTCTTGAAGAAAACGAGAAAAGTAAATTTTCTGAGATTAGTATTGAGGAACATGTGCAGATATTTATTGATTCCGGATTAGACAAAAAAAATGCTATCAAAAAAGTGGCAGAGGAAAGAGGAATGGTTAAGAGAGACGTGTATAATGTAGTTATGAAAAAATAATACTGATTCGTTATTAGACTTTTATTTAATAATATATTAATAACATAAGAATTATCTGTATTAGAGCGTTTAGATAGAAATAAAGAGAACCTCTGACGGAGGCTCTCTTTATTTTCAATGCAATTAGAAAACAAATTGATACTAATTACCTTTTAATTCTTTTAGACAATCGGGGCAAATATTTTTACCCTTATAAACTTGAACATCCTTTGCATTAGCACAGAAAATACAAGCAGGTTCGTACTTCTTCAAAATAATTGTTGATTCATCAACATAAATTTCTAATGCGTCCTTCTCAGCAATATCAAATGTTCTGCGAAGCTCAATTGGTAAAACAACCCTTCCTAACTCATCAACTTTTCTTACAATACCTGTAGATTTCATAATAAATATAACCTCCTATATACACTTTATATTTCGACAAACTTCGAATTTATAATACCATATATTCCATTTACCGTCAACTTTAAAATAAAGAAAATAAACTGCCATTTGAGAGTAGGGATGTAAGAAAAATACTTTATTTTAGTGCGTTTCAGGCACTTATTTAATTATATGTAATAAATATTAAATTTTTGTTAATTTTTTGTTACAAATTAAATTACAGAGATAGAAAAATAATACTGGAATAGGTTGAAGCTTACAAGTTTATATTCGACAAAATTTTAATTAAAGTCAAGTCATAAATTATATAAATTATAGCATATAATGAACAAACCAACCAACTTTTACATGTAAATAATGTGCTATAAATATATAAAAGCTGTAGTTTAACTAATCAAATCAAGGCTGAACCAATATTATTCATTGTCAGAGTTGGCTGAAAATAAATAACTTTGTTATATATTTAGAGGTAGACATGCTTAATTACATATGGATTGGATTGCTTATAATAGGTTTTATTGCAGGAATTTTAAACGGTAGGATTGATCAGGTTACAAAAGCTGCTATGGATTCTGCACAGTCTGCGGTAGTGGTTTGTTTTGGGCTTTTGGGTGTAATGTGCCTATGGACAGGTCTAATGAAGGTGGCAGAAAAGAGCGGACTGGTCAATTTGATTGGTAGGCTTGTCAGACCTATATTAATATTTTTGTTTCCAGATATACCTAAAAATCACCCTGCACTAGGAGCCATAGTTATGAATCTAGTGGCAAACTTTTTCGGTCTTGGAAATGCAGCAACTCCACTTGGAATCAAAGCCATGAATGAATTGCAGAGTTTAAATAAGGATAAGAAAACGGCTACAGATTCAATGTGTATGTTCTTAGTGCTAAATACAGCTGCAATTCAGCTAATTCCAGCTAATATAATAGCTCTGAGAACAGCTGAAGGCTCACAAAAGCCAGCAGAAATAATTGTGTGTATTTGGATTGCGTCCATATGTGCAACAATTATGGGGATTATAGCTGCAAAGCTATTATCAATAGCGTGGAATGACAAAAAAGAAGGTTAGAATGTGGTGGTTATTATGGGATTAATTAGAAATTTATCGGATTTTGCAGTGCCTGCGATATTTCTTGTAATATTAGTTGCTGCAGTATTTAAAAAGGTTAAGGCGTATGATTTATTTGTTGATGGTGCAAAAGAGGGAATAGAGACAATTATCAGAATAATACCTTCGCTAGTTGGGTTATTAGTGGCAGTTGGTGTTTTTAAGGCTTCTGGAGCAATGGATATACTAATATATATATTGAGACCAATAATAGATTTATTAGGTATGCCTCCACAGGTTGCACCATTAGCTTTGTTAAGACCCATATCAGGCAGTGCCTCCTTTGCATTTGTAACAGAGATAATTAAAACCTTTGGTCCTGATACCTTTGAGGGAAGAGTCGCTGCAGTTATGATGGGCTCTACAGAGACCATTTTCTACACGCTGGCAGTGTATTATGGAGCTGTTGGTATTAAAAACATAAGGTATACGCTTATAGCAGCTATTATGGCTGATATTATTAGTGTTATAGCATCCTTATGGGCTTGTAGATTTATATTTGGATAAGAATCAATAAAGTATAAATATATATTGGCTAGATGTTTATTGTAGGTATAGGATAGATTGTTGTTTTAATAGGAATATGAGAATCAAAAAATAAATTGGTTTATATTAAAAATATATATTATAATTATCCTATGCCATTGTATTAAGAGATATACATTAGGAGGTTTTAAAGTTTAAAGTGATTAATATTTTATAATAGAAATGTTAGTCTTACATAATTCATTAAATCAACTTTGGTACATAAAAGTCAATCGGTGCAGGAGAATTATCAATGGTTTGTTGCCCAAATAACTCGAAAGTATAGTTGGTGCTTACATGTTGCACTTTCGAGTCTCAAAAAAACGCAAGCGTTTTTTTGCCGGTGTGGGTGGTTAAATGATTCGTCGAAGTAGCTTTGCTGTCGCACACATTCACCATCCATGGTTCATAGTGTGCTAAAACCGACATGGTGTCAGTTTTTCAGCAAAAGAACTTCGTCTCATCAACTAATTCATTCAATTATTTCTAACTCAGCTTTCCA
>JAEWST010000046.1 GCA_023398105.1 Bacillota bacterium | reverse complement strand
CAGTTGGACCAGTAGCACCAGGACAACAAGGACCAGTCGGACCAGTAACACCAGTTACACCAGTAGCACCAGTAGCACCAGTAACGCCAGCAGGACCCGTCGCACCAGCAGGACCAGTAGCACCAGTTGGACCAGTAGCACCAGCAGAGCTACCAGTCGGACCAGTAGCACCAGTCGGACCCGTGGCACCAGTCGGACCAGTCGGACCCGTTGGACCCGTTGGACCCGTTGGACCAGTCGGACTAACAGGACCTTCTAAAATGGAAACATCATCGACAAGAACATCAGCACCGCCCGCTAATGTGTTTTTGCTAATGGATAAAATAGCAAAGTCAGTCCCAGCAGGTGCTGGAGTAGAATTGCCAACAGCCTTAAACCAGACACCTCCTATTACATCAGGAAGGCTACCTTCTGGAATACTTATTACAAGACCTGTTCCAAGAAAATTAAAACCTGCATCAAAATATGATAGAACAATAGATACAATAGGATTGGGTGATGCACCTATTTTAGCTAGATATGCACTAACTTCTACAGGTTGGCTAAAATCACCGTAAACAGTTTGATATATAACAGAAGTTCCATCTTGCATTTGTGCAGAAAAATTGCCTGTATGACTGAATAAAGATGTTATGGTTGCTTCAACCGCACCCCATGGAGGAAACGTTCCAGTTTCAAAACCACCATTTACTATAAGTTCAATAGCCATATTTGTATTCACCTCCTTAATTATTATGATAAGAGCATACTACTAAGAAGTATGCTCTATATATAATATATGTTCAAAATTCTAATTTGCTACCTATGTTAATGTATGTTTTAAACTTACTATATCGATAGTCAATATTAAGAAAATAATATGCTGTGTTCTAAGAATTTTATCCATGATTGTTATTTGTATAAAAGAAGTTTCTTTAGATATGCTTTTAAGCTGGTTCTTTGGTTCAGTTTAGATTTAAATTGTATTTTTATAGCACATGAAATAGGTATTTACTTATGAGAATTAGGTTGTATACATGATGGTATCTAAATTAGTTAAGTGTGTCATTATTAAAATTAAAGTCATATATATATAAATAAAACCAATTTAAATAAATACTAGTAAAACATAAAATTCCACATCAGAACCTGTATTCATAAATGTTTTTATATTATTCAAGTCCTAGTTATAGGTGAAAACAAGATAAGTTAACTGAAATACTCAACTTTCCAAGTTGAAAATTGTAGGTGTGGGGGGGGCATATCAATAGAAAGTTGAGTAAAATAATTAATAAAGGAGGACTTAATCCATGTTGGTATTTCAGTAGAGCATTAAGCTAAATACAGCACATGGAAATAATAATGGATGAGGTAAATATAACCAACCAAAGAAAGAAAATGGCTTTTTTTTCTAAAGGTCATGATAGCTTTATAAAAGATATTATTGAAAAGCTATCAATTCAATATGAGACTGTGAAAGTTATAATTAATGTGCCAACTGATATGAAGCTGTTAGACAAATGGATAGAGTGGGCTGACATTTGTTGGTTCGAATGGTGCGATGAGCTTTTGATATATGCAAGCAAGCTGGAGATAGCGAAACAGAAGAAAATTATATGTAGATTGCATAGTTATGAAGCTTTTACATATTACCCAACTCAGGTTAATTGGGATTGTGTTGATAAGCTTATATTTGTATCAGAAAATATCCGCAAATATGCCATAGAACATTCCAAAGTAAATAAACAAATTACAATTGTAATACCTAATGGTGTTGATATGAGTAAGTGGTCGTTTAAACATAGAAACTCAGGGTTTAACGTAGCCTATGTAGGTTATATAAATTATAAAAAAGGACCAATGCTTCTATTGCATACAATTAGTGCGATTTATAATCAAGATAGCCGCTATAAATTTTATATAGCAGGACAATTTCAAGACCCAAGATATTCGCTATACTTTCAACAAATGGTCAAGGAGTTTGGTCTTGAGAATAATTGTTTCTTTGAAGGCTGGCAGCAGGATGTTGACAAATGGCTGGAGGATAAGAATTATATATTGTGTACTAGTGTATTAGAATCCCAGAATATGAGTGTAATGCAGGCAATGGCAAAGGGTATAAAGCCTGTAGTTCATAACTTTGTAGGTGCAAAAGGAATCTATTCTAATAAATATTTATGGAATACAATTGGTGAGGCTGTATGTAATATTACGGAAGAGTATTATAACTCATATGAATACAGAGATTTTGTTAATGATAATTATTCTCTAGAGAAGCAGATTAATACTATAAATGGAGTTATGGACTCCTTTGAGGATTAAAAGTCATAAATTAACTTCCCAGTTGAAAATGGTAGGTACTCATACTTATCAATGGAAAGTTGATTTATTACTTAAGTTTTGCCAGCCGTACTGGCGAAATATCGGGTTAGGACATTGATTGATTTGCTTAAAATGCGAAAAGAACGATGAATGCACGAAATGTAGACTTCGCATTATTAAAATTACTATTTGTGCCGCCAGCGGGTACTCGTGAAATGGAGATTAGTTTAAGATGTTGGGAGGTAAGTCTTTTGTGTACACCACTGGTTACTATTGGGATTGTTAATTACAATTGCTTAAAATACTTAGAAAAAAGTGTTGAAGCATATCTGAACCAGTCCTATGAAAATATTGAAATTATCCTTGTGGATGACTGTTCAACTGATGGTTCAGTTAATAAAATGAAAGAATTAGAGCGTTGTTACAAAAATATAAGCTGTATTTATCATCAGAAAAACAGCGGTGGACCTTCACTGGCTATCCAGGAAATAATACAACAGGCGAAAGGGAAGTATTTCCAATGGATTGCATCTGACGATTATGCAGATACAAATGCTGTTCAGAAATTTGTAGATTATCTGGAAGAAACCAATAAAGATTATGTCTATTGTAATTTCAAAGTCATAGATGGAAAAGATACTGTGTGCTCATATTGGAATTATACGCTGCCTACACTTAACGATATGGTCTATAGGATATTTGCTAATTGTTCTGGTGTCATTCCGATGAATGGCTTGTATAGACTTGAGTTTTTTCAAAAAAATAATCTTACTTGGAGTGTATACAGGAATAATGAGTATTCCTGCGACACAATCAACTCGCTTAACTTCATCAAAAATGGTATGGAATATGGCATGATAAATGAAAGCTTGATTTATTATAGACTGCATCAAAATAACTATTCTCATAATATTGAGCAAAGAATTAAAACAGCCTTCATTGTTTATGACTATATCATAAAAAATTTTAATGAAGAAATATATTTACCTTCTATAGAGTGGGAAAACTCTGAAAACAGAGAACAGCTTAAAAACTATGTTATCGCTTCATACTTTTATAAAAAAATAACAGATTACTTTAAATTAGAGTCCATACCTAAGCATATAAAATTCAGTATCACTAAAGAAAAGCTAACGGAATGCTTACGTGTTGCCATAGATGAAGGAAGTTTATATATTCATCAGGGGTTGGCTCAAGGAGATACCTTACGAAAGGAATTAGTGGAATTGGAAAAAAAGTATAATAATCTTTTAATATGAATTGTGAAGGGATAACCAGATATGGTGCAAAATATTTTTGATATGTGCATGGATGAAGAAGATGGAAAATATAACAATATTATTTCTTCTCTGCAAGGAAGTAATGTTGTATTATATGGTGCTGGAGGAATAGGATATATAACAAGTAACATTTTAAGGGATAAAGCTTGTAATATTTGTAACTTTATTGATGATGATAAAGCTAAACAAGGCACATACGTCAATGAGATTAAGGTTGTCGCTCTTGAAGACGTAAGCATAGATATAGATGCTATTATACTTATATGTCTGCCAAATCCTATGGAAGCATATAATAAGCTCATAGGTTTGGGATATAAAGCTGTTAAATACTATCCTGTAATGATGAGTGAAAAGGGTTTTTATGATGTGGCCTTGCTTATAGAAAATCAGAATAAAATTGAGAGTGTGTTTAATATGTTATCTGACGACTTATCAAAAATTGTGCTTAGTAATATCTTAAAACATAGGATTACTATGGATTTCACATATTTAAATAGCATTATAAGTCAAAAACAGTATTTCCCTTCTGATATATTCACCTTAAATGATGCAGAATGTTTTGTAGATGGAGGAGCATATGATGGTGAAACAATAGATGCTTTTATTGATGAGACTAATAATAAATTTAGCTTTATATATGCCTTTGAACCTGATTTGCAAAATTATATTAATATAAAAGAAAGTAATAAAAACTTAGACTGTAACCTTGTTAAACTATTTAATGCTGGTCTTTACTCAAAAACTGGAGTGATAGGCTTTAATAGCCATGGCAATAGTGCTTCTTTTATTTGTGAGACGGGTAAGGATACTATCTCACTAGTAAAGCTTGATGAAGTTGTTGGCGAGTATAAGCCAACATATGTAAAGTTGGATATCGAAGGTGCTGAAGAAGAAGCACTTTATGGAATGAAAGACACTATTACAAAATGCCATCCAAAACTAGCTATATCAATATATCATAAAGCTGCTGACTTATGGGAGCTACCTTTGATAATCCTCAAGATATCTGCTTCATATAAAATTTATATAAGGCATTATTCAAATGGTTTGCATGAAACAGTTTGTTACGCTATATAGATAAATATACAGAAATATAGTTTGCAAAGAGACTTTTCATCACTATTTGAGACGCTGAATATCAGCGAGATGGGAGATTGTATGTTTACTGGAAAAACGCTTCTCATCACTGGGGGTACAGGTTCTTTTGGCAATGCTGTTCTTAATAGGTTTATCAATACGGACATAAAAGAAATCCGTATATTTAGCAGGGATGAGAAAAAGCAAGATGACATGCGCCGTGAACTAAATAATGATAAGGTTAAATTCCACATCGGAGATGTTAGAGACTATAACTCTTTATACAAGACGTTAAAGGGAGTAGACTATGTTTTTCATGCTGCGGCATTAAAACAAGTTCCTTCTTGTGAGTTCTATCCAATGGAAGCCATTAAAACCAATATATTGGGAACTGAAAATCTTTTAAATGCAGCTATTGAAAATAAAGTAAAAAAGGTAATTGTATTAAGCACTGATAAAGCTGTTTATCCCATTAATGCAATGGGAATGTCAAAAGCTATGCTGGAAAAGGTCATGGTTGCCACCTCAAGAAATGTGAATGGTGATGAAACTGTTTTATGTGGAACAAGATATGGTAATGTAATGGCTTCAAGAGGTTCTGTTATTCCATTATTTACCCAACAGATAATAGAAGGCTTAACCATTACTGTCACTGACCCAAATATGACAAGGTTTATGATGTCTTTAGAAAATGCAATTGATTTAGTACTATATGCCTTTTTAAATGCAAGACAAGGAGATATTTTTGTCCAAAAGGCACCAGCTGCTACAATACTGGAATTGGCTTCTGCCTTAAAGGATATTTTTAATGCCAATAATGAGATAAAGATTATCGGCACTCGCCATGGTGAAAAATTATACGAGGCATTATTAACAAGGGAAGAGATGTCAGTAGCTGAAGATTTAGGAGATTACTACAGAATTCCTGCCGATAACAGGGAACTAAATTATGATAAATATTTCAGTTGCGGTAAAAGTATTTCTTCTGATTTTAAGGATTACAATTCTCATAGTACCAGAAGATTAACCTATGAAGAGCTGAAAAAATTGCTCATTAGTCTGGAATATATCCAAAAGGAATTAAAGAGGTTTAAAGGCTTACAATTAACTTAGTAATTAGCCTTGCAAACGTTGTCAAAAATACAAGTCAGTGGTCTGACTATTCATGCTACTTAAAGGGGGGATTAAGTCCACACCTGTAAACATATTCGATTGGAATTAAATGTGGGTATGGATATAACTATGTTGAAAATAATGACTATATTAGGAACACGCCCTGAACTTATAAAATTGAGCAGAGTCATTGATAAGCTTGATAAATATACAAAACATATACTTGTACATACAGGACAGAATTTTGACTACGAACTAAATGAGATATTTTTTAAGGAAATGAGAATAAGACAGCCCCAGTACTATTTAAATTGTGCAGGGAAAACCACAATAGAGACTATTGCTAATGTACTGATTAAAGCAGATGAGGTATTAGAAGCAGAGAAACCAGATGCAGTTTTGATATATGGAGACACTAATAGCTGTTTGTCTGCCATTGCAGCTAAACGTAAAAGGATCCCAATATTCCATATGGAAGCAGGAAATCGTTGTTTTGACCAGAGAGTACCTGAAGAAATAAACCGTAAAATAGTAGATCATTTAAGTGATATCAATATGCCGATTTCAGAACATGCAAGGAGATATTTGCTTCAAGAGGGTATTAAGGGTGAAACTATAATAAAAGTTGGGTCATCAATGAAGGAAGTATTTGAATATTATAAAAATGACATTAGTAAATCTGAAGTATTGAATAGCATGAAGTTAAGTCCTAAGGAGTACTTTGTGGTTAGTGCACATAGAGAAGAAAATATTGATATGTCAGATAATTTTAATAATTTAATTGAAACCTTAAATGCTATTGCCAATAAACATAAAAAGAGAATTATTGTATCTACACATCCAAGAACCATGAAAAAAGTAATGCTGCTGGATAAAGCTACTTTTAACCCGAAAATTGAATGGTTAAAGCCTTTGGGTTTTTTTGATTATATAAAACTTCAGACTAATGCATTTTGTGTAATATCGGATAGTGGAACCATTACTGAAGAGGCTTCTCTACTATCTTTCCCTGCTATCACCATAAGAAATACCCATGAGAGACCTGAAGGCATGGATGAAGGTGTGCTAATCTTATCTGGACTAAAAGCAGACAGGGTTTTACAGTCTATTGACATTGTAACGGGGCATAAAGAAAGTGAAATTTCCACTATGATTCAAAATAATTTATTTGATGAAAAAGAAAGTCCTGGGCAAGCTTATGTACTAACACCTGTTTTCAGTGCAGATTCGGTAAACGATTACAATGTTTCTAATGTATCTGACAAGGTTGTAAGAATAATTATGAGCTATAGAGATTATATCATTCAAACAGTGTGGAGGGGGATGGAGCTGTAAATGGGCAAGAAAAAGATATTGGTCTTAGGTTCAACAGGAATGGCAGGGCATGTAATAACTACATATTTTGAAGAAAGTGGAGCCTATGAAGTATTTAATATTGCACATAAGAAAAAGCTGAATGAAAAGACATATGTGCTTGATGTAACAGATTTTATTGCGTTTGAAGCATTACTGGATAAAGAGGATTTTGATATCATAGTAAACTGTATCGGAATCCTAAACCAATATGCCAATGCAAATAAGGACAAAGCTATTTTGCTCAATTCCTATTTGCCACATTTTTTGGAAACTAAATTCAGAGATTCACCTGTCAAAATTATTCACTTAAGCACTGATTGTGTATTTTCGGGTAAAACAGGTTCTTACACAGAAGCGGCTTTTAGGGATGGGGATTCATATTATGACCGTACAAAGGCTATAGGTGAGATATTTGAGGGTAGCAATTTAACCTTCAGAACCTCAATTATTGGGCCAGACATTAATTGTGATGGGATTGGTCTTTTTAATTGGTTTATGAAATCCAAAGGAAAAATCAATGGTTATGCAAATTCTATTTGGACAGGTGTTACAACTATTGAGTTGGTAAAAGCGATAGAAAAGGCAATAGAAAAAGATATTTCAGGATTATATCATTTAGTAGCTGAAAATAGTATAAATAAATATGAGCTGCTTTTGCTAATCAAAGATATATTTAATAAAAATGATGTCTGTATAGATAAGTATCAGAATGAACTTTTAGACAAAAGCTTAATTAACACTCGAAGTGATTTTGATTATGATGTTCTAGATTATAATAAAATGATATTTGAAATGAAAGATTGGATTTTAGCTCATCCTAGTTTTTATACTCATTATTTTATATAGAACAATTCAACTTTCGCACATAAGTCCAGTGGTTCTAAAAATTACCAACTTTTTGTTGATGAAATAGCTATTTTTTGTATACATAAAGTATTTATTTTCGTAAGTAGATTTAGTGAGTCTATTGATATAAGCGTATTGCAATAATAATGCATTCTAAGTTTTATGTAAACATATAAAGTCTATCGTTATATGTTTTGTAAACCTTATTTTTCATTCGTCTAAGTTAATGTGCGTTTTTACAACATAGCGAAATTATGAAAAAAACAACTATATAGGGCAAAACTTGTTAAAAAATCAGATAATATCTTTACAATATGTCTTCTTCTTGGTATTCTAGCGATAGAGGCTTATTTTTACTATATAGTTTTATATTTCAAAAGATATAATAATATATATTAATAGATGAGAAATCGACACTAAAAGTCATTAAAAACTTTCAATATTAGTTAAATACATTAATGCATTATGTTATATAATATGTTAAAATAGGATAATTAAGAAATATATTGTTATATTAGAGTCGTAAATATGCAGTCCTTAATATAAATATTGGAGGCGCTATGAGACAAGATAACTTCATTTTTCCAGAAAATAAAAAAAAGTATTTCAAAAAATTCAGCAAAATTAAATCTGTTGCTGCATATTTGCCAGAAAAAGTTGTAACAAATGATGACATTATAAATAATAATAAATTGACCATGAAAGATAGTGTAATTCGAAAATCCATTGGTACTTATCAGCGGAGAGTAGCAGATGACAACGCAGTTGATTCTGATATATTAGCTTTTGCTGCTCAAAATTGTATGGCAAAAGCTAATATACATGTTGATAAACTATCAAGGATAATTGCCACAAAATTTTTTGGGGACAACCTTTTGCCAATGACTGGTAGCATGGTACAAAGAAAAATAGGATGTTCATTTGCGACTCAAGCATTTGATGTTGATGGTGGTGTAAATTCTTTTTTACATGCACTTGACCTTGGAACACGTTATATTAACAGTGGTGATGAGTATGTGCTTATTACTTCGGGAGGAATATGTAACAGATTAATCAGCAAAACTGACCCAAGAGTTGCATTTCTATTTGGAGATGGTGCAGCTTCAATATTACTTGCACCTTCTGATGAACCTCACTTTCTGGCGAGCTATTTTTATACAAACCATACTTATTATGAAATTGCTGCAACACAAAAGCTCAAGCCAGAATATACTAAAAAACATTTTGAAAAGGGCGATTTTTCTCTGTTTTATGATTTCTATCGTATGGATAACTGGAAGCTTGCAGAAGAATTTTATAAAACTGCAGCTACTACAGTAAGAGATTTCCTTCTTGAAGAAAGTAACCTTAAAATGAGTGATATTGATCTTGTGCTTGTTACTGAAAATAATAAGTCAATTTGGGAAGTTACTATAGATGCTTTGGGTGTAGAAAAGGGGAAAAGTATTTCGGTAATACATAATTATGGAAATACAATGTCAGCAATGCTTCCGTTGCTTTTAAATGAAGCATACAGCACTGGACGTATTGAAACAGGCATGAATATTTTACTGCTTTCACATGGTGAAGGCTTTAGTGGGGGTGGTATGATTTATAGAGTTTAGTAGCAGGTACTGCATATTAGTGCAAGAGTAGAAGTTTGGTAGTGTTTATTTTTAAATAGGGGGAAGCAGTTATGACGCAAGATGATATTTACAAAAAAATGAAGGATATTCTTGTGGAGTACTTTCGGTTAGATGATGATGAGGTTACTCCAGACACCCATTTAATAGATGATTTGGGGGCAGATTCTATTGCTATTGTTGAGATGAGTTTTCGTATTTCAGAGTGTTTTTCCGTTCCGATTGTTGAAGCAGACAAAGATCTTCTGGTAGTAAAGAATATGGCAGAAGAAATATATAATCAGATTAGAAATAATGCGTAATCTCAATAAATAGTAAAGAGGCTGTAAAATATGAAAACGACGATTAAATATCCACCGATAAGTAATTTAGATGTAATACGTTATTCGAAGATACTATCAACAGGTTCTTATTTGCCAGATAATATTGTGACCAATGATGATATTATTAGCCGCTATAACTTAATTGCTACTGACAGGGCGGTTAAGTATTCTATAGGCATAAGTGAACGTAGATGGGAAAATAAGAATCTTGATGTTGCTGATTGTGTGGCTTTTGCGGCTAAGCAATGCTTAGAGAAAGCTAATATAAGCATAGAACAAGTTGATCGCATTATTTATTCAAAATTATTAGGAGATTACAATGTGCCAGCAACAGCAATAGGTATGCTGAAAAAGTTAAATGCAAAAAAAGGAATTCCAGCTTTTGATTTAACGGCTGCATGCAGTGGTTTTATTCATGCAATGGATATGGCAATACGTTATATAGATTCAGGAGATGATTATGTCCTAATACTTGGTGGTGGATTGACAAGCTGGGCATTAGCTAATGATTTTAATAAGATTGATACCCGCACTGTATTTTTGATGGGAGACGGAATTGCCGCAATGCTTTTAGGAGTCAGTAAAGAAAAACATTTTCTTTGTTCTTACCTTCAGACAGATAATACTCATTATGAGGTAGGATACATGCCCCTTGGCTTATCTTTGTTAAATTCCAAAGAGAGTTTATCTAGTGATATGTTCGGAATGAAAATTGATAATGGAAGAATACTTAATGAGAATGCCATTGAGTCTGCAGTAGTTACTGTGGAACGACTATTGGAAGCCTCAAGATTAACTATTGATGACATAGATATAGTTGCTACATCTGACCAGACAACTCAGCTTTGGGAAGGACAGCTTAAAGCACTTAACATACCGCTTGAAAAGAGTGTCAGTCTTTTCCATAAACAAGGGAATACAGCTTCAGCCATGAGTCCTCTTAATCTTGACGAACTAATTAATATAGGCAGACTGAAAAGGGGAATGACAGTTTTAATGATGGCACATGGAGCAGGTGCCAGTGGTGGGGGAGTAATATTTAAATATTAAGTAAACAAAAGATACAACAAGTGCGTACACTAAAATTTGGAAACTAGGAAGGAGCGGTAAAAATGAATTGTTGTGATTACCTATTCAATATAAGCCATGAGCTTTTAGATAGTGAAGTAATTGTGGATTCTGAAAATGGCAGAAGATACACCTATAAAGATTTACAGATTGCTGTTAAAAAATTTGCGAAATACTTAGTGGATAGAGGCTTTAAAAAAGGTTCTACTATTGCTATTCACTTGTACAATGGTTCAGAAACTGTAATTGCATATCTTGCTTGCCAATATTGCGGTTTAATTTCCTGTATAGTAGATCCAATGTTTAAGCCTTTTGAATTACAATACTATTTAGAGGATTCAAAGTCTGTTTGCTTAATAACTTTTTTAAATAATGAAAAGGATATTGAAGAAATAGGCTTAAATATTGATATAATGCATGATACTGATGTTGACATGGTATGTGATGACATAAATTTCGGGCAAATTGAACAGGAGCCTTATGATATTTCTAAAGATGAAGTTTCAATAATTCTATATACCTCAGGCTCAACCTCTAAACCAAAAGGAGTTATGCATAATGTATATAGGTGTATAGCACATGTTGCAATACAGCAGGAGATAGGATATACATTTACAGATAAGGATAGGTTGGTCTGTTTTGTACCTTTTTCACATGCATATGGATGTGTGGACATTTTGTTTGATGCAATGGAATATGGTGCTTGTGTTGTTATGATGAGATCCTTTCAACCACAAAAGCTTGCAAAACTCATTGAAACGGAAGGGATAACCCATTTATTTGGAGTTCCTACCCATTATGCCCAATTACTAAGATACGACTCTATTCTTCCTCAGCTAAAGCTACTAAAGGCGGCATTTGTTGCGGCAGCACCTTTAAACCATACGACAGCTATACAATGGGGAGAGAAGACAGGAGTATATCTGAACGAAGGTTATGGATTATCTGAAACATGTACACTTACAATTTTCAGAAATAATTCTATAACAATAACTCCTGGCAATGTTGGAAAGCCTACAACAAAGGTGGCTAGTGTAGAGATTGTAGATGAAAAAGGAAATCCTCTTGGTCAAAATGAGGTTGGAGAGATAAGAGTAAAAGGACCTAATGTAATGCTGGGTTATTGGAATAAACCAGAGGAAACTAGCAAAAAATTAAGGGACGGTTGGTTCTATACAGGAGATTTTGCTTATAAGAACAGTAATGATGAATTTATATTGTGCGGTAGAAATACTGAATTCATAAATGTTGCTGGCATAAAAGTATCACCTATTGATGTTGAGTCGGTATTAAATCAACATCTATTTGTATTAGAATCGGCAGTTATTAGTCAGAAAGACGAAATGTATGGAGAGGTAGTAAAAGCTTTCGTTGTATTAAAACCAGAGAAAACTCTTACTGAAAGGGAGCTTATAAAGTTTGTTTCAAGCAAGCTTTCCAGTTTTTCAGTTCCTAGAAGTATTGTATATATAGATCAGTTCCCAAGAAATAATATTGGTAAAATTGACAAAAATGTATTATCGAAGTATTAATCAATGCCAATGAGATTAATACTACTTTTAAAAATTCGGAAATCTTAGATTGTTAAAAAATAAACGCAGTAAAAAAATGGGGGGTATTTTTGTGTCTAATTATAGTTATTCGGAGAATGGAATTGCAGTTGTAGGGGTAGGGGGTATTTTTCCTGATGCTGCTGATGTAAATCAGTTTTGGAACAATATTCTTAACAAGAAAGTATCTATAAAAAGAATACCCGATGAGATAATAAATAGTGAAATATTTTTCCGCCCTGAGTTATATGGGAAGGTAGATAAAAAGGATAAAACATATACACACATTGCAGGGCTTATAGATCATCAGGTATATTCCAAGTCAAGCTTTAAGCACAAGATTCCTCCAGCTGTTGCAGAACATATGGATAGAAATCAGTTGGCAGCAATATATTGTGTAGATCAGGCTCTTGAAGCTATGGGAGCTAGTGTACTTCCAAAAGAGCATACGGCAGTTATTCTTGGAAATGGATTACCAGGGATTAAGTATGACCAAGTACTTCAGAGAATTAGTTTTCAGGAGATTGAATACTATCTTAAGAAAAATTCCTTTGTACGGGGAAAGTTCTCACCTGATGAATTCAATGAAGTCATTAATAAACTAAGAGAGGAATTTCTAAAAGGTACTTTACAAATTACCGAAGATAGCTCTCCTGGGGTTTTACCAAATATAGTTGCAGGACGAATAACAAATGTTTTTGATTTATGGGGACCATCCTTTACAGTTGATGCTGCATGTGCATCTTCACTTGCAGCTATTTCCTGCGGAGTTGAGGGGCTGATAAACAGAGAATATGATGCGGTAATAGCTGGAGCTTCAGATGTTTCTGTTTTAGCACCTGGATTAAGTCTGTTTTCCGGAATAAATGCATTATCACCAGATGGATCGTACCCGTTTGATTCTCGTGCAAATGGATTTGTAATTGGAGCAGGCGCAGGAGTTTTTATAATGAAACGTCTTAGCGATGCTATACAAAATAAAGATAGGATAATGGCTGTAATTTCTGGTTATGGCAGAGCAAGTGACGGTAAAGGTAAATACATAGCTGCACCTAGTGAAGAGGGACAAGTTAGAGCAATAGAAGCTTCAACTAAAATGGCAGGCTACTCTGTAGATACAATAGAGATGTTGGAGGCACACGGTACAGGAACTCAAGTGGGAGACCCTGCAGAAGTAAATGCTTTGAAAAAGGCATTTAATAGCTTAGGGTGCTCTAAACAAGAATTTTGCGGAATTGGGTCAGTAAAATCCAATATAGGGCATTTGCGTTCTGCCGCAGGAGTTCCAGGTGTACTAAAGGCTGTACTAGCACTGGATAGCAAGATGCTTCCTCCTACCGCAAATGTGCAGGAAGTTAATCCAAAGCTTAAACTTGAAGGCTCTCCGTTTTATGTATTAAGAGACAAGAAACAGTGGTATGCAAACAACAGCCATCCAAGAAGGGCAAGTGTCAGTGCTTTTGGATTTGGAGGAGCTGACTATCATCTTTCTCTTGAAGAGTACAGAGAAGAATTTGTAGGAAAGTCTTATAACATCCCTTACTCAATACAGAAAAACAGCGATAGTATAGCTACAACTGCACCAGTCCAGAGCAAAGAGGCAGTTGTACAAGAGGTTGTTTTATTTGCAGCCGATACAATAGATATACTCAAGACAGAATATGAGAAATTTATATCTGTGTCAGAAACAAGTATAGGACAAGACTTTAGTAAGCTTGTTTTCAAAAACAATTCAAATGTATGCTATGGTAGGAAATTAAGACTTTCATTAATAGCAAGTAATGTTGAAGAACTAAAAAAGAGATGGAATACCTTTATAAAACTCTATGAAAGCGACAGAATAGGTAATTCAGAGGAATTGCTTTTAGCTGGAATAAGTTTCGGGACAGGGGAAGAGATTAAGCCTGAAAACGTAGCAATACTATTTCCTGGACAAGCTTCACAATATGCTAACATGGAAAAGGATTTATATAATAGGTATCCTTCTTTCAAGTCTGTATATGACAGCTTTGACGCTATTTGGCAGTCCAATTATGAAAAGTCAGTTTCTTCAATGGTTTTTGGAGAAGATACAGATAAAATTGATAAGACAATTAAAGAGACACAAAATACGCATCCTGCAATTTTCATCAGCAGTTATTGTATGTATAAGCTATTTAAAGATATGGGTCTAGAAGCAGGATATATGGTAGGTCATAGTCTTGGAGAAATAAGTGCTTTGGCAGCTAATGGCATGATGTCATTTAGAGATGCGGCTAGTCTTGTTGGTAAAAGAGGGTACGCCTTTGCTTCTATTCCTGAGGATAAACGTGGGAAAATGATTAGCATAAAGGGTTCACAAGAGGAGGTTAAAAAGCTACTTAAAAAATCAGGACTTGAAATATTTATAGCTAATATAAATTCACCCACTCAGACTGTTGTTGGCGGTGATGCAGCAGAAATTAAAAAGCTTGCAGAAATGTTAGATAAAGAGAAGATAACACACACGGTCCTAAAGGTATCACATGCTTTCCACTCACCTTTAATAAACAGTGCGGCAGACAGCTTCTATAATCAAATAAAGGATATCAAATTTAAGGCTGGTAATGCAAAGGTTATTGCAAATCATTTGGTGGATTATTATCCAGTAAATAATGATACAGAAAAGATACCACAGCTGTTAAAGGAACAAATAACTAATCCCGTTAAGTTTGTTGAAGCAATAAACAAGCTTTACAAGGACGGTGTAAGGCTATTTGTGGAAATAGGACCTGGTGCAGTTCTCAGTAACCTTACTAAGGATATATTATCAGGTAAAGATATAAGGGTTATTACTACTAATATCAAAAAGAAGAATGATACTGAGTGCTTTAATAAAGCTATTGGTGAATTATTTGCTGCGGGAGTACATATTCAGGTTTTATCGCCAATTGACAGGATACCCGAGCCACAAAGCTTACAGGTGGTAAGTAAAGCGGCCAGTGAACCTGTATCTGCAATTTCACAAAATAAAAATAATATAGATATCCCAGCAGAAAAAGTAGTATATAGTGCTCCAGATAAGACAGTGTATACTGCATCTGAAAATGCCATACCTTCTAAAAGGTTGGTTTATAGCGGTGTTTCAATTGGATTGCCTGGTACATATAAAAAAATATTCAGTGATGATAACTTTGATTTACTATTTGAAGGCAGAAATTTAATTGAAAGATTAACAGATAATGAGCGTTTAAGCATGGCAGAGTTAAATATTACAAGGCTTATTAAGAGTGAGCAAGGCTCTGAGTTTAAGACGCTATCTTCAATAAATGAAGTTATAGCTTTGGCAGGTAAACTTGGAAACTTAGATATGGATGAATATTTGGTAGATGCTGATATTCAAAAGCAGATGACAAAGACAGTATGTGCAGCAGTTGCAGCAGGATATGAAGCATTAGCTGATGCAGGTATACCTTTGGTAAAAGAAGCAAAGGTGACTTCAAATGGCTCTATCCTTGAAGGCCGTTATTTACTTCCTGAAGAAATGAGAGATAGCACAGGAATAATATTTGCCAATGGTTTCCCTATGGTTGAGCCTTTTATTCAAGAGGTTTCCAAGTTTGTTGCATACAAATTCGGAAAAAAATCCAGACAGGAAATGATTGAATTCTATGGGCAAATAATTAGTCATACCAGTGACTATAATGTTAAGAAGCAATTATCAGACTGGTTTACACTGAATTACTCAAGGCTCAGTGATTGTTCGGGAGAAGAGGATGTTTATAGCTTCAATTCAGACTTTATGAGTCAGGTTGCATCACAAGCAAACAACCGTTTAGCTCAATTTATTGGTGCATCAGGACCAAATTTCCAGATAAATGCTGCATGTTCTTCTACAGCATATGCAATATCATTAGCTGAGGACATGATTCGTGCTGGACGTGCTGAAAGAATGATAATTATAGGGGCAGACAATGCGTCCTCAAAGGAAAGTCTAAAATGGCTGGGAGGCGGATTCATGTCTGCAGGTGCGGCAACTACATCTGAGGATTTATATAGTGCTGCAGTACCTTTTGATAATAGGCGTAACGGAATGATAATTGGGGCTGGTGCTGTAGGACTTGTGATAGAAAAGGAAGAGCTAGTAGAGGCTCGTGGAATGGCTGGGATATGCCGTCTTGTAGGTACTCACGCCTTTAATATGGCAGGACATCAGACAAAGATTGATGCTGCAAAATTCAGTGAGGAGCTGGAGCGGTTTATTGCCAAAATGGAGAAGGAAAATGGATTTAGCCGTACAAGTATAGCGTCAAATACTGTTTACTTCTCACATGAAACCTACACACCGAAGAAGGGTGGTTGCTCACAGACTGAAAAGATTTCTCTCGAAAAGGTATTTGGAAATACATTTAAGGATATTCTTATATGCAATACAAAGGGTATGACAGGACATACAATGGGAGGTTCTATTGAAGAGGCAGTTGCGGCTAAGTCTCTACAATACCAGAAGGTGCCTCCAATAGTGAATTATTTAATTCCTGACCCAGAATTGGAGGGACTTAAGCTTTCAGAGGGGGGCAAGTACCAGTTTAAATATGCTCTCAGAGGGGTAGCAGGCTTTGGAGGACAGGGAAACTACAATTTATTAGAGAGAATAGCTGTGGGTGATACTCGAATTATTAATGCATCTAAATATGAGCAATGGCTTAGAGCAATTGCTTCATCAACAGGTGCTGTGTTATCCAAGGATGGACGCGTGCTGGTACTTAAGTCACAAAAGGGCATAGAGGCTGCTAAAGAAAGAGTTTTATCAGAAAGCTCGGCAGTAATTAAGCAAGAAAATACTATTAAGCCGATAACTGGAAATATTGATAAAGACAAGGGCACTGTGACTAGTTCAATAAAGCTTGACAAGAAAAGCGTTATTGATAGTATTTTAGATATTTTTTCAGAAGTTACAAAGTATCCCAAGGACATGCTAGATTTAGATATGGAAATGGAAGCTGATCTTGGAATAGATACAGTTAAGCAGGCTACTATTTTTTCTATGGTTTGGGAAAAGTTTGGTATTGAAAGAGAAGATGGATATAATATATCCAATTATCCAACAATAGGTCAGATCATTGAACTGGCGTACACAAAGCTTCCAGATGTACCAGCTAATAGTGTAAATGTTCATGAAAATCAACAAAAAGCTAATGGACAACCATCAAACACAAGTAATGAAGCAAGTACTGTTTTGGCATATGAGACTCACAATAGCAGTACTTATTCAAAGGATAAAATTCAAGATAAAGTATTAGCGGTTATTTCTGAAGTTTCGAAATATCCTACAGACATGCTTGAATTAGATATGGAAATGGAAGCTGATTTGGGAATTGACACAGTAAAACAGGCAACAATCGTATCAATTCTTTGGGAGAGGTTTGCTCTCAATATGGAGGATGGACAAAGTGTTACCAATTACCCAACAATAGGGCAGGTTGTTGATCTTATATATTCTAAGCTACCAAGCCATACTGATAATGCAGAAAAAACAAAGGGGCAGTTATCAAATATAGCTCCAGCAGTTTCCGAAACTGTAAATCAAAACACTAATAGCAGCATTTCAAAGAATAAAATACAATCAGAAGTTCTAGTAGTTATTTCTGAGATATCAAAATATCCTACTGATATGTTAGATATTAGCATGGAAATGGAAGCCGATTTGGGTATTGATACAGTGAAGCAGGCAACAATTATTTCAAATTTATCTGAAAAGTATGATATTCAAAGAGAAGAATGGCCACAGGTATCAGAGTTGCTTAAGATTGAAAATATTATAAATACATTAGAGGGTATCTTAAACAAAAGATTGTCTAAAGATACAGTGCAAACAACTGCCTTTGAAGAGGTGGCAGCAACAGTTATTCAAGCAGATAGCACTAATATTGATGATGTTATTCTTCAAATAATAGCAAAGCACACCTCATATCCTGTTGAAATGATTACACCTGATATGGAAATAAAACAGGATTTAGACCTTGATGACAGCAAAATTGCAACAATAATATCAGATATTAAAGGGACACTTAATTTTAATGCTTTCCATGGAGACAGCATAGATGGTATAAATAACATTGGGGAGCTTATTGATTTTTTTATTAAGAATATAGACGATAGTGAAGGAAATGTATCTGAACCTGTTTCAGATGAACAAGAAAAAACTTCGCAGCTAATATGGCAAGTTCCAATACTAATTGAGCAGGAACTTCCTGAAAAGGATATTGATATAACATCAAAAAATGTATGTATTATTGGAGATAATGAGACTTTTGTAAATAAGCTTTGTAATAGTCTTAAAGAGAAAGTTAATGATATATCTACATTTGTATTTGATACAAAGCTGCCAGAGAATGAATTGGAGAAGATTGTAAAAGAATGTGTAGCTAAGCCTATAGATGTAATAATTGACTGCTCACATTTAGGACAGGACATTGAGTTTAATGCTCTAAGTATAGAAGAGCAAAAGGCTATTCTGAAACTGTGTGGAAAGGCAAGATTTATATTCTATAAGGAAATTGCTCAACAGATAGAGGACTTATCACTCAGAATTTTATGTGCAATATCAATTGATGGAGGAATAGGCTATTTAGAAAAGGCTGTTCAAGATATAGATCCATCTTTTGGAGCAATAGCTGGTTTTTACAAAGGACTTAAAAGAGAGTGGATTAATTGCAGTATAAAAATAGTTGACTTTGAAAAGAAATTATTGGAGGATACTGATAAGCTCTCAACTAATATAATAAATGAAATTGAAACATCAGGATTTGATTATGAAATTGCTTATAATAAAAATAAGAGAATGGTTGTGAGAATTGATAAATTTAATGAGAATGAAATTTCGTCTGTACCTATAATCAGTGTAGAGGATAATATACACTTTTTAATAACTGGTGGTGCTCTTGGAATAACAGCCGAAATTACAAAAGAGCTTACTAAGAAATATAAGGGTAGCTTCACAATACTGGGTAGGACTGAACTACCAAGCGATATAGAGGCACTAGCTCAGCTAGATGAAGAGCAATTAAATAAAAAGAAAACTGATATACAAGGAAAGTTAGCAAAAGCATATAAAAAGGTTACTCCAGTACTTATTCATACAGAATTTGAAAAGCTAACAAAAGCCATAGAGATTTATGATATGCTGAAAACTCTTAAAGCATCTGGCAATAATATAACTTATATCGGTTGCGATGTAAGAAATGAAAAGTCTGTAAAGAAAGCTGTTGAGGAAGCTGTAAAAAATCAGGGTGCGGTTAATTGCTTAATTCATGCAGCAGGTATTGATAGAAGTCACTTTATTAAACAGAAATCTATTAAAGAATTTGAAGAAGTATTTGATACAAAGGCATTGGGTGCTTGTAATTTGTTGAAATTCTGTGACACAGAGGAGTTAAAAACGGTTGTTCTATTTTCCTCTATATCAGGGCGATTTGGTAATGAAGCACAGCTTGATTATTGTGCGGCAAACAGTTTTTTAAATGTTTTTGCAAAAGCATTAAAAATTAAAAAAACTAATATTAATGCGGTAAGCATTGTTTGGTCAGGCTGGAAGGATATTGGAATAGCAGCAAGAAATGAATACCTTAAACAAAATGCTTCAAAAATAGGAATAAAGCTTATTAATACAAAATCAGGTGTAGATGGCTTTATTAAATTGCTAGGAAGTAAATTGGATATTTCTGAAGTTATTCTCAGTGGGGGACTTGAGAATTTGGCTGATCCACGTTTGTTTATTAATGAACTAGATAATACAGTACTGATTGATAGAGTGGAGAAAAGTGGAAGTCTTATAACAAAAGCCTACAAGACCTTCTCTGTAAGCAAGGATGCATTGATTGACCAACATAGGCTCAGAAACGTTCCTCTTTTACCAGCTGCTTGTATTATGGAGCTTTGTACTGAGTACTTTGCACTACAGGCTGGTAAGCAGGACAGCTATTGCTTGCACAATTTGGAATTTGTGAATCCATTTAAGCTTTTCCGTGACAAGGATAGAGAGCTATTTATTGATGGTCAGCCTGATAATGGCGGCTGGAAGGTATCAGTACATTCGTATTTTAAGCCTCACAAAATGGGTAAAGAAACTCTAATAACTCACGGAGGAATGTTTGTATCAGATAAGGTTGAGAATTACGAGGATATGTATCCTTTAAACTGGGAATGGGTTAAAAACAATGAATTTAGTATTACTAGCAAACTTGACCTAAAGGATATTTTACTTGATAGTGCAGGAAATCAGATATTAAACCTTGGACCATTGTATTGGAGAATGGCTGAAACTGAGGAATTAAGGGAAATAGATAATTTCCTTCATAACGATAAGGGGGTTATCTTCCCAGAGCTGTTCCCAACAGAGCAAATCTATGAAAAGAATTATCCTTTAGAAAAACTACTTATAAATCCTTGCTTTATAGATGCAATGTATCAAGGGGCGGCTCAGGATTGTGTTACAAAGAAAAACAATATATATTTGCCATGGAAGGTTGAGGAATTTGGAATCCTTAAAGTTCCAAAGAAGGATGGTTTCTTCAGGGTTTTTGCAGAAGCTGTAGCTGAAGATGAGGAGTATCGCACATATCGTATAGCAATATTAGATGAGAAGGATGAACTTTGTAGCTATGCTAGAAATGCAACCTTCAGACTCATTAACCAGTAATATAACGAGGCAAGAAAATGTCCCCACTTCTATAAGTGGCAGGTGCTACTTTGGTTTTCAGGCAGTGGGAATATCTCCTGCCTCGTTGAAACACCGCTGATGTAATGAAATTTTTCTACAATCGAAAAATTTCATTTTGAATCTAGGTGTTATAAAGAATAAATGTTATTATACCTATTTATAATTTTGGTTCTACTGAGGGAATATGTATGGAACATGAAATAGTTATAAAAGAACTCAATGGTTTCTTGCAAAAGGCTGCTAAGAAACATGAGTTTAGTTATAAAGTCATTAATATTAGACACTTTATGAGAGCAGTATTCGGTAAGGATAAAAATGTATGGGGAGCCTTTTCCGATGTGGAAAAGACTATTATCAATAAATATGAAAACCCTAAAAAACGTATACAGTGGATGGCTGGCAGATATGCGGGCAAAAGGGCTATAGAAAGATTTATAACAAATGAGGAGATGACTCATTTCCAAAGTATTGATATTAAAAAAATCAGTATCTTAAACGGAATAAACTCAGCACCATATATTGAAGGATATCCACAATTAAATATTTCAATTTCCCATTCCTATCCATACTGCTTGACTTTAATTTCAAGGCATAGGATAGGAGTGGACATTGAAAATACAATTAGCATAGTTGAACCAATGCTAAAGCTTTATTACACTATAAACGAAATTAATGAGATTGCTCAATCAAGTCAATTAAAAAATAAAAATAATAAAAGTGAGGCTGATTTCCTTGCTACACTGTACTGGACTAGAAAAGAAGCTATATCAAAGCTTCAGAAGGCAGGTATGAATATGGATTTCAGCAAAATTGACACAGTATATGATGTAACTACTTTACAAGGATTATCTATTGATAAAGTAAGGACTGTTTCAATGCAGAATGAATATTGCACACTATCACTTGCCTTCGAGGAGATGCTTATATGAATGAACATAGTTCACGGTACGTTGATACTATTGCCATAAATAAGATAATAGAGGCTAAATTGTCAAAAGTAAGTCATAATCCTAATAATAGCCTATTTGAATATATAGAAGGAAATCCCTTTGAGGATATAGACAGTATAAATATTGAATACCTAGATGTGGAATATTTTAGAGCTGATAGTATTGATAAACTAAGGTTTAAGTCACCAATATACACATCCTACAGTGAAAATGATTGTGTTAGTGTAATAATATATGATGCCCCAAATGCTATTGGGAATGTTGTTTTTGTACACGGTCTATATGAGGATAATCTAGGTATTTATCAATTTTTGATTACAATGCTCAATAAAATGGGTCTAAATGTATATTTAATGATGCTGCCATATCACTATGACAGGATGCCTGAAAAGAGTGTTTTTAGTGGAGAGTATTTTTGGAGTGCAGATATAGCAAGATCTCAATGGGCATTAAAGCAGGGAGTGTATGATTTATATGCTACCTATAAAATTGTTAGTTATGAAAGTAGCTTGCCTACATGTATAACAGGCTTTAGTATGGGAGGTTGTATTTCACTGCTTTTGGCATCAGCTTGCAAGGATATAGACAATTTGTTCATTATTAATTCAGTTAGTATACTTTCAAAACTAACTTGGGAAAGTAAACTGCTTGTAACCATAAAAAATGAGCTTTGTAACTATGGTTATTGCCTTGAAGATATTAAAAGAGCTATGGCTGAATTTGAGCCATTAACTAGACAAAATAATAATTTACATGAAAAAAAAGTAGTACTTGCATATGGTCTTTATGATCAGATAGTTCTTCAAGAAGATTATCAGTATCTAATAAATAATATGAAATTCCATCAGGTAAACGAGTATAGTGCTGGACACTTGAATATACTAAGAGTGCCTAAGCTTGCTAATGATATATCAATACTATTTCGTATTTAAAAATGCGAAGGTTACAATCGAAAATTTAATTTTGAATCTAGACGTTATAAAAATGGAAGCTGGAATTGCGGCTTCCATTTTTATGAGCATTAATAGTTATGGATGAGTGGTTCTGCCTATAATTGTGGAACCTCCAGCTTTCTTGACATTGGATAATACCTAGGAGTACTTTTTCTTTTTCCTAATAGCTGAATCCATATATCCAAATCTGTGCTTTCTACATAATCATTTACGATAATATCATTGCTTTCTAAATCTGATAACATAATGATAGTTTGCTTTATATTATCTAAATATTCGTGATTTTTAAAGTCAATTATAATACGATTATTTGAGTCAGATATTTTTTCTTCAACAAACCAAAAATTATTGGCTATACTTTTAAAAAGCTCATATACTTTATCTTCAGTCAAATTAAAAACATTTGGGTGTTTTAATAAAAACAATCTGGTGTTTTCAACTACACCTGCAATTTTACTTTCATCAACTACTTTTCCTTCCACCCAGTGAAATTGATGCAGAACTTCCAGCTTACTGTTTAAAACAAATTTAAGTCCCATTTTCCAGAGTCTATAGCATACCTCAATATCTTCTAACCCCCAAGCTTTTAGCTCTTCGTCAAAGCCCTTTACTCTTTGGAGCCAAATTTTTGGTGCAATCAAATTACAACTTTGACCATACATAAAAGGATGTTTTATTGTTGCTGCATTATAAGATAGTTCATTAAGTATATCGCATCTGAATTCATGAAGCTCTTTTTGCTCACGACTAAAATAAAATTGATCAAAAACACTACCATCTTGAATGTTTTCAATTGGAATATCATGTGGTAACATTAATCTAAGCCCAGCTATAACAAGGTTTTTATCCTTTGAATAGCATCTGTCCAACTCTTGAAGGTAGTCTTTTTTTACAATTATATCAGCATCAATAAAAATAATAAATTCACCTTCAGCAGCATTGGTGCCAAAATTTCTGGCTCTTGAACGACAGGAGTAATCATTTCTTTCGATATAAATATATTTCAATTCATAGTTTTTATTTATGCCTTGTATATAATCCCCTGTGTTATCATTGGAACCATCGTCCACAACTATGACTTCAAAGTCTTCTTTTTTAAAACCTTCTAGCAAATTTATAGCAGCTAAAGAATTTCTAAGCTGAAATTTGTTGTTATATGTAGGAATTACAAAACTATATTTTTTTATTTCAAAAACCCCCTTATACTAATTTGTATTATAAAATGTGGAATCACATTTTAAATAGCCGCATATGCGGCATTAGGTATGAAAAACATTACTAATAGAGCATTTATTTTGAATTAAAAAATAATTCCAATTGATAAACAATTTTTTTTAATATATCGCCTTCCATATTTTTTAATTCCTTCATGTTATTAATAACATCTTCTACCTTAGCCTTTTGCTTTAAGTTTAAATCGCTAACAGTAGGGTAGTATATACTTGTATTTCCAAATGCTCTAAGATTTTTGAGAACTTTTATTCTAATAATATCAGATTGATTTACAACTTTCTTATATTCTTCATGCTGAGCAACAATTTCACCTTCAAGATTGTATCTGGAAATTACATATTCAATTCTGTCATAAATACATTTTTTATGTTCGCAAAGCAAATGAATTGCCCTATAATCCGAAGTTATTTTACCTTGTAATAGGTCTTCCATACTTTGGATGAAAACATCATATACGTTAAGTCCATATTCAACCTGATCTTCATAATATTCAAAGGAGTATAGCCGTATACTGTCACCAATTGAGAGAGTGTAGTTTTTTAACTCTTTAATAAACCTCTCATGGTTGAAGGGATATTCTTTTTCGAATTTTTTAGGACGCAATAGTTGTATGGCTGACCATTCAGTCCAGGGTGCTGAGTATTGATAATATAATTTGCCATTTTCATAAGCTTCATTGAATTGTGCATAGTCAAAAGTTATTTCTTGAAAGATATTCTGATTAAAGCCTATTGCTTTAAGTTGTTTTTTTTCATTGTCGTATCCATATATCAATGATGGGTGAATGAAGTGACCTCTATTATAAGATAATTTATTTGGGAGATAATTTTCATCTACATTAATTATAAGATAATACCCCATATTTATATTTTTTATAATATAATCAAGGATATTATCTACATGTGTAAGCATAGGGAAGCCTAAACAAATCATGTCAACAATTTCGCTACAGCAATCACGAGGTTCTAGAAAATTAAGTTCTACATTTCCTTTATCATTTGTAAAGGAAAAAATCTGTATAAAATTAGAATAAAACCAAGGCTTATATTTTTCGAAGGCAAGAACCATACAAAGGGGAAGACTTCTATGAAGGAAGGTGGTAATATCTTTTTGTAGTACAACTTGCAGTTCCATTGATGGGGGATATTTTTCTAAATAATATGAAGAAGGATTACCTTTATCACATTCAATTTGTTTCATTTGTTGAAGGAGATCTTTTTCGTTAAATTTTGTTTCAAAACTAGTGTTATCCATATTATTTTCACTCCAATTAGATTATTACTCAAAATCCGCACTTGAATAGGTACATATATCTTGAATATTTCAATAATTAATAGCAAGAAACAGAAAGCTTTAGCGGGAATATTTAAAATCACAAAGTTGAAGTATTAAATATTATTTCAAGGTATTTGCTCAAATTTATGTGCTGATTTGAGTTTATATAATTATATAAAGTACCAACCTTAAACTGCTATTCTAAGAATGTCAAAAAAATAGGGAATACGTAAATGATTACATAATTATATCATGCAAGAAGGTTGATTAAGTAAGAATATGTCACATATATTATATAATATTTTTAGCTACACGTATATATTAGTTTTTCAATAAATTAGAAGGTTAGTTGTTAAAATAGCTCAGTTAGAAATTGTAAATGTTCCAACTTATCAAAGAAAAGTTGGGTAATTTAATAGAAATTTTAAAAATCTAATATTAGCTAATTAAGATATTTACAGAAGCATTTTTCTGTTTTTTCGTTCCCTTTCAACTAAAATGGCAGTTAGTATTTGTTCTGCTACCATATCTTTAGACATTAATTGTAATGGTATTTCCTTATTTTCCGTAATAATAGTTACCACGTTTGTATCTGTGCTAAAGCCAGCACCTGATTCTCTAAGACTATTTGCAACAATCATATCAATTTTTTTATTAAAAAGTTTAGCTTTAGAATTTTCAATAAGATTCTGAGTCTCCATAGAAAATCCACAGATATATTGTCGCTCACCTCGTATTTCTCCTATTTTTTTAAGAATATCCAGGGTTCTTTTTAATTTAATGGTGGTATCAGAATCTGACTTTTTAATTTTCTCACTGCTTGTATCAACAGGACAATAATCGGCAACCGCCGCTGCTTTTATAACAATATCCTGTTCATTTAGTCTTTCTATAACGGCATTATACATATCTTCAGCACTGATAACATGTACAACCTTTACACGTGGAGGAGGCTGAAGATGGGTATTGCCAGATATCAATGTAACGTCAGCACCTCTTAGCATGGCTAACTTAGCAAGTGCATATCCCATTTTGCCAGAGGAGTGATTTGTAATATAGCGAACAGGATCTATTGCTTCTTGTGTAGGTCCAGCGGTTATTAGAACCTTTAGTCCCTGCATATCCTGTTCATATGCTATTTCTGATAAAGCATAATCTATTAGAACATTCTCGCTTGGCATTTTTCCGGTACCAACATCACCACAAGCTAGCATACCAGTAGCAGGAGGGATGATGATAAAGCCATAATCTCGAAGTTTTTGTATATTGTTTTGTACAATTACATTCTGATACATATTGGTATTCATCACAGGTGCGATAATTTTTTTGCAGGTGCATGCTAATGTAGTGGTAGTTAGCATATCGTCAGCTAATCCATTTGCCAACTTAGCTATTATATTTGCAGATGCAGGTGCAATAAGCATTAAATCAGCTTTTTTAGCAAGTGAAATATGTTCAACATTATATTGAAAGTTTCTATCAAAGGTATCAATAAGACATTTGTTATTTGTTAGTGTTTCAAAGGTTATAGGATTAATAAAGTTAGTTGAATTTTCTGTCATTATTACATGTACATCACATTGTTGTTTTTTCAAGAGGCTAGCAACATTTGCCATCTTATATGCAGCAATACTTCCTGTAACACCCAAAATAATAGTTTTACCCTTTAACATTCTAGATCATCCCTTTTAATTATTTGTAAAAAATATGGAATTAGCTGAATTATAGCAGACTTTGTGAAAACAGTAAAGAATATTGACAAATTTTATCAAAATATCTATTGATTAGTATCGTGGTTTTTATTAAACTAAAGTTAGCATTACTTTTTGTAATACTTAATATAGGATAACAGTTTATAGAACTGAACTAAGCGAAATTTATTAAAAACTTATTTTATGATGCAATAGAACTGCCTGCCTTCAAAATAGCGTAATAATTTATGATTAAAGAAGGAAGGCGTGGTTTATTTGCCTAAGAAGAACATAACAAATAAACATTACAAGGAGCTGGCAAATATGAATATAATTTTAGCTATTGATATAGGGAATACCACTGTAGTTATAGGTTGTATTGTAAATGGTAAAGTGATTTTTTCAGGAAGAATAGATTCTAATAGTGAATATTCTTGTGATGACTATGCTACATATATTAAAAATATATTAGCTAAAGCCAATATTGACATTAATAATATTAAGGGAAGTATTATTTCATCAGTTGTACCTCAGCTTACTAATGTATTAAAAAAGGCTGTCGCAATAGTTACAAATACAATCCCATTAATTGCTGGATCAGGGCTGAAGCACAATTTAAATATTATGGTGCAGAATCCTGAACAGCTTGGAAGTGACCGTGTGGTGGATGCTATAGCAGCAGTACATTTTTATAGTAAGCCTGTTATAATTTTTGATATGGGTACAGCAACAACAGTATCAGTTGTGGATGATAGCTATAACTTTAGGGGAGGCTTGATTATGCTGGGAGTAAAAAGTGCATTGGATGCTCTTTCCAGTAAAGCGGCACAGCTTCCAGCCATTAATCTTGAAGAATGCGGAAACATTATAGGGAAAAACACTATTGAATGTATGCAAAGTGGAAGCATTTACGGACATGCAGCAATGATAGACGGAATAATTCATAAATTGAAAAAGCAGGTTGGTAAACATCCAACTGTTATTGCAACAGGAGGCTTGGCACGACTAGTTATTCCCCATTGTGATGAAAAGATTATTTATGACGAATATCTCTTATTAAAGGGACTGTATCTATTATATATAAAAAATGTTGACTAATATTTAGTTTAAATTGAGTACATATATTGTCTTTTGACAATAAAATACTATCAAATACTTTGAAAATACTTTACATTAAATTACATAGGTGTTATATTAACCTCAATGGGTAGTATTTTTAATAAAAAACTATATCATGGTTTATTTTATTTTTGGTATGGCGGCTCGTATCCTATTAGGAATGAGACCTCAAGAGCTATCACTCCTCTGAAGTACAGGCAAAAGCTTAAAAGGCTAAAGCTTTAGAATCAGGGAGGTGGTACTATGAAAATTGGATTTATTGGTGCAGGAAAAGTAGGATTTTCTCTAGGTAAATATTTTTGTGAACATGGATTAGATGTCATTGGATATTTCAGTAGAAATCCACAATCTGCAATACAGGCAGCGGAATTTACAGACACCGTGTGTTTTAATGACATTAAAGGCATTGTAGAGGCAAGTGATACTCTTTTTCTTACTGTTCCCGATGGAACAATTAAGGAACTATGGGATTACATTGATAAGTTGTCTATTAAAAATAAAATAATTTGCCACTGTAGTGGTTCGGTATCATCATCAGTTTTTTCTAATATTGATAACCATCATGCATATGGTTACTCTATCCATCCTCTTTTGGGTATCAGCGACAAGCTGAATTCATATGAGCAGCTTTCTCATACTTTTTTTACAATTGAAGGCTCACAAGGTCGTCTAAATGAAATGCAAACCATGCTTATGAATTTAGGCAATTCTGTACAAATTATATCACCAGAGAATAAGTCTGTTTATCATAGTGCTGCGGTATTTGCAAGCAATTTGATGGTTGCATTGGCACAGGTGAGCATTGATTTGCTAAAAGGCTGTGGTTTTGATGAGAAAAATGCAAGTTCTGCATTAAATACTTTAATGCTTGAAAATATGAAAAATATAGTAAGGCAAGGTACTATTGAGGCGTTGACGGGGCCTATTGAACGGTGTGACATAGAAACAGTCAAACGTCATTTGTCATGCTTAAATGGAGAGGATAGAGAAATATATATTTTGCTTTCAAAAAAATTAATTGAAATAGCAAAAAGGAAAAAACCAAATTGTAGCTATGTTCAATTGGAAAATATGATTGGAGAGATGATAAAGAATGAGTAATACAGTGCTTACATTTAAAGAATATAAACTTAATAATAAAAAGATAGCCATGCTTACCGCATATGATTATTCTACAGCAAAGCTAATGGACGAAGCTGGGGTTAATGCCATATTAGTTGGTGACTCATTAGGTATGGTGGTTTTGGGATATGAGGACACATTGCAGGTTACAATGGAAGACATGATTCATCATACAAAGGCTGTTGCAAGAGGGGCAAAAAACACTTTAATAATAAGTGATATGCCGTTTATGTCATATCAGACCTCAGTATACGATGCAGTATGCAATGCAGGTCGTCTTGTTAAAGAAGGTCATGCTAATGCAGTAAAGCTTGAAGGTGGAGGTGTTGTTTGTCCTCAGATTAAGGCAATAGTTAATGCTTCAATACCTGTTATGGGGCATATTGGCTTGACACCTCAATCTGTTAATGCTTTCGGAGGCTTTAGAGTGCAGGGTAAAAGCGAACAGGCAGCACGTCAACTGATAGACTCTGCAAAGGAAATTGAGCAAGCAGGAGCTTTTGCAATTACTCTTGAATGTATTCCTGCCAAGCTTGCAGAGCTTATAACAAAAAGCATTTCAATTCCTACTATAGGAATAGGTGCAGGTAGTGGCTGTGATGGGCAGGTGCTAGTTTATCAGGATATGCTTAGTATGTTTTCAGATTTGACACCAAAGTTTGCAAAAAGCTATGGGGATATAGGCTCGCAGATGAGAAAAGCTTTTGGTAAATATGTTGAAGAGGTTCAGACTGGAGAATTTCCAGTAGCTGAGCATTGTTTTAATATAGAGGAGACTATTATTAATAAACTGTATGGAGGTGAGGCTTAATGAATATTGTTCATACAGTGCAGGAAGTACGTCAGATTGTTAAGTCATGGAGAAAAGAAGGCTTAAGTATTGGTTTTGTGCCCACTATGGGATATTTGCATGAAGGTCATCAAAGTTTGATCAAGCAGGCAGCCTTAGAAAATGACCGTGTTGTTGTTAGTATATTTGTAAATCCTATGCAGTTCGGTCCCTCTGAGGATTTAGAGAGCTATCCTCGGGATTTGGAGCATGATGCAGCTCTTTGTGAAAAAACAGGTGCTCATTTGATTTTTCATCCAGCCCCTTCAGAAATGTATATGCCTGATTTTTGTAGCTTTGTTGATATAAACGGTCTTACTAAAGGACTGTGCGGTAAGAGCCGCCCTGTACATTTTCGTGGTGTTTGCACAGTTGTCAATAAGTTATTCAACATTGTTGGTGCTAATAGGGCATACTTCGGTGAGAAGGACGCACAACAGCTAGCTATAATAAGACGTATGGTGCGGGACTTGAACATGGATATTGAAATTGTAGGTTGCCCGATAATAAGAGAAGAGGATGGCTTAGCTAAAAGTTCTAGAAACACTTATTTAAGTGAGGCAGAACGTAGGGCAGCGTTAATTTTGAATAAAGCTCTGGCAATTGGAAGGAGACTGCTTGAAAATGGGGAAAGAGATGCAAACACTATTATCAGCAGCATAACTAAAAATATAAACACTGAACTACTTGCGAAAATAGATTATGTAGATGTGGTTGATGCTCTGTCTTTGGAAAAGGTTGATAAAATAGAGCAATCGGTATTGGTAGCAATTGCTGTATATATTGGTAAAACGAGATTAATTGATAATTTTAGTTTTGAGGTGTAAGGAGAAATTTTATGTTTATTAATATGCTAAAAGGTAAAATTCATAGGGCAACAGTCGTACAAGCTGAGCTTTCTTATGTAGGAAGTATTACCGTCGATGAAGATTTACTTGTTGCGGCAGGCATTTGTGAGTATGAAAAGGTTCATGTTGTAGATATAGATAATGGAAACCGTTTTGAGACCTATACTATAGCGGGAGAACGGGGAACAGGAATGATTTGCCTCAACGGTGCTGCAGCTCGTTGTGTTCATGTAGGGGATAAGGTTATCATAATGGCATACTGCATGTTAGATGCCAAAGAAGCTACAACCCACAAGCCTTCTGTAGTTTTTGTAGATGAGAAAAACAGAATCAGTAAAGTCACTCAGTATGAGAAGCATGGGGAGTTGGGGGGTAGGTGACTTGATTAATCAATGTTTTTTCAAAATTGTTAGAGTAATATAAGTGAATATACAAAATTGAAGACAAATTAATTGACAATTACCCTGTTTGAATTATTTATACTTGTTATTTGCAGAATAATTGCAAAATAACTTGATTATACTATATAATATAAGTATGGTTATATAGTAATATGCAGTTTGTTTGCAAATTGCTAACGATGGGAGATAGTAATTATGTTGCTTGAATTCAAAACAAAAAATTTCAAATCATTCAATGATGAGATTGCGTTTAAAATGATACCAGAATCAATTAAAGGTATTGACTACAGTGTTTTACATCGGAAAATTAATAAAAAAGAATATAAAGCATTATCTGCTGCGGTCATTTATGGGCCGAACTCATCAGGTAAAACTAATATTATTGGTGCAATAGAAGTTTTAAAGAACATAGTACTAAGAGGAAATATAAAAAATGCTGAAGAACCGACTTCTCCAAACTATGCTACAGCAAGACTGGAATTGATTCCAAATATAAAGAACCAAATGTCTGAACCTGTAGTCTTTGATATTAAATTCATAGCTGAAGAAATGATGTTTGAGTATTATTTGTGTATTAATCTTGGAAAGTTCCTTGATACTAAATATAAGCGAGAAGTATTTGAAGAAAAATTAAGTATTAATGAAAAAATGATATATCATAGAAAAGATTCCTTGGAAATTGGTGAGATAAAAGCCATTAAAGGATACCTAGTTAATGGATTTAACTCCAGTAATGAAAGCATAGCTAGAGATAACATAAACAAAGAAGAATTGTTTTTGACAACATATTTTAAAACTTTGTATAGTGCAAAAATTACGGAAATCGTACAGGCATGGTTTAAAGAAAAACTAATTATAATATATCGTGCGGATTCCTTTAGATCTTCCCCAATTATCAATGAGAGCAGAGAGAAAGTATACGTTGATAGTACTTTAAATAATGCATTAAGGATTTTTGGACTTACAGGAGAAAATATTGCGTACTCTATTTCTGATGAAAACGGTAAAACAGAACCTGTTTCTTTGATAGATATTGGTAATGAAAGGATTGCAAAAATACCAGCAGATATTTTTGAATCCTTTGGAACAATTCAATTTATGAATATATTTCCGATATTACTGCAAGCTATTCTATATGGGAAAACTGTTGTAATTGACGAGTTTGATGCATCAATTCATCCTATGGCATTAATGAGCATAATAAATATTTTTCATAATGATGATATTAATACTAAGGGAGCCCAACTCATATTTAATACTCACAACCCGATATTTTTAAATAAAAACTTATTTAGACGAGATGAAATAAAATTTGTTGAAAAAGATGAAGAAACTGGAAACAGTACACATTATTCATTATCCGATTTTGGAACGAGTGTAGTGAGAAATTCATCTGATTACATGAAAAATTACTTTGTGAGTCAATATGGAGCAATTAAGAACATTGATTTTTCGGATGTATTTATTAATGCTGAATCCAAAGATATGAGCGAGGTATGAATATGGTAATGAAGGAATGCAAATTATATTATTTATCAGTGGAGGGCGAAACTGAAAAATGGTATTTTGAACATCTAAAATACTTAATCAATGCTTCGCCTAAATCAAATCCTAAAGTTAAGTGGGAACTCAAGGTTCGAAAATCTCCATATAAATATGCTAAGTCCATTACTGCACTTTATCCCACACAAGCTTTCCATATTTGTGATTATGAAAGTAATGACCCAGTTCATGTTGAACAGTTCAAAAAAGTCCTAAAAGAACTTAAGGAAGCTAGAAGAATTAAAAAGAACATATTGTATGAACTGGGATATAGTAATTATACATTTGAATTGTGGATGATACTGCACAAAATTCCATACCTCACATCAGTAGCTGACCGAACAAAATATCTAAAAGGAATTAATACAGCTTATAATGAAAACTTCCAATTTTTAGATGATTATAAAGAGGAAAGAAATTTTAAAAGACTACTTTCAAAAATAGACATTGAAGACGTTATACGAGCAATTACAAATGCTAACGCAATTAGATTCTATAATGAAGGAGCAAGACCTTTAATAGAAAACTTCGGATTTAGATATTACAAGGACAACCCTGATTTGACAATTAACAAGTGTGTAGAAAAGATCTTACGTACTTGTGGGTTATTATAATACATAAATATATCATTTGTTAACGATACCATATCCATAATCTATACTAAATTCAAGAGGAACATTCCCAATGTACACCAAAAAAGAACAATTCATGTTAAAAGCCTTAAATCAAGCAAAGCTTGCATATAAAAAGGGAGAAACACCAGTAGGTGCAATCATTGTAAAAGATGGTCAAATCATAGCTAGAGGTCACAACCTAAAAGAAGCAAAAAACGATGTAACCTCTCATGCAGAGATAGAGGCAATTCGAAAAGCTGCTAAAAAGCTGGGTACATGGAGGCTTGACGGCTGTGAAATGTATGTGACATTAGAACCTTGTCCTATGTGTGCAGGAGCTATAATTCAGTCTAGAATAAGTACACTTTACATTGGTGCAATGGACAACAGAGCTGGTGCGGCAGGGTCAGTAGTAGACTTATTTCGAGTTAAGCAATTTAATCATATGGTTGATGTTGTGCTAGGATTGCTTTTTGAGGAATGTGGGGAGATATTGAAGAGTTTTTTTGAAGAAATCAGAATATCAAAAGGGCAGTTATAATATAATATAATATGCTGGCTTTGCTCTAACGCCATATATACCGATATTTAAAATTAAATTCTACATTTTAAAAACAAATTAATATAAAAATACCAGCATGTAACTTGCTATAAGTGCATTAATCAATAACGTGGAGCTGATTTATATTACACCTCAATAATAGAAATTATTTCTAACCAAGCTTAAAAATACTTTAAGTATACTCTATTAATTCCAAATCAGTTAATTGTTTTTATACGTTCAGCAAGCTCCATTAGCTATTTTTTATACATAAATATTAGCCGACATGATTATCTAAGCTTAAAATGGGTAAATATAATACTAATTCGCATTATTAATATTTTTATTATACACTAACATTCTGTTGTAGCAGACCACTAAATTTTAGTATTGCACATCCTTTACACATTTTAAAATGTTAGCAAACGGAGTAGACGGTCGCTAACTGTTAGATTGGAAGAATTGGATAACCTCTGCTATGTTGAAGTTCTTCACCGATAGTTTCACTTGGTTTGTACACAAATGGGGCGTGTGAGGTTAGTATTGAACAGTATTTGCGGGTTTTTCTATAATGCCGAAAATTTAGTTCATATTTTAATTATAAAATTAGTATAAAAAATAATAATTCAACAAGGCTAGGTAACATATGATAAATAAACATATAATAAAAACAGAACAGGCAATGTATGCAATTGAAAATGGAGAGTTTGAACCTAAAATGATAGCCTCCAAAAACAAAGTTATTATAATTTTGACTCAGGACTGGTGCCCTCAGTGGGTAGATATGAAGAGCTGGGTGTATAAACTTGAACTTGAAGAAGATATTGATATATATGAGCTTGAATATAATAATGCGGACTATTTTAATGAATTTATGACTTTTAAAGAGAATCATTGGAAAAATTATAAGGTACCTTACTTAAGGTTCTACAAAGAAGGCAATTTGGTTAAACAAACAAATTATATAAGCAAAGCTAAGTTTATTGACATTGTTAACGATATATAATGCAATGTAGTTTCTTCATCAATCAGTTAAGGAGCTATTAAGGTATTAGCCCAACTTTCCATTGATAAGTTGAACATTTTCAACTGGGAAAGTTGAGTGTATTAATCAAAAAATCATATTCTAATTTAAAATTATGTAGTGCAAAAAACATGAAAAACGAGTTAAAAAAAGGGTAGAAATCGTTTGCGGTGCATTATTGACGGTATATTATTTAAATGCTATAATAACTTTAACCTACAGCAGTTTCAATTTTTTTGAAAATAAAAGGGTTGTACGAATATTTTACTATTTAAATATAGATTGATATACAAGTAAATAAGTTAACAAGTCAAAATCTACTTGTTAATATAAGTCGATGAAGGAATCAAGATGTATTTGTATCATTTTAGAGAGCCAGCGGTTGGTGGAAGTTGGTATGATAGATGCATGAATAACTCATTCCCGAGAACTGATACCAAAAGATACTGATGTATTTAGTAGGTATTAGCGTTGGCAACGTTATAGCTTAGAGCACAGACGCGCGTCTGATTGCTCACTGAGGATACAGTTTATACAAATTGTATTAAATCAGGGTGGTATCACGATGGAATAGTTCCCTCGTCCCTGCATATAGCAGAGCCGAGGGTTTTTTATTACCCAAAATATAAATACCAACTATTAGTATAAGAATATATTCTGTGTAAATTTTATGAAAAGCAGGGAAAGCTAAAATAGATTTGACATACTGATACTAAGGCTGTAAAGGCAAGCTACTAAATTTTTGGTAGCTTAGCACTGTAGTTTAAATAATTGCAAAATAGTTGCTTAATATTGGAAAAGGAGGCGTTTGAAATGAAGTTGACAGGTGCACAAATTATGGTAAAGTCTTTAGAACTAGAAGGTATAAGTACAATATTCGGTTATCCGGGTGCAGCAATCAGTCCATTTTATGATGCCTTACTAGATTCAACACTTACACATATTCTCACAAGGACTGAGCAGGGAGCAGCACATGCAGCAAGTGGATATTCTCGTGTAACAGGCAAGATCGGCGTATGCGTAGCAACTTCTGGTCCTGGGGCAACGAACTTAATTACAGGAATTGCAACGGCATATTCCGATTCAATCCCTTTAGTTGCAATTACAGGACAGGTACAATTAGATCTGATTGGAAGAGATGTCTTTCAGGAAGCAGATATAACAGGTGCCACAGAACCATTTTGTAAGCACAATTATCTTGTAAAAGACGTAAAGGAACTTCCTAGAATAATAAAGGAGGCTTTTCACATTGCAGCTACAGGAAGACCTGGACCTGTAGTAATAGATGTTCCTATTGATATACAGACACAAATGACTGATTTTAAATATCCACAAGAAATTGAAATCAGAGGCTATAAGCCAAACTACAAGGGACATCCTCAACAAATTAAGAAAATTGCTGAAGCAATATCATTGGCAAAAGCACCATTAATATGTGCTGGTGGAGGAGTTGTTACAGCAAAGGCTTCTGATTCATTGACAAAGTTTGTTGAGAAATGTGAAATCCCTGTAGTTACAACACTTATGGGCATTGGAGCAATTTCTAGTGACCATGCACTGAATTTAGGAATGTTAGGTTCCCATGGAGTATATTGTGCAAATTATGCAGTAAATAATACAGACTTGCTCATTCTTATTGGTGCAAGAGTTGGCGACAGAGCATTAGGCACGACTGGCAAGATTGCACAGAAGGCAAAAATAATTCATATAGATATAGACCCTGCTGAAATTGGAAAAAATGTCAGCACTAATATTCCAGTAGTTGGTGATGTAAGACTGGTGCTTGAGGATTTATTGGAAATTGTTCAGTCAGGAGATACCAAGCAGTGGTTAAGCATGGTAATGGATATAAAACAAACTAAGAAAAAGCCTATAGATGAACAGACAAATAAAGTAAACCCAAGGTTAATTATAGATATTCTTTCAAAAAAGCTAACCGCTGGTGCAATAATGACTACAGAGGTTGGGCAAAACCAAATATGGGCTGCCAGTAACTTTATAGCTAAAAAGCCAGGAACCTTTATAACTTCTGGAGGACTTGGAACAATGGGCTATGGACTGCCAGCTGCCATTGGTGCCAAGAAAGGAAAGCCTGAGAGCACAGTAGTTGTAGTAGCTGGTGATGGTAGTTTTCAAATGTCAATGCCAGAGTTGGGTACTATAAAGCAGGAAGGAATAGGTATCAAAATAATTATATTTAACAATTCAAGACTGGGCATGGTAAGGGAATTACAGAAAAACAAGCATAATGGAAGGTATTCACAGGTTTATTTGGACAGCAACCCCGACTTTGTAAAGATTGCAGAAGCATATGGCTTTTGTGCAGAACGAATTACAAATAACTCACAGGCAGATGCTGCATTGGATAGATTTTTAGCTGATGACAAGACCTATATACTTGAATGTGTAGTTGATCCAGAGGAAGCTACTGTATAGGTCTGCATCAAAATATAAATATATTGTTAATCATTAATTGAAGAGTGAGGGGAGGAAATAAAATGGCAAAACATACTTTATCAGTATTAGTTGAAAATCGTTCGGGAGTATTATCGCGAGTGTCAGGTTTGTTCAGCCGAAGAGGATTTAATATTGACAGTTTGGCAGTTGGAGTAACTGAAGACCCTGAGGTGTCTAGAATGACAATAGTTGTAGATGGCGATGATTACACTGTTGAGCAGGTAAACAAGCAGCTAAATAAGCTAATTGATGTCATAAAAATAAGAACATTAGAACCATCAGATTCTGTAAGTCGTGAACTTGCTCTGATAAAGGTAAATGCTACACCGACAAATAGAACAGAAATAATGCAGATAGTTGAGATATTCAGAGCAAAAATAGTTGATGTTTCAAAAAATACCCTGACTGTTGAAGCATCAGGAGCTAATGAAAAGGTAACAGCACTAGAGGATATGCTACGTCAATTTGGTATCAAGGAAATAGTCAGAACAGGTACTATAGCCATTGAGAGAGGAAATAAGTACATTAAGGCAGGAAACAACGAAGAATAGTAAAAAAATATAGTTGTAATTTAGTTTTAATTTGATAACATTGTACAATTTTATAAGAATTGATAATTAATTTATTTAGGAGGAATTTTAAAATGGCAAAGATGTATTATGATAGCGATTGTAATTTAAACTTATTAGAGGGTAAGACAGTAGCAATTATTGGATATGGAAGTCAAGGTCATGCTCATGCTCAGAATCTAAATGATAGTGGAGTTAATGTAATAGTAGGTTTGACACCTAATTCTACAAGAAGAAAGCAAGTAGAGGCAGATGGACTTAAGGTATACGATACAGCAGAAGCAGCAAAAATGGCAGATATAATCATGATATTAACACCAGATCAAACTCAAAAAGCTATGTATGATGAGTGTATAGCTCCAAACCTTAAATCAGGAAATGTATTAATGTTTGCCCATGGCTTTAACATTGTTTACAATTTGATAGTTCCACCTGCAGATGTAGACGTAATAATGGCAGCACCAAAGGGACCAGGACATACAGTTAGAAGCCAATACAAAGAAGGAAGAGGAGTACCTTCTTTAATAGCTATTCATCAGGATGCATCAGGTAAGGCAAAAGACTTTGCACTTGCTTATGCTTCAGGAATAGGAGCTGGAAGGGCAGGAATACTTGAAACTACCTTCAGAGAAGAAACTGAGACTGACCTTTTTGGTGAGCAGGCTGTACTCTGCGGTGGTGTTACTGAATTGATGAAAGCAGGCTTTGAAACACTTGTAAATGCTGGCTACCAACCAGAAATAGCATACTTTGAATGTGTACATGAGATGAAGCTTATAGTAGATCTTATCAACCAAGGTGGTTTTGCTGAAATGAGATACTCAATCAGTGATACTGCTGAATATGGTGATTATGTAACAGGTAAGAGAATAATTACAGATGAGACTAGAAAAGAAATGAAAAAGGTACTTAAAGAAATTCAGGATGGTAAATTTGCTTCTAACTGGGTAATTGAAAATGCAGCAGGTGGAAGATCAAACTTCCTTGCAATGAGAAGAAATGAATCAGAGCATCAGGTAGAAGCAGTTGGTGCAGAACTCAGAAAAATGATGAGCTGGCTCAAAAAATAGGAACAATAGATATATTAAATAGAACATTAAATAGTAACTTTCAAATACAATATAGTATTTGATTAAATAATAGTAATCAAGATGTTTTTATTCAGCCACAGACAATACAATATATAGCAATGAATATACTTATATAAGCTACATATTGTGTGTTCATACTTAAACAATAAGAAATTAAGTTAATAATCTATATTAAGTGGCTGAAAAGTAATATCATAACATCAATTGATATTAGGAATTAAGGAACAGATTATGTTCCTGAGAAGGGGGTATTTGCATGGCAAGAAGAATAAAAATATTTGATACAACGCTTAGAGATGGTGAGCAAACACCAGGAGTCAATCTAAACTTACAAGAGAAAATGGAAATTGCAAAACAACTTGTACGATTAGGAGTAGATGTTATCGAGGGTGGCTTTGCTATAGCTTCACCAGGCGATTTCGAGTCTATCATGACACTCTCAAAGAACTTAAAAGGTGTATCAATAGCAAGCCTATGCCGTGCCTCAGAAAAGGATATTGATAGGGCATGGGAGGCTGTTAAGTACGCAGAAAGCCCAAGAATTCATACTTTTATTGCTACATCAGATATTCACATGAAGTATAAGCTCAAAATGACTGAAGAGGAAGTTTTAGAGAGAGCAGTAAGCATGGTAAAATATGCAAAAAGCTTTTGCTCAGATGTTGAGTTCTCTGCTGAGGATGCAAGCAGAACAAGGGAAGACTTCCTTATGAAAATAGTTGAAGCAGTTATTTCGGCAGGTGCTACAGTTGTAAATATCCCAGATACAGTTGGTTATACAACACCTATGGAATATGGTAAATTAATTAATAATATACGTAATAGAGTGCCAAACATAGATAAGGCTGAAATTAGTGTTCACTGTCACAATGACTTAGGTATGGCTGTTGCAAATTCGCTTGCAGCTATTGAAAATGGAGCAACTCAAGTTGAGTGTACTATAAATGGTCTTGGTGAAAGAGCTGGTAATGCAGCTGTTGAAGAAATTATAATGGGTATTAACACTAGAAAAGACTATTATAATATAACACACAAAATTGATACTACACAGATATATAGAACAAGTAAATTAGTTTCAAGCCTTACAGGTGTTAGTGTTCAGCCTAATAAGGCTATTGTTGGAGCCAATGCTTTTGCCCATGAGTCTGGGATACATCAGCATGGTGTTCTTTCTGAGAAAACTACTTATGAAATAATGACACCTGAGTCTGTAGGTGTTGGCAAAAACAGAATGGTATTAGGTAAGCTGTCAGGTCGCCATGCCTTTGAAGAGAGATTAAAGGAAATGGGATATGCTTTACCAGAAGAAGTAGTAAAGACTGCTTTTGATAAATTTAAAGACTTAGCGGATAAAAAGAAAGTTGTTACTGACAAGGATATAGAGGCATTAGTTGATGCAAATATAGCTGTGCCTGAAATATTTGTAATAGACAGCTTCCAGATAAATAGCGGAAACAAAATGATTTCTACATCAACAGTTAGTATAAGAAGAGAAGATGAAGTTATTACAGAGGCTGCAACAGGAGATGGTCCAGTTGACGCTGCCTTTAAAGCAATTGAGCGTGCAACAGGGGTTTATGCTGAGCTGATCCATTATAGTATAAAGGCTGTTACAGAAGGTAAAGATGCACTGGGTGAAGTAACAGTTAAAATATCAAATGATAATAGTGTATATTTAGGAAAAGGCGTAAGCACAGACATTATAGAGGCAAGTGTTAAGGCATACCTAAATGCTATTAACAGATCAATTAGTGAGATAGGTAGCAAAAAAGAAATTGATGGGGAAATAATTAGCTAATAGGAGCCGCTTGAAAAAGTAGCTCCTATTAGGGGTTACTTTTTTTATTAACAGTTATTTGCGGTACCCGCCACTTATAGAAGTGGGGGACATTTTCTTGCCTCGTTATAATTGAAAAAGTACTAGCAAATTTTACTCAAAAATATATTTATAGAAAAGCAGTACACAAAATTCCAACGTGGTTTAGATGATACTTACTATAGTGTGGATTAAGCTCTTAGAGATTTTTGTAAAAATGATATAGAAAGGAGCACGGCATATGACAAATAATAAAGTAATTATCTATGACTCAACATTAAGGGATGGGGCACAGGCATTAGGGATTTCGTTTACTGTTGAGGATAAACTTAAAATTGTAAAAAAGCTTGACCAGCTAGGTGTTGATTATATAGAAGCTGGAAACCCCAGCTCAAACCCAAAGGATTTGGAGTTTTTTGAAAAGATGATGAAGTTAAAGCTTACTACTTCAAAAATAATTGCATTTGGTGCTACGAGACGAGCAAACATAAAGGTTGAAGAAGATGCAAATGTACAGTCATTGCTAAATGCCGATACTTCCGCTGTTGCAGTATTTGGAAAAGCATGGGATTTTCAGGTAACAGAAATACTTAAAACTACATTAGAGGAAAACCTAAGCATGATTTATGATACAATAAAATATTTCAAGCAAAAGGGTAAGACAGTTGTATATGACGCTGAACATTTTTTTGATGGGTACAATGCAAATTCTGAATATGCGATGACAACATTACAAAGGGCTTATGAAGCAGGGGCAGATGCTATATGTTTATGCGATACAAAAGGTGCAAGCCTTCCTTCACACATAGCAAAGGTAACAGCATTAGTTTGTGAAAAAGTGGGCTGTGCAATTGGTATTCACTGTCACAATGATAATGGTATGGCTGTTGCAGGGTCAATAGCTGCAGTTGAAGCTGGAGCAGTTCAAGTACAGGGTACAATAAATGGATTTGGTGAAAGATGTGGAAATGCAAACCTTTGTACAATAATACCAAACCTACAATTGATGATGGACTATCAATGTGTTCCAAAGGAAAATATGGAAAAACTGACTTCCATAGCGAGATATGTCAGTGAGGTTGCTAATATTATCCATGATGAAAGAGCACCATTCGTTGGGAATTGTGCATTCGCACATAAGGCTGGGATGCATGCAGATGCAGTTAATAAAAATACCTCTGCTTATGAGATGATTAATCCTTCTGTTGTTGGTAATCAGCGAAATATTCTTATGTCGGAAGTAG
>JAEWST010000160.1 GCA_023398105.1 Bacillota bacterium | reverse complement strand
AAATTTATTTCTTCCTTAGTATTTTTTACTTTATTCTGATACGATTTCAATTCTATTTCTTTATTGGCAATACTGCTTAAATAGTCTTCGTATTCTATTGACAAAAGGTTATCGCCTTTTTTTACTTTTTGAAATTCACGAACATTTATATCACTTATCGTCGCAGTAAATGGAAGATAAATGTCCTCTGTTTCCACCGCCTTCACCGTGCCAAAGGCTTCTACCGGACGCTTGATATTATCTGGCTCAATTATCTTAGGGTTAATAACGTTATTTGAATTATTACAAGCCGAAAGAAAAAAACAAATGATGATAAATATTAATACTACTGCTTTTTTCACACTAAATCACCTTCCAATCAAAACAGATTATACTTCATAAATATAGGCTATACGAATTTAATTGATTCTACGATATTTAGTTTAACTAACCAAATTGCAGGCACAATTGATGTAACAACAGTTATAATTACCCCAGAAATCGTGCATAGCACGATTATTGGCCATGAATAGTAAATATGGCTAAAAATATTAAGTGAATTCATAATATTTGGTATAATTAATGACAAATTTATAGCTCCCAGAGAAATTCCCAATAGCCCGCCAATAATACCGCCCGTCAGGGCTTCAATAAATGTCATTTTTACGATTTGCACTTTACTCATTCCTATAGATCGGTACATGGCAAATATACGTCTTCTTTGAATAAAGCTAATGATTAAATTATTTAGAACTCCAAAAAAACCTATAACCATTGTAATAACAGAAAATGCAATTAGAATAACAAATGTCTGCTTACTGCTATCCCTAGCTTCCTTCTCCATATCATTAACTGTGTTAAAAACAGGTTTCTGTCTGGCGAATACGCTATTAAGTTGGTTTACTACATCCACAGTATTTCTAGAAGTCTTTATGTATATTGGATTATAATAACTCCCGCCAATATCTTGTTTAAAGTTTTTCTGTGATATCAACGCATAACTTCCACCACCTTGTAAAATATCTTCAAAGAAACCAACAATTTTATAGTTTCTTTCACATTTAAAGCCATTTTGCAAATAAAACCGTAAGGTTAATATGTCACCTTTCTTAACATCTATCTTGTTTCGTAAAGAATTTGTTAACAAGATATTTCTATCATTATCCAACTCATGTATAATATTTTGTTTATTTTCAGCCGTATCAATATCATAAAAGTCAAAAAACTTCGTTGTATCAATCCCTTGAAGCAACCAGATGTTGCTATCCTTACCTATAATTTGTGCACCATTATAGCTAAAACTTCCAATTATATCTTTAACTCCGTCTGAATCAGATAACACGTTTAATATATTTTTGTTAGCGTTGCTCATACTCATAACAATATCATATGAGTATCGGCCGAAGTAAAAGGAGATGCCGTTAATTTGACTGAGATTGACAGTCGCTACAATAAATAAAAATGATATTCCTATTACCAATAAGGATATATTGTTAATAATATTTTTATTGTCTCTTACATTTTTTGTAGCAATTATTCCCTCATTACCAAACACATAAAAATATATTTTTTCTAATACGATAGAAAAAAAGTTAACAAAAAGTGGAACTAATAATACAAATGACATAAATGACATAAGAATACAGATTATATGAATCCAAAGTCCGGTATTGTCGGGTACTAAATACGTAAAGCATACTGCCAGACTCAAAAGGATCACTCCAACAATGAAATTTGCTACTCTTTTAGAGTGTTTTCCCTGTACATTATTCAGTACTATATCTTTTATAGGTATTGAAGAAACCTTAATAATTGGTATTATAGAACTTATGAAACTCAATAAAATAGCCAGAAGAAAAGTAATTAGCAAATCCGTATAATTAAATTCAATATTGGTTATTGTCACAAACTCCTGCCGAATTAATAACTTTGCTGTGATATTTAATATTCCTACTCCAGCCAAGCATCCGATTAATCCACCAAAAATTCCATAGCTTACACTTTCTAGAAGCAAAATAAAGTCTGTAATTGCTTTTCTTGCTCCGATACTTCTAAAGGTACCAATGGCAGACATTCTTTCATACGTTATGATTTTGAAGGTTGAATAAATTATATATATAGTCATAAAGCTTAAAAGAACCGTTACAATTAAAATCGGTGTTGCAATACTATTGCTCTGACGCTCGACTTCTATTTTATTAAAAGGCTCTTTAACAACAAACTTCTCATACTCTTGAGACAATTTATACTTTATCATTGGCTTTGCCATGGGGTTATTCAGTTTAATATAAATAGTATCAACTTTGCCTCGTGCATTATAAATGGAAGATAATTGTTCTTTGGGTAACAAAGCATTTAGTACTTCCCCTTCGTTTGAGAAAGGCCCTGATTTTTTAGCAATACCACTGATAATAAATTTATGCCTGGTGCCATTTATTATAAGAACCATTGTATCCCCAATGTTTAAGCCATACTTCTCAGATGCATCCTTACTTATGATAATCTTCATTCCTTTAAAATTGTATTTATCAGATATCTTTACATAGTTAATAGGTGTTAATTTCTGAATTTCATTAATATCAACACCTTGAAGTTTAATTCCTACTTTTTTATTTTCTTTGGAATTATAAGTAGCATAACCTGAAATTACGCCAATAAGGTATTCCATATTTCGACTATACTTTTCTACACCATTCATGTAGAAGAATTGAGTCGGAGAATTCTTATCAGCCGTTACAATAATATCTGAATACCCGTAAATACTTCTCCACTGATCGGTTTGTATTTTTACCAGTGTTTTTGAAATTGTGATAGATGCAAAAAACATTGAAGAGGATACAACAATAGAAAGAATAATTAATAAGGTATAGATTTTTTTTTCCAATAAGTTTTTTATTATATGCTTAAAAATAATTCTCACTAATCACAGCCCTTTACTAAGCAAAATTATATCTCAATGAGTTGATTATAAAGACGTATCATGAAGAAATCACTCTTGATACGTCTCCTATATGTAGCAGTTCTTATCAAAAGAAGGCCAAAGTATACAAAAACAAATTATTATTTAGCACTTCCCGATAATAATTCTTCATATTTCGCAGTACGAGATTCTAGGTCTTCATAGAACAAACCCATCTTCCAAGTACCATCTTCATATAGAACCATCTGTTTGTAGTTTTCTTGCTCATACATATCTGTTATGTCTGCATTTTCTATAAGTTTATCTATTTTCAGGTTAACGTCAAACCCAAATGATTTTGTATAAACTACTCCAAAGGTTTCCATCTCTCCAAACTTATCGGACTTTTCACCAATACTGTAACTATCAAATTTGGTAATTTTCGCTACCGCTTCTCTCCATTTAATAAAAACGTCCTTACTGATTTTTTGCTGATCATATTTACTTAAAAGATTATAAGCAGCCTCATAATCTCCTTTTGTTACATTATCAAGGTAACTGCTAAGCACATTACGAGCTTCTTTATCACTACTACCTATACTACAACCCGAAAGAATTAAAATAGAAAACAATAAAAATGAACTAATTAAAATACAAAATAACTTCTTCATAAGTCCCCCACCTTTGTATATTATATGGTAATATTAGAATGCTATTACATTATATACTATTGCACCCTTATAAGCAATAGCATTAAATAACACCATATTATATTTTTACATTTTTAGTAATAAATAACTCAAACAATTTTTTCTTGTCGGACCAGCACTGATAGACAAGTCTTTACTCTTCCATCTAAGCTTATAGCAGTAATCTATTATAAGTCTATGATACTGATATATCACTAATCAATGTATCATAAAATATTTGAGCAAAATTATCCATTTCATCTGATTTGAATATTGAAAAATGGTCACCATTTACTGATATAATATTCATTTCATTTATACAATAATCATTCCATACTTTTACATCTGTTACCCTTTCTCGGTCAGCGTCAAAAAACTTAAGTACTGCCTTAATTCTGTTAGCCGGTGTATAATGGCTTCTTGCTACAAAGAAGCTTCTGATAACATTTGTATAATATGCTATTTGTTTAATATCGGCATGCTCAAAATGCGGTATGGCCTGTGAAATATCTATAGGAATAATCTCCTTTAGCTTCGCAGTCAGCTCACTTACCAATGTACTATTTTGGATATACTCCAAAACCTTCTTCCATATTTGGTCTATATCCTGCATATCCCCTATCAGGTTTTCTATGTCTTTGTTCTTGAGTATACTGTATATATAGTTTTTCTCATTATCAAGTGAGAACTCATTTTTTATACTTTCAAAGCCTTCCTTAGGTGGAGCAGAACTGATTAGACTTAAAAATCCTACATCCTCATTCATTGCCTCAAGTTGTCTGGCAATTTCAAAAGCAATAGTACCACCGATACACCAACCAGCAATATTATACGGTCCTTGAGGCTGTACTGTTTTTATTTTTTCAATATAGTACTGTGCTATTTCCTCAATTAATATATATTTGGGAGCCGCACTCTCAAACCCATCTGTGCGAATTCCCCAAAAGTTAACTTCTGTTCCCATTTTACTGCAGAATTTAATATAGGACTCAGTATCTCCTGTTCCATCATGTATCATGAAAATATGTAGAGTTTCATTACTACCCTTCGCCAATAGAATAAGATTTGGATCCCCAGACATTATACTTTTATTATCTTCTTTAATAATATATTCTGCCAATTCGTGGATAGTAGGCTTTTTAAATATTTCCACCATAGGAATGCGTATTTTGAATTCTTTCTGAATATCTGACACTAGAATTGCGGCTTTAAGTGAGTGTCCTCCCAGTTCAAAAAAGTTATTATTAATTCCAATATTCTTAACATCAAGAATCTTAGCCCATATATTCAATAGGCTTTCTTCAACAGAATTTCCAGGTATACTTCGTACAGTTTTACGGACATTCCATTCACTAATATTAGGCAACTTACTTCTATCAACCTTTCCCACTGGTGTTAAAGGAATTCTTTCAATTTGCATAATATAGGAAGGAATCTTATAATGAGGAAGTTTTTCTGCCAAATAAGCTTTGACTTCCTGAATCTCCAACTTCTCGTCTGACGTAATATATGCATGTAGCGTTACGTCTCCGATTTCGTCAGTTTCTGCAACTAGCACTGCCTCTTTGATGAGTTTATGTTTGGTCAAACACTCTTCAATTTCATTTAGCTCAACTCTATATCCTCTTATCTTTACCTGATGATCTTTTCTTCCGATAAATTGTATATTATAATCCGAGTTCAGCTTAACTATATCTCCTGTTTTATACAATAGCTCTCCTTCCTTGAACAGATTTGGTATAAATCTTTCATTGGTCAATTCAGGCATATTAAGATATCCCTTTGATAATCCGATCCCTCCTATATGAAGCTCACCTGGTATGCCGACAGGAGTCAGGTTATTGTGGGTATCTAATATATAAGCTTTGTAGTTAGGAAGCGGTTTCCCTATAGAAACACTTGATTCATGTATATCCTCATCCCTAAATTTATATACCGTAGCATTGATGGTAGTTTCTGTTGGTCCGTAAATATTTAGTATATTATCACAAATTACATTCTCTCGTATTTTGTTTAGTAAACGTTTTGGAAAAACCTCGCCGCCAAGTAATATGTACTTAAAATATAACTTTTCTTCCCCGCTTATTACATCAAGGAAAATCTCCATAAATGCAGGTATATTGTCAAAGACATCTATTTCATACTGCTTAATGAAGTTTTTCAACCTCATAGGATCAAGAATCACATCCCTGTCAGGGATAAAAAGTTTACCCCCTGTTACCAGCGGAAGCAATATGTGTTGTATAGACGCATCGAAGGAGATACTGCCTAGCAACATGTGATTTAAGGTATTGTCAAAATTAAATTTATTTTTTAATCCAATCAGCTGATTAACAATACTAAAATGCGTTATCATAACTCCCTTCTGATTACCTGTAGTACCTGATGTATATATTATATAAGCAAGGTCATCTGTAGAATTTATGTTTTCAAGGTAAGGAACTTCTACGGGTTTTTCAGTGATATCCTCAATTATTAACCTTTCAACCATAAAATCAGGCTTTTCCTGCATATTTCTTTGTACCAGTACAAATTGTGCATTACTGTCATACAGCATATATCTCAATATTTCATCGGGATATTCAGGGTCCATGGGTAAATATACTCCGCCCGCTTTAAGGACAGCAATAAAACCCACTATTGTCGAAATAGAGTTTTTTGTCATAACACCTATACATTCACCGGGTTTTATTCCCTTTTCCCTCAATTCATATGCAAGCTTATTAGCACTTTGATTTAGTTGTAGGTATGTTAGCTGCCTGCCCCTATAATGCACTGCCATATCGTTAGGTGTCTTTATAACCTGAGTCTCAAATAATTCATTAAGTGTGCAATTATAATAGTCTGATTCTGTTTGGTTTAATTCTTCAAATATCTTGTTTTTCTCATTCATTGAAAGCATATCAATGTTTGCTATGGTCAATTCCGGAATTTGTACAGCCTTAATAAATATATTTTTTAAATGTTCAGCCATTCTTTCAATTGTTTCTTTCTTAAACAAAGCTGTACAATATTCAAAACAAAATTCAATATATTTGTCGCTCTCAATTGCATCCAAAGCTATATCAAATTGTGATACACGATTATAATAATTAAATGGTTTAGTTTCAATGTCAGCAAATGTGTTATCATTGCCATCTATATTAAGCATTGTAAGTACAATGTCAAACAATGGATTTCTACTCAGATCCCTTTTTAGATTTATTTTTGAGACAAGTTCTTCAAACGGATAATCCTGATTTTCAAAGGCTTTAATGGTATTCTCCCTCACCTCAATCAAAAAATCTTTGAACTTTCTATTAGGCTTTACATAATTTCTCATTGCCAGTGTATTGACAAACATCCCTATAATACCATCAAGGTTAGAATGAGGTCTTCCGGAAATTGTAGAACCAATAACTATATCTTCCTGATTAGAATACTTTGACAATAAGACATTAAATACTGCCATTATTAGCATATATAGAGTACTTCGAGTTTCAGACATAAGTATAGCTACATTTGGTATTTCATCTTTCATTATGCGGATTACTATTCTATCGCCTTCAAAGCTATGGATAAATGGTCTAGGGTAGTCAATCGGCATATTAAGATGCTGTAATTCTCCAGAAAATGTTTTTAGCCAATACTCCTCTTGCTTTTTGATTACATCAGTTGTCAGCATTTTATTCTGCCATTCACTGTAATCCTTATACTGAAGCCTGTTTTCAGGCAGCTTTTGTCCATTATACAGACTTACAAACTCTCTTTCCAATATTGTCATTGACATTCCGTCAGAAATAATATGATGCATATCATACATCATTAAGCTATGGTTATCAGATAGTTTAACCACTCCTGCTCTGATTAAAGGAGCTTTAGATATATCAAAAGGTCGAACAAAATTCTTGACTATACTACTAACTCTTTGCTCTTCATTTTCTGTTTTATCTCTAGCTCCATTATCAAATTCATACTCTTCCAGTACAAATTCTATATCATTGTTTATACGCTGTACTGGTTCATTGTCAATTATTTCAAAGCTTGTCCGTAAAGCTTCATGTCTGTTAATTAGCTCTTTAAACACACTCACTAACTGTTTATTATCTATATATCCTTTAAACACTATTGTTCCTGGCATATTGTAGCCCGTGCTTTTCTTGTCCAGCTGATTTAATAGATATAATCTTTTTTGTGCTGGAGATATAGGGTAAAATGCTTTTTCTTCAGCAGAAGGAATAGACAAGAATTGATTTTTTTCTGCGGAGCAGATATATTCAGCCTGTTCCTTAATTATCTGGCAGTCAAACATCTTTTTTAAAGGCACTTCAACATTGAATTCTTTTTGAATTCTGGAAGATAGTGCTATAATTTTAATTGAGTGCCCGCCAAGGTCAAAGAAATTTTCATTTGTACCTATGCTTCTTTTGACAGAAAGAACTTCCTGCCATATACACTGCAGTTTCTCTTCAACTTCAGTTGCTGCAGCAACATACTTTCCAGAAAATTCTATTATGTCAGGTTCTGGCAATACCTTTCTGTCAATCTTGCCGTTTTGTGTCAGCGGTATTTCTTCAAGACGTAGGTACCTTGTAGGTATCATATAGTCAGGCAGACTTTCTGAAAGCTGCTCTTTTATATC
>JAEWST010000156.1 GCA_023398105.1 Bacillota bacterium | reverse complement strand
ATCGGTGTTCCGACATAATATCAATATGGAAATCAATTACTGCTCATTAAGAACCACCCACCTCTCGCCATCATAATCTTCATATTTTTCAGTAGTAACATTCTGCTCATAATAAACACCAAGTAGTCTCTTAATATCGGAATTATCTGCTCGCCTTGCAGTAAATCCCTGATCCTTTAGGCTCTTTTCAATTCTTGAAAGATAAGAAAGAATATCTGAAGCCATAGCATTATGATTTTTTCTTTCTTCATTTTTAAGCCGAATAATAATTAGGAATTCTCTGTCAGTTGCCATCTGCACCTGCATACGGTCAAGGTTTGAGCGGTCAAGGTTTGAGCTGTCCTGCTGTAACAGCCTTACCCACGGACTATCGGTCGTACATGTGGCTGACTGATACTGACTATTCTATTTTCAATTTAATGAATCTTGCTTTGCGAACCGTTTTTGTTCGTTCCTTTCTCTCCTTCTCTATTGCCAAATAGTCTTTCCGGGCTTTTTCTCTATAGGTTCTTGGTTTAACTTCTGTTCCTAGGATATCACATTTTTACATTTTTATCGTTTTACAATACTTTGTAAATTACTGCTGGAATTTTTTATATCATGCATTAAATTGTAAATGTTCTCAATACTTGCATTATTCTCTTCAGTTGTAGCCATTAATTCCTCAGTAGCTGCAGAATTCTCTTCGGAAATACTAGTTATTCTCTCTGTTTCATCATGTATCTGTGAAAATAACGTAGTTACATTTTCGATTCTGCTTAGTTCATTAGATACATACTTGTCTATATCTTTAAATGATATTTGAATACGTTCAAAGCTTTCATTTACCTGCCTAACAATTGTCTCCCCTTCTTTTGTTGCTATATTTCCATTATTTACATCATTTAATACGTTGTGGGTCTTAGCCTTTATATCAGTAATAATTTGATTAATTTCTTTGACTGTGTTAGAACTTTGTTGCGCCAGCTTTTTTATTTCATCAGCAACTACTGCAAAGCCTCTACCAGATTCTCCTGCTCTTGCTGCTTCTATCGCTGCATTAAGTGCAAGCAAATTTGTTTGTTCTGCAATTTGAGTTATACTAGAAAGGAAATTGTTAACCTCCTCCATATTGCTGTTAAGTTCTTGAACCGTTGAGTAGGATTTTGTAACAGCTTGATTTATAATTTCCATTTGCTTATCCATTTTACTTATTTTATCACAACCATCCATTACTACTTGATTTGCATTATTTGATACGTTTGCCATCTGCTTGGAAAAATCATTTATATCAGAAATTTTTTCACCCGCAGTATTCATCATTTCACTTATATTTGTAACGCTTTCTGTCTGACTTACAACATCTTCTGCTATGTTAGCAATAGCAGCAGCCATTGAGTTACTTATTTCATGCACTGTTTCAAGGCTATTATTGCAGTTATCAATATCGCCATCCAATGAGAATGTACTTTTCTTTATTATATCCATCGTATTTTCCAGTTGTACTAGGAGTTCATTTGCCCTTACCTCTTTTTTAGCGGCAGAAATAATCAAATCATTTCCCCAATGCGTAACGAAAAATAATATTAGTAGAATTATTCCCGGAATAGCAAAACCGCTTATTATAATTTCAGTACTTAAACTGTGTCTAGAAATACCTAAAATTAGGTTTGCAGACTCAATAAAAGCTCCAACAATTAATAGAATACGTTTATTAAGATATAAAGTAGCTATACATAATAGAATAATGGTTGGTATAGATTGAGAAGATCCATCTTTGGTTAATGACAGTACTATAATGCTTATTATTATAGATGAAAGCAGCATAACTGTAGTAACCCTTTCAAATCTTTTTTTTAATGTAAATACAGTGACAATAGTTGTTACGATGCCTAAAAACGCTATAATCAAAGAAAGATCAGACGACCCTGTGAATTTCAAAATTACTAAGAGTGTTATTATTACCCACATAACTGCGATTACAGCCTTGTTCACTTTTCGAAAGTGATTCACCAATTCTTTACTAGTATTCATTTTGAATTCCCCCATTTTATAGATAATATACTTTATTTACTGTTAGAAAGCCCCTTCACCAATCGACTTTTATATATTTATTTCGACAAATTGTGCCAATATCCTTCAAACAATATCTGGAAATATTTCTTATAGAAATGTTTCCCAATCAAGTCCATCACATGAAGACTTAAATAATTTGATTATATAATAAATATTTTTATTTATGTTCTTTTCTATACCTTTTAAAATATCATACTTTAAAGGAATCAAACTATTCACCTTCCAATTTATCTTTTCTTGGTTTTGTCATTAATTATTGCTTAGCTATATTATCTAAATGCTCTATTTAGCAAGGTTCTGGTGCAAAAATAATTTTTGTGATAGCATATACAGTATAATTATGGGAAAGAGGTTACTAAATGTCACAGAATCTATTTAAGTGGAAGCACTTTGAATCAGAAATAATATTGTTGTGTAGTTCATAAAGTCAATTGCAGGTAAGTGTTTGCTATTTGTTAATATTTATATATTCAAACCCTTTTTAGTCTATTTGCAATTGACTTGGTATTTAAGATATCCACTTAGTTATAGAGTGCTTGTTGAAATGATGGCTGAAAGAGGTTTATCAATAACTCATACAACAGTTATGAGGTGGGTACACCAGTATTCTCCAATAATTAATGAGAAAGTCAGAAAACATCTTAAGCAAACCAATGATTCTTGGCGAATGGATGAGACCTATATAAAAATAAAAGGTAAAGACTGTTATTTGTATCGAGCAGTTGATTCTTTTGGAAAGACAATAGACTTTTTTGTATCAGAGAATAGAGATAAAAAGACAGCTAAAGAGTTTTTTAGAAAAGCATTAGGAGCAAGCCATAACCAACACCCGAGAGCGATTACAACAGACAAGTATGGAGCTACAGAGGTTGCAATTATCGAACTGATTTACAGTGGCGATATTTCAAGCAAAGTAACTCATAGAATGGTAAAATACCTAAATAATATAATCGAACAGGATCATAGATTTATTAAATGAAAAATCAAGCCAATGCTTGGATTTGGGAGTTTTGAAAGTGCTAAGAAAACAATAGCAGGAATTGAAATAATGCATATGATTCGAAAGGGACAGATTGAAGAAATTCGATGTGTCCTTTCAGAGGTTGAATTTATAAAAAAGATAATGGGTGCAATGGCTTAAAAGACTAGCATTTTAGTGATGAGTATATTGATTTTGAAGTATTTGCACCAGAACCA
>JAEWST010000085.1 GCA_023398105.1 Bacillota bacterium | reverse complement strand
TTAATACCATACCTGCATATACTGTTTCAGTTAGAACTCTTATATCTTTTCCATTCCAACAAACTATTCAAAAATGAGCTAAGAAATAAGGTGAAACATATAAGTGTTTCTGGTTGAGCAAAAATATAGGTAATAAGCTTTCTGGATATAATTAGTAAATATACTACAACTACTAGGGTTGCCACCCCATCTACAACTACTCTATGAATCGAGTAAACTTCCAGCCTAATATGTTGGCGAAAAAAAAGTAAAAGTCCTAAACTACAAGGAAAGAGCAGTCTCATTACCATAATTGGGTATAGATAAGTATAATATTGTCGATTAAGTTGAGTATAATATTTTATTAATTCAATACCACCAATCAATATAATCAGGCATGCTAATGTAAACAAAAAGAAGAGAAGTGTATTCTTTTTCACGTATGTCCTCCTAAAATGGGATAAACTTTACCTCACAACAACAAAATTCTTTATAATATAGGATTCTCAAGAATGTATGATTGAGAACTTCCACCAGGTCTGCTTACCTGGCAATATGTGTTTGCACCTGCACTTGATGATCCTGTTGGTTCCATAATAATCTCTTTCCAACCGGATGGGGGAGTTATTGTTCGAGGATTAGAACCGCCATAAAGGTTATAGTTTTGTATTTGTTTGCTTATAAATGTGCCATCTACGGAGCTACCGTTTTGCACGATTCTCATAGTCCAACCTTTTGACTGAGTGCCATTAGAAACCGTTAAACCGGCATTTACAGAAGTAATTTTCATGGCTGGAAAATCTTTCCCAGAAATGGTGCGAGTTGAAAAATAAACCGTAGAGTACATAGAAACTGATGAACCTAAATAATCCCCTTCTCTATAATTACTATTATTTACCCTAACCGATGCAAGATATTGCTCAATTTCTTCAGCAGCAGCAGCATTATCAGCTACTAAAATTAACGAGTCCGTCTTATGATTTGTTTCGTTACTTCTTAAATTCTGTGACATCGTTTCTGTTTTACTAAGGGTGTAAACGATCGATCCATCTTCCGAATTTATACCTTTCTCCAATTTAGCAGATGTCAAGAAATCAGCATTTACAAAATCCGGACTATTACCAGAATTGTATGTAGCTGCAGCAGCGGTGTTAGTCATTAGGAATAAGCAAACCATTATAGCTATAGATAATCTTTTCATATTTCGTCTCCTTTCAAACAAATGATTGGGCTCTTGTAAAAAATCTCTAGTCCTACATAGTAAATCAAATCCTCACTGGTTAATAGTGAACAACTAAGTCGTTTCGCTACACCTTCTCTTCTTTCTTACGTAAACTTAAACATTTTCTTTACACGCATAAACGATTAAATCCCATGGTAAATAATATGTATGGCATTAATACAATTTGTGACTCCTTTTCTATATTCATTCCCCCCCTTTCGTTACTAACTGAAAAATATTTGATAAAGACCAATTATTGCTATACATTTAGCAAGAACATGCGTTGCTAATTCAAATTGTGATTTTGAGACAAATATTTGATATTGTGTTTCGCTGTCAACTCGTTCCCCATATGATATAAAATTTCCTGTTCGCCTATTTCCACTTCCAGTATACGTACTTTTCAATTTGAAAGTAATCCTATTTTTACCAAGATGTGTTTGGGTTTAGCGAATTGCATGAGGTCAAAAGTTCTTAAAATTTCTTTTTTTCTCAATAAAAGGTCAATTATAGACATATTCTAATTCCTTTCTCTTTATATCACTTTTTTATTACAACGCATATCTGGCCTTTTTACATAGTTTACACCATAGTAAATAAAACTAGTAAATAAAACTTAAAACACAAATTTATATAAAGCACGCGTGATTATATCAAAAATTTATTTATCTAAATGTAATCTAAGCTGATAAATTATTCGTTATTTACAAGCTTCTTCTAAAAAGTGGCCTTTTTCTAAAATCGTTAATCATCTTTAATCTATTGATATAATAACACTTACGTGTAAAAAATCAATACAAGTGCCAAAATTATACATGTTGAGTGCCAAAATTTGCATTTATATATCAAGATATATTAAAAACAGGGGTAAATAGCATTCCTAGCTTCCCGTTTTGTAATCGAGTTTCACATTTTGAAATCACCTTCAATTTTTCCGTTAAATGTATTTTTAAGTACAACTTATTTTGCTTTATTTAAAACACTTATTTCATTAAGAAAAGTAGTTATTGCTTCAGATCTTTCACCTTTTACTAATTGGGATTCTCGGTTTTCATTCAAGCCTTCAATTTTTCGCTCAATTTTTGAAACTGAAATTAGACAAAAATCGAAATGGAACAAAGTCTGGTAACTAGGTGGGGTAAATCTTTACCTCACCTAGTAAAAACAGCATTGTAGTTTCGCCATGTAGTATCAAACTTCCGTCAACAGGAACGTTGAAACTGTATGCTTGCTATCACACATAAAATAAGGATTTTCGAGATTTGATATACTGCAAACGATGACAACCAAATTTCTGGAGGTTTTCAAATGAGAGCCACTTTTTCAAAGACATCAATGCTACGTGATTAATATAAAAGGAGCCCATGCAAGAGCTCCTTAGGTCACGGGCGTCTCCCGGTTCAGTGATACAACCATATCTGCACTTTATCGATACGGATTAACTGATAATCTTATATCGAATTCTTTTTAACGGTAGAATAATCCGGCGGTAGCTACTAAATTCACTCCGCTGCTCCAAGACGCCTTCCATGCTATTATCATAGGAATTCACACCTGCCATTCCCTCTCTGAAATCAAAATCACATGTACTATTTCTTTTCATTGCATTTAAATATTTGTATTATCCTAACACCAAATAAATAAAATCAAGGTTTTTTTGCAAATTTATAAAAATGGTCATAGGATTTATTATGCAATCTGAATACTGTAGAGTGTTGATAAACAAGTACTTATTTATTTTTTCTCCTCACTGAATCAATTAAATCATTTGCCTTATCAGCAATTGATTCTTTGATATTCTCACTGATTTGTACGGATTTCCCCATAGTCTCTTCAACCTTCCCTCTGGTTTCGCCGGCAAGATTTTGCAATTTACCACTCAGTTCCATCTGCTCAGAATCCATAGCTTTTCCAATATTTTCTTTGATAGTTCCTACAACTTTATCCGTTTTACTTTTAATTGAATCATTCATAAATTACGCCTCCACTCTTTATTTTATTTGTTGATTTTATTAAATATCCACAAAACAATTAATGAGCCTATAAAGGCAACCAAAAGACTCCAAAGATTAAAGCCGGAAATGCCCGTCCCGCCTAGTAAACTCATAATGAATCCTCCGATAAGGCCACCAATAATGCCCACTACAATATTTCCGAAAGCACCCATCTTTTTATCGTTCCCAGTAACCATGCTCGCGAGCCAACCAGCAATAGCACCTATGATAATCCAACCAATAATACCCATAATAATCTCCTGACATAATTTATTTTCTAAATATAAAACAAACAACCTATTTAAAGGCTGCCTGGATTTCTTATATGAACAAATATATTAAAAAAACCGGTAAGCGGATTGGAGCCACCCCATTAAGACCGCAAAGCAATTTTATGAGTTACTGCCATAGTAATGCCTCCTT
>JAEWST010000039.1 GCA_023398105.1 Bacillota bacterium | reverse complement strand
CATGAAAGGGTTATATTTCCCACAGCTACACAACTATGAGTTAAAAAATGTAGAAAAGCCATGTTTGTTGAAGGATACTGATGTTATTGTAAAAATTACGCTAACAACTATTTGTGGCAGTGATTTGCATTTGATACATGGTATGATTCCTTCAACTCCAGGATATGTTTTGGGACATGAGTACGTTGGAATTATTGAACAGACAGGTAGCTCTGTTAAGAATTTCAAGCTTGGTGACAGAGTAATTGGACCACCTGCACCTTTTTGCGGATATTGTGAAAATTGTTTAAATGGAAATATTTCGCATTGTATGAATGGTGGAATTCATGGTGCTGGTAAGGAAATGGGTGATTTACCAGGAACTCATGCAGAGTATATAAGAGTACCTTTTGCTGATTCCTGTCTAGTGCATGTTCCAGATATTCTAGAAGACGAACAAGTGATTTTTATTTCAGATATTTTAACTACGGGGTATACTGCTGTAGTCCGTGGAAAAGTGAATCCTGGTGATTCAGTAGTTGTTTTCGGTGCTGGACCAGTTGGTTTATGTGCTGTTGTGGCAGCAAAGCTTTTTAATCCCTTCCAAATTATTATGGTGGGAAGAAAAGATAAATTCAGAATGGATATGGCTACAAACCTAGGAGCTACTCATCTTTTAAGTTCAATAGAGGATGATGTACTAGATACGATAATGAAGCTGACTAATGGGAGGGGTGCTGATGTTGCAATAGATGCATCAGGCTCTGAAACGGCTATACAGCAAGCAGTAAAATGTGTAAAGATAAATGGAAATGTTTCACTTGTTGGCATTACTGGCACAGATATAACATTGCCTTTATCACAAATATTTATGAAAAATGTTAATATAAATATGGGATTAGCATATGTGGGATATATGAAAAGATTAATTAATCTTGTTCTTACAGGGCAAATTGATTTGAGACCTTTGATAACTCACAGAATGGGATTGGATAATGTTGTAGCAGCTGTGAAGCTATTTGAAAACCGTAGTGAAAATGTAGTCAAGGTGGTTTTAAAACCGTAGATTGTTTGAAATTAACAAATTATGGTGTAAAAGTAATACTATTTTTATAAGGTAAGCACCTATATTTTAAATTACTCCATTGTTAAAGTTATATTTTCCTTAAAGGTACTTATACTAATTTGTATTTAAAAAAAATTACTCTATTTTTAAATACAAATTAGTATTACAATAGATGATTTACAATATAGGTGTTTTAAACGAAGTTTAGGTTTGAGTTTATTAGTTGAAATGTTCCGTCCTATACACTAAAAATTTATGGCGAGGGTTTTTATCATACATATCTGGCACTTTTATTTCATTTGAAAGTACAAAACTTGAGTTTGTATCCAAAAAATAAATATAGTCATTTGAAGGGTAATAAAGAATAATATCTACCGCTTTTTTATTTATTTCAGCTGAAGACAAGATGTTTTTAATTACCTTTGAAAATATTTGCACAGAGAAAGGATTAAAAAAGTAAAATTTATTATCCTTTGAATTAATATTATATTTTTCCGCAAAGCAATTTGAAAAAGTGATTTTTTCTTTTTTGTTTTTATACGTCTGAAGATAACTTTTCTTGTTTTCAACCGCCTGTTTATAGAAGAAATTATTCATTTCTACCCCTGTAACAAAAGAATCAAAAAGGTGATTTATGTAGAAGTTTAGCCGTCCCTTTCCACAGCCAAAGTCAACTATGCTGTCCTTTTCTGAAAATTCATATTTATTCGTCAATGCTTCCAATGCAGCATAGGAAGTTGGTTCATATCTGTGATAGTGAATTGATTCATTAAAGATTTTTTGCTCGCCTGTAGTTTTAATTTTTAAAAATTTTTCATAATATTGTTCATCCATTTTGTACCTCTTAATTGTTAGATTGAAGTTCTACTGAATTACTAAATTATAGCAGGAATACATTAAATACATAAATACTTTTTATACTAATTTGCATTAAAAACGTGATATCACATTTTTAAAGAGCTACCATCTGCGTCGGCGGGATGTAGTCCGCAAATTTATTTTCGCTTGAAATACAAATTTTAAACAAGTATTGATTATGGCGTCTGCTAATTTAACTAAAAAAGTCTGTCTGTTTTTATTTTATTTTAATACTTAATGACGAGATATACTTAATTATGGTAATATAATGTAAGATGATATTTTTTTCTTAAAATGAAAACAGGGGGTAGTGGCAATGGGGTTTTTTAATGAATTTTTATCAAAAAACAAAAATACTGTAAAGGTTGAAAAGAAAGAGGAGAACGAAAAATCTGAGTTGCAAAAAACTGAAGAAATTCAGTCTGAGGAAGTTCAGTCTGAAGAGAAACAGACGGAGGAAAAACAACCTGAAGGAAAGGATTTTGTTGAGTGTTATGATGAACAAGGGCAAAAGGTACTAATACCAAGAGAAGAAATGAGGAAAACAATCCTGCCTGAGCAGCTGAAAAATCATTGGAACACAGCTGATGCATTGTATAACGACATTCTTTTAGCATTAAAGGATGAATTTAACAAAGAGGCTCTTGATGCTGCAAAACACCTTGTACATATAGATGAAATTAAGGAGCGAGGTTATACTACTCTTGCAATAGCTTTTTTGGCTAATGAACTTTTTGGTGAAGCTGAAAAAATACTAAATGAATATATCAAGATATATGGGAAATCGGCACTAATATTGACAAATCTTGCAAGAGTTCATTATTCGAGAGATGACAAGGAAAGAGCATTAGAAATAGTATGGGAAAGCATGTGTTTAGATCCAAATCAGGAACACACCCTTCAGTGGTGGATGCTTTTGGATAAAGAGATTGGAGGAAAATATAACTATACTGATTTACTTAAAAAAGCTACAGCAATAAAAGACAGCTGGCTTCCACAGCTTTATTTAGCAAGATACTATCTTGAACAGAAGGATTTAGAAAGTGCAAAGCCTCTGTATGAATATGTACTAAATTCAGCACTGGATGAATTGCCTGTACTATTTATTATATCGGGAGACTTGGGTAATAATGGATATATTAATGAAGTTATTGATTTAGTTGCTCCTCTTTATGATGCTGGGAAGCATGATATTATGGCAGGACTTAATTTATTACATGCATATATTCAAACTGGAAATCATTCTGAAGGGCAAAAGCTTATTAATAAATTAATGACAATAGAAAGAGCTGATGTAAAAGCTGTTTTGAATAAGCTTTCAAATGATTTTGATATAATTAAAAAAACTGGGATGAAAAAGGAAGCTGCAACAGAAAAAGCTGAATTTGAGCTTCTTGTGACTGACAAACCAATATGGTATTATGGCTTAAAATCTCCTGAATGGCTTTTGCCTAAGGAATTAAAAAAAGAAAATATAGGCTTTTTATCCTTTGTTGACTTAACAGGTAAATCGGAAAATTTAACAGAATTACAGCCTGAGAATGATTCGGGAAGAATGACCAGGAGCTTGCCTTTACTATTGCAAGAGATATTAGTATTTAATTTTAATACAGAAACTAAATTTCTACTTCCAATTGCAAAGGAGGTAGGACCTGTTGTATTAAAATCAGAATACAATATCAAATCCCTTACTGATGCCGCTCGTACTAATGATTTGGACTTATTGGTAACTGGTAGTATAACAGAAAAGGGAAATGAGTATGAAATAAAGGTGATTTTGTTTGAAAGTAAAAGTCAATCAATTCAGACCTTAGAAATGAAATTATTAAAGGACGGAAAAAATAAAGATTTCACAAATTCTCTCAATAGCATAATTTCAAAAATAGCAGAAATAAGCGATATTCAGCCTGTAGAAGCTGATTATTACAATGTACCCAGTGAGGATATAGTCTACAACTACTTAGGTGCGTTAGGACAATCCTTAATGCAGTCACTTGTTGATAATAAGGTTGTTAAGCTTGAAAATCTGTGGGGTGAAAGAAATATTCTGAACTGGTATTTGAATTTGGCTCTTTGTGCACCTGAAAATGTTGTTTCAAAGATTATTCTAATATCTGGCTTGGCTAAAAGTAAGTCTTATGGTTCTGATGTATATAAGGAATTCAAGGAGCAGATTGTAGCTATAATATCAGATGAGCAGTCTGAAAATAGCACAATCAGGCAGTTGGTGCCATTTGTTTATTATTTGTATGACATGAAAAAGGAATTTATAGCTACTATGGACAAAAATTCTAAATTAAACTAATTTATTCAACTTTCGCACATAAAAATCTATTGGTGCGGTAGCATTATATTACTAGACTTTAAGCGGTATATTCAACTGCGAAAGTTGATTAATTTACTTAAAGTTTCCGCATATAAATTCTATTGGCGTTGCAAGAAAATGCTCACTACATATTGAATACAAATGTAATTACAAATTATTCAATATGTAGTAAAATAGAGTTATAGGGGCATTTTAAAAGGACTAAAATTTTTAAGGGGGTAAAAAAATGAAAGGAAAAAGGATTTATGTTTTTGTTCTGCTTGCTGCTTTTATGGCAAGTATGTTTCCACAGTCAGCTATAGCTGCTGATAAGGAGACGAATTTTAACTATGTTGATGCATTTGCCAAATCTATTTTGTTTTATGAAGCAAATTGGTGTGGTCCTGATGCGGGGAACAACAGGATAAAATGGCGTGGTCCATGCCATTGTGATGATGGAAAAGATGTAGGACTTGATTTAACAGGAGGCTTCCATGACTGCGGAGACCATGTTAAGTTTGGTTTGCCTCAATGTGCATCAGCATCTACACTTGCATGGGCTTATTATGAATTTTCAGATGTTTTCATTGAAAAGGGTCAAGATGGTTATATGCTGAATATTTTGAAGCATTTTTGCGACTATTTTATGAAATGCTTTCCTAACAAGACTACCTTTTATTATCAGTTAGGTGATGGAGACGTGGATCATCAATATTGGGGACCACCTGAGCTTCAAACATATGACAGACCTACATATTATGTGGCAACACCTGAAAACCCAGGTTCAGACGTAGCTGGCGACACAGCAGCTGCGTTAGCACTTATGTATTTAAATTATAAAGATAGAGACGCTGAATATTCTGAGAAATGTTTAACGTATGCAAAAGACATATACGAATTCGGCATGAAATACAGAGGAGACAGTAAGGGTCAAAGCTATTATTTGCCAAGAACTTACCTTGATGAACTTATGTGGGGTTCAATTTGGCTTTATGTAGCTACTAATGATGATACATATATGGACAATGTAGATAAGTTAATGGCTGAAAAAGGAATCGCTAATGGTAATTCCTTTAATGACAATTGGACACAGTGCTGGGATTATGTTTTAACAGGTGTGTTTACAAAGCTTGCAACACTTTCACCTAATCCACTTTACAAGTCAATTGCAGATGACCATATTGATTACTGGCAGAACAGACTAAAAACTACTCCTGCAGGTTTAAAATACCTTGATAGTTGGGGTGTTTGTAAATATCCTGCAGCAGAAAGTATGGTTCAGCTGGTATATTATAAATATTTCGGCGATCAGAAATGCCTAGATTTTGCAAAGAGTCAAATAGATTATATTCTAGGAGACAATCCTAACAATATGTCTTATGTGGTTGGCTTTGGCGATAATTATCCAAAACAGCCTCACCACAGAGCATCTAGTGGAGCTCTCGAAGGACCTCCTGCCGATGAAAAGAAGGAATTGCCTCAAAGACATATTCTATACGGTGCTCTTGTAGGTGGATCAGACATGCAAGATGAGTACCATGACAATGTAAATGAGTATGTTTATTCTGAAACAGGCTTAGATTATAATGCAGGTTTTGTTGGTGCAATGGCAGGTATGTCCAAATACTTTGGAGAGGGTCAAGTACCTGAACCAACTCCTGGTATAGAAGCAGAGCCAACTAAATACTCTGCAGAAGCTAAAATTTATGAAACAAATGAAGAGGGTGTAACTGTTGACCTTAATCTATACAATATAGTAACATCACCTCCTCAATATGAAAAAGGATTATCATGTAAGTTCTTTATGGATTTATCAGAATATGCAGAAAGCGGAATTGATCCAGCTAAGTTCACAACAAAAGTATATTATTCTCCTGCAGGGGCTGAAATATCATCAATACAGCCATTTGACAAGGAGAAAAATATTTATTATGTAGAAATAAGTTTCCCGGAGGATGCTTTATACGCAAGAACTTATGTACAATTCTGTATATACAATTATGAAACAAAACTTTGGAATCCTAAAAATGATCTTTCTATAAAAGATTTGACAGATGAATATGCAGTTTTAGAAAGTATTCCAATATACAAAGACGGTGTTAAGGTGGCTGGAATTGATCCAGAAGGTGGGGATGTTGAACCTACTATTGTGTATGGTGATTTGAATAATGATAAACAGGTAGACGCAATAGACTTTGCTTTATTAAAGAAGTACCTGTTAAATACTGAAGAAGAAATAGAAATTAAAAATGCCGATGTTAATAAAGATGGAGAAATAAATGCAATAGATTTTGCAAATTTAAAGCTTTATTTACTTGGCACAATAAAATTGCCTGTTGGATCTAATTAATTACTGATTTTGTTTTTAGGGAGGTATAGAAATGCACAGTGTTAAAAAAAATAAAAAGTTCAGTTTAAGAAAAAGAATACTAACAGTATTTGTGGCTGTTGCAGTTTTAGCAGGGCAGCTTCTTATATCAGGTGATGCATTAGCAGAAGCACCACCAGAAACTTTTACACCAGCTGAAAACTGGGAAGCATATGATTATTTCAATTTCGCTGAAGCTCTGCAAAAATCACTATATTTTTATGATGCAGAAAAGTGTGGAGAGGAAGCAGGGTATGATAAGGGCGGAAGGCTTGAATGGAGAGGCTCCTGTCATGAAGGGGATGCAGCAATTCCACTTGAATACACATCACTATCCGACGAATTCTTAGCAAAGTACATAGATATTATTGACCCAGATGGAGACGGAACTGTAGATGTACATGGTGGCTTTCACGATGCTGGAGACCATGTTAGATTTGGTCTTCCTCAGAGTTATAGTGCTGCTACATTAGGATGGGGTTTTAATGAATTCAGAGAAGCCTTTAAAGCAATCGGTGAAGAAGAACACATGATAGAAATTTTAAGATTTTTTACTGATACATTTTTACGTTGCTCTTATTTAGATGAGGATGGAAAATTAATTGCATTTTGTTATATGGTAGGTGAAGGTGATGTTGACCACTGTTACTGGGGTCCACCTGAGCTATATCCTGAAGAATATCAAAGGACTAGACCTGCTGATTTTGCAACTGCTGATTCTCCAGGTAGTGACGTTTGTGCAAGTACAGCTACTGCACTTGCTACTTCATATATGAATTTCAAGGATGAAGATCCTGAATATGCAGAGCGTTGCTTAACTGTTGCAGAAGCAATGTATGATTTTGCAGTGCAATACAGAGGAAAACACAAAGGTGATGGTTATTATACATCAGATTATGATGAGGATGAGCTAGCTTGGGCTGCTGCATGGTTATATGAATGTACAGGTAATATGGACTATATAGATGATATAACTGCAGTTGATGAAACAGGAAACTATGTTGGATACATGAAGAGAATAATTCCTGAAACCTTCAAACAAAATATCTGGTACAATTCATGGGTACACTGCTGGGATGCTGTTTGGGGAGGAACATTCCTAAAGCTGAATCAATTATTCCCTGAAGATGAATTGTTTGACTTTATTGCAAGATGGAATGTAGAATATTTATCAGGTGGCAAATGCCCACATGAAGATACCACAGATAAAAACTATTATAAAACATCACCTGCTGGATATGCAATGATAAATGGTTGGGGGTCTGCACGTTACAATACAGCAGCTCAACTATCTGCACTTGTTTACATGAAAAACAACCCTGACAGAACTGATTTCGGTGAATGGGCTAAGGGTGCGATGGAATACCTTATGGGAAGGAATCCTATGGGATATTCATATATTGTAGGTTACGGATATGAAAAGGGACTGCCTTCAGCTAAGCATCCCCATCACAGAGCGGCTCATGGGTCAAAAACAAATAGCATGAATGATCCTGAGGAGCACAGACATATTCTGTGGGGAGCACTTTCTGGCGGGCCAGACTTAAATGACTATCATATGGATTCAACTACTGAGTACGCATACAATGAAGTAACTATTGATTACAATGCAGCATTTGTTGGAGCTTTAGCAGGATTATATCACTACTATGGTCAGGGACATGAACCTATAGCAAATTTCCCTCCATTGGAGCCAAGAACAGATGACTACTATTGTGAAGCAAAATTAGCAAGAGAAACTGTAGATAGTACACAAGTAGTATTAAAGATTCATAACGAGTCCAGCCAGCCTCCTCATTATGAAACAGGAATGATGGCAAAATACTACTTCAATATTGATGAACTTT
>JAEWST010000035.1 GCA_023398105.1 Bacillota bacterium | reverse complement strand
GGTTGGTGTGATTGGGTTTGGTCACTTATATTATACCATATTTAGAGGTATTCTTGAACCTTTTTATTGCCCAAAACTACTGATTTTTCAAGGGACACAGCACATTTTCCATGTGCGAAAGTTGAATTAAAAAGTTAAAATCACATTTGAAGGAGTGGGCTCTAGATACTAGTGGGTGGCTCCTAAGCGGTTCTAAGGACAAATATGAATACGATATTACTAAACTAGATGAACAAACGGATAAAGACAAGATTTTTTACAAGCAGCGATGGATAAACGAAGATGAGCTTGAACAAAATCTAGTTGTTACATTTTCATTAAAGTATAAAAACTACCAGCAAACCATAAGAAATCGTCAGATAGAACGTGCTCAAAAAGTTATTGATACAAATCCTAAAAAGCTAAAAAAATGCAACGCCAATGACTACAAACGTTTTATCGCAAAAACTCACTGTACGCCTGATGGAGAAATAGCTGATAAGATAGCATATGGCATTGATACTAGTTTAATCTCGCAAGAAGCAATGTATGATGGATTCTACGCTGTATGCACTAATCTTGAAGATGATGCATCAGAGATTATTAAAGTTAATAGAAGGCGCTGGGAAATTGAAGAATCCTTCCGCATAATGAAAACAGAGTTTAAGGCAAGACCAGTATATTTGCAGAGAGATAATAGAATTCAAGCCCATTTTATGACTTGCTTCATTTCTCTACTAATATACAGACTTCTAGAAAAAAGGCTCTCAGGCGAGCACACATGTAATGAAATTATATCAGGACTTAGAGATATGAATTTTTATGAAATCAAAGGAGAAGGATACATTCCAACCTATACAAGGACTGATTTTACGGATGCATTACATGATAATTTTGGTTTTCGCACAGATTATCAAATAGTGAACGATAAAACGATGAAAAAAATTTTAAAAGATACTAAAGACCATAAAAAAGTACGCAATTTTTAACGATAAACCAAAAGCTTGTATTCCTTCTACATCAAGGATTTACAAGCTTTTTCTGTTCTACAACTGTCAAAGATGAGATTATATATTAATCTATCAATTGATAATTTTCAATATATTTATGTATAAAATACAATTTATACTAAGTATTAGGCTACTATTCAGCCACTAAAAAACAAACCTATAGCACATAGCTTGCATTAATAAACCCTCGATAATTCTGCCGCTCCGATATACTTTTTATGGCGATAGTTGAAATATTAAACAATATAATCCTTTATTAAACTCCATTATATAACGATAATATATTATATACATAATATATTTGACATTCCTTACCATATTTTGTAATATAGTACTATATAAGTTAATTTATAAAAGTTTTACAGTTCAATTTTATGCGTTTTTGATGGTGCTCGAAATTGAACTATCAGAAAGGAGGATAAAGCAGAAAAAATACTGCACACCTCTGCGAAGCAGAGGTACTCCACTGATAGTTTCACTTTAGTTTATGCCAAAATGGGGCGTGAGAGGTTAGAATTTGAACAACATTTGGACTACGTCCTGTCGCCGCAGATGCGGCTATTTAAAAATGTCGTACCACATTCTTAAATAGCAAATTAGTATAAGGAGTAATCTGTATGAAGAAATCAACAATATATGAAAATAAGTCAGACATAATTACAAATGATTTAACAGATATTGTATCTGTTTTGGACAAAAACGGTGCTTATGCGATCATTGACAATAATGCAAGAGACTATTTTTCGCCTACTGATTCTTTAGAAAAAGCAGGTTGCACTTATAGAGATGGCGCATACTATGATAAAAACGATAATGAACTTCCATCTAAAAAACTTCCTATTGTTCAAATTCTCAATGGTGAAAAAACAATACAAGAAAGGCTGGTGTATACTTCTGATTTGGGAACATTTCATTTTAATATGAAGGGTACTCCTGTTTATAATTCTGAAGGTAAGCTATTAATTGGAATTAGCTGTTCTTTGAATGTTACGGGACAGGTTAAAAACAACAAAAAACTGGTATATCCAGTCAACATTCTAGAAATTGCAAATGATGCAATTGTAGCCTTTGATCCAAATCATATATTAACATACATGAATCCTGCTGCTGAACTCATGTATGGTTGGACAGCTGCCGAAGCTATAGGTAAGACATCAGATGAAATTATACAGCTTACTTTTTCTGATGAACTTATATCTGAAGCAAACTTTAAGACTAACCTGCTAGAAACTTTAAGAACAGAATATATACACCACCGCAAAGATGGTTCCTCCTTTTGGGTTGAAACCACATCAAGAGCATATTTTGATAAATATGGTCTTGTGCTGGGTTATGTTGTTGTTGGACATGATATTACTGCACGTAAACAAGCAGAGAAGATTTCAAACTCTGTAAAAGAACGTCTAGCACAAGAATTAGCCTTAAAAAACCGTTTACACGCAGTCAGCGAACAATCTGCTAGTAAAGGAAACATAAAGGAAGTTCTTGATGAAATCATTCAAACAGTTATTGAATTTACCAATGCCGATGCATGTTGTATTCATTTATTTGATGAAAAGACAGGAAAAACTAGTGTTATGTCTCAACATGGTCTAGATGAGTCGTCACTAAAATTCTTTATTAAATTTAATAGTTTTCACAAGCTGAAAGAATATATTTTAAAAATAAAAGAAAGAATTATTATTAAAGATATATCACAGTGTCCAATTCCATTAAATAAACAAGATATTCCAGATATATCCTTGCTAAGTAATAAAACCATACAGCTCATACCCCTTATAAGCCGTTCAGATCAATTGATCGGTGTATTGTCAACCCAATATAAGCCTGACCATCATTTTGAAGAATGGGAAAATTCTTTACTAGATATGTTAGCACGTTTAAGTCTTGATATAATAGAACACCTGCAGTATGAAATGAATAAAGAGCTTTTAATAGAATCAGAAAGGGAAAAGAATGAAGCCCTTCAAAAATCCATTGAAATGAAGGATGAATTTCTAGCACTTATATCCCATGAGTTTAAAACGCCATTGACTGTAATTAATTCAGCAATTCAGGCATTGGAGCTTCTTTGCAAAGAGGAATTGTCCCCAAAAGCAAACGGTTTTATAAGCAAAATACGTCAAAACTCTTATAGACAATTGCGTTTAGTTAATAATCTTCTAGATATTACACGTTTTAATTCTGGGCAAATGAAGCTTTATCAGACAAATGAAGACATTGTTTTTTTAACTAAATCTATTACAGACTCTGTACAGCTATATGCACAGCAAAAAGGAATTTCACTGACATTTTCTTCAACAATTAAGCAAAGAGAAATGGGAATTGATGAGGAAAAATATGAAAGAATACTTCTAAATTTACTTTCAAACGCTATTAAATTTACGCCAAAAGGTAAAGCCATATATGTAAATGTCTCTCTAAAAACATTAAACCAAAGACGTATGGCTTGTATTCAGGTTAAGGATAATGGAATAGGTATTCCAGAGGATAAAGTAAATGTAATATTTGAAAGATTCGGTCAAGTTGATAATTCCCTTGCTAGACAAGCTGAAGGAACAGGCATAGGGTTATCTCTTGTTAAAATGCTAGTTGAGTCTCAAAATGGCATAATTAAATTAGAAAGTAAAGAGGGCGTAGGCAGTTCTTTTAGTATTTTGTTACCCGTAAAAAAAGTAAATAAAACTCAGACTAAACCAACAAAATGTGGAATGAACGATGGTCGGCTAATCCGTGCTATAGAAGTGGAATTTTCTGATATTTACATATAGTTATAACTTAGAAAACCATTGATAAGTCTATCGGTGCGTGAGACTTATCAATGGTTTGTTGTTCAGTAAACCAATTATCACTCCTACTCAAGCATTATTTGCAACAGAACCAGATTTGATAGATACACCTAATGGCTACCATCTGCCATTCTTTGGGTATCTGTAAGAGGAAGATCTAAGCACCTATATTTTACAGTATATTATATCAACAATTAACAACTTCTTTATTTTCTTTATATGCATTAGCTTGAAGAGTATATAATTCTTTGTATACTCCCTCATTCTTAATAAGAGCCTCATGACTACCATGTTCTTTCAGCCTACCATGTTCAAGCACTAGTATTTCGTCTACAATCTTAACGCTAGAAAACCTATGTGTAACTAAAATACATAATTTATTTCTTTTTAGAAACTTAAAATTTTTAAATATATCAAACTCTGTAACCGCATCAATAGATGCAGTCGGTTCATCTAATATAAGAATTGATGATTGCCTAATTGCAGCACGAGCAATAGCTAATTTCTGCCATTGACCAAGAGATAAATCTATACTATCTGACCATTCTTTTTGAAGCTTTGTATCATATTGATTAGGTAATTTTTCAATAATCAGTTTCCATATCCATAAACTAATTGGTACTGTTATACCAGAAATAAAATTTAGTACAAAGACCAAAATACACATTATTTTTGAAGAATCATATAGTAGACTTTAGTATTTAGCAAAAGTACAACCAGCAAATAACTTTATTTGAGAATACTATTTCTATAATCCCATATACTCAATTGGATCCTTTACCCCCGCTTCTTCAAAAGCTCGTAGTCTTAATTTACAGCTGTCGCACACCCCACATGCCTGCTCATCTCCGTTATAGCAAGTCCAAGTATTGCTGTAATCTACTCCTAAAGCTTCTCCTAATTTTATCTCATCGGATTTTTTCATATTGATAAAGGGAGCATGTATTTTTATTTTTTTGCCATGCTCAACAGCACATACTGTTCCAAGATTTATTGCATTTTCCATACCATCAATGAATTCTTTGCGGCAGTCCACATAGCCCGAATAATCAACCTCACTAACACCTATAAAAATATGCTGTGCTCCTTTTGCTTCTGCATATGAGGCAGCATAAGCAAGAAATATCATGTTTCTCGCAGGTACGTAAGTTACAGGTACAGAGCTGCTTTCCAAATCTGCCTCTGGTACCTCAATATTACTGTCTGTAAGTGCCGAGCCTCCCCAAGCATCCATATTTGTATTAACTATAATATGTTCCTTAACACCAAGCTTTTGAGCTAATTTTTTCGCACAAGAAATTTCCTTTTTGTGCTTCTGCCCATATTCAAAGGATAGTGCATATACCTCGAAGCCCTCAGATTTTGCCAAATATAAAGCGGTAGCTGAGTCTAAGCCTCCTGATAACAATACAACTGCTTTTTCCATTTTTAGTAACTTCCTTTCCTTAATAATCTAATACGACACCAATAGTAATTAAAAAGTTTATGGTCATTGCTTGATTGCTCCACAGCTGCAACACCCAATTGCTCCATTGAATTGAGGCTCTGCGACATGAATAACCTCATCAAAATCCTTTTGCAGATAATGAGTTAGAGCACTGCTATTGGCAACGCCACCTGTTATTACAAGCCTTTGCCCCTTAAATCTTGTAAGAAGGGGTCTTAATCTTCTATACAACGAATAGTTAACTCCTGAGCACAGCCTCTCTAAAGCAATTCCTTCTGCAATTTTCCCAATTAGCTCTGATTCTGAAAATACAGAACAAGTTGAGTTTAGCTCAATTGGGTCTTTATAATATTTTGACATCTCCTCAAGGGAAATTTCCAATACTCCAGCCATATTTTCTAAATATCTACCACATGATGCGGCACATTTATCATTTAGCTCCAAATCGGTTATAAGCCCCTTTTCCACCTTGACTACCTTGACATCCTGACCTCCCACATCTAGTAGAATAAAGTCCTTTAAGTCTGTTTGATATATAGCACCATAGGCATGAGCCTTTATTTCTGTTATGGGCTTGAACCTGCTTATATCTGTATTGTTCCGCCCATAGCCTGTCGAAACTGCTTTAACAGGCTGGCATATACCAAGTTTTCCCATATCAACCTCAAGTTTATCCTTATAAGTACAATAATTTTTATAAAAATACATTGTACTTATTTTTTTCTTATCTGTAATTGTTCCATTGTCCATAAGGACAATTTTAACCTCTCTGCTCCCTAAATCTATTCCTAACACTTTCATTTTTATATACATTCCTTTCCCTTGCTATAGCATAATACCAATGAAATATCCTGCTACCCACTTGTTTTCAAATCCAAAAGCATATCAAGAAAGGCTTCAATTCTCAGCTTTGTTCTAGAGTCAATGCAATTGGATTTGTCCCCCTCAATTGTCAGAACAGGAATATTAACAGCTTCTTTTATAACAATATCCTCAATTGCTCTGTGACAGAAGGACTGTGTATAATGTATGATTCCATCAAGCCTTCTCAGCTCAATTTGTTTATTTATTTCCTTCAATCGAAATGTTAAGTCATAGGGATACGTATAATCGTAATACTGTTCATACACGTTCTGTGCATTACTTGCTCTCGGGAAAGCAAATTCTCTTTGAACCTCATTATATACAATTCGTGAGTCAAATTTTTCAACATATGAATATATATCGCAGGTCATAGGAGGAACACCTATGTAACCAAGACGAAGCCTATTGCTTATTGGTGTTCTATGTCTGATTTCGTATATCCTTCCCAATAGTCTATCTTTGCATTTTGTAGCATTGCTTTCAAAGTTATTAATCGGGGTAGAATTATTTCCCGGGATGCTGTCTGCCACAAAGCCACCAATAATGTCCTTCTTGAATTTGTTGCAACTACTAGTATCAGTACCTAAATCAGGTTTACTTCTAAAATCGCTTAGCGTCACAAAGTCACTTAGCGTGATTTGCGATATGTGGTTTTCAAATCCAGTAGCTTTATTCTCTATAAAAGTGAGCTCATCAATTATCTTTGCATAATGTCTAACTTCATTGAGTTCTTTTCTTACTGCTTCCACCTTTTCTGCAGTAACAGCAAAACTCTCCATAAACCTGTTAATTTCAGAAGTAACATTGCTTAAAGTGTGCTCTAACGGATACGAGAAATTGTATACCTTTATTCCTCTTCTTTTTAAAACCTCAGAAAGTGCTTTGGTGTTGGAGCAATCACCCTCTGTCACACCAACTATTTCACTTATTCCACACCGTATACATGCACCATATATACCTTTAATCCAAGCACAGGAGCTTTTTGGGAATCCATCTCTTTCTGCTCTTTCAATGTCGTTTGCATACATTTCTGTGGATATAAAAATATTATTTAAGTCAATTACGTTATATCCTGCTGCTATTAATACTTCAATGGGTACAGTTGTTGTAATCCCAATATTTTTCATTTGCTGCCTCCTAAAAAAGCAATAAAAAAGAGGCACTACGCCCCCTAAATAATACACAAGACAAGCTGGCAAACTAATAATTATATACCAACCTTGTTTTGCAAAAAATAAGCTATCCTACCGATAGCTGACCGTAGTTTTAATTATAGACAGGATGGTTTCGAACTGTCTGTTTTTAATATAACTATAGCATGACTTTTAAGGCTACGTCAATCTTTGTTAAACAATCAGTTCAGACCTACTGATAAGCAATGAAGCTGATTCTCTAAAACAAATGAACTTTGATAATAATTTTCTATATAGCCTATATTTTATTGAGTTTAGTATAAATAATCAAATGCTAATTATGATGATAGCGTTCAAAAATAACATAAAAATATTTTTTATAAAACGATTAATTAATACATATTTCTCTATATATCCGCAGATTCAATTATATTTTTTTCTGTAAATTTGTATAATTATTGCTTTTTATGATAAATGTTGTATAATTTTAATATAAATGTTTGCTGTCAAATGACATTTATTTTTATTTTTTTATTTATTCATTAAATAGCACTTATATTACAGATATTGGAGGAATGTTAAATGACCTTAGTATTAAAGCATTATACAAAAATAAGGACAATGAATTGCTCAGTAGTAAGTGGTGATATTAATAAATTAGTTACTGTCAGGTTTGATGACACTGACTGCAAAAGTGTTAATCTGCTAAAGGGGGATCCAGTTTTATTAGGAATAGCAGGAAAGAATAGTGAGCTACAAATTTATGGAGGTAGAATTATTGCCTTTACAGATGGTAACTATCTTATTTGTTCTAAAGAAGTTAAAACCGATGTACTAGAATTAAGAAGAAAGTATTTCAGACATCCCGTTTCATTACTTGCAGATGTCAAAGTAGTTGGTGATCATAATTGGGAAGATGCATGTATAATAGATGTTAGTTATTCTGGTATGCGTATTTGTTCTGAGGCAAATTTTAATACTGGTAGCATTATAGAGATTAATGTATTCTTAAGTAATAATGTTTCAAAATTTGAAGCAATAATAGTAAGAAAAGCAAAAACTTTTAGTAGATTTGAGTATGGTACAAAAATAATTAAAGACAAAAATGATATTTTTGTTATTCAAAAAAAAATTTATAATATATTAAGAGAAGAAATCTCTCTAGTTTATAATCCTTTTGTAGATTATAATGTAAAATGTTTATCCTTAAAATAAATAATGTATGTATAGAGGATTATTGGATTTGTATTCTAACTCAAACTTCCCAGTTGGATACACCATTAAAACCTTGTAATATTAGGTGTTGTTGCAATTATTTTATTCATACCTGTACTGCTTTTTGCAAAAACAAGTAGTACTTTAATCAATAAAGCATCACATTTTTGAATAAACAAAAAAATAATATTTATTAAAACTTACATACTATATTTTGAGAAAGTGTAGCAACATCAGTAATTAAAAGTTCTTTTTATGTGTGAAGTTTGAGTTAGTTAGTTAATTAAATTTTCCAGCTAAAAAACATACGTATTCAAACTTAACTTATCAATAGAAAGGTCTAGCCAATTTATCAAACGCTATTCCCACTTGAAAAATCTAATTGATAAACTAATACAAACTACTGCAAGCAAACTCATCACAATTATTGGAAGCCATATATCAGCAACTGGAACACCTAAAGATGCGGATTTCAAAAGTTTAATACCTTGTGTCAAAGGCATAATGTCAGCTACTCTTTGAAGAATCGTTGGCATAACTTCATAGGGCAACGTTGCCCCAGATAAAACCAGCATAGGGAAGTATAAAATACTGGCTAAAACACCTGCAGTTTTTATATTAGAAGCCACACCTCCCACTAAAACTCCAATACTAAAAATGGATAATATCACTAAAAAATAAGCACCCAAAAACTCAATCCACGAACCCTCCATTTTATAGCCAAAGAATATTGCTGCAGCTGCATAAACAAGAATCAGCGAAACAATTGAATAAAACACATAAACTAACACTTGTACCGCTAATATAACTGTGGGACTAGTAGGAGTTACTTTTAGTCTTTTTAATATTTTTTTGTGCCTGTAATCTGATATTACTAAAGGTAGCCCCATAACGCCACCAGCGGCAATTGCAATTGTTGATACAGCTCCAAAGGATTGTTCAAAAAATGTATATCCTGCTCCATCAAATGCAGGTTTGTCTCCGAAAATGATACCAAGAATAACTATGACTACTATGGGCATACAAATAGCAAAAATAAACATATCCATTCCTCTAAGAGACAGCATAAGTTCTGTCTTAAACATTGTTCTAAATGCTTTCATTTTCTAAATCCTCCTCACCTGTATACCAAAGATAGGCATCCTCAAATTTCTCATACGGGCTTGCTTCAATTGCTTCCTTTACTGTTCCGCTAAAAACAATACTCCCATTCTTCAATATACTTATTTTATCGCACAAAGCCTCAACCTCGTCCATGAAGTGAGATGTCAAAAATATAGTCATTCCCTTGGCTTTCATCTCAGAAAGCCCTTTCCAAACATCCCGTCTTGCTCTTGTATCAAGCCCTGTTGTAAGTTCATCTAGAAATACAACTTCAGGATCTGGAATCAGAGCAAGAACAATAAATAACCGTTGCTTTTGACCACCTGAGAGCTCACTTACTTGACTCTTCAGTTTTTCTAACAGACCATATTTTTTCAATAAATCCAAATAGTCCGAGGAAGTCTTATAAAGAGCTTTAGTATATTTACAAAGCTCTTCTACCGTTATCTTGTCTTGATAATTTGCCTCTTGAAATTGAACACCTACTTTCTCAAATAATGCTTTACGATGTATTTGGGGATTCATACCCAGAATAGCTATAGTTCCGCTATCCTGTATTTTCGTACCAAGGATACATTCTATTGTTGTGCTTTTTCCTGAACCATTTGCACCTAATAACCCAAAAACTTCACCACGAGAAACAGTAATATTTATGTCCTCTACTGCTTTAATATTGTGGTAAGACTTACACAAATTTTCCACTTTAATTGTTACTCCCACAAATTATCCCTCCTTTTTTCTGTCATACTCAAAATAATAACACCAGATATAAGTCTGGTGTTATAGTGGAGGGTTCTTAAAATTTATTTGTAAATTCTCTGAGTTGAGTCAAAATATGCTTTGCGTTTTTTTCTCCCTTCCGGAGTGAAGTTAAAAGCTTATCACACGCAGAAACAATATCTTCATCTTCATGAGGTGTGTCTATTACCACTTCTAAATTAATTTCTGGGTCTCTAGATAAAGCACTTAGCATTCGTAAAATTGCAGAAAGAGAATAGTTGGCACATCGAAGAGAACGTATGATTTTTAGGCGTTTAATATCATTTTCTGTATAAATACGATATCCATTTTGCATACGTTTAACAGTTAAAAGTCCATTAAGTTCCCAATTTCTTAAAGTATCTATGGTAACTTGCAGATATTCAGCTGCTTCTTTGCGTGTAAGACACAATTTATCTATATCGTCTATGTCTTCAGCGTCATTTAACAGTTCTCTTACAATTGCAATGGCTTCTTCTGCATCAATCTGCTCTTTTCTAATTTGCTGCAAATAATCTTCAGCAAGCCAAATTGCCTTATCAAAGCTTCTTTTTGCGGATAGCTTAATAATGTCAACGGCTTTTTTGCGTAAACCATTCTGTAATATCTCTACTTCAAAGGCAGTTCGTGCTAACTTAAACTGTTCCAAATGAAAATCAGAAAAAACACGATAGCCATTTCCCATACGTTCCGCCTTGGGAATAAGTCCAATTTCCTCATAAAGTCTAACAGTATTGGGATGTACGCCTATTATTTGTGCAATATCTGAGGTTTTATAGGTTTTCATTTAGCCTCCTACGTCCACTTTTGGAGTAAAACTTTGATAAGCTTTCAGTGGCTAGCCTCTGCTAGGCAGATGTACGCCTCATACTTGACAGCCTCAGCTATCCACACTGGTAAAAAACACAAGTGGTTTTGAAGCTCGAAAAGGCATCATGTAAGCAGACCATTTTTTCGAGCTATTCTACTAAACTAAATCTATAATCAGGAATAATAAAAACACAAGTATTCAACACCCAAATATAGCCTGTTAACGTATCTCTGCTTACACTATTCTGTATGTTCAATATTTTATTTAAATCCAATAACTCAAACAAGGATTTATTATTATCAGAATTTATGTTTTGTATCTTACTTCCCTTGATAATATTATGTAAAACGATTTGTTTAAAGACCTCACGCATATATTCGTAATAGCTCTTATTATTTTGAATATATCCTCCATTTAGCAATAAGCTATTTATTTGACATTTTGCTGTGTTTATCTCTGGTTCAGGTAAAATCTCTATGAGAACTTGATTAATGTTTTCCAACAAATTAATCGAATTTGAAATTTCCAATAATTTTTGAGTGCATTTCTTGCAAGCCTCAATATCTCCAATACCAAATCTATCAGATAATATTTCTTCTATTTTCTTTGGTAGATTTATAAGTTTTGCTACAAAGGTGTCCTTTACTAAATTTTTATACTGAAAACCTGGTTGAAGGGTCACTTTTACAGTCAGTTCCCCATAGTCTGCATCTGGAAAACAAGTAACATGCTGATAAGATTCTATCATAGGATAATTAAGGTATAGCTTACCCATATCTGTTGAATCACTAAAATAGCGTTGCATTTTCTCTATTTTGTCTACAGAAAAATTAGGATCATGATGTTCATAATCAAATACCAAAAATATATTTGTAAAATCATTTTTATTTACTTTATAATTCTTTTTCTTACCGACAATAAATGGCAAGTCAACTTCCTCATTATACCATTTATTACCGTATTCTTCCTCAATTTCATTGTACAACATATAAATATTAGTTCCATAAATAACTATATCTTCTATGCTAATATCTATTTCAGGAAAAGTTTGAAAAATCAATTTAAACAATTTATTTTTCTCATGATTTCCTTCAACAATAAGTAAATTTTGATGACGCTTTCTTTGTATCTCCAAATTATACTCATTCATATTTATCAAACTCTCCGCTTATATACATTTTTTCCAAGTTGTGTCCTTCTCTCAGTTCACGCTGTGTTGCATTACAAAGAGATGTCAATTCACCACTTCTTGATAAAATAAACAAGCAATCTGGACGCATTATCTTATTTGTAATCAAATTAGTATTATGCGATGTTAAAATAATTTGGCAATTCGGAAACTTAATCTTAAAATACTTTAAAAGATTCTCTGCCATTTCAAAATGATAAAATGCATCAAACTCATCAAGATATATCATTGATGCTGTTTTTCCTATAAAGAATCGTCTGTACAATTTTACAAGTGCCAACGTACCGCTTGAAGCATTTTCATAAAACGGAACTAATTTTTTATGCTTAAAATACAATTCACTTTTACCATCAGGAAGTTTTTCTAAAACCAAACGACACTCTACTCCCATAAAATTCAAGAATTCTTCAAACTCCTCCAGTTTGTTTGAATCCTCTAATATTCCAAAGAAATTGTCGAAAATTCCACTTAGTTTGTTCGTAAACATATTTCCTACAGTAAATAAATGCATACGACTAACATAATCATCTAACTTTAATAAAACAGAGTTTGCTGGTAATGCAGCGTTATTAATCAACCATCTCATAAAGGGTAAAGTTCGCTCAATTAAGTTTTCCGTAGTTTCATTCTCTTTAACCGAATATAAATATCTATCTGTTACAACTGACTCAGCAGAAATGTAGCTCAAATTATCAAAATTATACTTGTAATTTGAAAAATTGCAATAAAATATGGTATGACCATCTATTATAAGTTCTTCATCTCGTAATTGAGTAGTGGATAATTTGCTATACTTATATACTAGCTCTTTATTATCAAAAGTAAATGTATATTTAAATTCAATATAATTATCATTTGAATCTGCATTTATATACACAATTTCATTAAGATTTTCATCAATATACAAATCTAATTTAATGTCCATTAGAGCTATGCCTAAGTTTGTTTTCCCTGTTGCATTTCTCCCATATATTAGCATTTTACTGATAAGATTATCTGTAATACAATCTGTGTTAAATTGATAGCCACCTATGTTTGCAAAATCAATAACTATGTTTTCCTTGAAGTTCTTAAAGTTTTTCACTTCAAATCTTTTTAACATGATAGAAATCACCCCTCCTCTATATTCTATTAATGACATTATTAGTATACTGAATACTTTAACAAAGGGCAATAGATTTCCGTAAAAAAATTACGGCTTGTTGTATTAGAAAGTAATTCCACTTTACAAAAGTTAAAGTAGCATATGGAATTACATAATTTTTTTGTTCTGGCTTATTTAGTGTTATTTACATATATTTCAAAGTATTTAACTAAAGTCTTTTCAATAAATTAATATTTCCATAAATCCTTCGTACAGTGGAATTTACTATTCATTGTGGAATTAAAATTACAGTGAAGTTTAACTTTTCACTCAAACATCTCAAATATTAGTAAAAACTATCAGCAAAAATACAACTGTCCTGCTGTGGAATCACTGTTACAAAGTTTTAATTTACTTATAAAACAACAAAATTATACGCTGATTATCTTTTTCATTAATCCTCCAAAGTTCACACCTTCTACTGTCACACCTGCTTCAGCAAATTTGCCATCTCAATAGCAGTAACTGCCGCATCATAACCTTTATTGCCTGCCTTTGTGCCCGCTCTTTCAATAGCCTGTTCAATAGTGTCAGTAGTTAGAACCCCAAATATTACAGGAACTCCAGTGTCTAATGAAACTTTTGCAATGCCTTTGGAAACCTCGCTTGCAACAAAGTCAAAATGTGCTGTTGAGCCTCTGATTACCGCTCCTATACATATTACTGCATCATATTTTTTTGAAGCAGCAAGCTTCTGTGCAACCAATGGAATTTCAAAAGCACCTGGTACCCATGCCGCCTCTATATCTGATTCATTAGCTCCATGTCTTACCAATCCATCAATTACTCCACCATATAGCTTACTGCTAATAAACTCATTAAAACGACCTATAACAACTCCAAACTTTAATCCATTTGCTACTAATTTTCCTTCATATGTTTTAACTGACATGTTTTATTCCTCCTGATTTATAATTGAATTTAAGCCTTTATCAAAACCACTAAGTATATGCCCCATTTTTTCTTTTTTTGTTTTCATATAAAATTCATTTGCCTCTTTTGGAGCGAGCTGAATTGGAACACGTTCTACAATTTCAAGTCCATACCCATTTAAGCCAACAATTTTCTTTGGATTATTAGTCAATAGTCTAATTTTTCTAATGCCTAAATCGTACAGTATCTGTGCCCCCGTTCCATATTCTCTTAGGTCTGGAGCAAATCCCAATAATACATTTGCCTCAACTGTATCCTTGCCTTTATCCTGAAGCTCATAGGCACGTATTTTGTTTACTAAACCTATCCCACGCCCCTCCTGACGCATATAC
>JAEWST010000118.1 GCA_023398105.1 Bacillota bacterium | reverse complement strand
CAACAATATCATAGCTGATAGCTCCGCTTACAGCATCCCATGCTAATTTTATAGTGTTATCAGTTGCAGTTGCAATAATGTTTGCAGGCGGAGCAGCAGGAGCAACTAGGGTTGTACCGCTTACCTCTGAACTCATAACTGTTTCTTCCTCACTTACATTTCTAGCCTTTGCGGCAAAAGTATATATTGTATTAGGGTTCAAACCTTTAACCTTTACTGCTTTATTTGTTAATGTAATCCAGACAGGTGTGGCTGTTACAGTTCCTTCCTGTGTTACATATTTTATTTCGTTATTATTGCTTAATTTGATTTGGTACTGGGTGTACTCAGGGTTGTTATCTGTTGTTTTAACATCAAGAGTGTATGATGTAGAGTTGTTTACAGCAAGTGTAGGTACAGCAGCCTTAGTATATATGTTATTAGAATGACTGGCTATATTACCAGCTGCATCTCTTGCCTCAAATTTAGCTGCATATTTAGTATTTGGTAATAAATTACCAGTTGAAGTATATGTTGTTCCTGTCCTCCATGTTGATACCTCTGAACCTATTGTATACCTGTAAGGAACTGCGTTAAGTCCTGCAAGACTATCAGTTGCTGAACCTGACATGGTAATAGTATTAATTGTAGATGTTCTAGTAACTGTTCCAAGTGTAGGTGCAGTCTTATCTACCTTGAAATTCACTGTCTTTGTTACTGGTGTAGGAATTATATTATCACTCACCTCATATTTGATTGTATGGATTCCCTCGCTTAATGTACTCATATCTAATGTATTATTGAAACTCATATTCTGAGTTGTAATTGTATCTGATATAGTTTTAGTATCTCTTGGAGTAGTTTCCGCGTCTATGTAATATTTACAGGTCAAAGTATCATTATCGGCATCTGATACTGATATCTGAGGAATAAAGTTTGTATCTGCTGCTGAAAACGATTTATTTTGCACAGGTGAAACTCCCGATAATATAGGAGTAATGTTACAGTCATATTCCCACAAATCAGCTTTGGAAGAACCACCACCATAGCCTCCGAAAATATACATCTTGCCGTCAATTACTACTGCAGAATGATTTTTTCTGGGGGATTCACCGTCTTCCTTATATGCCCATGTATCCGTGTCAGGATTGTATTCCGATGTCCACCATATTGGGTAATCCAAATCCGTTACCATTCCACCGTGTGCATACAGCTTACCATCTACTGCTACAGCAGAATGATCATAGATTCCTCGACCGTCTTTCTTTTGTGTCCATACATTTGACATCGGATTATATTCCCATAGGTTACCTGAATAACTATATCTTTGAATATATATTTTCCCTTTTATTTCTACTGCAGATGTAGCCCCATTAGTTTCAGTAGGAGATTCTACTTGTGTCCATGTATCTGTTGCTTGATGATATATCAAGATTTTATTAGCTTTACCGCTAAATACATACATTTCATTATTTACTGCTACTGCTTTATGTCCTGAACATTTATACGGAGCATTTGACTTTTGAACCCACGTATCTGTTTCAGGATCATATTCCCATAAATCTTCAAAATACGTAGTTGTTCCATCATAATGAAAACCTTCACCTCCATAAATATACATTTTGCCGTTTATCGCTACTGCTGAATGGTCACGTCGACCTCTTGGACCGGAAGAAGATTTCTCAGTCCATACATCTGTAGTTGGATTATATTCGTATAAACTACTTGAATAATAATACCCCCCGCCGTAACCTCCGAAAACATACATCTTCCCATTTATTGTAACTGCAGAATGATTAAAACGTGAAAAAGGAGCATTAGATTTTTGTGTCCACGGGCTTGTTTCTGCATTTGCAACCTCTCCCCCAAACTGCACAACCTTCCCATCTTTCGCAGGAAAATTGACCATTACTCCCGATACTGTTATTGCTAATGCTAATAATAAAGCTAACATTTTTCTATATTTCTTGTGTAAATTCATAATAGCCTCCTAATTTTGATAAATATATACTTATTTCAACACTAAGTTAATATAGCACATTTGGTAAAAACCATAAATGCAACTTTTGCATAAATTTTTTATAAATATTCTATAAAAGTTTTGCCCATTAAAAAAACGCCAGAAACCTTTAATTTCTAGCGTTTGGCGTCCCGAACAGGAATCGAACCCGTATCAGTGGAACCGGAATCCACCGTCTTATCCATTAGACTACCGAGACATTGTATAAAAACCACTACCATATTATAGCCCAATAATTATATGTTTACAATATAGAAAACTCATACTTTGCGCTAACTTTTGTATTTATAAGCAATTATTTTGAAATGAAAAAGCAGATAACGAAACCCAACCTGAATACTCGCTTACAGACGGAGCAAAACCAAATTGAGCAAATAGACAATAGCCTGACTCAACAATGCATTCCAGATAAATACAAGCACAAACACGATTCCTCTGATGTTGTTTGGAAGCTTGAAAAGGACACATAAACCACGTGTAATAGCTCCATTGAACCAAAAATATGCCAATGTTTTAAGCACTAACGATATGTATATGAGTATTTCAGAATTATATGAAACAGCCATTTTACCAGTAAAATAATACAGTAAATCAATAGGTGTAATAAGAGCATTAACAATCGCATACATCTTTGCAACCTTTGTCAATTGGCTGGAATATATCACAACTAAAGACATGGACTTGCTTTCTTTTCTATTCTTAAAATGTTTAATGGTATCAAAAGCAGGATATGAAAAAGCAATTAAATCTATAAATCCTACCACCAAGACAGTCAAAATTAAGATCCCTGTAGTCTTAAAATCTAATACAAAATTATTCTTAGAGTCTTCATTACTTGAGATCATGTTTACGGCAACAAAAAATACATTCCGTAAGCCAACAAAAACTATGCCTACGTAAAGCCACATAATTTTATCATTCAGTTTTGAGTAGAAGTCCTTTTTTAGTAAGAACAAATCTATTATCCTGTTAAAATTCAATTTCATATATGCTCCTTAAGATTGTTATACACATATCATAACATATAATAATATATATAATATATTAAAATCAAGAGCGTTATAACTATTAGTATAGATTATTTGGTAAAGCCGCTTTAAATTACACTAAAACAGCTTTATCAAAAGAAAAACAACTGCAACTACACTTCCAACTAAAGCTGAGTTAATTATTATATTTTTCATCAGTATACTGTTTGCATTTTCTGACTTCTTCTTTTGCACAAGCTTGCTCTTATTCTCTTTTATATAGTTATTAATGATTGCTTCTGCCTCCTTCAGAATAAAATCATTTTTTACATTGTTTTTCTTATCTGAATTAAAAATATTGCATTTCTCCTCTCTGTCTTTTTCCTCTTTTAAAACTAGTATGGCAGATTCAAATAAATTAGAATGAATGTCATTAATAACTATCACTTTTTTAGATTTTCCATAAAACATATTATCCTCCATAAAAAATATTTATGAGTAGTTTATGGAAGTTTACTATTTTTATACACATTTACTAATTATCAATAATAAGTTACTTGGCTTTCCATACTTTTGCTACCATAACCATCATATCATCAACTGGAACCTTATCGTTGCAGACACATAATGCCTCTTCTAATAAATCATCTGCTATTTTTTGAGGATTTTTACTTGTCATATTTTGCAAAATACCTTGAACTGCTTTTATACTATCAGGAGTCGCTTGAAATGAATCAATTATACCGTCAGAAAGCATAATAATGAAATCCCCATTATCTATCTTCTTATGTACCAATTCCAGCTCTACATCGCTCATAATGCCTGCTGGCAAAGATGCTGTCTTCACTATTTCAACAAACTCATTTCTTTTGATAAAAGTAGGAGCAGCCCCAACCTTTACGAATTCCACTTCCCCTTCATATAAATCCACAACAGACATATCAATAGTTGCAAAGGAATCATCATTTGATTTGAGAACCAAAAGAGAATTAATAAGTTTAACTGTAGTATCCTTATCAAAACCCGACTCCATAAATTGCTCAATAAGATTAATTGTTGCCTTACTTTGTATGCAAGCTTTATGCCCTGTCCCCATTCCATCGCTCAAAGCTGCAATATACTTGCCATCGCCAGAATTTATAAAAGTATAGTTATCTCCAGAAACATACTTCTCATGCTTTGACATCCTAGCTACACCTGTAATTACTTTGTAGGTTTCCTCCTCAACAAGTTTAATTGTGCACATATTAGTTTTTGAATTTAGCCCGCACTGGCTCCCATCCTTCAACATTCTACGATTAACTACCGCAGAAACTATCTTCTCAACATTTCCTATACAGTTTCTTCTTCCACCACAGCCTTTATATGATAAGCTTATTTCATACTTACCATATCTATTTTCATATACAATAGCATCTGAATTCCTAATACCTGCTTTTGATAATTCTAATATTAACTGATTTTCTATATCAGCCTTAAATTCAATATCTGTATTTAATTCACTAGCCAAATTAGAAATTACCTTTGACATACTTTTTAGCTGTTGTGACACTAATCCCCTGCTTTCTCCAACCCTATTTCTCCATACCATATCAACTTTAAACAGTTCAAAAACATTATTTACAGATTTCACAAATTCCTCTACTCTCTCGCATCTGTCCAAAAAATATTTAGGAATGTCCTCTTGCTCAATCCATCCCTTACTATCTAACTTTTCAACTATTTTAAACATAATCTGATAGGTGTTACAAAAATTTTGTTCCCAGCAATGAGTACACAAACTGCAATTATTACATACTTTATCCGCCACTCTATCAAATATTGCCGTAATATCATGTTTTTCTGTAATAGTCTTTGTTTCAGATATTTCATCAAAGGTCTTTGCCATTTCGCCAAATGCAGTTGAAAACCTGTTTAATTTATCTACTGTTATGTCTTTAATTCTCGCACTATATCCTTTTTTATCTCCCTTAGCTAATAGTTTATTATCAAATCTGCTCACTATAGTGTCCATGACCTTTTCTGGAATTAGCATGAAAACTGCAATTGATATTATCATTTCATATATAATAAGTACCTCAATTGAACCTGTAATAACATATGTCAATATTGCATCACCCATTAATACACCTAAACAGCAGCCAATCTTGCCCATACTTCTTAGAATTCCCGAAATAAGCCCACAAAAAGCAAAGGAAGCAATAGCAGTTGATGCTTCAGAAGAAATACTTATCAGAGTTCCTACAATTAAACCAATTGCAGTCCCATTTCCTGCACCTGCTTTATAACTAAAAATAAGTATGATTATGATGCACAAAATATTTCTAAGGCTTACTCCATAAATATAGCAAGGTCCCAACCCACTTACTGTCAATGCACATGCAATTGCAATGCTCAAGGTTTCTTCATTTGTCAAGCTGTATATCCTCGTAGGACTCTCCAGTACTCCCATTACATTTTTGAAAACAAAAACTAGTGCAAAAACAATAAATCCATTTAGCAGTGCTTCAAGAACACTATACACATAGAAGCCCTGTAAACATATAAATAGAATTTCTGGTACTAATAAACCTATAAAGGTTATTATTCCAATCCTTAAATGGGAACCCATACTTTTTTTAAAAGGAATATTAATTGCATTAATTAAAAGCATTACAGTAAAAGCTGTTATTAGCTTATAGAATAGTTCGTTTTCATAAGCAGAACCTGATGAAAGCATTCCAGCAAAAATTGCAATGGATATAAATATCCTGTTAATATTCATCCCTAAAGTTGCAGCATAGATGGCAATACCAAATGGCATTCGTCCATCAAAAAGTGTAATTCTTCCTAGCAAAAAAGCCATAGGTAGAATAAAAAAATTCGCCTTATTCAGATATTCCAGCAGAGTCAAAAGTTTTATACCTCTGCTCTTCTTACGCTGCGCAGAATTATAGCCTCCAATATTTTTATACGGAAGTGTTTCTGTCTTCATCTTTATTGTTCCCCCTGTACTTTATCATTTGTTTTTAACCAAGTTATTTTACCAACTGAAAGCTCTATTACGGTGAAGAAACTCTATTCCCATTGATAGAATATCCCTTGAATACCGTGGACTAGTGTATTTAAATATGTGAAGTTCATATCCATATCTTCAGTCTCGCTAGCCTTAATGATTATAATGCGGGCAATAAAAATTATTTGTCACATTTAGAATAGGGAAATAATATGTTTTAGACAGTTATCATCAAAATGCTGTACAGCTACAACATGAATTTAAGTATTTCTAGTTTGATTAAAACAAAATCTCAACTAAAGAATTACTGTTTTTTGATGCACGCTGTCGAAATGTTTTTATTATGACTCAGAATTAAAATACTCAGCTGAAAAAAATCAAGCAAAATCTCATGATTTTTATAGAAAATCATAAATATTAAATCAGCCCATATTTTCTAAGCATTCTAGTACAAGGCATAAGCAAATATATACTTGAGCAAACTATAAAAATATTAACTTCGAGTACAAAAGCAAATTACTATCAGCTAAATATCCGATGATATCAAACAAGGACTTTGAACAGTAATTGACTTTAGTAAAGGCTAAAACAACACATAATTAATTACTCTAGGCTGAAGAGCCACTAATGGTCGCTATACAAATAACAGGAGAATACAACATATGAAGAATACAAGAAATTTAATAAAAGACTTTTTGCTGATTAATATAGGTTTGATACTAGTTGGTATTGGAATCTGCATGTTTAAAATACCCAATAATTTTGCAACAGGAGGAGTAAGTGGCTTGGCAATTATTATTAGCAGCTTCTTTCCAAGAATTGATGTTGGTCCAATGATGCTTATACTTAACATACTACTAATGCTTGTGGGATATCTTTTCCTTGGAAGAGATTTTGGTTCAAAAACAATATACTCTAGCTTTGTTCTATCTGGAATTGTTTGGTTTATTCAAAAAATATTTCCAATAAAAACACCTCTGACGGGCGACCTTATGCTTGAGCTTATTTACTCAATTATTTTTCCAGCGGTTGGTTCAGCAATAATTTTTAACTGCAATGCTTCTACAGGAGGGACAGATATCATAGCTAAAATAATTAGCAAATTCACTAAACTAGATATTGGAAAAACTTTATTACTATCAGATTTTATAATTGCTACAGGAGCTGGTGCGGTTTTTGGAATTAGAATAGGCATGTATTCTATTCTAGGTCTTATTATTAAATCCTTTATGATAGACCTTGTAATAGAGGGCTTAAATGTAAAAAAGCAAATGGTTATAATCAGTTCAAAAGCTTGTGAGATTAAAAGCTTTATTGTAAATAATATTAAAAGAGGAGCAACTGTATATAAGGCTGAGGGTGCATTTACTAACAAACAGGAGGAGGTAATTAGTACAGTACTAAGCAGAAGGCAAGCAATACGGCTTCGTAGCTTTATCAGAAGCGTAGACCGCTCTGCTTTTATCACAATAAGCAATACATCTGAGATTATTGGTAAGGGCTTTAGAAGTATTGATTCATAAAATATTAATGACTATATAACCCTTCCATCTTTCTTTGCCTTTGCATCTTGACTTACTCCCAAGGCTACTCCAATACAAAGTCCTATACCTATACCTATTCCCATGTTACTAGAGTCACCAATAATACCTACTGCCCCAAATGCCATGCCAAACATCATTCCAATTGGCATATATATCGACATATAATAGTTTTCATCAACAAGCTTATGCTTAGAAGCAAGATGTGAAATAATTGTATTTAAATATTTATGGTATTCTCTGTTAGTTTGCTTATCTGTATTAATTTCAATGGTATCTATATAACTCTCAAGTCTGCTAATAAAATCCGAACATTCCTTACATTCATCATAAAATGCAACAAGCCTGTTTGTAATCCTCTCTACCAGCTCCAGTCTATAGTAGGTAGTCTGCTTTTTATCCATGTACATTTTCTTGTCAGAAATTTTAGATAAAATTCTTTCCCTTATACTCTCAACTTCACCCATATACGTATATCCTTTCTAATATAAGATACTTAGCTTTTATATGAATATATTATACAATAATTCACACTTACTATCACTTGATTTTATAATCATATTGCTTTTCCACAGAATATTAACTTCACCTTTAGGGGAACTACTTCCCCCTTCTACGAAACACGACCTGTTTACTCCGCACCCCTTATAATGTGTAAAAGGGAATCTTCTTTTTAATCTCACGTGTATAAATTTACCGTTTATTAATTTTTGTTACACTGCTTCAAGCTCAATAATACAAAGCCATTGAATGAGGTTAAAAACATATAAATTCCCACCAATAAAAAAAGATTGCATTCAAAATGCAATCTTTTTTTATTGGTGGGAACTATAGGGCTCGAACCTATGACCCTCTGCTTGTAAGGCAGATGCTCTCCCAGCTGAGCTAAGCTCCCAAATGGTGACCCGTAGGGGAATCGAACCCCTGTTATCGCCGTGAAAGGGCGGTGTCTTAACCGCTTGACCAACGGGCCGTAAAAAAGCGATAAAGTTTATCGCTTGATTATGGTAGCGGCGGTGGGATTTGAACCTACGACCTGTCGGGTATGAACCGAATGCTCTAGCCACTGAGCCACGCCGCCATAAAATTTGCCGTTCGTAACGTGCTTTTACATTATACAAAAGAAGATGATTTATGTCAATAGAATTTATTATTTTTTATTTAGTTTTTTAAAGTATTTTTTCAATTACCTTCTACAGCCCAAAAACAAGCCCTTTTGATGGGTTTTTGCTAGTAATCATCTGAATTAAAATATAAAAATCCCTATGTCAAACTTCAACATAAGGATAGAATTTTCAGGAAGAAATATATTAAGACTAGCTGGTGGAATTAAATCCACCAACTAGAATAAATTGTTTTCAACAATATGAATTGTATACCATTTCAACTTATATGTATATGTAAAAAATACTAAAAAAAATCTGCTATTATGGAAACAAAATTGTGTAATTTTTTATATATTTTTGTTCGTAGCTACTATATGTAGTTTTTATCCATTTTCATCATCAAATTTCATTTTAAATATTGCAACATACCCTTGATGAGTCTCACACACCGAAAAATTTTCATGTGCAAATATTGATTACATTACTATACTATGGGATCTAGGTATAAATGATTCTTTATATATATAATATTCTATGCTAGTATATACCTAAGAAGTACATTCGATATACCAATTAAGTACAATAAGCCATAATGTTCTGTTATGCTTTGAAATTACAGTTAAAAATATAACGAGGCAAGAAAATGTCCCCCACTTCTATAAGTGGCGGGTACAACTTTGGTTATCAGGCGGTGAGAATATCTCCCGCCTCGATGAAACGCCGCTGATGTAATGAAATTTTTCTACAATCGAAAAATTTCATTTTGAATCTAGGCGTTATAATAGAGATTAAAAGGAGGGTGGATTCCATGCCGTAGACTAAAGCGCTTGAACAAAATACGGTACATGGATATAAACTATGGAAGCACATCATCAAAAAATTTACAGAAACAACACAGGTCCATTTCCAATAAATATATTCACTACAGATGTTCAAGAATTTCCTCCTCATTGGCATGAAAGAATTGAAATAATTTATGTATTAGGCGAAGAACTTCAAATTGGACAAAACAATGCCATATACACTTTGCATAATAGAGATATTTTTATTGTAGGAATGGGAGAAGTACACTACTTTATAATGCAGCCTCAAAAATGTGACAGAATTATTCTTATCTTTGAGCCAGCACTATTTGAAGAGCTTTCAAACCTTTTAACAGGAATAAAGCTTTTAGATCCTCATATTCCATATATTAAGAATAAAAACAACTCCGAATTTTCTATTCACACCTTTTTTGAAAAACAAATATTAGATATTTATAAAGAAAAAAAAGAAAAGCAATTAGGATTTGATTTTTTTGTTGGTGCCAGACTCTATGACATCGCAGCTGGAATAATCCGCTATATGCCAAATGAAAAGCTTTGCTCTGCGGAGCTGAATAAACAAATGAAAAAACTGGAAATACTTGAACAAATAACAAAATATATTGATGAAAATTATATGGAAGAAATCACGCTTGCTGATGTGTCAAAATCTGCTAACTTTAGTATGTTTCATTTTACACGGTTTTTCAAGGATACTACAGGTTTGACTTTTGGGCAATACTTAAACAACTACAAGGTATCTAAAGCGGTAAACCTGCTTATTAATACATCTGACTCTATATCAGAAATCTCATTTAATTCGGGCTTCAACAGCATTAAAACCTTTAATCGTGTTTTTAAACAGATAAAAGGCTGTTCTCCATCAGCGTTTAAAAAAGCAATATTTGAGTAATATACAGCAACCTTTGACGAGATATTTATTAATATAATATCTATAATTGAGATATATTAATATAGAGGATATCCCAAAATAAAAAGGTTCAAAGCATTTGCAGTAATATTAATAGGTTCCAACAGCTATGAAGTCTACTAAATAATTATATTGCTAAGTGAGGTATATTATATGTCCTACAAGAATTTTAGTACAGCTATTTTTTACAACGCCTTTGATCTATTAAAACTTAAGGAAGATGACGCTTTTGAATCCTCCTTTGAATTCTTTTCCAAGCACATCAATATAGGGAAGGTCTATCTAGAAACCTATCGTAGCGGCGTTTTTCTTTCAGAGGAGGATATTCTATTCTGCAAGGAGTTTTTTAATAGAAAGGGCATCAAAGTATCAGGTGCCATCACCACAACTCCTAAAACAGATAACACTTGGGATTTTAGTTCTTTCTGTTATAGCAATCCAGAACTGAGGAAGCAATTAAGAGAAGTGGTTTCATATACTGCCAAAATATTTGATGAAGTAATTTTAGACGACTTTTACTTTACTAATTGCAAATGTGATTTATGTATAGACGCTAAAGGTAACAAAAGCTGGGCAGATTTCAGAACACAGCTGTTGGCAGAAGTATCTTCTGAAATTATGAGTAAGGCAAAAACAGTCAACCCAAATATAAATATGATAATAAAATACCCCAACTGGTATGATCATCACCAGTTTAATGGTTATACGCCAAAAGCTCAAGTAGATCTGTTTGATTCCTTTTATACTGGAACTGAAACTCGTGATTCACAATATACTCAACAGGTTCTTCAGAGATATATCGGTTACTTTATAATGAGGTATTTTGAAAACATTAACCCTGGTAAAAATATGGGTGGATGGTTTGACTCCTTTAATTGCACTTTAGATACCTATGTAGAACAATTATATATGACCATTTTTTCTAAAGCTAAGGAAATAACACTTTTCTGTGCCGGTTTATTGGCATATGATCACAAGATTTTTGTTCCTCTTGCTGGCTTTGTGTTTGAGCAGTTGGACAAGCTTATTGGTCATATTGGCGAGCCTGTTGGAATCTCCTGCTATAAACCCTTTAATTCTGATGGTGAGGATTTTATTCACGGATACCTTGGTATGCTTGGATTACCCCTTGAACCATATTCTGAATACCCTTCTGAAAGCAAATTTATTCTTCTTACAGAGAGTGCAAAAAAGGATTCAGATATCATTGAAAAAATTAAAAAGAGCTTGTGTGCTGGTAATTCCGTAATGATTACTACTGGCTTACTTAGAGCTATTAACGAACAACTCTCTGATATAGCTGTAATAAATTATACTGATAAGAAGTCAAGTGTAAAAGAATTTGCTGTAAAAATGGATACCTGTGCTTTCAAGGATTATTATTATTCTGAAAAAGAAATTTTATTGCCCCACATTGACTTTAAAACAAATGACAGCTGGCAGATGGCAGTTGGAATAGATAGCTTTAATAATCATGCTGTATTATTAGAAAACAAATACAGCAAAGGCAAACTATATGTTATAACTATTCCTGATAACCCTGGAGATTTGTATAGCTATCCAGAGGCTGTATTAAACATAATCAGAGAAACAGCATCAATTAGTGTGCCTGTTCATTTAGAAGCACCCTCGAACATTGGTCTTTTTGTATATGACAATAATACCTTTATAGTTGAATCCTTCAGAAAGACAAATGTTGAATTCACAATAGTTTTACACAAGGAAGCTCAACATTTATATCTAATTGAGTCTTGTAGCTGCTTTAACACTCCAAAATTTGATGGAATAAGTATGAATGGAAATACCTATTTTAAAGTTTCCTTGGAACCAGGTGAATACAAGGCTTTCCGTATAGAATAAAACTAGTATTATGATTTAGTACCTTTCAGTGCCTATCAATGTTTTAACTTTAGTACTAAAACAAATTAGTTATACTAATTTGGATTTAAAAATAGTATTATATAGTGTCCCCAGCACTTATATATATGTATATGCGAGCCAAAAGCCGTTCCTGACCTAATAGAACGGCTTTTGGCGAAATAAATCAAATTAAGCTTACAAATGTATTGAAAATTTCTAGCACAATGTACATAATTAATAAACAATAGCTGAAATCATTGCCTCATAACTTTCACACTAATTATTGTGAGAATACACCATTTTTTTGAGTTCTCCACTTAATTGGTGTATTTCATGTAAATAATCACCAATTCGTATTATTTGGTTATTTTCATTTTCAATAGTAGCTAATACTTCTTCTGTAGATGCCGCATTCTGTTCAGATATACTTGCCATATTCTCCATCTCACGCTGAACATCTACAAACTTATCTGCAACTACTTCTATTTTGCTTAATCCATTTGTTATTTCTGTATTTGTATCATTAAAAGATTCTTTAATATCCTTAAAATTCGATGATATATTATTTATAAGGTCTTTTCCCTCTTTTACTGCAACACTCCCTTGGTTGACCTTTTCAAATGCTTCTTGGGACTTATTAGCTAACGCTGTTGTAACCTGCGTTATATCATTTACTATACGTGTACTTTGATCTGCCAGCTTTCTTACCTCATCAGCAACAACAGCAAAGCCCTTTCCATGTTCCCCAGCACGTGCTGATTCTATAGCAGCATTAAGTGCTAAAAGATTTGTTTGCTCAGCAATTTGTGATATGCCTTCTAGCAAATTGTTTACCTTATCCATACTTGCTTGAAGTTCAAATACAGTAGTATTAGCTGTACTAATAGAATCACTAATAATATTTATCTGATTATTCATCTGCTGCATTCTGTCCCAGCCTTCACTAACCTTTTCACTAACTATATCAGCTTTATTAGATATACCCTTCGATATATCTCTTGTTTCATATACAATTTCTAAAGAGTCGGTCATAGTTTCATTTACTTTATAGACGCTGGCAGCTTCCTCTTGTATGGATTTAGCCATTTCTTGAATTGAAACATTTATATTTTTACTTGATTCAGTTATAAATTGTATATTAGAATTCAACTCATTTATGCTATTATCAATAGTATTAGTGTTATCTTCTACCTTTGTAAATGTAGTCTTCAATTTGTTTAACAGTTCACCTGTATGTATTTCTTTTTGATTCCCTTCGTTAACAAGCTCTCTTCCCCACTTACTTAAAAAGTATAATAATGCTACTGTGGCATCAAGAATTATTATTAGAAAAATAAAATCTCCAATATTAGCACCATTACCAGTTATACTATCAGGTCTTGCAAAAAAGACAACAAACAACATTACATTGACGAGAACTCCGTGTATAATTGTAATCTCTCTTTTAAAATATAATGCCATCAAGCCGACTGTACACCAGATTATATAATGTCTGCTTTGTTGAAATCCATATAAGTATAAAAGCAGGCACATACTTGCACTTGGTACAATTCCGAAAATCAAACCTTTTACATAGTCATTTATTGGTAAAAAATAATTTATAGCACCAATAATAACACATATTGAAGCCCTTATAGCAAGTGTTATACCCGCATCAATACCCCCTGTGATAGTTGCATTAATAATCATACCAAATATTATTAAGCATGTAATTGTTAAACTTACCTTATGAACTCTTTTTACGTTATAAGTAGCCATTATGAATAACCCTCCTAGACATACGTCTGATGTATTTACCAACTAATTCATGCAATTATATCTAATTCAACTTTCCATTGATAAGTTTTCTAAACCTACAATTTTTCACTGGAAAATTGAGTTAATAAATTTTAAATATTACTGCCATGTTACAAATACTACATATGATAGCTAACTAAATTAAATCATTTAAATCTGTATCGACTTAAAAACAATTATTCTTTAAAATTATTTCCGACAAAATCCGTTTTTTATCATCAAATTAATTACTTTTTCATATTAAATGGTTTATTATTCGGCTTCACAACGATTTTAGTTATTTATAAATCGGAAAAATTATACAAATGCTACAATAAAGGAAGCATCATATTCCTACTGGTAATAAGTCTATAATACTCCCTTTTAAATATACGTATATGTAGCTCTGTTTAATGAGCTTTATTCGTTTACAGCCATGCTGTTTTCAGCTTCACCAGCTTTCCACGCTTCCATTTTTCTTCTAACCTCTTCATGGGTTTTTTTGCATATTTCGGGCAACTCTCCACCCAATGCTTTTTCCGCCTGTACAAAGCCTTCATCTATTGCTCTCATAAGTTCTTCATACTTTTCTGGATTATTATTAGAAATAGCTTTTGCAAATGCAACTATTCTGTCACTTACAGCTTGTACACCACATTCTCCGTCCTCTGATATGGCAAGTTGAGCAGCAGCCCTAGTTTCCTCATCAATTTCCAAGCTTTCTTTTCCAGATAAAACATCCTGGAATTTCTTCCCTTGACTTTTTAGCAACTGTTCTACCAAATCTCTCAGGTTTTGATTAGCTCTGTTTGCCTCAGCCCATAATCTATCTATCTCTTCTGCATTAGCTGAGTTTGTTTTCTTTTCTACTTTATCTTCTGAGGTAGTTTTTGTTGATACAGCAGGTTTTCCGTAGACTCCCGCAGTATTTTCTGATGATTTACCTAATTCCAAAACCGCTGCTGCTTGTTTAGAATTCTCGCAAGGTTTATCTTTTGTATATTCTTGTTTTTTTGCACACACATTTTGATTTGCTATCGGGTTGGAGTTTACTCCTTTAATCATATTCAATCCCTCCTTAGACTATTGTGCCTATTGGCAACATTCATATCCTTATATATTAATAATCGGCTTTAAATGTATTTTTATTAATGCATAAATAAATTGGATAAAGGATATAAATAATAGTGCCACTTTCTTTATAAATACACTTATTATCTTTAGCCATATTCATATATCTAAAAATCATTAATATAGAAAGTGAGTAAATATGTTTTAGGTGAGTATATGATAATTCAATGTGAAAAAAGAGATTTTATTAAACAGGACGATCTTATTGCAATAACAAGGGATGACAAATTTATTGGCTATGGCAAGATTATTGCTATATTAGAAGAATATGTTCTTGTTGATATTGATAAAAAAGCAAGCAAATCTCTATATGAAATTTCCTGCGAAAACATACCCTATGATTTTATGTTTGTAAATCATCGTTTGCAGGAGTGAAGATTTTTTTGTTTTAGTTCCTTTCAACACCATAAGCTAACAGCTTATTCTCTTTTTTAAAAAGCTAAACAAGTTCTACCTATAAAAATCCATGCTTTTAAGCCATTCTATACTGCAATATTATTCTCATAGTCCAATTATGCACTCTACGTTCATTTCAAACCAAAATATTCTAAATGTCTTATTCAAATAACAAGTTATATTCAAAAATCAAATTTTTCACTGTTGCATTTCCAAATTAGTATTAGTGGTGCTTCTAAAATTTTCATGCCCAAAAGTTTTGTAGTAAGCTGGCATCACACTTATAAGAGCATTTTCATCCAAAAGCAATTACTTTTGTTAACAATTTGTTTTAAATTTTATAACAATTTATTAAAATTTTATTAGTAAATTGTACATAATTAAAGTTTATTATATAAACATAAGATAAAACAAATTATATTTTCGGATTGGAGGTAATATTATGTTTAATAGAAATAATGATGATTGGAATACTGAATTACAAAATAATAATGATTTAAATGCTCAGCAAAATGATAATCAGGATTTGAATAATGAGACGCAGTATAATTATAATATTGAAGCTCAGGTAGAAGATAACAATAATTCGGACACTAAGGTTCAAGATAATACTAATTCAATTGAGGAAGTACAAGGTGCTGACAATTGGGAAAGCCTTTCAAATGATGATAGTATTTCAAACTCTGAAACACAAGACAATAGTACTGTGTACTCTCAAGCACATAGCAATACAGACTTGGATAGTCAAACACAGAATACAGCATATTTTGTAAACAGTACAAACCAACAGTTTCACAATCGATTAAACTACAAAGAGAGCATTGTTAAGCCTGACAACAAAAGAAGACACAACTTACTAGCCTATATGTCACTTGTTCTCGTTACTTCTGTCATTACAAGCTTTGTTGTAGGCGGAGCACTATATACCAGCTTTTCAAAGCAATTAGGTGCTATGCAAAATAACATATCATCAAATAGTAGATTATTACAAACATCATCTGCTGAAAATAATATTTCTGGTACAAACTTAGTAGCTTCAACTAATTTAAATGATTTAACAGTAACAGAAATAGCCAAAAAAGTTGGTCCTTCAATTGTTGGTATTAAAATGACATTTAAAACCAATAATCGTTCCTTCTTCTTTGGTTCTTCCGCACCTTCCACTTCTGATGCTGAAGGTTCAGGAATTATAATTAGTTCAGATGGATATATTATGACAAACTATCATGTTGTTGAATATGCTGACCCAAATAGTAATATAAAGAATACCACTCTGACAGTTTATTTACCTGATAAACGTGAAGCAACGGCTAAGTTTATCGGTGGAGACAGCGACAATGATTTGGCACTTATTAAGGTTGACCTCACAAATCTTCCAGTTGCAGAGCTTGGTGATTCATCAAGTGTTGAGGTTGGAGATTTAGCTGTTGCCATAGGCAATCCTCTTGGGATGGAATTTGCTGGTTCAGTTACCTCTGGTGTTATAAGTGCATTGAATAGGCAATTAAACACTGGAAATATGTCTCTAAATCTCATTCAGACTGATGCTGCAATAAATCCAGGTAACAGCGGTGGTGCATTATTAAATTCAAAAGGACAGGTTATCGGTATAAATTCAGCTAAGATATCTGTTTCAGGCGTAGAAGGTTTAGGCTTTGCAATTCCAATTAATACTGCCAAACCAATAATAGAGCAGTTGAAGGCATATGGTTATGTAAAAGGAAAGCCGCTAGTAGGAATTTCAGGGCAAGAAGTTTCACAAGATATATCTGAAATGTACGGAATCCCTGTAGGTATTTACGTTATAGAAGTTCCAGTTGGTGGAGCTGCTCAAGCTGCAGGAATAAAGAAAGGTGATGTACTGGTAAAACTTGATGGAAAGCAAATAAAAACCATGTCCGATATAGATGCTGTAAAGAAATTGCATAAGGCAGGCGATACTGTTGATGCGGTAGTTATCAGAGGAGACAAAACTCTCACTCTTAAGCTTACCTTTACTGAAGACAAATAAATAATTATTGTAAACCGCAAACCATTTAATACCTTTTTCCCTTTATATTAGCAAAGACCTTGAGGATTATTTCTCACAAGGTCTTTGCTGTTTTTCATCGCTCTTCAAATAAAAAATCTGTAATCTCAGCTTCTGTGTTTTCTTCAATAAATCTCATAACCTCATCTAAAACAGCATTTGCTTGAGCTCTGCTTGATGAAACACAGGCTGTACCAATTACTATTGTCTGATAATAATCATGTTCTTCTATTTCAGCTATTGATACATTAAACTTATTGCGTGTTCTATTAATCAAGCTTTTTACTATCATTCTTTTATCCTTCAGAGAATGACAGTTAGGTGCATAAAGCTTCATTCTTAAGGATGATACAATCATTTTTTCCTCCTAATAACCTAATTCTTCTCCTATCAGTATTACCTTTATCCTGTCTTTCTTTCTTTGGTATGCTGAAAAAACATAATTACAACATATTCTATCTGGGCTGCTACAACCATTTGTAATGTCAGATGCATTTGATAAGAATGACATACATTCTCCTTTTTCTTTACAATAAGAGTTATAATTTAGCCTACCACAATTAGCAGGTGCTGCTATTGCTTTAACACGTTTTACAGCCTCATCAGAATTCTTTACTATCTTATTATAGCCAGCTATTATAATTACAGACTTTGGACCATAGCATATAGCTGCAACCCTATTAGAATTGCCATCTACATTATATAGCTCTCCCTTCTCAGTTATTGCATTGGAGCTACAAATATACGCATCAGCGGAAAACGACTTAATGTATATTTTTTCTATATCTTCTCTAGACAATCCCTCTTTATATCTGTCTAAAAAGTTATATTTCCCACTTCGCAGCAAGTCAAATACTCCGCTCTCAAAAATACTTTGAGAGCCACCAACTCCAACTGTGTCCCCATCCTTGAGTAGCTCTGCTACCTTATTAACTACGTCTGCTTTGCTTTCTACATAATGAACCTGCATATTGTTCTTTCTAAGATTATCAGTAACCTTATTTATACGTTTTTCAAGAATTGCCTTTGCATGATTATCCATACTAACCTCCACGCCTCATTTTTTAAGCTGATAACCTACATTTCGCCTGTACCGAGGCAACACAAATAGTATAGGGACATAAATTATATTTATATTCTTTATAGAGAAGGTCATTCTCCAATAAACTCAAACCTTCTAAAGCTTACTCCATCTCTTTCAATTATTTCATTCCACATTGATAAAGGCCTAACCCAAATATTCATATCCCCGTAAAGAGCCTGATATACAACCATAGCTTCTAAAGTCTCACTATGCTTTGCAATATAGAGAACTCTATATTCTTTTCCCTTAAAATGTTTATATTTACCGATTTTAACTTCATTCATTTTATTTTAATCTCCCACGCCAATTTAACATTCAAAAATTATATTTAAGCACCTATTTTGCACTTTCTCCACACTAGAAATAACTGTATATAGTTTCATTGCTAGGAAAACCACTACGTTCCCACAAACTTTTTTTGAGTTTTCAAAATTGATTATCCTCTATAACCATAAAATTTCATCTCACATCTTACATCAATTATAGCATACATATATTTCCTTATAATAATTTAATATTACCATAATTCATTCTTCATGTTCTCCAATGAGCTTTAATAATGATTTCTCAAAATTATCATCATCTTCTTTGGAACGCTTTTTAACACTGCCTGTTCTTCCTCCTGCTCTACGTACCTTTTGACCAATATGTCTTTCGAATAATAGCCTGTCAATATTATTATCTGAATAAATCAATCCATTCTGATTGAGTACCTTTGCACCCTTTCCCAATCCCATTGCAGCTACTCCATAGTCCTGAGTGACAACGATATCTTCTTTTTTTAGTAAATTTATAAGCTTTATATCTACGCTGTCTCTTGCCTTATCTACTGTTATTATTGTACTGTAACCGTCATAAAGCTGGTGACTTGTATCAATTATCATAGTAACAGGAATACTGTATTTCTTTGCAATTCTAACAATTATTTCTTTAACAGGACATGCATCTGCATCAACAAGTATTTGCATAGTACCTCCCACGCCGACTTTCATACAAAATTATAGCAATAGTATACCTCCATTTAAATAAATGTACAATAAATTAATGTCAAAGCTTGGTTAGAATAGGGATGTGTTAACAGCCGTTAGCAAGCACTATGCAAAAAGTGCAATCAATAACACCGCCTATTTTTGAGGCAGTATTTTTGATTGCACTTAGAGTCAAATATATTAATTATTCATACATTTGTCAAGCAATACCATTATCTTTCCTAATGTATTAAAATTCTCAATGTATAAATCATCGTCATCTACATTAATATCAAATGCTTCCTCCAACATAACAATGGTCTCAATGCTGGTAATAGAATCAAGCCCATGTTCTCTTAAGTCTGTATCATCTGTTATATTGGCAAATTCATTTTCATCTCTTTTTAAAGATGTAATCAGCATTTTAAGTATGGTATCTCTATCAGGTGTCATAGTCTCACCTCTCCCCTCCAAGCGTATTACATAATTGCACCGATTACATTTAATAGCGTTACGAATTCTAGTTATTTAATGTTCTATGTTTGAAAACCCCATCCGATTCTGCTTTTGCATCTAAGTACTTTTTCATACCTGACACTTGATTTTCCGCTAGAGTCAAAACTCTATCTGTTTCAAAAAGTCTTGTAAAGAAATCATATTCCCATATTGAAGGTTCCTTGTTTTCTATACCGTACTCATCTAAATATGTAAGATCTTCAGGTCTTAATGCATTCATTACTTTTTCAGGGATAACCTCCCCAAACATCATCTCAATATAGTGGAAATTGTAGTAAACAACCTTATCCAGATTGTATCCCTTTATTCTTTCAACAAGTAAATCCCAATCAATTTTGTCAAAGAACTTATTAATATACATATGCAAATCTGAGAATTTATAGATTTTCAAGTCTCTTAAATCAGTAACCCACATCATTAGTGTTGCCTCTTTGTACAAATGGCAGCTAAGCTGAATAATATTGTCTATGTAATCAAGCATATATCCTTTTGCACCATCAATGTCAATAGGAAGTGCTCTTGCTATTAAATCTTCAGTAGGCACTTTATATGGGCAATTTCCTTTCCAAAGAACATCATGGTTAATGTCAACCTGTACAAGCTTTGCAAACTTATTATCACTTATCTTTAGGAATTCCTGCAATTCGTGAGTAACCATTTGTTGTAGCATTTTTTCTTTCCTTGAGGCAGCTACAATTACTTGTTTTTCATCATCATAATGTCCCTGAACAAATCCTCTTCCTTCTAAAGCTTTTGTTACAGTAACTACATCATCAAGCTTCATAATCATATCCAAGTCATTAAATATTCTTGTTTCCAATTCAGGATATACCATGGTAGCTAATAGATTGCCTTTAAGAACAGGTACAACAACATTATGTTCATTAAATGCATTTAGAATATCAGTAAGTTCTTTTTGATAATATGCATTTCTTTCTCCATAAACCTGCCAATTTGCTTCTAAAAGGCGAGACATTTCTTTTTCAAGCTTATCAACTAGCTTAAACTTTTTCAAATTGTAATAAAACATACCTAATGTTCTATGAGTTACCATCTGAAGAATTATATCTGCCCAATTGAGGTGGCTGTTAAGAATTTCTTCCAATCTAGCACCCTGTGCTTCTTTAACTTCAATTGCTGTCATTAATACCAGTTGTCTTTCTAATGATAGTTCTTCTCTTTTCACTTTTTACTTCCTCCTATTTTTTGATTTTATTTTCATAAAAGTTTTTTAGTACATTTTTATTAAGTTTTCCCATTTCATTTCTTGGTATATTTTCAACTATTGCAATTTCTCTAGGAATTTTTCTATCCTCTAGATTTGCTCGACACCATTTGTATAAATCTTGAACTAATACATTCTCTCCTTCAACAACACGAACCATCGCAACAATTTTCTGACCTAATTTTTCATCATCTATTCCTAGAACAACAGCTTCTTTTATTAAAGGATTCATAAGCAGTATTTGTTCAATTTCAATAGGATACACATTATTTCCACCCTGAATAATTAGGTCGTCTGTTCTGCCAACAACAAAGTACAAGCCTTGTTTGTTTTTGTAGCCTTTATCCTTGGTTCTTAATCCCTTATCTGTTAATGCCTGCAAAGTCTTATCTTTGTATTTGTAATATCCGTCCATTATATAATCAGTATGAACAAATATTTCACCAATCTCGTCTGTATCGCAAACAGAACCGTCATCACGATAAATTGTCATGTCACAACCTTTTATCGGTCTTCCTACCGTGCCAGGATACTTTAGCACATCTTCGTTACATGCAAAAGAAACTCTAACCGCCGCCTCTGACAAGCCATATGCATTGTATAGAGCAACATTCTTAAACTTTTCCTTAGTCTTTAAGAAAACACTTTCAGGTGTTATCATTGCTCCAAGAATAATTCTTTTCATAGAACTGGTATCAAACCTATTAATAAAAGGATAATCAAGTATTTGTACAAGCATTGTTCTCACTAAATATGTTGTTGTTGGACGCAATTCTTGGATTGTCTTTAAAAAGATAGCAGGATGATATAAATCATTTAGCAGAATAACACATGCTCCGCAGCTGATAGCCATTAGCAGGTCACTAGCTATTGGGCCTGCCTGTGTAAGAGGTCTTGCCATAAGAAATCTATCTTCATTAGTAAATTGCAAAACCTCTGCAACTGCTAATGCATTACCAGAAACAGCATAATTTGAGAGAACTACTCCTTTTGGCTCTGATGTGGAACCTCCTGTAAAGCAAATTCCAAATGTGTCTTCTTTAATGTCCTCAGAAATTACTTTTTCAGAATCAAACTTGTAAACCTGTGCGTCAAATTCATTTTCTAAAACAACAATATACTTGATCTGTAGTCTATCCCTAATCTTGCTAACTTCATTAAATCCATTTTTGTCTGTAACTAAAAATTCAACATCTGCATAATTGATTCTTTCACATAATGATTCCCCTTTAAGTTGATACGAAAGAGGTACAACAAGTTTATTTTGTTTATTCAAAGCAAACAGATATGTAATGAACTGTGGACTGTTAGGAAGAAAAATACCACCTATCTTAAAGTCCATACTATCAATAAAATCTGATGTCTTTAAAACCAACTCCATTATTTGAGCATAAGTGAACTGTGAATTTTCATGAATTAGCATATAATTATTTGGAAATTGGTTATAACTCTCCGCAAATAAACCCCATGGTGAATAATTCAAATTGCATCATCCCTCTCATGTTAACGTCCCACTTGGGCAACAAAAAATTTGAAAAGCTTTCCGTGGATAATCTCTGCTTTGCAGAGGTACGCTATCTTTTTTACTGCTGTAGCCAATATTCTTAGCGTCACAAATAATTGATAATTCGTTAATTTTACTTAAACAAATTACCAAGACTTGATATTACTTTTTGTTCATTTTCAACAACCCCATTAAGTTGATCAATAATGTCTTCTAAAAGTGTTAATTTTTTTGTAATGCCTAATTTTAAAGATAGATTTGCACATATATCCCAATGCTTTGACGACTCATCTAGCAGATTTGATATTTCTCCTTGAAAATTTTGAGGTATTAATTCATGTAGTTCGTTTATAAAGGTTTTAAATCTTTTTCTACTTCTGGATATAGTCTTGAAAGTCTCATTATAATAGGTTTTAAACATATACTGTTTTGTCTCAGATAATGCCTCTGCCTTTTTACTATCAAAATCGCTAATCAAGGTATTGATTGCTTCAAATCCACATTGATACCCAAGAACATCTTTTTCACTGTTCATTCTTCTGCAGCTTTCCGTTAAAGTAGCTATAATTCTATCATTTTGAACTTTAAAGTCTTTGTAGTTTTCCACTTCGCACCATACATTTTGAATTGGCCTTTTATATTCACCCATCATTGCATTGCTTAAAGGATTCTCAGATGCTCTAGCCATTCGTATTTCATCTATTTGCAATTTACCGTCAAAATCACCATTTGACAGCTTGTATTTGTCAAATAGCTCATACCAACCTTCCTCTTCATTGTATCCAGTTATCACTACATAATGAAGTCCGTGTTCTTTTTGATATGCTCTGTGATACCTCATATAAAACAGGTCTACGGCAGCTACAACAGGAATATCCTGATCTATTAATTCTTTTACTCTGTTATATGCAAGATCTGAATCATTTTCAATATACATTTTTACAATAATTTGGTCTTTAGCTACAATAGATTGGGGTTCAATATTATTTCTGTAAAGCTCAGGTACAGGAAAATATGCTTGTTCAAATGATGTATTTAGTTCTTTTTCTGAAAATTCAACTGAGGTGTTGTACTTATAAAGATAGTTTACTCCCATGTATCCTGTTTCCTTATCATATAAAAACGAAAGGTAATCTGCCAATAATATATTAGGATTTATCCCCAAATACAACAATTGAGCAGATAATGCATTATGGAAGCAGTCACTTACATATGGTTCAAAAAATCTAGGTACGTTTTTAATGTATTTCATTGCCATTTTTAAAACACTCCTAAAAGGTATTTAATCTGAATTATAGCTTTGTTTCTATGTAGTCACAAATTGCTTTTCCAGTGGAAAAATACTCATAAGTAAGCAAATTACTATCAATAGAGATATCAAATTCACACTCAATTTCAATCATTAATTCTACTAAAACAATAGAGTCTATACCATAGTTGTCTCTTAAATCACAATCTAGTTTAATATTATCACCATTAAACTGACTGCGGCTTTTTAAAAGCTCCGATATTTTTTGCTCAATTTCCTCTCTCTTCATAACAAATACTCCCCTTCTTAAATAATAGATAAATACTGTTTAATAATAATTTTTACAATAGTAAGACTAACTACATGAGCTTATTGTATTTTATTTAATCATCAGCAAATTAATATAAGATGCTAATGATATTAACTTTTGATAAAAATAAGCAACTCTATTCTTTTATATAATATTTTAAGTCTAAACAATTTAGTATTATATGTGACAGTTAGTACTTTAAGAACATTTTTCCTTTATATTTAGTATAATTCATTTTAATGTTTAACAATATGTTTCAGCTAAACATAAATCAACTATTATGTATACATATATAACATATAATTATGTGTATGCTTTATGTAAATTAATCGCAAATAAATAATTTCTTAACTCTTAAACAACCTTTTTGTAGATACGGTAAATTTTAATCAATCAGTAATGGTTGTTGCAACTCGTTCAAATAATAGTTCGATGTCCTAGAAACGTATGTTAGTAACAATATATTATAGGATAATATATTCTCTACCAATAATAACCTAAAATAAGTATATAACATTGCATCTTAAACTGTCAAACCTCAAAATTCGACCTTTTACTCTTTGATACATATAAAATTCGCTTATTATTTCCATTTTTCATCTAATAGAAAAAACTCCAATAATTATCAAATCGGTATTTATTCGACTAAAATCGCTTTATTAATCACTCTAGCATTGTCTAAAACTTTTGTTCTTATAATGCTGAATTATACTAAGCCCATTTACTTCTTATTTTAAATAATTATTGCTGTTTTGTAATTTGCTTAACCGATTCTCTCTTTACTAAGGATGCAGATAAAAGAATTTTTTCTGATATTTCAGTTCCACTCTCAATTCTTTCAAGGAGTTTGCGTACAGCTATCTTGCCCATCAATTCTTTTTCAACCTTCATAGTAGTTAATTCAGGTGTCACATTTTTTGCAGTTTCTATATCATCAAATCCAATAATTGAGATTTCATTAGGTATTGAAATGTTCATATTTTTCATTGCTTTCAATATGACTATTGCTTGAGCATCATTACAGCAAACATAAGCCGTTGGTAGTCCTTGCTTAGATTTTGTTTCGTTGATTATTTTCTCTACCTCTTCACTTGGTAAATTATCCAAAACTTTATCAATCACAGAGTATCCTTCATTCATTTCAAGTTTGTACTCCTTTAGTGCTTTTGTATATCCCTGATATCTGTCATAAAAACTAACAGATAAAGAAATATCTCCTATAAACCCTATTTGGTTATGTCCACACTTTATTAAATACTCTGTTGCAAGATATCCACCACACTGGTTATCTGTTAATATACAATCCATTGGTAAATTGTCAAAATAATTATCAACCATAATAATGGGTAAATTATATGAAATTATTGATTTTATAGTTTTTTGCGAATTTCTTCCAAGAGTAATTATTCCTGAAATCATTCCGTCCTTTATGCAATTTGGCATTCCAAAAATGTCTTCATTCTCATCATAATAGTGTATTATTGTATTTACATTGTTCTTTCTTGCCTCATCTTCTATGCCTAGCTGAATATAGCTGAAAAATCCAATTGAATCACGGGTGCTTTTTGCAATAACAAGGCATAGGTTACGTGTATTTAAAGACTTAACAGCGTTTGACTTATATTGATATCCCATGCTTGTGGCAGTATCTTCGATTGCTTTTCGTGTTGTTTCACTAATACCTGACATCCCTCTCAATGCTAAAGAAACTGTATTCTTTGATATTCCAAGTTTCTTCGCTATTGTATCCATTGTAACTTTCTTTGGCATACGACCTCCATTTATGTTTCAATTTTACATTATAATATTTCAACTCAACTTTCACACATAAAAAGTACACCAGTACTCCAACTAAAAACAGTGTTCACACAATTTACATTCAATTATTCTCTATATTAATATAAAAGGTTTTAGCTAACTTATATGTACAGAAGCCTGAGTTATTAATTTTTTTATTCCATATATTACTTATGAATTATATCACATGTATATCTTTATTTACAGCATATAGGTAAGAATACCTTAAAATTACTTAACCCAACTTTCCCACATGAAAAGTCTATCAGCGTTCAAACTTATCATTGGTTTGTTACCGAAATAATTACAATAAATTAGTAATTACTAAGATCTAGCATTTGTTCATTCTCAGTTTTTAGCCGTCGCACAAATAGATATCGTGGCAATTATCGTGGTAATAGTTTGATTTTTAAGGCATTATTATCAATGTCAGAATTGCTGCTGATACATTTGCTACTCTAGCATAAGCAAATGCAGATGAATTGGTTAGCTATATTAAGGCTAATTCACAAAATTGGTAGTTTGTGACGCTTGCAAATGTTAACGGTTACAAAATTGTACACATTTCAAGCTAACCTACATTTCGCCAGTACCACCAGTATCACCGGTAACACAAATAGCAATTAAAAAGTGTATGGTCATTGCTTGATTGCTCAAAAATGCGAAGAAAACGATGAACGCACGAAATGTAAACTTCGCATTTTTCAAGGTTTCTTTTTTCTTATATCCAATATCAGCCAACCACCGAGAATAAGTGCTACTGCATATCCCATCACTCCAATCAGCGGTATTCCCAATAATTTCAGTTCCATATCTGTAGTACAAATAAGACTTGAACCAATAAGCAATCCCGCATTAATAATACAAATAACCAACTTATTTACCATTTTATCAATAGCGGTTAGCGGCTCTTCTGAGCCTGTCAGCTCCAAATTTACCTTGGTCTGACCCTTCATTGTCATTTTCAGTATATCCGAAAGCTGTGTTGGAATATCCAAAGTCTTCCTAGCTGAACCATATAGCGTCTTTCCTACATTCAATATTTCTTGTGACAAATCTATATTATTTAATACTTCTGAAGCCATACGGTTTGTCATTACTTGAACAATATTTATATCAGGGGAAATCTTAGCCAACACACCTTCTATTGTTATTATTCCACGACTCAGCATACTCATTCCCTTTGGCATAGATATACCGTGGGTATTTGCAAGAAAAAGAAACTCCTCCATTATAACTCCCAAATCCATGTCTCCAATGCTCATATTCCCGTATTTAGACAGCATATCACTAATATCTGAGTACATCCTTAAATGATTAATCCTGCCCTTATGATTACCAAGGGTTATTAATATGTTCTTTATTTCATCTACATTATTTTCTGCGATGGCTTTGATTGAATTTTTAAACAGCAGCTTATCTCTATTTGATAGCCTTCCCATCATTCCTAAATCAATCCAAACAATCTCTCCGCCTCTAATTCGAATGTTGCCAGGATGGGGATCCGCATGAAAAAATGCATCATCAATAATTTGCTTTATGTAATTATCAGAAAGCTTTAATCCAATTTCATTTAAATCATATCCCATTGAAATAAGTATCTCAATATCATCTATCTGAACACCTTCAATATATTCCATTACAAGTACTTTTGATGTAGTGAATTTATGTTCTATTTTAGGGCAGGTGGAATACACAATATCTCTATTATAATCATAGAATTCCTCTGCATGACGTGCTTCAATAAGAAAATCCATCTCCTGACTGGTAACAGTCCACATTTCATCAAGTATTATACCAAAATCCACTACATTTCCTGTATTAACAGCAATTTTTAAGATTTTTGAGGCTTTCCTGAGTAATGATATATCACGAGCCATAATATCCTTAATGCCTGGACGCTGCACCTTAACTACAACCTTATCTCCATTTTTAAGAATTGCAAAATGTGCTTGTGCAATAGAAGCAGAGCCTAAAGGTACACTGTCGAAGCTTTGAAACACCTCTTCTAGCTCTGTTCCATATTCGTTCTCAATAACTTTTTTCACTTCTGAATATTCCATTGGTCTGACATCAGCACGCAGCTTCTCAAGCTCTTTACAGTACTCAGTCGGAAGTATTTCGTTACGCATTGACATAATTTGACCAAGCTTAACAAAAGTGGGACCTAGTTCTTCGATAATTTTCCTTAGCTTTTCAGGTGTAATTCCTTTAACAAGATCGTTTTTTACTAATACCGATACTATTTGTCCTAGTCTTTTTTTATTACTATCTGTACTATTCTCCTGTCTCTCCATTAGTATCTGTCCTCTCTAATTCAGCAAGCTTAGCCTTAATAGCTGCTATTTCTTCCTTATTCAGTTTCTCAAGCTGATTGGCAATAAACAGCATATTTTTGTCAGCTACACTTATTTCTGATGAATCAGCATTTGATTTGTCTGTATCTTTTATATCAGATGTGATATGTGGACTTTTTATCTTTGAATTAATATTTCTCTTAAGTTCTTCATTTAAAACCTTTCCCTGCTCAACAGTCAGTTCACCCTTTTTTACAAGTTCATCTAATACTTGCTTTGATTTTTCAGCCGTTGTTGCAACTGCACCTATTCCAGCTAGTACAATCTTTTTTAAGTCATCACTAATATTATTAATCATAATAACCTCCTACGCCCCATTTGGGCACATAATTATAGTAAACCATTATAGAATCTAAGCCTTGCAAAGCTTAATCAGCATTTTATTACTGTCTTCAAAACTTGCAAAAACCACTTGTGGTTCTTGTAGCCCGAAAATGCACCATATTTGAATAAACATAATTTCGAGCTAGTAAATGGTTTCTAGTACAATAACCTTTCGTCTCATATGATTATTATTAAATTACCCATTTCTATTAAAAAAAATCACAACAACTAATTCACAATTTATTTTTTATGGTTTTCCATTCATCAATAAGTATGCCATAGTGGTTTTCATCATCCCATTCGCCATTCTTGAATCTAACCTTTTTTAGCTCACCCTCTTTGGTCATTCCAACTTTTTTCATAATATTTTCTGATTTTAAATTATTAGAGTTACACCTAGCACTTATCTTATGTAGTCCTAGCCTTGTAAAACCAATTTCAACAAGAGAATTAGCAAGCTCGGTAGCATAGCCCTTACCCCAGTACTGAGGAAGAAAAAAGTAACCTATTTCACCACATCCTCCAAAAGAATTCAGGCTTTGAATAACCATATCAGCAAACCCAATAAATATATCCTCTTCCTTCAGAAAAACAGCATACCCATAAGAATTATTCTTATTGAGCCTTCCATCATAATTAAGAAAATCCTTAAAAAGCCCTCTCATTTCCTCTTCATTTTCTATTTTATCTATCCACGCATACTTCATTACCTGTTCATTTGAAAATATCGAGCAAAACAGCAAATAGTCCTGCTCTGTGAAATATCTGTATTTAAGTCGTTGGCTTTCAAATTTCATTCTAACCTCCATATAAATTAGCTTCAATTAATATATTATTCTATTAATTGAAGCTAATATTCTTAACAATTACATATTTTTATGAGCTTACACCAACTTTCCAAAGTCTCGTTTTTTATTATTTCAATGATATTCTGAACACTGTATTTTCTTCATTTGTATCAGTATGAGTAATTTTATTCTTAGCACAAAAGTTAAATATAAAGTACAAATCAAATGCTCCCTTATTATAACCGTATATATACATAATAATTTCTTTTTTGCCTTCACTCAAACTCTTCTTTACTAAATTCTGAAATTCCATATAATTATTGACTACTAAATTGTTATATACGAAATAATTATACTTTGTGCCATTTGCAACAGGCCATTTACTGGTATCCCAGCTGTGATCTTTTAAGAATTGCTCTTGAGTCAAATTGAAATAGTCATAATATACATATTCCTCTTCTCCCTCTTCTTCAGTTGTTGGGTCATTCCAAGTTACATCAAGCATATAATATTCATCGTCCAGTTTTACAATATTCCAAGCATGATTCTCATCTCTTGATGTTCCAACAACTACATCACACTCTATTCCAACCCTATTAAGTAATAGCTTAGTTACTTCTGCATAAGCCTGACATACACCTGTACCCTTTATCAACAGACCATATGGAGTGTATGACTCATCTGGTAAAGTATCATTGATATAGTTTTCATAATCATACTTATAATTCTTTACTATATAATCGTGAATAGCTAGTTCTTTCTCGTAATCTGTCATATCCTCTTTAATAATATCAGATACTATTTCCTCAATTTTACCAATAACCTCATAATCCTCTGTGGATAATCTGGTTAATGCTATATCATTAATCATTGATTGCTGTATTTTATGTACTTGAGGATAATTAACTGTCACTGTTAAATCAGCTACACTTTTGTAGTCCATCCAGCTTATATTTACATTTTTCGCCATAAATAGTTCTGGATCTAGATTATGAAAATCTTTAAAATTGTAGTCGGAATTCTCATAATTATTGCATTTTAAGTTTATTGTTGGTTGAAGAGTAATTGAAGCTATTCTTAAAGCCTCAAGAAACTCTGAAAAATTGTTTATAACTGTTCCGTTTTTAATATCTTTTCCTTCTTCTATCTGATCTGCTAATGTCCTGTTAACATAGACGGTTTTATTTGCTCCATCCCACTTAACACTAGCTCCGAAAGCTTCAGCTATATACTTTGCAGGCACATATGTTCTGCCATCCTTGACTATGGCAGTAGTATCCATTTGCTTAGTTTGTCCATCTAATTCATAGCTACTCTTTCCTATGTATATTACTAAATCTGTATCTCCAAAGCTAAATTCCGCTTTTTTGGCTCTCGCATTCCAGGTGACAGTGGCTCCTAACGCTTCACCAATATACTTTGCAGGAGTTTGTGTTCGTCCCTTGGCATCTACAAACGGCTGTGCATCTGGAAAAACAAGATTACTATCATTTACCACTACAGTTATTTGCGGCTGTGCAGCAAATACAGCTGTTGAAAAAATAATTGTCAAGCTAAGAGCAATAATCGTTACTAATGAGATTTTTTTCATAATTATATCCATGTCAAGGAATTAAAACAAAGAAACACAAAAACTGACATGGAATTGATACCCCCTTTAATTGTTTTTTCTTATCTAGCCCTATGTCCATCTCTAGCATTTAATACTAATCAACAAAATACAATTGTAAGAATTAGTTCTTTAGTTATATGATTTAGTTAGCTCAACATTAATCAATATATCTATACTTTTGAAATCGTTACCTATAGATATAAAAGGCTATTGAATTCCTTGTTGTTATTTAAATAATACCACATACTTAATATAATTTCTCTCTTTTTTGCTAATCATTATGTTTCAATTTAAACCATATATTCCCAAATTCTAAATTCAAATCATATGATGTTTTATGAAGGCGGTGTATTTTATAATTAAGACTGGAGGTAATAGAACGTGAAATTTATCAATCCTTTGACGAAAGCAATGATGAAAAGCAACAAGCAATTAAGAGATTTTCACATTTCTGATAAAGCCACTACATCAGATAAGTATGATTTTGAAAAAAATATAAATGCAATACTTGCTCAACAAAATTTTGCAAGTGAATTTTGCAAAAAGCTCTATACAGAAATAAAGGAGTTTGATTCAAACCTAAATTCTGAAGATGAGGTAGTTGCAAGACTTGTTAGTTTTGGAGAAACAATACAGTTTGGTATAGAAAGCATAGGCTTTTCAGATCCAAGTCTAATAATTTTCAGCGGACACACCTCAGATGGCTCTCATGTACAATTAGTTCAGCACGTTAGTCAGATAAGCATACTACTTCTATCAGCCAAAAGACCAGATCCTGAAAAGCCAAAATTCCCAATTGGTTTTCGCCAAGTAACATAAAACATGTGCTATTAGCATTAAAAAATTTAGAATTATATTACTCAAGCTTCGCACATAAAAAATCTATTGGTGCTGTAGAATTATCAATGGTTAGTTGACAAGTAAACTAACTTATTTTAAGCAATAATTTTACTATTCATTTGATAAGCTTTAACACCTACGATTTTTAACTGGGAAAGTTGAATTAATTAATTTTTACAAAGAATCACATTTTACCAGCCGAAGCCGCAGGTTTGGACGAAGCTTCTTAGCACTGTTTAATACTATGAGTAGTTATATGTAAAGTTCTTAGCAGATAAGCGGTAATAAAAACAATTCATACTTACATTCAAAAACCCTCAAAGCACTATGCTTCAAGGGTTTTTTTATAAAAAACAAGTATAATTTATTCTTAAGACTACTATACTTTATTTTGTAAACAGGCTTAGATCTACAACTTCTGCCATTTTCTTATATCCAGCAGGGCTAAGATGTAAATGATCCCCACTGTCATAAGTACCTAAAAGCATAGTTTGATTGTTTGGATTTCTTACTGCAGCATCAAAATCTATTACTGCATCAAATTGACCGCTTGTTCTTATCCAATTGTTTACTTCGGTTCTTACTCTTTCACCACCTGCATATTGTGAACCGCCAATTGGTGTAATCGTAGCTCCATATATACGGATATTCTTTGCACGAGCTTTTGTAATAAACTGCTTATAAGCATTTATTATGTTTGCTGAAGATGCACCTGAGCCAATATCATTAACACCCTCAAATATTATTGCATATTTAACACCGCTCTGTTCCAAAATATCACGTTCAAATCTTGTAAGTGCTGTTGGTCCTAAACCACCTGACAATATATTATTTCCGCCCACACCCATATTAAGCACTGAAACATTTGATGTTGCAGGGTTTTCTAATAAGCGGGTAGCAAAAATATCTGCCCATCTATTATTACCATCTGTAGTTGAACCTCTTCCATCTGTAATTGAATCACCCAAAATTGCAACAGAGTCATATTTATCCTCTGTAAATACATCTATTCCAGTAATAATATACCAGTGTTCAGTTTTTACAGCTGAATTCATACTTGCACTAGTAACAGCATTACCTGTTTGAATGTAAGATGTTGTTCTTGAACCAGGATGACCTGTCAATGCAGATGGAACACTTCCAAAGTATATTGTAATAACCATATTAGTAAGTTTAGTTAAATTGAAGTCAAGCGTATCGGAAGTAACTGTTTTGCCAGCAGCAATTGTTACCGCTTCCTTACCAGCAAATTTTAATACTTTATCTGTACCTGATTGAATTGAGCTTCCGCCTGCTGATACAGCTAAATGTACTGAATTCATTACAACAGGAGAATTCCCATATTGATTTGAAAACTTTAATCTTACCTGATTTCCACCTATAGTAACACGTACAACCTGTCTGAGTGTGTTATTTGACAACCCAGGACTTGGCGGCATATTGTTTTGTTCAGTCAGCTGCGGTGAAGTTCCCCATGTGCCAACCCATTCATTTACTACTACTGGAATATCTCCCTCTGGTAGCTTGTCTATTATGCCCAATAGATACTTCTTCATAATAGCAAAGTCAACTGCATCTATTGCTTTGTCAAGATTTAAATCCATTGCTTCATTATAAGCCTGTCCTGGATTAATTAAGTACTGTTTAAAAAGTGCAAAATCTAATGCGTCAATATTACCGTCATTATTGCAATCCCCATAAACTACTGCGCCAGCCTGTGTTGTAGCAGCAGTTGCAACGCCAGCAAAACTGCCAACATTACAAACACTTAAGCAAAGGCTTAGTACAATAAAAAAAGATACTAATTTTTTTCTTAAATTGAACATTTTTCATTCCCCCAAAATTTGTTTTTTCATTTCCCCCAAATTTGTTGCAGGCATAATTAGTTATTCTAGAATTTATTTAGAAATTGGTTAAGATAGTGGTATAAATTAAGTGAAAGTATAACAGAAATTATGCTTTGAGCTAAAAATCAATTAATATCGGCTAAAAAGCTCAATACGCACCACGTTGGCACAAACTTTATATTCGAGATAGCCTCCTTCTAAAAGGTCATAAAAACAATTTCAAACCCAATCTGCGTTAAAAGCATAATTAGCCTAAAACCCGATAACTTATCAGGCGAAGGCTTTTGAGACGTAATTTTATTAAGCTGACTTAATTATTACAAATAGCCTCCTTTCATAATACATATGTTGGGTAACATATTGTATTTATATAATTAAAAAAGCTATATTACTCCCTATAAGTGTATTGTATCATATATGGTAGAATCATAAAATATAAACAAGAGACTAGATTTGGGGGCTTTAATGAAAATAAATATTGAAAATATATTGGTTGTTTTCAGATAAAAGTATAAGACATGTAATTATACCACGCCTGGTAACCAAAGTGGTACCCGCCACTTATAGAGATGGGGGACATTTTCTTGCCTCGTTATAAAACAATAAGGAGACAGTATACATCCATCTCCCTATCGTTAGTCCCTTTGTATTAAATTGTTATACACTATATAAGTAAAATAGGATGCTATTCTAACAACTCTAATTATTAATAATATTTTTATTATGTATTTTCCCATAATTTTTATTTTTTACCTTTTTACTAAATCTTAATAAAAATATTATTTATTATAGCAAAAACAAGTCCTCAATATATCATCTGCACTTGGAAATTCATTTTTTACGAGAGTATGCAAGAACAATAACTGTTTACTCGATATAAAATATTGAGGTTCTTTAAATGTCCATGGTACAAGAATTAATCGCAATCTATCAATAAACAATTTTTCTATTTGATTAGACGCAATAAATACTATGTAATTATCTTTGACTTTGTCTTCTTTCAAAGCCTTCGCCCGATAAACTATCGGTTATTAGGTAAATTATGCTTTTAACACAATTGGGGTTTGAACTTGTTTTATGACTTCTAGGAGGCTTTAGCCAATAGTAATTGACTTTGTCTATATATTTGCAATCTAGTGTAAAATGTGTCCAAAACGCAACTAAAGCCTTTTAGGTTTTTTCCTAAAAGACTTTAGTTTAATGGTTGCGGGAGCAGGACTTGAACCTACGACCTTCGGGTTATGAGCCCGACGAGCTACCAACTGCTCCATCCCGCGATATATGAATTTTACTACTTCATTATTATATGCGACGTTTTAACTTTTATTCATTGTTTGTTCTCGCCGACAACTACTATAATTTAACACAGAACTTTTAATAATGCAAGCTTTTTTTATAAAAATTATAAAAATATTTTTGAAATATTTTTGAAACCTTTTTATTAAATAATAATATCAATCTCAATTAAGATAATATTCACATCAATATTTAATCTTACCTATTCTTTAGTATTCATTCATACCTAGATTAATACAAAAATTATTTTATATTATTATAGTTTCAAAGACATTCGTTATTCTAGATGCTGATACTTCAAATAATAATAAAACAGCATTACTAACTTATACTATATCTTATTATCAGCAAAAAACTAATTATATGTTTTTATATAATTTACGCTGAACTCATTAACTATTATTCCACAGTAGTTCAAATGATACTATTTTTATCAAAATTCTAGACCTTTTCCTTATTATAATGTATTATAATCACAGGAATATTTTAGTTACTTGTAATAAGCATTAATAATTTGCTTATTACGAAAAATATAATTTATTTAATAAAAACGGAGGCTGAAATAATATGTTTAAATCTATTTGTAAAAAGACAACTGCTCTTTTATTAGCTGTAATTTGCTCAGTATCATTTGTAACTAGCTGTTCAAAGTCAAGCACACCTGAATCTACAGGTAAACCTCAAGTACAAATTGAAATGGAAAACGGTGATAAGATGGTTCTTGAACTGTATCCAGAATATGCTCCTGAAACTGTTAATAATTTCGTCAGCTTGGCAGAATCAGGATTTTATGATGGTTTGACTTTCCATAGAATTTACAAAGGGTTTATGATACAAGGCGGCGACCCTAAAGGTGATGGAACAGGTGGTTCAGAAAAAGACATAAAGGGTGAATTCAGTAGTAATGGATTTGAACAGAATACACTTAAACATACTAGAGGCGTTATTTCAATGGCTAGAAGCCAAGACCCTAATTCGGCATCAAGCCAATTCTTTATTATGCACGCAGACAATGAAGGTTTAGATGGTCAGTATGCAGCATTTGGAAAGCTTACTAGCGGCGAAGATGTGCTTGATAAAATTGCAGACACTCCAGTTAAAGCTAATCAGTTCAATGGTGAGCTTTCTGTTCCAACTGAAACTGTAAAAATCAAAACTATCACAGTACTTAGCAAGTAATTTTTATTTATTACCTCAACTTTCCCAGTTAAAAATCGCAGGTGTTAAACTTATCAATGGAACGTTGGGTTAGAAATAATTGCATGAATTAGTTGGCAAATCGAAGTTTTTTTGCTGGAAAACCTACACGATGTCGGTTTTAGCACACTATGAACCATGGATGGTGAATGTGTGCGACAGCTAAAATGCTGAGATAAGCCATTACTAATTCAAGCAACTATTTCGGCAACAAACCATTGATAAGTTTGAACACCGATAGATTTTTTTGGTGGGAAAGTTGAGGTATTACTGAGTAAGAATATAGTTTTGAATTGAGGCTAAAGTCTTTAAAAGAATAACTTTTAAAATCCACATAAGTCAAATGTCACTTAGATTCCTTATTTGCCATTAAAATCACCTTTCCTCTCGTTAATATAGTAGCTTGAACAACTCTATTTTAATGGGAAAGGTGATTTTTTTGTATAACTTCTGTCGCACACCCGCATAGCAGGCAATGTCGTCAACTTAAGGAGATGTCCTTTATGAGCTACGAGAACTCAAATTAGATTTTCTTAGAAATAAAGTATTTTTTCAACAATACCAACTAGAAACAAAGAGATTTAAACTATAGTATTACTTAATAACCTCAACTTGCTCCACAGCAGCCCTTATCTGTCTAAGTGCTTTTTCAAGTATCGCTCTAGGACATGCCACATTCATTCTCATAAAGCCTTCCCCATTTAATCCAAAGTATGTGCCTGAACTCATTGCCACGCCCGCTTTTAAAGTCATTAACTTATTGAGCTGTTCACCATTCAAACCTAATTTCCTGCAATCAAGCCACATAAGATAGGTTCCTTCTGGGCGAGCTATTCTTATTTTGGGAATATACTGGTCAAAATAGTCCTTAACAAAATTTACATTCCCCTCAATATATTCTATTAGCTGCTCCAGCCACTCCTCTCCATACTTAAAGGCCGCCTGAGTACCAGCAATGCTGATACAATTATTACCTTCCACATGAAGCTTATCCCACTTTTGCTCAAATTCCTGTTTGAGCCCTTCATTTGGAAAAACAACAATTGATGACTGAAGCCCAGCTAAATTAAAGGTTTTAGTAGCAGATATACAGGTTATTGTTATACCTCTAAGCTCTTCTGATATTGAAGCAAATGGAGTATGCTTATTTTCCCATAAAATCAAATCAGAATGAATTTCATCTGAAATTACTGTTATACCATATCTAAGACAAATATCTCCAAGCTTCTTTAGTTCATCAAATGACCATACCCTTCCTACAGGGTTATGCGGACTGCACAGAATCAAATATTTTGCCCCCTGTTTTGCTTTTTCTTCTAAGTCCTCATAATTCATACAGTACCTGCCGTCAACTTCCTTTAAAGGACTTTCTAGAAGCTCTCTAGAGGCTTGCTTGGCCGCACTATAAAAAGGACGATATACAGGTGTTTGAATGATTATCTTGTCCTCTGGATTGGTGAGTTCTTTAATAATCATACATATTGATGGCATAACTCCCAAACTAAGGCTCATTAACTTTTTATCTATATTCCAGTTTTTTCTTCTCTTTTGAAATTCACATACATCATCAAAATATGAAGCTGGTCTTGTTGTATATCCAAATATACCATTTTCTATTCTCTCTTTCATAGCATCTATGATAGGCTGAGCTACTTTAAAATCCATATCTGCAACCCATAGTGGTATAACATCTGAAGCTCCATATAATTCTTCGAGCTTTGTATACTTTTCCGCATAAGTAGCTTTTCTGTCAATTATTTCATCAAAGTTGTATTTCATATTTGCTCTCCTTATTAATAATTGAAATAGGCAGTATCAAGAAATTTGCTTCGCACCCTCCTTAAATCGGAAAGGTAAATCCCCTTTTCAATCCCCACGTATAAGAATTTTTATGTCTGTAAATTCTTGGTGTCCTAGTTCAAATGAAGTTATATCAACGTCTTTAACCATGTTTAAAATATATAACTTCCTATACGTGAACAGAATTTAAACAGATAAATAATAATTTGATTAAAATAAATAAAGGACTAAGATTCTATAATAGTAATCTTAATCCTTTATTTGGTGCCGAAGACCGGAATCGAACCGGTACGGAGGGTTAACTCCGCAGGATTTTAAGTCCTGTGCGTCTGCCAGTTCCGCCACTTCGGCTTGCCTATCGTCGCTAATCATCTGCGACTAGATTATTATAATACTATAAGCACTAAAGTGTCAACACCTAATTTAAAATTTCTAAAATTTATTTATACCTTTATTTAAACTAAATTATAAGATTCCCTTAATTCTTCATCTATATTTTATTAAACAAGACAATAAGCACTATACAAACATAAAGGAATAGACCATTACAAGTGCCTATTATAGTTATGTGCAAAAGATAATTGGACACAACAAATTGAAAGGACTATTCTGCAGCTAAATATTTCATCAACACTAATTAATACTGGGCTGATTTTTTGTATCCGCCGCCTCCACGTTTCGAATCAACATTTTTCTTCAAGTCATGTAGCCTTTCATCGCTATCCTTCATGAATTTCGCCAAACGATCCTCAAATGAAGTGTTTCCAGCAACACTTTTGCTACTATTCCATTCAACCTCCATTGGAGGCTTAACAGATACTGTAGCTTGTTTTTGCTCGCAAGCTTTTTTAATAGAAAGGCTCACTTTACCATTAGAATCAATTGAGACGACCTTAACCTTTACTATCTGGTTTTCTTTAAGATGAGCACTGATGTCCTTTACATACTCCTGAGCAACTTCAGAAATATGAACTAATCCTGTTCTTCCTTCCGGCAATTGAACAAATGCACCAAATGTAGTAATACCAGAAACCTTACCCTCAACTATAGTACCTACTTCAAGCGGCATAAAATAAGAAATCCTCCCTAGTTAAACCATGCTTAACACGTAAAAGCACTTAATAAAATCTATTGTGCTAATATCTGATTTGCGTCAAGCTATAGTTATTTATTAGTATCAATATATATTTTTTCATTATCCTTAATATAGCCTAATTTTTCTCTAGCCATTTGCTCATAAAACTCATCAGTATTAATTATTGATTTCTGCTTCAAAAGCTGCTGATTTTTGATTGTCTCACTATTAATGCTTTTTTGCAGTTCTTGATTTCTAAGTTCTTTCTCGTCAATACTGATTTGAAGTGTATATAACGTGTAGCCAAAATAACAAACTGAAGCAATGACCAAATATGTCATCAATTTTAACTTCTTTTGTTTTTTCATTATTATCCCTCTCATCAATATCTTTTGTAAATAAAAATTCGCACTTCAACATTTTCTATATTCTATATGTCGGTAAAAACTCCTGCAATATTAATTATTTTTTTGATCTTTTTTTATTTTTTTTAATAAAGCTATCTGCTTTAACTTTTTATCAGTCAAATTACCCGCTTTGGTGCTGAAACCTTTTATTTTATCAAAAAATAGTTTAGTAATTTTTAAAGCTTGCTTGGAAATAAAAGAAATTGTTTTTTCCAATATAGCATGTAGTTTTTTTTTGATAATTCTTACTAGTATAAATAATGGTTTAAAAATAAATCTAGACACTCTATATAGTAATTTAAATATTAATTTTACAACCTTATATAGTATTATAAAAGGATAGCTTATCACCTTAAATATTAATAATATTATTCTTTTTATTATATTAATGATCATTACAGAGGAAGCAATAATTATGTTGCTAAATAAGGACTCATATAGGAATACTCCAATTATATTTCCTATAACTATATATCCACGCATTTCACCGCTATTACTTTTATATACCGTAACAAATAAAAATACTGCAGCTGCAAGCCAGTAAATGACATCTTCTAAACTTACTATTATAGTATTTGTTTTTATTGCTCTCCTTTTAATTCTTAAAAAATCATAAAATAAAGCCGCAATGGCACCGCCAATAATTGCATACATGAATATGTATACCTGATCCACAATAAGTATCATTTGCATTACCACAAGCCTTTACTGTTTAATAATTATCGCCTGAAGCTACTTAAACATTTTTCCAAAGAAAGACCTTGATTTACCAATTTCACCATCACTATATTCTAGTGAATATATATCACCTTCAATAATAAGTTCATTGCTCTCAAGACAAAGTTTATTTATGTGAAGTTCCGCACCACGTATGATTAATATTCCTAAATCCGTTATAGCAACTATCATCTGATCATTAAAGCTTTCAACATCAACAACACCAGTAACACTCAGTCTTTCTCTGTTTTCAAGCAGTAAAGTTTGATTTTTCGGTTTAACTATTTTCTTTTCCTCCATTAATGAATCCCTCCTTTATCTTATACATATGCATGTACAAATAAAAAAAGAACAAATACGCATAGCGTTTTGCTCTTCTATAATAATTACTTATTTATTTTTATCTGTAAGAGATAGTGTGTTACTTTATAATGTACATCTCCTTTGCATCATCCTTTTTTACATGTTCTGTGACCCTAGTTATTTCAATTGTCGTTGTATTATTTCCAAATTGAATTTCAATTACATCTCCAAGCTTAACCTCAGAACCAGGCTTAGCAGTTTTATCATTGATTTTAACTCTGCCTTGCTCACAAACTTCATTAGCAACTGTTCTTCTTTTGATAATCCTACTAACCTTTAAATACTTGTCTATTCTCATTTTAACCTCCACGCCAGCTTTCGGCAGATAAAATAATCTCCATTATCCCCACATTCTAAATTGCAACTAATAGCACATATCCTCACTTTTAAAGAAATTTGGAGGTTTTTGTGGCTATACAAATAAATCTGGTCAAATATTTTAGTAAAATTGATATCTTCCTATTGGTTAACCTTTTCTTTTAGGTCTTTACCTGCTTTAAATGTAGGAACTTTACTCTCTGGAATATCAATTTCCTCCATTGTCTGAGGATTTCGCCCCTTTCTTGCTGCTCTTTGCTTAACCTCAAATGATCCAAAGCCTATTAACTGAACCTTATCATTATTCGCTAATGCTTCTTCAACACTTTCAATTAATGCACTTAATGCTTTCTCAGAGTCCTTTTTGGTCAATCCTGATTTTTCAGCTATACTGTCTACTAATTCTGACTTATTCATTAACAATTCCTCCCATAAGGTATATTATAGTATGATTCTAACCATTTTTATCATATTTATGCATTTTTGCCTCTTCCCAAAGCACATTCATCTCGGAAAGTGTCATTTCATTAATTTTTTTACCAATATCTAAAGCTCTTTTCTCAACAACTTCAAATCTTCTAATAAATTTGTTGGTGGACTGAGACAAAGAGAGTTCAGGATGAACCTTTAAAAATCTTGATAGATTAACAATTGAAAACAATACATCCCCTAACTCATCCTCAATACCAGCTTTATCTGACTTCTTATACTCGGCTTCAAGCTCATTTATCTCTTCTCTTATTTTAGCAAAAACATCATCTGTATTGTCCCAATCAAAACCTACCTGAGCTGCCTTCTGCTGTACTTTAAAACTTCTCATAAGAGCAGGTAGATTTGCTGGTACATCCTGTAGCACAGAAGTCTGATTGATACTTCCCTTCTCCTTTTTCTTAATTTCCTCCCAATTCTTCAAAACTTCACTGGATGTTTCAGCACTGACATTTCCAAAAACATGGGGATGTCGATGGATCATCTTGTCACAAACCCCATTTATTATATCCTCTATACTGAAATCTCCATTTTCTCTTGCTATCTGAGCATGAAACACAACCTGCAGTAAAACATCCCCCAGTTCTTCACACATCCTCTTTTTATCTTCTAGGTCAACAACCTCCAAATACTCATAGGTTTCTTCAATAAGATACTTTTTTAGGCTCTGATGAGTCTGTTCTATATCCCAAGGGCAACCTTCCTTACTCCTGAGAATTTCCATAATATTTATCAATCTATCCAGTTTGCCGTTATCCATTTCTTTGTTTCTCCTCATTCTTGACATAAAAATTATTGTCATAATAAAAGTCAATTTGCAGTTGATCTTATCTGTGCTTAAAATCAACTTAAAAGCAAAATTAACTTGAATATACTAGATATACTAAACCTTGTAAATATACAATTTAAACAGCTTTAAATTAGTATTTTTATTATACTATATTTTTTATTCATAAGGAAAGTATATACAGTAACCTTACCAGCGTAAAGCATTGGTATAAAGCTATATAAATCACACTAGTGATATTTTAAGATTATCTTATTGAGGTGGCAATACTGTTTTAATTACATGTTGAAACAAAATATTGAATGGTATGTATTACACAAGCCATTAGATAGGGTTCTCTGAACGGATAAAAAATTCATTTAAAATAATATTACAGTACATTTATTGCAAAGCTTAGTTAGAAGAAAGTGCTGAAATATCGGTAAAACTGGTAAAGCTTATAAAGCTATGCCGAAAAAGCTACAAGAAGTATCTTTCGGTAAAAATTTAAGACAGGTGCTGAGTTTTTACAATAGCATAAATTCATAAGCTAAACCGTTATTATTTTTCGCAATTATTTGTGGAAGTAAAGTCATTTACTATTGGAATAGCTTTATGAAATCAGAAAGCAAATTTAAAACTTGAAATCTCATAATGTTAGCATATGGTTTTTTTGCGTATATCCTTTCAAAGGCTTTTAATGGTAATTGCCTTCACCATTTATCCTATCAGATTACATTCTCTGCTTCGTCATCTGTTATCACTTCAAATAATTCATCATCTGAATTTTCACTTGAAGCTTCAATAGCATCTTCATTTGAAACATCTTGTAAATCGTTTGTATCCATTCCCTTATGCTTTGAATCTGCAAAAAAGACCCTGTCAGCAACCACCTCTGTGACATAATGTTTATTTTTTTCATCATCTTCCCACATTCTTGTATGGATGCTTCCCTGTAACGCTATTCTATGCCCCTTTGCGAAATATTTACTTGAAAACTCAGCTGTTCTACCCCAAATCACAATGGGAATAAAATCTGTTTTCTTATTTTCAGATGCTTTTTTAACATCTCTGTCCACTGCCAATACAAAGGAACCTACAGCTTTAGAATTTTTTGATGTGTAGCGCAAATCAACATCCTTTGTTAACCTACCAACAAGACTTACATTATTCATAATTATTCTCCTTTGCTCTAACTTTAAGAGCTTATTATTATATTATTACTGCTTTCAAAAAACTTGTAAATTCTCAAAATAATTTCCTAGAGTATTTATTAGTTTGATTTGAAAAGCATATGTAACCTATGAAAAATTGAAATTAATGATATATTTAATCAAACTCATACTTGCTAATTTTGAAAGAGAACATCAATAAGCTTAATACCTGTCCATGCATCGCATAGTCCATTATCATTAGATAGAGCATATAATAGAAATGCATAAATACCTTTTGGGAGTTGCTATAAAATGAAGTGTTTGAGAAAGCCACAAAAGTTGTGGTGATTTTTTTGAAATTACAGACAAATACTTATTACATCTTAGTGAAAAATATAAATTTGAAATAGAGAAAAAAGTAATTAAAAAACAAATTTGAAATATAGAATAAATATAAAGATAAACCTGAAAACATCTAAGAATTGTATCTAAGGCATTTTTCCTAAGATTTATAAAATGATTATATAATGTTTGGTATTAAATGTCAACATTTAAATATTATAAAAGGAGAAGACCTAATGCTTCAATCCTCTCCTTAAGTTAAATGCTATATTAATTTCTTAACTCTTTTATTAATTATAATAACCTATTCACTCAACAGTATATTTTCATTATTGTTCCATTTGTTTACCTAAAAAGCTTGCCGCTGATTGAGCAAGCTTAACTTCAATCTCACCCATTCTTGAATTAGCATCAGTAGCAAGCAATATAACTGAACCTATTGGATCACCTTCAGATATTATAGGAGAAACTACTTGTGCTGTATACTTTCTCTCCCCATTTTCATCTGCCAATATCAAAATAGCTTTTTCCTCAGGAGATTTTATAAGTAAAGTAGTTTTATCCTCTATGGTCTTTTCTACTTCACTGCTTAATTGTTTCTCAAGGAATTCCTTTTTTGATGCACCCGATACTGCAATTATAGAATCTCTATCAGTTATACAGGTAATGTGTCCGCTTGTTTTATGCAAGGATTCTGCATATTGTGTAGCAAAATCGCTGAGTTCTCCAATAGGAGAATACTTCTTTAAAATAACCTCTCCTTCCTTGTCGGTAAATATCTCTAGTGGATCGCCTTCCCTAATTCTTAAGGTTCTTCGTATTTCTTTTGGTATTACAATTCTTCCCAAATCGTCTATTCGTCTAACTATTCCAGTTGCTTTCAATTTAGTATTACCTCCTTAATAGGTTATTTTAGTCTTAGTATTGTTAAGTTGATGATTTTTTATACATAATTGGTAACTCAATTGATGCACTCCATTTTTACGCACAAAAAAAAGAGAACCACATGTGCGATTCTCCTTTTTACTAAAATATATTATATTATCCGTAAATCTCTAAATTTAACTTATCTAAAACTTTATCATTTTTTAATATTTCAAATTGCTTATCTTTCTTCCAACCTTCTAACTTTTTGTTGAAGTCTTCAGAAAATTTTGTATACTTAAGTGTTGACTTTATCTGTTCCTGAACTTCAGCGAAATCTTTTACTCCACGCTTTTCTACTCTTACTATATCAAAACCATAAGAAGCTTCAACAATGCCAATCGTTCCTACATCATTTGAAAAAGTCCATTTCTCAAGGTCAGCTAACACAGCATACTGTGAGCTTAATTCTCCATTTAAGAAAGTCATCTCAACATTTTCAGCAGTTGTGCTTGATTTGTTTTCTGTTGCCAAAGTCTTCATATCCTTACCAGCTTTGATTTGTGTTACTATATTGTCTGCTTGTTTCTTTAACTCACTCTTTTTTCCTTCACTAAGAGGTGCACCATTACTATCAATTGTAGAAAGCACTATATGTGATATAGTAGCCTGTTCAAATAAGTCTTGGTTATCATCATAATACTTCTTTACTTCCTCATCTGTAACAGCCAACTTACTATTTGCTTGCTCTGAACTAAAATAATTCTGTTGTAAAACAAGACCTTTATAAAATTCCTTGAATTCCTCTATTGTTACACCATAAGTACTCTCAATCGAACCCTTAGCAGCCTCTTCACTTCCATACTGTGAAGTAATAGTAGTATCAATATTAGCTAAATCCTCTTTTGAAAGCTTAACGCCAGCTTCTTCAGCCTTTATAAGCATAATTTTATTTTCCTGTAGCTGGTCTAATGTATCCTTTTGTATCTGCTCTTTAATTGCTTGTCCATTCTTTTGCTGATTCCAGTCGTAACTTTCAACTGTAGTATTGGCATCAACTCCTGCACTTGCTAAAAACTGTTGCATATTAACTTTTGAAATTACTGTGTATTCTTGCTCTGTTATTTTTTGTTTGTCCACTGTAGCTACATATCCTGCTGACCATGGCTTAAAAATAAATAATACTACAGCAACTGCTATTATTACTAGAGCAGCAGAAACTCCAATAATCAAACCCTTTGATTTTTTCTTTCCTTTTGATTTAACAGTTCCTTTTGCATTGGTATCTGCAATAGCACTCTCTTTTGCATTTGTACTTGTGTCTGCAATTGAATTTTCAATTGCTTCCTCATTTACATTTGCATTTTCATTTACATTCTCATTCTCCAAAGGTAATCGCTCCCCATTATATATTTTTCCAACTCATGAATCCTGTATTTTACAAAATCCCACTATAATAATTATATTCAATTATTCCGAATACTGCAATTTAATAATGTCATGTAATAAAATCTTAATATTTGTCAGTATATCCTTTGTATTATTATTAACAAGTTTAAATGTAATATATGGACTGCTGCTAGCATTGAACAAAATCCTTCTAGGGTATTTATCCATAAGAGTGCCGATATATAATGAAATTTTAGCTACAGACTTACTTAATTGCAAAATTATAGTATTGTCTTTTTGTTGTACATTAATAAAGCCACATTTCTTTGCAAGCATCTTTATATATGCAATATCCATCAAATTTTCTACTTCCTCTGGAATATCTCCATATCTATCTATAAGCTCATCATTAATATCAATAACATCATTTTCATCTAATATAGCTGCTATTTTCTTGTACATATCAATTTTTAGTTCCTCAGAACTAATATAATCGTCGTCAATATATGCGCTGACATTTAAATCAATAGAAATTTCCTCATCAAATGTATTGCTGCTATCACCACTATATTCACGAACAGCCTCCTCAAGAAGCTTGCAATACATTTCATATCCTACAGTTTCCATATGCCCATGCTGCTCTGAGCCAAGCAAATTACCAGCCCCTCTGATTTCAAGATCTCTCATTGCTATTCTGAAACCCGAACCAAACTCCGTAAATTCTTTAATAGCCTGAAGCCTTTTCTCAGCCACCTCCGACAATGCTTTATCCCTTTTGTAGGTAATATACGCATATGCCAATCTATTTGAACGACCCACTCTGCCTCTGATTTGATACAGTTGAGACAATCCCATTCTGTCTGCATCCTCAACTACTATTGTATTGACATTTGGCATGTCTAGCCCTGATTCAATAATTGTTGTGCAAACCAAAACGTCATATTCACCATTTATAAAGCTATACATAACATCTTCTAGCTCTTTTTCATTCATTTGCCCATGAGCAATAGCCACCCTTGCTTCAGGTACAAGTGCCTTAATTTCGTTAGCCTTGAGTTCAATTCCTCTAACCCTGTTAAATAGATAGAAAACCTGACCATTTCGTGAAAGTTCTCTGATTATACCATCCCTTATTAATTCAGCATTGTGTTCCATAACATATGTTTGAACAGGATATCGCTCCTCAGGGGGATCTTCTATAACACTTATATCCCTTATTCCAACTAAAGACATGTGCAAGGTTCTTGGTATAGGTGTAGCTGTTAATGTAAGTGCATCCACATTTGGCTTTATTGCTTTTAGCTTTTCTTTATGAGTTACTCCAAATCGTTGTTCTTCGTCAACTACAAGAAGTCCTAAGTCTTTGAATTCAATGTCTTTTTGCAGTAATCTATGGGTTCCAATTAACACATCTATATTTCCACTTTTTACCGACTTAATAATTTTTTTCTGTTCAGCCGCTGTTCGAAATCTGCTTATTACATCTACAGTTACAGGAAAATCACTCATTCTCTTCTTAAAATTTTCATATTGCTGCTGTGCCAGTATAGTTGTTGGAACAAGGTATGCTACCTGCTTTCCATCCATTACAGCCTTAAATACTGCTCTAATTGCAACCTCAGTCTTTCCATATCCCACATCTCCGCAAAGAAGCCTATCCATGTGCTTATCGGATTCCATATCCTTTTTAATTTCATCTATACACTTTAGCTGATCATCTGTTTCATCATAAGGAAATATTTCTTCAAACTGACTTTGCCAAACTGTATCTTTAGAAAAAGCAAATCCATTTGCAGCCTCTCGTTGTGCGTATAGCTTTATCAATTCAGCGGCAATTTCTCTAAGAGATTCCTTAACCCTATTTTTTGTTTTAGCCCATTCTGTACCTCCAAGCTTATTAACTTTTGGAGCCTTGCCTTCTGAACCTATATATTTTTGAATTAAATCCAGCTGATTTGTAGGAATATACAAAAAGCCATTATCCTGATATTTAATTTTAAGGTAATCTCTTTTTATTTCACCAACAGCTAGCTTTTCAATACCTATATATTGACCTATCCCATGTGCTTGGTGAACAACAAAATCGCCTACATTCAAGTCCGAGAATGCTTTAATTTTATTACCATCATGCTTAGATTTTGCCTTTTTTATTCTTTTATCCTGTCCAAATACTTCTTTATCACTTATTATTACAAAACCAATAGTAGGATATTCAAATCCTTTTTGAAGGCTTCCACGGGTAATAACAACCTCTTTGTTTAAAAGCTCTCTATCAAGGTCATCTACAAAGTTAGCTACTATTTCATTAGTTGCCAGTGTTTCAACCAACCTATGACCTCTTCCGCTAGGACCCGAAAGGACAACAATTTTATATTCCTTTTCCCTTAAATGTTGAATATCATTAATAAGCAAATCTATATGATTTTGATATGAATTGCCAGTCCTGCATGGAATGGAAACCTGTTCATATGGTCTAACAAATGAATTATTTGATGAAATTGCAGCCATAGTAACAGTTCTAAATCTTTGAACACTCTTTAAAATATAGTCTATGGAATGACTCCAGCTTGCTCCATTTGGCAACATTGCACCCTTCTCAATCATACTTTTAGACAATTCATCCTGTTCAAGGACTAAGTTTTCTATTCTCTGTTCAATTCGTATTGTTTCATCAAAGACCGCTATTACATTACTGTCAATGTAATCAAGAATTGATGCCGGAGTTTCAAGTATATACGGCAGATATCTGTCTATTCCTGCAAAATAGTGGTTTATGTTAATTCTTTCAATGTCCTCATTAACTCTTTTGACTATATTGCTACTTATATCAGAATTGCCTTTTTTGTTTAATTTCTTTACATATTCTGATAATTCTTTATTTATTTTAGAAATAATATCTTCCTTTGTACCTTGTTTATATACAACATCTCTGGCAGGTGATATCTTACATTGTTCTATTGCTTGTGTTGATCTCTGGGTAGCGGCATCAAAATATCTGATTGAATCAACCTCTGTATCAAAAAGTTCTATACGCAAGGGTTGTTCTTCATTTATTGAAAATATGTCAATAATTCCTCCACGAATAGCAAACTGTGCTTTTCCTTCTACTAATTCAACTCTTTCATATCCATATAACACTAGTTTTGATATTAGCTCGTCTAAATCAATTTGTGTGCCAATATTAAAGGATATAATTCCATCTTTGAATATGTCCATAGGAGAAATCATCTGAATAAGTGCTTCAGCCGAAATAACCAACATTTTGTAGTCACCCTGCATACATCGTAATAGGGTTTTAACTCTTTGATAAATAAGATCGTTACTCCTAGCCTCGACATTATATAGCATTGTTTCCTTTGGTGGTAAATAGAGTACATCCTCACCGAGAAATAATGAAAAGTCATCAAATACTCTTCTAGCCTGTATTTCATTATAGGTTATAAACAGACCTCTAGTCTTAGCATGAGTACACAATGAATATATTAAATGAACCTTCTGAGAGTCGGATGGTCCAACAACTGATACAGGACCCATGTTTTCCTTTATAGCAGATAAAAGTGTATTATACTCTTTTAATTTTAATAGAGGATCTGTAAATAAATTCATTCCTGTGCCTCCAAATTATTGTATAGAATTAATGCTGTACTACGACAGTCGAGTTATTTATTATAATAATTCATTGCCTTTTCGGGTCCGCTTTTTGTTACCATTATAGCTGCTTCAGCTGCTTTTTCAATACTATTAAATATTATTTCCCAATCTTCCTTCGGAAACTTGCTAAGCACATAGTCTGCAAGATCCCACTTTTCAGGAGGACGTCCAATACCTATCCTTATCCTTGGGAAGTTCTGTTCTTGAAGCTGATATATTATAGACTTCATACCATTATGAGATCCTGAACTGCCTTTTGGTCTAACTCTAATTTTACCTGGTTCTAAGTCAATATCATCATAAATAACTATTAGTCTCTCTAACGGAATCTTGTACCAGATTACAATTTCTCTTACACTTTCACCGCTTAAGTTCATAAATGTTTGTGGCTTAAGTAGTATAACTCTTGTTCCGTCAATAAAACCTTCACCATATATTGCTTTATATCCAATCTTAGTAAGCTTGATATTATGCCTTTCTGAGAGGTAATCTATTGCATGAAATCCAACATTATGTCTGGTATTTTCGTATTTATTACCAGGATTACCAAGCCCTACAACCAGAAATATATCCTCCAAATTAGCACCTCCAGTCCCTTATAACGCTTAGATTCAAAATGGTACCCGCCACTTATAGAAGTGGGGGACATTTTCTTGCCTCGTTATAAAACTAATCCACACCTATCAAATCCAAAACCCTTTGCATCAAATAAACATATTTAAAAGGGTGGTTCCCAAACAACACAAGTTGATACGCCAACATTGCTATGTCAGATAAGAACCACCCATAGAAGTTAAAAGTCAATTACAATTACTATTGTCCCAATGTTCTATCGGTCAATGGCTTGAACCGTAATTTGACTTTGGTAATTTACACCTGAGTAAATAAAGTACTTATTGATATATCTCCATATATTCTTTCAATCGCCTCAGCTAAAATACTTGCAACAGATAACGCAGTTATCTTATCAATTTTCTTTTCTTCACTAAGAGGAATAGTATTTAAAACTACCATTTCTTTTATAGCCGATGTTTGTATTCTCTCAATAGCTGGTCCTGAAAGAACTGCATGTGTGCAACATGCATATACTTCCTTTGCACCTGCTTCAATTAATGCATTTGCACCATTAACAATAGTACCAGCTGTATCTATTAAGTCATCAACAAGTACGCATTTTTTATTTCTAATATCACCAATAATATTCATTACCTCAGATACATTCGCCTTAGGTCTACGCTTATCTATAATAGCTAACGGACATTCTAACCTTTCAGCTACTTTTCTTGACCGTGTAACACTACCCACATCAGGAGAAACAATGACTAAATCATCGTCATTAATAAATTTTTCTTTTAAATACTCTGCTATAATTGGCAATCCTAACAGATGATCTACAGGAATATCAAAGAATCCCTGAATTTGTGGAGCATGTAAATCCATTGTTAATATTCTGTCTGCTCCAGCAGTAGTAATTAGATTCGCAACTAATTTAGCTGAAATAGGATCTCTAGCCCTAGCTTTTCTGTCTTGTCTTGCATATCCAAAGTATGGAATAACAGCAGTAATTCTACCAGCAGAAGCTCTCTTTACTGCATCAATCATAACCAATAATTCCATAAGATTATCATTTACAGGCTGACATGTAGATTGAATAATAAAAACATCTGAGCCTCTTACTACCTCTCCGATGTTTACAGCAGTTTCTCCATCACTAAAGCCTCCAACGCTAGCAATACCTACAGGAATACCTATTTTATCAGCAATCTCATTGACTAATCCTCTATTTGAATTTCCTGCAAATATTTTTATGTCCTTTCCATGCAAATTCATTTCCATTCTCCTTTTTTAACCGCTATGTTTTAATTTGTTTTCATTATAACCCTTTTTATAATGTCTGCTTTTTAATATGATTAAATATATCATAAATCATATTTTATTTTGATTAGAAGCATTATTTAAATAACCATAAAGTTAGCTAAGCCTTTAAAAATACAGAGACAGTAGTAAAAAACTACCCTCCATAACCAAGCTTATTTTGCTACGAATTAATAATTCTTAACTTTATGCTTAATATTTTAATGCAAAAGTCAATGAGCCAGTGAATTAATATGATTAAAGCGCATTAGTTAATGCATATAAAAACGCTGAAGGTGCTATTCTCGATTGAGACCTTTTTTACTAACCCAATCATGCTTTACAATCTGACGTTCACGAGCTATAGCCAATGAGTTTTCAGGCACAGCATCTGTTATTGTAGAACCAGCAGCAGTATAAGCACCACTGTGGACTACCACTGGTGATACCAAGTTAGTGTTACATCCAATAAAGCAATTATCCTCGACTATAGTCTTATTCTTGTGTTTGCCATCATAGTTTACAACTACAACTCCACAACCTACATTTACATTTTTTCCTATCTCAGCATCACCTATATAGGTCAAGTGTGAAACTTTTGTTCTATCCCCAATAAAAGACTTCTTAATTTCCACAAAATCACCGATTTTTACTTTGCTACCAACAACACTGCCAGGTCTCAAATATGCAAATGGACCAACATGAGTTTCATCGCCAATAGAACTGTCTATAGCAATAGAATTCGCCACTTCTGTGTTGTTTCCAATATTACAGTTAGAAATTCTCGAATTAGGTCCAATTATACAGTCTTCACCAATAGCGGTATAACCCTGAAGTATGGTATTTGGAAAAATAATACTATCCATGCCAATTTCAACACCAACATCAATATAAGTAGATGATGGGTCAACAATTGTTACACCGGAAAGCATTATTTGTTGATTAATCCGAGATTTGATTTCTTCTGTTGCCAAAGAAAGCGCTACCCTATCTTTAACTATTAGGAATTGGCTTTTATCCTCATAAATGCTTTTATTAGATTTCTCTGTGGTTTGGAAAATTTTTTTAAGAGTGTCTCTGGAAATACTTAAAACATTAAGATCGTCTAGCTTCTTTAGTAAAACCTCGCAATCAAAAGCATAAACAACTGCTTCACCATCACTAGCAAATACGGCTGTTGCATTGTTACCTTCATCAATATGAATTTTGAAAAGACGCTGAACTGTTTCTGCTAATATCAAGGGTTGATCTGACCAATTAATTACCACTTGCTGGGTTTGTCTAAGAACTTCTTTACATTGCTCTAAATCCTGAAACGAAATAGATTGGATATTGTTAGTCACTTCTGCCACTGAAATTGTAGACCATTGTTGGACACTTTGTCCTAAAATATCATGGTGCTCTTTTAAAAATTTTGATTTAAAAGCACAATTGTTATTGTCAGAAATAACCAATCCTAAATTCATATTCATCGTCAAAGCCTCCATTTGTTTTTACAGGATATATTCTCTCATTTTTATAGAATAATTTCAACCCATTACAATAACTAAATATTTATTCATAATTGCATTTTAGTTGTGCAATTTTCTATATTCTATTAGCCATATCAAATAAAATAAACACAAAAAATATGCTTCGCTCATTTTTAGTGCAAACAGATTTTTCATTGTTAGGTAGAAACCCACCCAGGTTCCTTTCGTAAAACACTTTGTGTTTACTCGAAATTCTCATTATAGCCGTCCTCTAATATAGGAATTCCTATTATTAAAAAAAAGGATACTTTTTAAAGTATCCTTCATAATATCTTACTAATAATTTTTTATGAATCTTTCCAAAATTCATTCCATTTTCTTATAAGTTTTCATAACTTGCTAATATTGCACTTTGTAGCTTCTCTCGTGCTTGTGCATTTATTGGATGCGCAATGTCTCTAAACTCACCATCTGGTGTTTTTCTGCTTGGCATCGCCATGAACAATCCGTTCTGGCTTTCAATAATTTTAATGTCATGCACAACAAACTCGTTATCGAATGTTACCGATACAACTGCTTTCATTTTTCCTTCTGTTTCGATTTTTCTAATTCTGATGTCTGTAATTTCCATATGGCAAAACCTCCAAGAAATATTATGTGATTATATCTAATATTCGCCAATAATTCAGACATTCCTTCTTTTTTAATTGTATTTTCGCAATATATTCGTAATAATAAATTTTTATTGCTGAATTTTGTTCATTTACTTGGTTTTATGTCAATTTCTGCATTTTCTTGGAAATCTAGACATGAATTTAGAGTAACTAATGAGTAATATTTATCTACCAATTTCTTTTCAGGTTGATTTGTTTCAATTAGAACTCCTATACCAACAACTTCACTTTCAAATTGATTTGCCATCTCAATAATTCCTTTTGATGTGCCCCCACCCTTCATAAAGTCATCAATAAACAAAATCTTTGAATTTTTCTTTAGGGACTTAACAGGAAGTACCATAGTCTGTATTTTTTTTGATGATCCTGAAAGGTAGTTAATATTCACAGATGCACCATCAGTAGCTACGTTGTAGTGCCGTACAATAACTAGTGGAACATCTAAGTATTGAGCTGTCGCAAACGCTAGGGGAATTCCTTTTGTCTCTACAGTTATCACATAATCCAATTCTAAATTAAAGAATTTACTTGCAAATATCATAGCAATTTTATTTACCCATTCAGGGTTATATATAATGTCAAGGATATAAAGATAGCCTCCTGGCAGTACTCTGTCTTGGTTCGATAATTCCTTTGAAAGTTCATCAAGTATTAACTGAATATCGTTTTCATTCATAAAAGGAACATATTTAACCCCTCCAGAAGCACCAGAAATAGTAATGATATTTCCCAAAGAATTCTTTTGAAAAGTTTTCTGTAAAAAGTCCAAATCTTCGCTAATAGTTGATTTAGCTGAACCGAACATTCCTGAAAAGTATCCCAAAGTAAAGATCTTATTGGGATTATCACATAATGTTTTCATAATAATTGTAATTCTTTCATATCGTTGGATCTTGTCCATTTTATCTCCCCACATCTTTAGTTTGCATTTAAATAATATTTGATAAAATTAAGTATCACACCGTGGTAAATACTATAGTCTCATTCTATAAATCAATATATAATTGATATAACCTAGAATTTATACAATAACCTTTACTATTATATAATAATTTCCGAATAATTACACTTAAATTCAAATTATTATTCGGTTTTTTTAAATTTTTATAACTAACTCAATTTCCCCAAATAAAAAGTCTATTGGCATTTAGACTTATCAATGGTTTGTTGCCAAAATAATTACTAGAAATTACTAATTGCTAAAAAAGTTGAGTAAACTAATTATATTTACCCTTTAGGCATCATATACTATTAAAGATGCAGTTCAAGATATATCTATACATAATTTAGTTTTTAATACCTTTTACATTTCTATGAAAATATTGTATTATTTTTATGATGAACTTATAACGCCTAGATTCAAAATTAAATTTTTCGACTGTAGAAAAATTTCATTACATCAGCGGTATGTAAGCGAGGCTGGAGATACTTTCACTGCCTGAAAACCAAAGTGGTACCCGCCACTTATAGAAGTGGGAGATATTTTCTTGCCTCGTTATAAATTAGATTGTATTAATATAGAGGAGTGTTTTCTTTGAATAATAGTTCAAATATTTTGGAATCAGAAAAGATCAAAAATGTACATTTTATAGGAATTGGCGGTTCTAGTATGAGTGGTCTTGCTGAAATCCTTTTAAGCCAAGGCTATAAGGTTTCAGGTTCAGATATTAAATCCTCAAAAGCAACACAAAAACTGGAAAGCAAAGGTGCTCAGATTTTTATCGGGCATAAATCAGAAAATATTAATAATCCTGACCTTGTTATATATACAGTTGCAGTAAAGGAGGATAATGATGAAATTGTTCGTGCACGCCAATTAAACATACCTATTATAGATCGTGCAGAGCTTTTAGGGCTTTTAATGAAAAAACATTCCTTTAGTATTGCAATTGCTGGTACACATGGAAAAACAACCACTACTTCTATGATAACTTCTATTATGTTGGAGGCAGCTACTGATCCTACAGTTCATATTGGAGGCGAGTTAGATTGCATAGGCGGAAATACTAGAATCGGTGAATCGGAATTTTTCATAACCGAGGCATGTGAATATTATAGCAGTTTCCTAAAATTCCATCCCTTTATGGCTGTGGTTTTGAACATTGAGGTTGATCATGTTGATTATTTCAAAGACCTAGATCACATTAAGTCAACCTTTGAGAAGTTTATTTCCATAGTACCCCCAAATGGGTATATAGTAGCATGTGCAGATGATGAAAATACACTTTCGGTAATCACAAACAAAAATTGTAATATAATAACCTATGGTTTAGAAAATCCAAATGCTATGTGGAGTGCTAAAAACATTCAATATAATGATATGGGATTGGGTTACTTTGACGTTTATAAAGACGGTGATATGTTAGGTACTGTCTCACTTTCAGTGCCAGGAAAACATAATGTAAGCAATTCTCTTGCTGCTATTGCTGCTTGCTATACCTCCGGTTGCAGTATGGCTGATATCAAATCGGGTCTTTTAGCTTTCGGTGGTAGTCACAAGCGTTTTGAGTTAAAAGGTTTGGTAGACAATATTAAAGTAATTGATGATTATGCCCACCATCCCTCTGAGGTTCAAGCAACTCTCAGTGCAGCTAAAAATACTGCACACAATAAGTTATGGTGTGTTTTTCAGCCTCATACTTATACAAGAACAAAGGCCTTTTTAGATAAGTTCTCAGATTCCTTTAGTGATGCAGATAATATAATAATTACTGATATTTATGCTGCCAGAGAAAAAGACCCTGGTGATATACATTCCAGCATTTTAGCAGAAAAAATTAGCCAGAATGGCGTTGATGCCATCTACATCAGTGATTTTCAGGACATAGCTGAGTATCTTGATAAAAATGCCCAAGCAGGTGATGTAATATTGACAATGGGAGCTGGAGATGTAGTTCGGGTTGGAGAAATTTTTATAAACATAAGGGGAAATAAATAGGGTTTGTTGAACGGATAAAGAATATTATCGAGAAAATATAATAGAACAATTAAGATGCAACGATATTTTTATGTATATTCGAAAACAATACCGTGAATCGCAGATATGTTAATCGAAAGCACGATTCATGCATGTATACTATCGTTCATCAAGTCGGGAGATATTCTCACCGCCTGATAACCAAAGTAGTACCCGCCACTTATAGAAGTGGGGGACATTTTCTTGCCTCGTTATAATACTAGCAATATTTAATGGAAGCTCTTTTGAGCTTCCATTAGTAATTTTAATTACTTTTTACAGTATTAGAGCTTACAGCATCGCTATAGGTTATAATAAATTAGTATTTGCACTTAAACCTTTGTCATTGCAAACTTTATCTCTCCTTCAGCGGCAAGCTTTCCATCAACGGTAGCTTTAACTTTCGCTTTAGTTACTCCCATTTTGGATATCAATATTTCAGCCTCAAGAGTTAAAATATCGCCAGGTAAAACTTGATTTTTAAACTTCATACTGTCTATACTAGCAAATACTCCTAATTTACCTTTATTCTCTTCTATAACAGCAACTGCTATTCCAGCTAATTGAGCTAGTGCCTCAACTATTAATACTCCTGGCATTATAGGATACTCTGGAAAATGACCTTGAAAAAAAGGCTCATTTGCTGATACATTCTTAATTCCCACGGCTCTTTTGCCAGGCTCAAGTTCAATAACCTTGTCAACCAGCAGAAATGGATACCGATGTGGTAATATTTCTCTAATTTCTTTATTTGTAAGCATTTATTCCCAACCTTTCAATGTACCATAAGCAGCACAATTCACTAAATATCACTGATATCTTACGGCAGTTTTTTTATTTACTCAAACTTCGCACATAAAAAATTTATTGGTGAGTGAGACTTATCAATAGTTTCTGACAAAATAATAGCAATACATTATTATTGCTTCATCTGTTCACCAACTAATTAATGCATTTATTTCTTGCTAAAAATTTCATTACATCAGCGGCGTTTCATCAAGGCGGGAGGTATTCTTACCGCCTGATAACCAAAGTGTTACCCGCCACTTATAGAAGCGGGGGACATTTTCTCGCCTCGTTATAATACCATTTTAAGATTTTATTATCAGGTAATATATTCTACTGAGAATATAAATAATCCTCTTTTATATTTAAATTTTGTTTTAAAAAAAGTAAATTATTATTGTCTAAAAAATCCTATGCTATCGGACGATAGCTTTGGTTAACCTAGAAGTCATAAAACAAGCTTAAACAAACTGCGTTAAAAACATAATTCGCCTAAAAACCAATAGCTTGTGGAGTTAAGGCTTTTAACCGCAATTGACTATCAATTCTTTACTTTAACTATAAAAGCTCCTGCAACTGGTCTTTCTATACCTCTGTATGAAGGCTTGTTTTTCAGTTCTCCACCCACAAACATCTGAGATGTTGCACCTCCATCGAGCATTGCGGCATATTTCACTCCAATAGATATTAAATAATCAGCAAGCTCCTTACCTGTAAGCCCACTGCTATAGCCAGGCTGTCTGCCATCAACAACAATAAGGACAACTCTTCCATCCTCTTTTATTCCTATAGCCGTACGAGGATCTCGATTATTTAATGTACCTATCCACCTATACTTGTCTGGTACTACTGATATTCCATTCTCTACTAGCATGCAGCCACATTCATAAGCTTCATAAGACCCATTAATTTCAGGTTCCATTTCAATATTAATTTTATCTCCTACCTTTATACCAAGCTTATCAGGTAGCATAGAGCTTTTTCCAAAAAAACTGAGCAAGCTGCTATCTTTCTTTATGGGTACTTCTAGTAGGGTGTCTCTGATTATAGAGGTTACAGTACCATTTTCAACTCTAACAGATGTGTTTTTAATCTGTGCTCTGTTTGTTGAACCATAAACATTTGTATATAAAACAATATTTCCATCTAATCCATTACGATTAAGCTTATTTATATAGTTTTTTTCACCATTTACGCTAAATGATAACTGAGTAAATAGCTTTTCAAATCTTGCACCTTTTTTATCAATTAATAATACAGGATCACTACCTGTTGCATTCATAATAAGATTACCGCCAATAGCCACCATTCCCACAGGGTCTCCATTTTCATAGAAAAACCCCGCATTTATAGCTGCATAAGCACCTGTTCTTTTACAGATTTCAGATATATTCTCAAATCCAAATACGTTATCATATGAAAGAACTGGCTTAAATTCTACTCTATTATCAAGGGGATCAAACTCTATTAAAAATATCTCTTGTTTCTTACCATTAATAGTAGCAGTAATGTTCCTATACTCTATTGGTGCTGGTTGTAGTCCTTCTGTTTTAGTTATATCAGTTGTTTTAGTACTGACACTCTCCTTGTTTTCTGTATAAAATAAAAATTGTCCAGCATAAAATAAAATGCAGGACAATATAACAAATATACTAATAATTATAATTAAATTATGATTATTTTTTTTCATCAATTATTCCCCCGGAAGTCTGATTCAAAACCTCCTGCTTGCCATATTGCTTTGACATTTGCTTGTACATCATATCTCCAAGACCTATTCCTCTCTGTGATGCCACTTTGCATAGTTCATCATCAAGCATTGAGTTATATATCTCTGTAGCTGTATCGCTAGAAAAATAATCTGACTTTGGCACCGTAGCTCTCATTTGTTTAAACATCATACTAACAAATATACCTTCAAACTCTTTGCAGACTTTCTTTAGCTCAGTGTCGTCTCCGCTCTCTGCAGCTGCCTTAAGTCTTTTTTCAAATTCGTCATCAGTAACCTTAGAAGATGTGTTTTTGGCACTGTCAAGATTGTTTATAGAATTAATGCTTCCTATTTCCATCTATACTCACCTATTTCATTAAGTTATTAGCTATCTGAAGCATATCATCAGATGACTGAATTGCCTTTGAATTAACTTCGTAAGCTCTTTGAGCAATAATTAATTTAACCATTTCATCAACAACTTGTACATTTGAAGCTTCTAAGTAGCCTTGTTTTATTGAGCTTGAACCCGTCTCATCCTCACTTGCCTGTATAGGCTCACCAGTAGCAGAATTCTTTGTGAAGAGATTACCTCCGACAGCTTCTAAAGCATATTTATTAGGAAAATTAACCATTCCTATTGTCTGACCCAAATCAACAGTTTCACCATCAGCATTTATATAACTCATAGCTCCCTGTGAAGAAACAACAAGTTTTGATAAATCAACATCTGTATCAAATACTATCTCCTGATCTGCATTGTCCAAAACAGGATATCCTTCTGATGTAGTCAGCTTTCTAAGTCCATCCTCAGAAACGCTTATTTTAAATGAACCATCTTTAGTATATTGAACAGATTCATTAGGCATTAATATGGTAAAAAAGCCTTCACCGTCAATAGCAAAATCTAAGTTTGAACCTGTATTATCAAGATTACCACTATCAAAATTTCTAACAGTAGCACTTACTTGAGTGCCATGTCCAACCTGAAGGTTTACTGGTCTTCCATTATCCTCAAGAACATACGCCCTTTCCATTGTTTGATACAATAGATCGTTAAATTCCGCTCTTTCCTTCTTGTATCCAGTGGTATTAACATTTGATAAATTATTAGAAATAACATCTACATTGAACTGCTGAGCTTTCATGCCTGAGCCCGCTGTCCATAATGCTCTCATCATAACCATTACCTCCACAAATATATATTTAAGGTTTCTATTATCTAATCAGAAATTCAAGCTTTACAAAAACTATCTAACTACGCCCACTTCAGTTACAGCCTTTTCCAGAGAACCATCCTGTGCTTGAAGAACTTTTTGACTTGCCTCGTAAGCTCTCATTACAGTAATCATATCAACCATTTCATCTACTACATTTACATTTGATTGTTCAGCGTATCCCTGTACAACACTTCCAGTAAAATCAACAACCTCACTATCAGTATTCTGAATAAGATTATTGCCAAACTTTCTTAATTTAGTAGCATCAGAAAATTGAGCAATTCTAAGCTTATCAACTAATTGCCCCTCCTGAATTATCTCACCCTTCTCATTCACAGAAAATTCAGCACTTGAGAGTGTAATAGGACCTTTCTCACCCATTACAAAATAACCTTCCTTAGTAACTAAATGGTTATTTGAATTTATGGTAAATGATCCATCTTTCGTATAATATTCATTAATATTGTCATTATCATTGCCATCCATCACACCAATTGTAAAAAATGCAGGACTTGCATCTACACTTGAACTGTCATCACTAATAGCAAAATCAAGTTTGCTACCCGTTTGACTTAACTGCCCCTGGGTATAGTAAGTATATATTTCACCTACATCACTGCTAAGCTGCATACTTCCAATGTTTCCCGAAGGATTTAAGGGGCTTTTGGTGTCATTAATTCTCTTTGTTAATACAGAAGGAAAGCTTTCAAAAACAACTGTGTCCTTTTTGTATGCTGTTGTATTAACATTTGCCATATTGTTGGTTATAACATCAAGCTTTCTAGTATTAGCAAGCATACTCCATCCTGAGGTATATAATCCTCTAATCATAGGAAATCTCCTTGTTTAAATTCATTACTTTGTATATCGGTACTTTATAGAATTTACTTAACATGAATATATTAAGAAAAATCTGCTAAAATACATAGAGTCAAGAAATAAAAGTTGCAGTTAATAAAAGAAGATAGCTTTTCAAAAGCTACCCTCCATTCCGCCAGTACCACCAGCGACACAAATAATTATTAACTCAACTTTACCACCAAAAAAATCTACCGGTGTTCAACCTTATCAATGGGTTGTTGCCGAAATAGTTGCACCTTTTTAATAGTTATATTCCACAAACCGTCAAAAAACACTTGTGGTTTTTGTGGCTCGAAAACGTGCCATGTTCGTACAAAGGCTTGCTCAATCCCACAAAAAGCTGCTAGCAGCTTTTTGATATGCGAAGAGAACGATGAATGCACGAAATGTAAACTTCGCATTCTTAACCTCTATGCTTTCCACTATTTGAAGACAGAGCACTTTCCTCTATAGCCTCAATATTATCTAAAGCCTTACCAGTTCCCATTGCAACACAGGATATAGAATCATCCGAGATAATAACATTAATTCCAGTCTTTTCCTGTATCAGCTTGTCTAATCCATAAATCAAGCTTCCACCACCTGTCATTACAATACCTCTATCACTGATATCTGCAGCTAATTCAGGGGGTGTACGCTCCAAAACAGAGTGGACTGCTTCTACTATACTTGAAATAGGTTCTTCTAAAGCTTCCATCATTTCTGTAGAAGATATGGTGATAGTTTTTGGCAACCCAGAAATTAAATTTCTGCCTCTAATATCCATAGTTACCTCTTGAACTCTAGGATATACTGTTCCTATATTTATTTTTAAGTCCTCTGCTGTTCTTTCACCAATCATAATATTATGCTTTTTACGCATATATCTTACGATTGCTTCGTCGAATTTGTCTCCTGCTACTTTTATTGATGTACTTACTACTGTGCCGCCTAGTGATATTACGGCTATGTCAGTAGTTCCACCGCCCATATCCACAACCATGCTTCCACATGCTTTAGCAATGTCAATTCCAGCACCAATTGCTGCTGCTATTGGCTCTTCAATTAAGTATGTCTTCCTAGCTCCAGCCTGCATTGAAGCATCTATAACTGCTCTCTTTTCTACTTCTGTAACTCCGCTGGGAACACAAACCATTATTCTTGGTTTAAAAAACTTCCTATTTCCAGTTGCTTTGTTTATAAAATATTTAAGCATACGCTCAGTAATATCATAATCAGATATTACACCATCTCTGAGCGGTCTGATTGCGACAATATTTCCAGGCGTTCTGCCTAACATTCTTCTAGCTTCTTCACCTACTGCTAAAAGCTTATTTGTATTTTTGTCAATTGCTACAACCGAAGGTTCTCTTAAAACAATGCCCTTTCCCTTAATATATACAAGCACTGAAGCTGTACCCAAATCAATACCGATGTCCTGTCCAAAACCCAAGATTAACAACTCCCTTATTTCTTTTTGATAATTCAACACAATAATATATAATTACCTTATAATATATAAATATATTATTATAGTATGTTAATTTTTTAATTTTTACCAAGTCAAAATTATCTAATATTTATATTATCATATTCCATTAATTATGCAATATTTTTGTATACTTTTGATATGTAATGACATTTTTTACTAAAATTACAATTAATTACTGATTAAGTGAAGGATTGATTTTTTCTAATCTTTCAGTTACATCCTTGTGAACTGTAGTAACTAATTGGAGAGATTTATTCGCTAGTTTTCTAATTTGAGTATACAAAAAGCCGAGTTCTGAACTTTTGTATATTCTTACTTTTATTAAACAGTTCGACTTTTATTTCTTTTCCATATAAAAACAATTCCGAACAGTATAGCACATATTCCAAATATAAGAATTCCTAAAGCCCAAATATTCTCTAAAAAGTTTTTATTAATTTTACCGCCAACTCTTATAGCTTCATTATCTTTAATTTGAGTATTTGGATCAACATACTGATTGTTAATTATATTTAAGAAATCATTTGCTTCGTATACTTTATAATTTTCAATGTTATACTCTTTATATAAATGTGTAAATGGAATTATATAATCTTTGTTAGCTGCTTTAATATAATAAAAGTCTAAATATAGTTCTTTAATTCTTGCATGCTTAATTTGCTTAGAATTAATCTTTTCGTTACTTAAAATGTCAGCTAAGTTCTGAGGGTTTAAATAAAAGTCAACAAATTCCTTTCTTTGTTGAAATCCAGCAGAAACAATCCAACTTCCATCAGACTGTACTGCACGCATGGTTGAAATAACTTTACCATTACTATCTTTAACTGGCGACTCCCACATAGCAACACTAGATTTAAAAATATCATCTATATCAGAATATTTTTTTATGTTATCTCTAATCCAGTAAATCTTGTAATATTCTCCTGATTCCTTTGAATCCTTACCCCATTCCACTTTTTCTGAAAGCTCATTATTCAAGTTCCCTTTTATCGTATTTACTATCACATCTTTTTCAGAGTCATCCTCTAGTATTTCTACATTTAAACTTTTGTGCATCGACTCTATAGTATTAGTATCTATAGCAAAAGTATTTGTAAACAACACACATAGAAATGTTAATACAATAATAACTGAAGTAATTTTTTTTAGCATGTGATACCCAACCTATGAATTATTAATACTTATTTAAAACCAATATTAATTCAAACTATCTAACTTTCTATTTAGCAATAGTAATAGTATACCATAATTTACAATAATATAAGCCAACTTATTTTTAGTATTAATTTAAAATTTCACCTATTACTTTTCTCAATAAAATCATGTAATTATAACAAAACAGTATTTTAAAAGGTTATGATATTGTTCATACCCCAACTCAAAAAAGCCAGGAGTCCCCAGCTTAATACTTATCTTAAATCGTAATTATTTTTATTTAAACAAAAATATGTAATTTTATTTCGCCTGATATTTCGCTTTTGTGGCTTCTCCACCACGTATATGCCTTTCAGCCTTATTCTCCTCAAGTATTACTCTTACATCACTCATTAGTGAAGGATTGATTTTCTCTAATCTTTCGGTTACATCCTTGTGGACTGTGGATTTTGAAATCCCAAATTTTTTGGCTGTGTACCTTACTGTTGTCTTTTTGTCAATAATATAATTTGCGAGTTCCAAAACTCGTTCCTCTATATATTCCTTCAACCATATACCCCCCTTTGATAAGGTAATATTTAATGCTTATGCATTATTGCATGTTCTTTTGGCAAGAAATACTCCAAAAAGAAAATTGGCTCTATCTATAGAAAACTTTCATTTTAATAACGATAAAAGTCCAATTGCACTTCATGGTAGTCTACAGTGTATATATATGCCTTTAAATATAGGCTTATGAATATATAGGAAGAAATTTTATTGATAGTATGGGTATAAAAAAGTCTATCATACTTATTCTGTATGATAGACTTAAATAAAATAAAATAGTTAGTAATTTAGTTTTTATGGGTTTGGTGGGGTGTATTCTTGCAAGGCTTGCAAACTTGAATTACCTATAACATATATTTTTCCATTACATACTTCTGCTATTATCTCTTCTTTACAAGTTGATGTACTGCTTGTCAATTTAGTACACTTATCTAACTCAGTATTATATTCCTCCATATGTAGTGTGGAGGAATAACTCCCTGGTTCTTTTCCTTGTCCTATTATATATATTTTACCATTGATTGCTGTTAGTTCTGCTCCCATATTTCCTGTAGATGATAATGCAGACTTTACTGTCCAAAAATCTTTTTCTATATTATATTCCCTAATTCCTGTAGTGAAAGAAGGTCCTTCACATAATGTATAAATTTTGCCATTCAGTGCTGTAACGGATAATCGGTTAGTAGGACTAAGCAAGTTTGCCTTTGTTGTCCATTTATTTGTTTCTAAATCATACTCATCTAAAGTGTTTAGAGTATTTACTTTGTATAAATCTATTCCAGCTAATATATAGATTTTGTTATTTACAGCTACTGCCCCACCAACAATTCTCTTTGTGGGCAAAGTAGTAATCAGTTTACTTTCGTTATTAGCAGGATTATACATAACAATTTCGTTAAAGTTTTTTCCCACTATATAGATCATGTTGTTTGCTGAAACCAACTTATAAAATCCGTGTGAGTTTTCTAAATCTGGTATATTCCCAATTTCAGCCCATTGATCCGATTTTGGATTATATTCAGCCACTCTTCCATCAATATTAATGGCATATATCTTATCTCCAACTGTAACTGCTTTTCCTTTAATATTTGAATATTCAGTCCATTTAAGCTTAAATCCTCCTCTTCCCTCATTGTCCATTGTATATTTCCCTGTCTCTAATTGGAATGGCATATCTGCTTTTTCTATCCAAGAGTCAGGTTTTGTCACTGCTTCAGGTATATCTTTTTGATTAACAATATTACTTACTATTGTTACCGTTGAGGTTTCACTATCCCAACTAACATTCTTATTAAAACATTGTGAAACAAACCGTACAGGAATATACGTTCTATTTTTGTGAATACATGGTGCAGCATCTAATTCAACTACAGAATTATTAATAATTGCATTACTGTTACCTATCTTAAGATAAACCTCCGTACTATCTTGTTTTATCGTTATGCTTTTTTCTAGTCCATTCCAAATTATGTGCTTATTATCATCAAGTATTCCTATACTAATTAAAAATTCTTTTAAAGGCAGTAATGTCCTTCCATTAACTGTTATCGGCACATTATCATAATTCATAATCTTACCGTCTATACTTATCTTCACTTTTGGAGATTCTGTAACAACTTCTTTTGAATTCACTGTTAAGTTTGACATTACCAAAAACACACAGCAAATCATCAATAAAAGACTTTTCTTTCTCTTAACTCTCATAATAGTACACCCCTTGTAATATTTTTATTATATTACTATAATAACTTTTAAAATCATATTTTTTTTAATGACTTTTTAATACAATTATATACAATATAGAAATAAAATGAAATAACTATGATAATAAATTTAAGGTTGAGAAGAATTAAACCAAAACGTACTCAATTCTCCATATATAGCCCTTTTTCTGAGCATCTATTTATTATAAAGAATAAACTTTTTAAAAAGAAATGCATATTTACAAATCTATATAGTAATCAATTAAAATTTGTTGACTTTTAAATATGAATAATATAAAATTATTTCATAGTAACTATATATGAAATGTATGGTTATCACAAATTAATTAATAATATACATATTAGATTTAAATAGCAAAGTTTAAATTACAAGAAAATGATCAATACATCTTCTCGCAAATTTAATTCTAAGATTAAGCTAAATAATACAAGTAACTGAAAGATACTTTAAGGAGGAGTTAGCATATGTCAAAAATATATAAAAGCTTAACGGATTTGATTGGAAAAACCCCATTACTTCAGCTGTCAAATTATGAGAAGAAAAACAATTTAAAAGCAACTCTTATCGCTAAGCTGGAATATTTTAACCCAGCAGGCAGCGTAAAGGACAGAATCGCAAAAGCAATGGTTGATGATGCAGAAGCAAGAGGGTTACTAAAAGAAGGTTCAGTTATTATAGAACCAACCAGCGGAAATACTGGTATAGGTTTGGCTTCCGTTGCAGCTGCCAGAGGCTATAAAATTATTCTTACCATGCCAGAAACTATGAGCGTTGAACGTAGAAATCTATTAAAAGCATATGGTGCTGAGCTTGTGTTAACAGAAGGCAGTAAAGGCATGAAAGGTGCCATAGAAAAAGCCAATGAGCTTGCTGCTGAAATACCAAATAGCTTCATTCCTGGTCAGTTTGTGAATCCAGCAAATCCAGCAGTTCACAGAGCAACAACAGGACCTGAAATCTGGGAAGATACAGATGAAAAAGTTGATATCTTCGTTGCTGGTATAGGAACAGGTGGAACTCTGACTGGTGTAGGTGAATATCTGAAATCTAAGAATCCTAATATTAAAATAGTTGGAGTTGAACCTGCAAGCTCACCTATGCTTACAAAAGGCTATGCAGGCTCTCACAAGATTCAAGGAATTGGTGCAAATTTTATACCTGATATTCTAAATACAGAAATCTATGATGAAATTATAACTGTTGAGAATGATGATGCCTTTCTAACAGGCAGAGAACTTTCAAAAACAGAAGGTCTGTTAATTGGGATTTCTTCTGGTGCAGCCATATGGGCGGCAACTCAAGTTGCAAATCGTCCTGAAAATGTAGGGAAAACTATTGTAGTTTTGCTCCCTGATACTGGTGAGAGATATCTATCAACACCCTTATTTTCAGATTGAAACATTATAACGCCTAAAAAGCAATGCGATACCCGCCACTTATAGAAGTGGGGGACATTTTCTTGCCTCGTTATATTTCTTTGCTTATAGCTTCAATATATGCTATAGTTTTATCTAAATTGCAATAAATACTAGGAGGTTCAAAATGAAAGCACTAATTGACAAATTATTTGAAGCACACAACCTTGAAAAGGATGAGTTTATTTATATACTCAATAATTTTGATACCAGTTCTAGTGAATATTTATTTACAAAATCACGAGAAGTTGCATTAAAGCATTTCGGTAATTCAATATATACAAGAGGTCTAATAGAGTTTACTAACTACTGTAAAAACAATTGTTATTACTGTGGTATTGGGAGCAGTAATATACATGCAGAGCGTTATAGATTAAGCTCAGATGAAATACTATCCTGTTGTAAAATAGGTTATGAGCTTGGCTTTCGCACCTTTGTATTGCAGGGTGGTGAAGATCATTTTTATTCAGACGATGCTATAGTTAGTATTGTTGAGAAAATCAAGACCAACTACTCAGATTGTGCTGTTACTCTTTCAATAGGCGAAAAAAGTTATGAATCCTACAAACGCTATTTCGACGCAGGTGTAGACCGTTATCTGCTCCGCCATGAAACAGCTAATGAAGAGCATTATAAAAAGCTTCATCCAAAAAGTCTCTCTTTAAACAACAGAAAACAATGTTTATATAACTTGAAGGATATAGGCTTCCAGGTTGGTACCGGCTTTATGATAGGTTCGCCTTACCAGACAATGGAAAATATTGTTGAGGATTTAGTATTTATAAAAGAGTTTTCTCCTGAAATGGTTGGTATGGGACCCTTTATACCACATAAAGCTACGGTATTTGCTAATGAACCTTCTGGAAGCCTCGAATTGACGCTATTACTAATAGGAATTGTTCGCTTGTTGCTACCAAACTCACTCATTCCTGCCACAACAGCCCTTGGCACAATTAATTCTGACGGACGTGAAAAAGGAATACTTGCTGGTGCTAATGTTGTAATGCCCAATCTTTCTCCTGTTTCTGTACGTAAAAAGTACTTATTATATGATAATAAAATTTGCACAGGTGAAGAGGCTGCAGAATGTAGCAATTGTCTGCAAAACCGTATGAAAAGCATAGGCTATCAGCTTGTTGTTGACAGAGGGGATTATAGCAAATTTGCTTTGCAAGACTAGCTTTATTAAACATTTGAATTATTCTAAATTATAATTATTATCAATATTTATTACTCAACTTTATGAAAAGTCCATCCATTCTCAAGTTTAGCAATGGTTTCTTGTTCAGTAAACCAACTTATTTTATGCAATTATTTAACGCTCCTTTGATATTGCTACAACATTTGATATTACAATGATTTAATCAGTATATTCTTATTTTGTATTTCTGGAATTTGAGTCATTAACAAAAAATCGCCTATTCAGATGAATAAGCGATTTTTTGAAAAAAACATACAATATATATTTAGAGAGAGACTATCTTTATTAACCTGCCAATTCATCAACAGCTACATTTTCTTTACCGTAATACGCCTTCATATACATCTCTTTGAGTTCACTCATTAATGGGTATCTTGGATTGGCTCCTGTACACTGGTCATCAAAAGCCTGTTCAACCATTTCATCCAGAGTTTCAATGAATTTATTCTCATCTATACCTGCATCTTTTATAGTCTTAGGAATTCCAACCTTAGCTTTTAAGTCATCAATCTTTGCAAGTAATTTCTTAAATTTATCTTCGTCACTTGCACCATTAATTCCAACAAAAGAAGCAATTTCAGCATATCTTTTTAATACCTCAGGATATTTGTATTGTGAGAAAGTTCCCATTTTTGTTGGAGCCTCAGCAATATTGAATTTCATAACCTCATTTATAAGAAGTGCGTTAGCAACTCCATGTGGCAAGTGATGGAAAGCCCCTAACTTATGTGCCATTGAGTGACATATTCCCAGAAAAGCATTGGCAAATGCCATACCAGCTATTGTTGAAGCATTAGCCATTTTTTCTCTAGCGATTGGGTCCTTTGCTCCATTTTCATAAGCTGATGGGAGATACTCAAAAATACTCTTTAGTGCCTGCAAAGCAAGACCATTAGTATAGTCTGAAGAAAGCATTGAACCATAAGCCTCTATTGCATGTGTTAATGCATCTATTCCTGAAGCAGCTGTCAAACTCTTTGGCATATGCATCATTAAGTCTACATCAACTATTGCCATATTTGGCATTAACTCATAGTCAGCAAGAGGGTACTTTACTCCTGTTTTTTCATCAGTAATTACTGCAAATGGTGTTACCTCTGAACCTGTACCAGCTGATGTTGGTACTGCAACAAAATATGCTTTTCCACCCATTTTAGGGAAATTATAAACTCTTTTTCTAATATCCATAAACCTCATAGCCAAGTCTTGGAAGTCAACCTCAGGATGTTCATATAAAGTCCACATAATTTTAGCTGCATCCATTGCGGAACCACCGCCAACTGCTATTATAACATCTGGTCTAAATTCGCTCATAGCCTTCGCACCAAGCTTTGCACACTCAAGTGTTGGATCTGGAGCTACATCAAAGAATGTAAAATGGCTGATGTTCATTTCATCTAATAAGCTTGTAACAGCCTTTGTATAACCATTATTGTATAAGAAAGAATCTGTTACTATAAAGGCTCTCTTTTTATTCATTACATCCTTAAGCTCTCTTAATGCAACTCCTAAGCAGCCTTTTTTGAAATACACCTTCTCTGGTGCTCTAAACCACAACATATTTTCTCGCCTTTCTGCAACAGTCTTAATATTGATAAGATGCTTAACTCCTACATTCTCAGAAACAGAGTTTCCACCCCATGAACCGCATCCAAGTGTTAAGGATGGTTCTAGTTTGAAGTTATAAAGATCTCCAATTCCTCCATGTGCAGATGGAGTATTTATTAAAATTCTGCAAGTTTTCATAGCATTATTAAATCTATTAATTTTTTCCTTGCCACTTACTACATTTATATATAAAGATGATGTATGTCCGTAACCGCCATCAGCTACTAGCTTTTCAGCTTTTAAAATTGCTTCTGTAAAGGTTTTTGCTCTATACATTGCTAAAACAGGTGATAGCTTTTCATGTGCAAAGGCTTCAGATAGCTCAACAGAATCTACTTCTCCAATTAACACCTTAGTATCCTCAGGAACACTAAAGCCAGCTAAATTGGCAATGGTATGTGCAGATTGACCAACTATTTTTGCATTTAAAGCTCCATTAATTAAAATAACATCTCTTACCTTTTGAGTCTCATCTTTATTTAACAAATATGCTCCACGAAGCATAAATTCTTTTCTCACCTCATTGTAAACCTTATCTAAAACAATTACTGATTGTTCAGAAGCACAAATCATACCATTATCAAAAGTCTTTGAAACAATAATTGAGCTAACTGCCATTTTTATGTCTGCACTGTCATCTATAATAGCTGGTGTATTACCAGGACCAACTCCAATTGCAGGCTTTCCTGATGAATAAGCTGCTTTAACCATTCCAGGTCCACCAGTCGCAAGGATTATATCCGCTTCCTTCATAACAATTCCTGAAAGCTCTATTGAAGGCTCATCTATCCATCCAATAATTCCTTTTGGTGCTCCTGCCTCTACTGCTGCATCAAGGATTATCTTAGCTGCTTCAATAGTGCATTTCTTTGCCCTTGGATGTGGTGAAAAAATAATACCGTTTCTTGTTTTCAGAGAAAGTAATGCTTTAAAAATAGCTGTTGATGTTGGGTTAGTAGTTGGTACTACTGCTGCAATTACACCTAAAGGTTCAGCAATTTTTGTAATGCCAAAAGCCTCGTCTTTTTCAATTACACCACAGGTCTGAGTATCTTTATACGCATTATAAATATACTCTGATGCATAGTGGTTCTTAATAACCTTATCTTCTACAATCCCCATTCCTGTTTCTTCATGTGCCATTTTCGCAAGAAGAATTCTATTTTTATTAGCAGCTAATGCGGCAGTCAAAAATATTTTATCTACCTGCTCTTGAGTATAGGTTGCATATACTTGCTGTGCTTGCTTTATTTCAGATAATTTCTCATGTAAACTCTCTACACTATTTACTACAATATTTTTCTTTGACATAATTAATCACCCTCCATTTTTGTATTATAAGCTCTGCTAATTATCATTAATTATCTAATAATATTGTTAATATTTTAACAATATTATTTAAAAAATATATGTCTTACAAAAAATGTATCTATAAATCTATACTTTTATATTGTTAGTATGTTAATTATTTAACAACTACTACAAATACATTGTACATCATTGTTAAATAATTGTCAATATGATTGAAAAATTATTTTGAATCTAGGCGTGTAAGCGAGGAGGGAGATATTCTCACCGCCTTAAAATCAAAAAGCAGCACCCGCAACTTATGCATTTTCTTGCCTCGTTATATATGTAAATAAGATATATCTCATTTCTTTCTGGAATTAAACAATGTGTAAATACAGCTAAAGCATTTACGAATTCAAAAGCACATCATTTAAGTAAATACCACCCATATTTATAAAAAACGCTTGCGTTTTTTAGGCTCGAACGTGCACAATGTACCAACTATACTTTCGAGTTGTTTCGGCAACAAGCCATTGATAGGACTCCCACACTGATAGATTTTTAATGTAGGAAAGCTGAGTTATATTACTTAATAACTGCACATGCAAATAACAAGAATATACTCTGATTGAGTTCACACACTGCTCCTAGTATATCACCTGTTGCTCCATCAATCTTTTTGCTGAATAATTTTATTAGCAGAAATGCACTTATAGGCGGAATTGCTAAAACAATCCACATTTTATAGTCAAAAGTCAATAAACTAATCACAATATATATTATTAATCCACAAAGTAGTTCCTTCTTGCCACAGAAATCAATAAATGATTTCCCCAGACCTTCTCCTCTTCTAGCATAAGTAGCTACTGCAGAACTTACTAATGAACCAATTCTTCCTGCCATAGGCATCAATATTATTATCCTCAAAAAATATGTACTGTCTATTTGGCATAACGCTGCATAATTTATAAGTAAAACACTTACTATTGCTAATACTGCATTTGTTCCAACCCTGCTGTCTCTCATTATTTCCAAAATCCGTTCTTTTGACCGATTCGAAAAAAGCCCATCAAAGGTATCACCTAAGCCATCTAAGTGTAGCCCTCCTGTTATTAAAATATATAAAATTAAAACTATAGCAGCGACTAGCGGTTTTGAAAACATATATAGCAATCCAAATGAAAAAGTTCCCAAAATAACTCCTATCACTATTCCAACCAAGGGTGCAAAAACCAAGCCTTTGCCATAGTCCTCAACATTTGCACAGAGCCTCAATTTGATTGGTATTCTTGTAAAAAATTGTAGCATTAGTACCAGCCTCTTTATTGCTATCCTCACTTTGATATTCCTCCCCCTATATTCTCTGTATCAATTCTCATATTAGCATTAACATACCCATTACTATATAAGCACTATCTTTTTCGACCTGATACATATACAGACATATTTTTAACACTTAGGTTTTGTTTCTCAACAATTACATATTTGCACAAGCTTTTGTTATTTATACATTATTAAATTATTTTATTTTAATTGGTATACCTGACACACAAAAGTATACCTCATCTGCAGCTCTTGCAATTAATTGATTCATTCTTCCGGCAATATCCCTAAAATCCCTGCTCAGAGCTGTAGCGGGAACAATGCCAAGACCTATTTCATTGGTTACTATCACAAATGTTACTTCAGTCATTTTCGAAAGACCTATTAAACTCTCAATCTGATGTTGAATAGAATTTTCAATTTCTTGAACCTCGTCTCTTGTCAAGCTATCCCAATCAAAAGTCTTTTCAAACATCAGATTTGTAATCATTATTGTAATACAGTCTAAAAGCACTGCTTCTTTACCCTGTATTTGGTTTGATATAGCAAAATCTAAATTTTTGTATTCCTCAAGAGTTTCCCACTCAGAAGGTCTTTGTGCTTTATGCTTTGCAATTCTCTGCTTCATCTCATCATCAATAGGCTTTGATGTTGCAACATAAAGCACCTTCTGCCCGCATTCCTTTGCTTTTCCTTCAGCAAAGGTACTCTTACCACTGCGAGCACCACCTGTTACTAGTATTAACCTAGACATCTCAGTCTCCTTTATTTAACTAATTAACAACTCAACTTTCGCAGTACGAATGTTGATATGAACCTATAAAATATCATCTATGAAGCTTACCCCTGAGAAGGTATTATCAATTTCAAAGATATCAGCAATTGTACTGGCAATATCAGAAAAAGTTTTCCTAGTTCCTAAATTAATATTTTTTTTAGTCTTTTTCCCGTATAGTAAAATGGGAACATACTCTCTTGAATGATCAGTGCTGGCTGTAGTTGGATCACAGCCATGGTCGGCTGTAATAATAAGCAAGTCATCCTCTCTCATTTTAGATATTATTTCAGGAAGACGTTTATCAAATTCCTCAATAGCCTGTTTGTAACCCTCTGGATTATTCCTGTGCCCAAAAACCATATCAAAATCTACTAGATTTGTAAATATTATACCCTTGTTTTGCTTATTCATATAACTAAGTGTTACATCAACACCGTCCATATTACTTTTGGTATGTTCTGCTTCAGTAATTCCTTTTTTAGAAAAAATATCTTCTATTTTCCCTACTGCTATTACATCTAAGCCTTTTTGCTTGATTTTATCTAATATGGTCTCAGATGTAGGCTCTGCAGCAAAGTCTCTCCTATTTGCAGTACGTGAAAAGCTACCTGGCTTCCCTATAAATGGTCTAGCAATTACTCGTCCAACCATATCTCTGCCTTGAAGCATATCTCTGGCAATCTGGCATATTCTATACAATTCTTCTAAAGGAACTATCTCTTCATGAGCAGCTATTTGAAAAACACTGTCAGCGGATGTGTATACAATCAGTTTACCCGTGTTCATGTGTTCCTCGCCATACTCCTTAATTATTTCTGTTCCTGAAGCTGTACAATTAGCAAGCACACCTCTCCCTGTAAGCTTTTGGAATTTTTCTAATATTTCCTCAGAGAAACCTTGAGGATATGTTGGAAATGGATATTCAAGCTGTAGACCTGCTATTTCCCAATGTCCCGTAATTGTATCCTTTCCTTTAGATACCTCTGCCATTCTTCCATAGCAGCCTTCTATCTTTTGAGGCACTAATAAATAATTAACTCCATCTATCTTTCCCATGCCAAGCTTGCTCAAATTAGGAATATCAATACCACCACATACCTTTACAATATTTCCCACGGTATTGCTTCCATTATCTCCGTACTCAGCTGCATCTGGAAGTTCACCTATACCCACACTATCTAACACAATTAAAACTACTCTATTTATATTTCTCATAGAAAATTTCTCCTTGTCTTTATTATTAGTTCAATGATTCAATTATACTTAATTAATAATATATATTATACATTTTATCACAATTATCTATCAAGGAATTTGCTTTGCGAGCAACTTGACCTAAGCTGTAAAAAAATCTATTGCTTGCATATGTGCAAGGTGCCACAATGGACGCTATAGGGAACTTACTTCCACCTTCGATAATACACTTTGTATTCTTGCACCTCATATAAGCTGAAAGTATATCCCCCATTTTTTAATCCCTGAATATTTCAAATTATTTGTCTGGAATTTTACTTTTGTATACATATAAGAACATAGATAAAAATATCTCTTAATATTCTTAAACATATAAATTTCCAAATTCTAAATTAAAGGGACAGTTATTTTGCAAATGCTAACGCATAAACAAAAAACTGTCCATATACTCGTCACTTTAGAATTAAATTAGCTTTAGCTTCATCTTTTAGTGTATATTCCTATATTTGGTAACATATTATACTTTAACTGTTTTATCTCTATAATATTTCATACTAATTCCAATTGCCGTTAATTAAACGGTATAGGAAACCAATTAAAATAGCTATTTCCATAACCGCCTAATATCGGTGACCAATTCCAATTTCCGTTGCCTCCATTATTTTGTGTGGATTTTCCATTACCGTTTCCGTTGTTGTTAGGATTGGCATTTGGATTTCCGTTGCCTCCATTATCTTGTGTGGAGTTTCCATTACCATTTCCGTTATTGTTAGGATTGGCATTTGGGTTTCCGTTGCCTCCATTGTTAGGCTTAGTGTTTCCATTACCATTTCCGTTGTTGTTAGGATTGGCATTTGGATTTCCATTGCCATCTCCGTTGTTGTTAGGATTGGCATTTGGATTTCCATTGCCATCTCCGTTGTTGTTAGGATTGGCATTTGGATTTCCATTGCCATCTCCGTTGTTATTAGGGTTGGCATTTGGATTTCCGTTTCCATTCCCGTTTTCGTTGTTATCTTTATTATTTGTGCTATCTTTTCCACCTAAATCAGATTCTATAAACTCATCCTTATTCTCACGCTTTTTAGCCTGCTCAAAAACATTATCTAGAGTGGTATTTTCTTGTTTTAGAACTTCACTTATATTATTTTTTAGTTCTGAATTATTGACTATTTCTTCTAGCTCAAATGTACCTAAATCCGTTGTATTTAATTTTGTTACTAATGGTAGTTTATCTTCTGTTAGTTGAGTAGTATTTACTTTTTCATTCATTTCAACAAATACATTTAAATTCTCTTGCTGCAAAGGTGCAAAAGCTACAGTTCCATCTAAAACAGCTAATTCTGTCTGATCGCTATTGTTCTCTAAAGGATTAATGCCTACAACAAACGTGGTGCCTCTTACACCCATTACTGCATTTGGTGTTCTTACTTTATATGTAGAATTTTTTGTAAGTTTTTTCTTTATATCATTATATATCTTACCGCTTGAAAGGCTAATATTTATACTTCCATTTTTATCTGTACCCTCAAAATTACTTATAGTAATAATAGTTGAAGAATCCATTTTAACTACTTTATCGCTATCAATTTCAATGTATACAATAGAGTCTGCACCTGTTTTAATGGTATCTCCCTCTTTTAGTCTCATGCCTTTGTACACTTTTAAGCTTGATTTTCCCCTCATAACAGTTGCAGTGTTGCTATAATCGTATATCTTTGCTGTTCGTCCTTCAACTGCTAATACTGGCACTAACTCTATTGAAGTTAAAGCAAACAGCAATACAAGCATCATGGATAATACTTTTATTGATTGACGCCTCATGATTCGCCCTCCTTTATCAATTAGGATTCGTCACATTATAGGTTACTCTATCGTTTTTCATCAATTATTGCAGTCAAGTAAATGCAATAATCGACATATTTTTTATCTATAATTATAGTTTATACCTATTTCCAGCTTGTGTCAATATTAATTACCCTTATTTTAGCATTAAATGTATCACTTACATATATCTTGTTACCACTAACAAGAACGTCCGATGGCTCATTAAAAGCCGATGCTCTTGACATACTTGAGAAATATCCTGCTTCACCGTTGCCTGCTACTGTAACAACTGATGTACTGGTTATTGCTCTTATTCTATGATTTTTGGTATCTGCAACAAAAATTATTCCATTATCACTGACATCAATGCCACTTGGAAAATTAAATCTTGCCTCATTCCTTTTGCCGTCGGCGTATCCTCCTTCTATATAGCTAGTTCCTTCAAGTATATTCTCTCCCGAGCCAGCTACTGTTGAAACAATACCCTTCTCAATCTTTCTGATTCTCTGATTTCCGCAATCTGAAACATATAGAACTCCATTTTTGTCTATAGCCAAACCCACAGGCTGGTTAAATAATGAATTGCTTATTGCTCCATCCTTTAAGCCTGAAATTGACTGTTTCCCTGCAAAAGTCGACACTTCACCTTTTTTCATATCAATATACCTAATACAATTATTTAAAGTGTCTGCAACATAAACATTTCCTAACTTGTCATATACAATATCCGACGGTTTATTAAAAAGTGCTGTTTCCAGCATACCATCTCTGTATCCTGCAGATGTCGTACTATTTAATGATGTAACTTTGGCATTTGAAATAAGTCGTATGCAATTATTCTCAGTATCTGATACTAATATATCTCCATTTTCATTAACAGTCGCAAACTGTGGTTTATTAAATAGTGCTTGGCTTTTATCTGTATCTAAATGTCCTCCACTGGGAATTCCATAAATATCCTTTCTGTCTAACTTCTTCCCTGCAACTGTTTCAACATTTTGATTAAATATTCTTCGTATCAAATTATTATATGAGTCAACAACCAATATACCATTATTTTTGTCATTACATAATCCAATGGGTCTATAAAAATTCGCCTGTGCTGCTGCTCCGTCGCTATAACCGTTTTTGTCTCCAGCAATGTCAATTACTTTATTTGAAGAAATGAAGCCTTTCTTTATAAGCTTACTTGCTATAACAATAGCTTCTGCAATAGTAAGCTTATTTTCTGGAATGAATTTATTATTTCCATATCCGATAACTATCCCATGCTCTTGAAATGCAGAAATATAATTACATGCATCCTCCGATATACTGTTTTTATCATTAAATGTAACTTGATTGTAGGATTCTAGCTTACAAAGCACTCCGGCAATAGTTACAGCTTCTTCACGAGTAATACTATCTTTTAAGTTCTTTATATACTCCGTATCCAATTGTTTATTTATGCTATCCGATATTTCCTTATTCATTTTGCAGGTAATCAGCCTTAAAAATTCTTCCTTAGTAATATATTTATCCAGTTTCTTTAAAAATGCACTTTGCTCTATGTAGTCATTCATCTGTTGGTCTTGCTTTAACTCATTAATATAAACTTTAGCCCATTGATGGGAAACAATGGCGTCAACAGTATTACCCATCATTTGAAATGCCATAATACTAGCAATAGCTAGTGAAAAAAATTTTATTATTGTATGCCTCTTCATATTTGTTTCCATGCATAGCATTTGGATATGTCCCACCAAATACTGCAAAGACTGTCCTCCCTTTTTGTGAATTTAAGACTCTCAACATTCTGTACTAATTTTCCATGATAAACCTTGGTATAATAATACTTAAGCTCTTAACCTTATCTTTCATCTCCAACATAATGTAGGAGATTGTTTTCAAAGTGCCTCTTTAGGGCAAAAAAACATCGTTATTAATCATATGCCGTCATGATAAGTTCACTAAGAATCTAAATGCACAGGCAAAAACTAAATATACTACTGCTTTAAGAATTGTTTGTTTTTGGGAGAATTTGAAATAATTAATTTCAACGAAGTAGAATATTGTTGCTGCTATGACTAATACAGTTATTCCCAATATGGTATTAATAAACGAAAAAACAATAGCCAAAATAATAAAGGAATCAAATATCCTCTCATTTTTTTTAAAAAATTCACATGGTATGGTCTGATTTTTACAAATATCACACAACATCATTTTTGCAATCACAGTAGATACATAGGTTATGATTATTAAATAATTCAGTATACCAATATATTCTAATTTTATTATCGGTGCATTTACAATATTTCTAAAGCAATAATAACAGATACTTATTACTGCAAAATGGAATATTTGATCAATAATACTATGTATTGACGTAATCTTATAATACCTTTTAGTTTTCATTTTGGAATAATCTATAAAAAAATGTGTTCCTGTTGTTATTATTGCTATTACTTCTCCAAGCATACCATAGTTAAAAAGAAATACTATGTTAATAATAAAAACTATTATAACATGCTTCAAAACGCCCCTAATAGACTCCGCTTTGCTTTGTGCAAGTTTTGATGTCTGAAAAACAAAATCACCCAAAAGATGTGTAAAAATTAATGCCATTAGAAAATCTATATTTTGCATTTGTTTACCGTCCCAAAATTATTTTTAAACCTCTTTTATCATTTGCATTTCCTTTTCTAATTCCTCTACTGCCAATCCATCTAGCTGGTATACAGACACTTCCTCACTTTTCCCCTTAAGTGGTATCATGCCAATAGGCGTCACCTTAACAAAATCCTCAACCACTTTATACACGCTATCACTTATCAAAATTTGCCCTGGCTTAGCATTGCTTTCAAGCCTCTGTGCTGTATTGACTGCGTCTCCAATAGCTGTATATTCCATCCTAAATGTAGCACCAATATTCCCCACAACAGCTGTACCATAATTAATGCCAATACCAAAGGTTACTTTAGTTCCATATTTAGCAAAGCTTTTTTCGCTGAGCTGCTTTGCTCCCTTTAACATATCTAGTGCTGCACAAATAGCCTTTAATACAGGATTCTCTATATCTAAAGGTGCATTGAATACAGCCATTGTTGCATCCCCAATGAATTTATCTAAAGTACCACCAAATTTAAAAATTGCTGTTGATGTTAAGTTTAAATAATCATTTAGAATTTCAACAACCTGTTCTGGATTTAGTTTTTCAGACATAGTTGAAAACCCTCTTATATCCACAAAAAGAACTGCAATGTCCCTTTTGACTCCACCCAGCTTTAGTTCATCAATTCCATCCTTAACTAGAGTGTCGACAACTTGAGGTGCAACGTACTTTTTGAAGCTATCTGTTATTCTCTTTCGTCGGAGTATTTCAATTATATAATTCCAGATCAAACAAAACAAATATAGTAAAATTATCGTAAGTAAAGGGTAAAATATACTTATAACTATTCCAATTCTATATAATAAAAATGGTATTACTACTCCACAAAACATAGTTCCCACAAATATTAATGACGATAGCTTAATATTAATTTTTCTAAAACATATATATAGTAAAGTCATTAAAGCCATCAGAATAATTGTTTGAGTATTCCTAGGTGCTTCATGCTTAAATCTATTATCTATTAGACACTGAACTATATTTGCATGAATATCCACCCCGAATAACTGATTATTATCAATTGGAGTGAAATATCCATCCTGCATTCCAGTACTATATGGACCAATAATGACTATACCATCCTTAAATTCACTAGCTGGTATTTCTCCTGATAGTACTTTTGATAAGGAGTATCCTCCATAGTCACCTGATGCATATTCAATATTCCATTGATTTCTATAATCAAGCTTTGGTTGTTTTGTTATTGACAACCCCTTCTTTTCAGCAAATAGCTTATATATCTCATATGCAAAGCTATAGTATTCTCTATCCCCATAGGTTACTTTTTGCAAGGATTTGCGCACTTTATTATCCGCAATATCAGGAATAGTATTTATAAAGCCCTGCCTAGTAACACTTTTTAGAGCATCATACGGTTGGTCTATTTTATCAACAACAAAAAAATCAAATGATCCTTCATTGTCTATTTCTTTTCCAAAATGAATTTCATTAGCTACAACAACATTCCCAGCAGTTTCCGCTGCAGCTGCCAGATACTCATCTCCCTCTAAGTCCTCCTCTTTGTTCCCAAAGTACATAATATCTATTCCTATAACAGAAGGTGCATTTTCTGATTCAGCATTTAATGTATTAATCAATTCACCTAATACACCTCTTGACCAAGTTCCCCAAGGGCCTATTTCATCAAGCGTATCGCTATCAATACCTATAACAAATATATTTTCGCTCCGTGTTGGTGAATCAATTGTAAATATATAATCCTGCAAAGCTCTGTCGATAGCCTTAGCACTGTCAAAAAAAGATACGAAGCCTAAACTTAACATTAGAACAAACAATATCCATGTGCGTTTTACAAAGCTGAAAAATCTACTCATATTGTCCCCTTTATAATATCTTTATTAGCTCTGACCATCAAAACATCTGACAAATGCATCAACTACTTTTTTGTCATATTGGGTACCTGCACCCCGTATTAGTTCAGCCACAGCAGCCTCCTGAGGAAACTCTTTTCTATAAGGTCTATTGCTTGTCATCGCATCAAAGGTATCTGCAACAGCAATAATCCTTGCAAATAGTGGAATTTCATCTCCATACAAACCTTCACAATAACCTTTTCCATCATATCTTTCATGATGATATTTAACGCCATATACTATGTCTGGATTTGTTTTTCCTATCTGCTCTAAAATCTTAGTTCCCTTAATTACATGGCTTTTCATTTCTTCAAATTCTTCTTCTGTTAGCTTTTGTTTGCTATTTAGAATGCTATCTTTGATGCCTATTTTTCCAACATCATGTAATACAGCAGAATAGCGAAGGCTTACAAGATCCTCTCCATCTAAGCCAAGTTCTTTTCCAATCATCATAGAATATTCTGCCACTCTCATACAGTGTCCCTGTGTATATTCGTCTCTAGCATCAATGGCATTTGCAATTGTTTGAATTGAATCGTTAAATAGTTCTTGCATATAACTATAGACTTTTGCTTTTTCAAGATTTGGAGCAATTTGTGTATCGATAAGTAGCTCCATTGTATCCTCATCGGTTTTGCTAAAATGTCCGCCATTTATTTTGTTTATCATCTGCAGTACTGCAACTAATTTGCCACCAAAAATTATAGGCATTGTAAGAAAAGATTTTTCATTAAGTCCAAAATTTTTCGCAACATTTCGATTTTTAAAGCGTTTATCCTTATTTACATCCTTGATATTCAATGTTTTCTTATACGTAGCTACCCATCCAGCAATAAAGCTGTCATCAATCTTAAATCGCAGTTCTTTAATCAAAGAACCCTTTTCTCCAAGGGCAACTCCAAAATATAATTCTTTAGTCTCATCATTAACAAAATAAAGCGAACAAGATTCTGCATGTACCTGTTGCTTTGCAACCTCCATGATTCTCTGAATCAACTTTTGTTGTGCTCCTGATGAAATATTTATACCTGCTATATTAATTTTCTCCATCTTTGCAAGTTTTTTTGTGTAATGCCATATAATTACCAGAAAAATCCCAGTCACTAAAAATAATGTAATTATTAATATTATATTGGTGTTAACGCACGTAAATATGTCCATTATTCTCCTCTTCTTCACCAAGCAATATATTTCCGGGCTGTCGCATACTGTCATTTTTTATCGCATAACTATTCCGAGTATATATATATTACTATTAAATTCTACCATATTACGATATTCACTTACAATATTTTTAACCAAATTCTTGTACTCCTTACCATAAAAAAATATAACAATTTTAATTTAGTTATATGAAAAGTCTATCGGTGTTCAGACTTGGAAAGTTGAGTATTATTTATAAGACCACCTCACCGATAGAATTTTTATGTGCGAAAGTTGATTTAGCAACTTATAATGTAGTAATTTCTTCTCTCGAATATTTCAGAAATATTAATTTTTGATGCATGTCTTAATTTTTGTACCAGTATTATCCTAATATATGATATAGTATATATTGGTCTTCGGTTTTATATGATTTTATTATATATAGCTGATGCTTTTATTATTTTTGTGTCAAATGTGGAGGTTAGCTAGAAAGAATCGAGATATATTTGCAAATTATAAGCATACTATCACTATATCAATATTTTTTGCTGAAGTATGTATATCGGTTAGTGTTTAATTTTCATCCGCTACTAATTGACTAATAAAGCATAGCTGAAGATTATTTAAGCTTATATAGAAAAGGAATGGGAAGCAAATATGAAAACTAACAAACGTATTTTTCTACATACATTTATAGTGCTTAGTATTATGTGCTGTCTTCTAGTCATAGTTACGTTTATAATGCAGGATAGCATAGAATTAAATTCCAAAAATTTTTACTCAGGGTCTAATGAGCTTGTTAATTCTGACACTACAAATAAAGTATCGCCGTCTACTAATACAATTTATAATGCAACCGTTAATTTATCTGCAGCAGCCTCATCGGGTATTTCTAATTCAGGTACTAACCCATCTAGTTCTTCAAAAGAACTAACCTCTGCTGATGACGCAACTAAACAACCACAAAAGGTATCACCCCCACAGGAAGAAGTTGCTATTGCTCCGTCAATTACAATATCGGCAGTGGGCGATATAATGGCTCATCAAGCAAACCTGAATAATGCCTATAACCCAAAGACAAAAGCCTATGATTTCAATGGCTTTTTAGAGTATGTTTCACCCTACCTGACAAAGTCAGACTTGACAATAGGTAATTTTGAAACAGTAACTGCAGGCCCTAGTTCAGGTTATACAAGTTTTCCAAGATTCAATACTCCTGATGCAATATTGACGGCACTTTCAAATGCTGGTTTTGATGTTTTATCTACATCAAATAATCATTGTCTTGATAGAGGCATAAATGGTTTAACTAGAACAATAAAAATGATAACTGAAAATAAAATGATAAATGTAGGTAGTTCTATTGATGGAAAAAACAAGTATATAACAAAAGAAATAAATGGCATCAAGGTAAGTATACTATCTTACTCATATGCTTTTAATGGTAATGAAGCAAGGCTTAATACAAAACAAAAGAGCACTTATTTAAGTGCTATAAATGAAACTCAAATTAAGAAAGATATAGGGACTGTTAAAGCTCAAGGTACTGATGCGGTAATGGTCATTATACATTGGGGAACTGAATACCAAAGGACACCAAACACCTCGCAGACCTCCCTTTCCAAAAAGATGCTGACTTGGGGTGCTGATATAATACTAGGTTCACATCCACACGTCATTCAGAAATCAGAAATAGTAAAGGTCAATGGCAAAAATAAATTTGTTATATATTCTATGGGCAATTTTATTTCTGGCTATAGGCGAGCGGATAAAGCTAAGAGAGCAAACAAGATATATACAGAAGATGGCGTGATTGTCCAACTGAAGCTTGAAAAAGACCCAAAGGGCGGCGTTATAATAAGTAATGCAGAGTATGTTCCAACCTGGGTTAATAAGAGCTATGTTAACAATAGACCAGTATTTAAGATAATTCCTATCCCTGATACAGATATTAATGAACCTTATATAACAAATAGAAATAAAGCGTTTGTAAAACAGTCCTATAAAAACACTATGAGTATTATGGCAAAATTAAAATAATACTCATAGTATATAATCAACCCCAACTGTTTGAAGCCAGCTTATAACGCCTAGCTTCAACGAGGCTGGGATATTATCACAGCTTGAAAACCCAAGCGGTACCCTCCACTTATAGAAGTGGGGACATTTTCTTGCCTCGTAATAAACATAATTCGCTTAAAAAATTTGCTTCACAAGGCTATTAGCTGTCTCAAACATTTATCTATTGCTTGTTAATTATTTTGCTGACATTTTTAATAATAATTGAAATAGAACCATCTGGATTATTTGAAAACTCAATCATATCGCTATTATCATAATAACTAAGCGGGAAATTTATTTCTATTCCTGTATCAGTCTTTATTTTATGAGTTTTAAATTTCTTCTCAGCTATTTTTTGAGGAATCTGTATTGCCTCTTCCGTAATTCCAGCCTTCTGAATTTCTTGAAGGTATTCTTCACGAACCTCTAAATTGGTCTCAAACATTTCCTCTGCTATTTTCTCTACGCTTACTTTGTTGTTGTCTTCAATATTCTGTGAGACAACATTTTTAAGCTTAGCCACCTTTTCAAAATCTTCATCGTAATATTTTTTGTTTATTTTTTTAGTTACTTTGTCAATAATTTTCATTTTCTCATTGTCTGATAAATCAGTGGTACATTTCAGCAAATATTTTGAAAGATAAAATTCCTTGGCACCATTGATTTCAAAGGCTTTCTCTATAAGCCTAATCTCGCCAGTTTCCAAGTTTATTAATGCCGCCTCATCTACCTTCTGTCCTTCAGCTGGCAGCAATGTTTTGTGTCTAATAATTGAGTTTGTTGTTCCATCTTCAGCTTGATTTACGTAGTGAGTAAATCCAGTTTTATAGTTTAACTTTAGCACCCCATAATGCCGTTCATTATTAATATCCAGCAAACAGCATATTAAATCACCTGGAATAATATCAACATTTTTTATCATTATATCAAAAATAGCACTTGCTAATTCTTTGCTGGCCTCAGTAAAATTATTTTCATCTGCACTAATTGCTTGGCACAAATCTCTTGAAATATTTGAGTCTCCAATAAACCTAGCTTTCTTTAAATTTGTGTCATCTAATACTTTATTTATATGCTTATCTAAAAACTCAGATATTTCTCCATCAATATAAAGTTCATTATTGGAAAGCAGCGGAAGATTTATGGATGTATCTAAAATATGTAAAACAGCAGTTTTTATTTGAATACTATATTCCATCTAAAAAATTCTCCTCTTTTTAGAATTTGTAGCTTGTATCATTATAGCAAATTACCTAATTAATTAAAAATAATTTTTAGCAGTAATATCTAATACAAAGACAACCCTATTTATTTAATGAAAATTATTTGATAAAATAAAGTGATGGTATTCCTTTGATTCTAAATGTTAAGCAAGAAATGAAAAAAGTCAATTATTTTGGCAAAAACTCAATATAGTCCCAATAACATATTTGTATATATTAAAGGTAATATTCAAGGATATTAGGATAGACAGAGTAGGCAAATTTATTTAACTATAATTTTTGAGTTTAAAACATACATAGGAGGTGTTAAGTCCATGTCAATTATTATTATATGCAGACATGGACATTACGATGATATTTGGTAAAATTTCAGCACAAATATATGTAATTAAAGCTAATCTTGCATTTCAAAAAGGAAATACTCAGGAAGTACTAGACTTACTCGGTAAAGCATACAAAACAGGCAGTGCTAAAGCATCTGTAGTATCAACCTATGGCTATATGCTGTTAAAGCACGGAAGGCTTGAGGAAGCCATGAGTATATTTACAGAGCAATTCAATTCTTCAAAGCTGTCAGATAATGAAAAATTTGATCTTCAGGCAAATTATGCTCTTGCATTGTGGAAAAAAGGACAAATTGACAAGGCAATTTCTCTGCTTGAAAAAGTTATAGCTAGCTATAAAAACTCTAATATCTATGGCAGTCTCGGTTATCTTTATAATCTGAGCGGAAATCTAGACAAGGCACTGGAATTCAATCTAGAGGCATATGACTACAACAGCACAAACGGAATAATACTAGACAATTTAGGTGAAACCTATTACCTGCTTGATGAGCTTGAAAATGCAGATAAAGTCTTTAAGGAACTTATGGCTTTAAACCCAAAATTTCCCGAAGCTTTCTATGATTACGCACTTGTATTTGAGAAAATAGGAGATACAGAAAAGTGTATTGATTATCTTAACAAAGCTATGCAGTACAAGCCTAATTATTTGTCTGCAATTACAGCGGAGGATATAGAGAATAAATTAAAAGAACTGGAGTAGGTGTGCTTACTCCAGTTTAATCGGTAAATATAATAAAAACTACCCAAATTGTTTTTAATAATCTGGGTAGTTTATTTATACTCGTGATTTAGCTATTATAAATATATCTATGTCACTTTTACAAAAAGCAAAGTGAAAATGTTCATTTCCTTGACAGAAATGGCTTGGCTAAAACGAAAACGCCAACAGCGATTCCAGTATTTTTTTATGTCCGTATTCATTAGGATGAATACCATCTGCACAGAAATGAGCACTATAATTATTGCTTATCAGAAATCTCTCCCTTACATTTAAAACTCGGCAGTTATTCTGACGAGCAATCCACTCAGCAGCATTGTTATATGCCTCCTGCCAACGATATATCTTTGCCACATCACCAAGCCAATGTAGTATATTTTCTTTGTTTAGTCCTCTAGAAATCCAGTTAAAATATCGTTCTGGTTCCAAAGGAGGTAAATTCATCAAAATAGGAGTTACTCCTTTTTTCTTAAACATATCTATCATATTTTGCAGAGAAGCTTTAAAATCTTCAATAGTTGTCTTAGGTTGATGTATAGCATCTGGTGCGTCAGATATCCCACTCCAATTGTAATCACAATCATTTCCACCAAACTCAATAATGACTATATCATCTCTTTTTGGCGGTTGCTTATCTATAAGTGTAGTTATTTTTTTAAGTGCTCTTACCGCTGTCATTCCGAAATGAGCGTAATTTTTTATAGAACAACCTGTCATCTCTGCAAAATTGCTTATACAATTATTTTCCATAACTCTGTATTTCCCATTCTGCTCATCTAAAATAATTCCTTTTAAAATAGAGTCACCCCATATTGTAATGTTTTTATCTTCTAAATGATCCATAAATATCACCTTCCGTATAATCAATTTAAAAATCATATTATTTTCGTTTTAATATATCTTCTATAATTAGTATTTCCATCTCTGCTTTTCATTATTATTATTTAGTTTTTCAATTCATCGTGTCACAGAAATCACATCACATAGTTTCTATTACTAGATTATATATTATTATATTGTTTGTCAAGTGGTTTTTTTAATTATATTGTAATAAAGTCGTATTATGATATAATTCTAATAAAATAGATTTCATAGATCTGCTTTTATTTTAACTATATTTCATAATTTCAAATTGAGCAACTATTAAACAGGAGGTATCTATTGAGTACGGATAAATTAAATTCTATAACACAGGAACTTAGTGATTTTTCTAATGCCCTGAGTTCTTATAAAACAGAGTCCTGGTCAAGCTTTCCCAGTATTGATTTGTATATGGATCAAGTTGTTACCTATTTGGAGAGGCTTTTAGACATTTTTAATGACAGTGATGACAAAGGCAAAATTATTACTTCAAGTATGGTAAATAACTATGTAAAAGAAGGCTACCTTAAACGTCCTATAAATAAAAAATACGACAAGGTTCATTTGGTAACACTTTATATTATGTCAATGCTAAAGCCTATTTTACCAATTCCGCTAATCGCAGAATCTCTGAGTGAATTTGAAAACGAACAAAAGTACCAAGTCTTTTTTGAAAACCTGGCTAATCTACAGGATGAAGCCTTTAGCAAGGTTTCTGACAAGCTTTCATCAGCTATAAACGAAATAAATGAGGAAAATTATGAAACAGCTCTAAGACTCTTTGCCTTACAACTTACAAGTGAGGCAAATGCCCATAGAATAGCAGCAGAAAAGATTCTAGATACACTAAACAAGAAAAAAGACCAATTGAAAACATCTGATAAGGATAAAAACAAGTAATTTTCTAGCTAACATACCAAGCCCCTTACATCAGCGGTTCTTAAGTGCGGCGGAAGATACTCTCCCCGCCTGAAAATCAAAGCGTTACCCCCCCTTTTCTTGCCTCGTTATAGACTGATATAGTGTTGAATATTGGTCTATAGTGTTTGTATACAACTTTTCTATATAACTTCTATTACCTTCAGTGACCGAACATAAACTTTTCAAATCAGACATGCACTAATAATCCCCCATTTAAGTATACTGCCTAGTGAGGTGATTCATTAGTGCATATTATATCCATACTCTTACTATGTTTAGCTCCAAATCTTGACAACATGGCAATTGGGTTGGCTTATGGTGCTAAAAAAATTAGTGTACCGCCAAAGTCAAATCTTGCTATAGCACTTTTTTCAGGATTTGCCACATTTATTTCTAGTTTTTTTGGCAATTTGTTTAATAACTATATTCCAAATCACTTAGGAAATGTCATTGGTGGTTCTATTGTAAGTATCATGGGTATTTACACAATTATAAGTTATATACATACAAGAATAAAAACTAAAAAAATTCAAGAAAGTAGTTATGTGTATATTGACAATATAAGGGCAGTAATGAATGACCCAAGTGTTGCAGATAGGGATTATTCAGGGGACATCTCTTTAAAGGAATCCATTTTACTTGGTATTGCTCTAGCTTTAAATTGCTTAGGAACAGGTTTTGGTGCTGGAATGGTAGGTGTTAATATATTAGTTCTCACAGCAGCTGTAACAGTTCTCAGTCTTTTTACAATATCTTTTGGTGCATTAATTGGAAAACGCTATGCCACACAGCTTCTTGGCGACAGAGCAACTCTTATATCTGGTCTAATATTATTATTAGTTGGTATTTACCAGATAATTTTATAAATATAATATATACCTATACCATTAAATTCTAAAGCAAATCACAGCTATAAGAATATAAATTGAATTGTTGGTTATAAATGTAAAACATTTGTATTGACAGCAACATATATAAGATGTTATTATATGGTTAATTGAATATCTGCCCTTTAAACCGTTGAAGTGGAGATAACGATGAAACGTGCACTTACAGAGAGTGAGGAAAGCTGAGAGCCTCGCAGAACGCAGTACATCAAATGGACCACTGAGGGCGCAGT
>JAEWST010000060.1 GCA_023398105.1 Bacillota bacterium | reverse complement strand
AAAGTTTGCAATGTTCTCTGCAGTCATTGGAAACATGTAATCAGTGTGCATTCCATTATCGCCTTTTTTATATACACAGGCATATCCGAGATTTCCGTCTTCCTGTAATTCATATAATTCTTCTGTTGTCATCTTCCCCTCCAGTTCATATTCATAATAATATTAAAAAAGTTGCTACAATCACAAAGTGTTATTGCTAAACATAGAAAAACCGCAATTGCTGTACTGGCAGTTACGGTAATGGTGATTCATATTATATTTTGCACATTGCGCCTTTAATTTTAATCCTCATAGCACTCCACTTCCTCCGTCATAACAATCCCTGAGTGAAACTGTATTTCTATTTTCATTCCTTTGGAGACTCTGATTGAGTTAATCAGCCTTTTCACAAGCTCTTGGTCGAAGTCTCTCACCTGTGGGTTTGCCGTGGTTATGGCTTTGTCTAGTGCCTCCACTCTTTGTTGGTAGTTCTCTGCCTTTTTCTGTGCTTGTACATGCTGTATTTTTGCCTTTTTTAGTTCGTTTATCTGTTCTGATATGTGTTTATAGGCATTGTCAAAATCATCGCTTACAGCTCCTTGTTTTGCGTTATCTTCGATGAGCTTCAGCATCTGCTTTTGTAGTTCTTCGATTTGGTCATCATATTCAGTTACTATCCCTTGAGTGCTATAGTTTCCTATCACTCGAATAACATTCTCACGAAATGTTCCAATAAAATCTCCGTTATTCTCTACTACTTTGTTGATGGCTTTCATGATGGCATCATGAAGTTGCTCTTCCTTCAAGGTTGGGGAGTTTTTGCATTTGGAGCTTGTTCCGCTTTTCAGCCTATCCTCGCACCGCCATACTGCCGTTTTCTGTCCATATTTTGACCAAGTCTGCCTGCGATAAGCATGACCGCATTCTGCACATACCATGAGTTCGGTTAGTACATATTTTGAGCTGTATTTGCTCTTTTCCTTTTTTGCTTTGTTTGCTTTTCTAGTTACTGCAGCTTTATTAAGGCTTGCCCGCCTTGCTTTCTCCACCTGTACTTGATGGAATAATTCCTTCGGTATGATTGCCTCATGGTTATCTTCTATATAGTATTGCGGAGCATAGCCTTCATTTTTTACTTTCTTCTTTGTAAGAAAATCTATGGTGTAGGTCTTTTGCATACAGGCATCTCCGCAAAATTTCTCATTAGAAAGCATTTTATCTATTGTTCCAGGATGCCAATATTCCAGTCCTGTCACTGTTTTGATTTTGTCTGTTTCTAGTCCCTTGGCTATCTGGATTATGCTTTTGCCCTCAAGATATTCTCTGAAAATCCGTTTCACTATAACGGCTTCTTCTGGCACTATTACAAGGTTTCCATCTTTGTCTTTGGTATACCCTAAAAATTTTGTATGATTGACGGATATGATTCCGTTTTCAAACCGTCTTGTTAATCCCCAGCGTGTGTTTTCACTGATGTTCCTGCTTTCCTCCTGTGCTTGACTGCTCAAGATTGTGATAAGTAGCTCACCGCCGCTTTCCATTGTATTTACGCCTTCTTTTTCGAATATTACGGGGATATTCTTTTCTTTCAGCTTTCTTATGTATTGCAGTGCATCTACGGTATTTCGTGCAAATCTACTGACCGATTTTGTAAGTACCAAATCTACCTTTCCTGCCATGCAGGCCTCTATCATTACATTGAAATCATCACGCTTTTTGGTTTGTGTTGCACTCTTGCCATCATCGGCAAATATTCCGGCACATTTCCAGTTGGGATTGCTGTTTATTTTTTCTGTATAATATTCCACCTGTGCTTCATAGCTGCCTTCCTGCTGTTCAAGCAGGGTACTGACTCTGCAGTAGGCTGCTACCCTAAGCTTTTTCTGCTCTACTCTTACATGCCTGTCGTATTTTATTTGAGGCGGTATTATTGCTACTGTCTTTTTCGTAACTGCCATGCTTTTCATCCTTTCCCCTGTTTTCTAAACTCCTTGATACAATTGTTCCGTTTATATATTCCACATCTACTTTGGTATCTTGATATACTGTAATTTGTTTGATAATGGCTTCAAACAGCACTTCATCAAATTCGGTTATTTTTTCTATACCGGCTAATGATTCTTTTATTTTCTCAGTATTGCTTTTATGGTCATCTATCTTTGAACCTTTATATATAAGCTCTGCCCTCTTGAAAACCAGTTCTGCAAGCTCAAGTGAGGAAAAGAGTTCTTCCTGTTCCAGTTCTTTTATTCGGTTTTCTGTCTGTCTGAGTTCAATGGTCATTTTCAGTGGCTTCTTCTTAGGTACCTTTTCCAGCAACCACTTCTTCTTTATCAGCTCATTTGTGGCAGTTATAAATATGTTCTTTAGTTGGCTATCAGTATAAAACTGATTCTTGCAGCAAACCTTATTTTGAAAAATATATTTTTTACATTTCCACTTTATTTTCTCTGATGGCTTTCCTGCATGTTCGATATATTTTCTATAAGGTTCACCGCATTCTCCACATCCGATTTTTCCACTGAAAACTGTCTGGTTTCTCATGGCATAAATTTGCTGCGTTCTTCCAAGCTCAGCTTCTTTAGCTGTCCTTCTCTGCTGTGCCTTTGTAAATATATCTTTTTCTATGAGTTTGGGATAAAGGGTATCACCTTGGTATTTAACATTTTGCAGTATTTTTCCGACTGATCCATGATTCCAATTTGGCTTATTATTGGCATTGAGAGCATTCATTGCAGTCAGCTCTTTTGCAATGGCAATCATTGATTTCCCATTGATGTAATCCATAAATATTCTTTTTATAATTTCAGCTTGTTCTTCCTGTATTTCTATATTGCCGTTTACCATTTTATAGCCCATCGGCATATGCCTCTGCATCATGCTTTGCCACCACCCTTATCTGCATACTCGGTTAATTCCAGGTTATTAATCATCCGAAAGGTTATTTCTCTGCTGTTCCCGATGAGTACCTTGTTTACTGTATGTAAAAATAAATTTTCATCATATGCATCCATTATTTCAGGATTATATTTTATAATCTCCAGAAGCCGTTCGGTTCCTGCTATTTCTGTTTCAAATCCGTTGTTATCAAGGAGACTGTTACGCTTTTTCTTTATTTCCTCAATTTCAACATTAAGCGCATTTTGCTTCTGTATAAAAACAGCAGAGTCCAAATATCCCTTTTGTACTACTTGACTAAGGATATGGCTCTGCTCCGTCAATTCCATGATTCTGTTATTTAAGTTTT
>JAEWST010000038.1 GCA_023398105.1 Bacillota bacterium | reverse complement strand
GTATATACCATATCTGTATATGCCGAAAAACTCACTACGGACATTAACAACTTTCCTGATGAATTATGCCAATTCACAGCAAGGTTCCTGGCAGAAATTATCAGCAGGTATTATTATTGTCATGTTGCCAACAGTTGTGATTTACATATTTTTTCAACAATATATACTCGCAGGCGTAGCAGCCGGTGCGGTGAAAGAATAAAAAAAATGGAAAATAGGAGGGTTCTGATATGCCAAGAACAGAAAAAATTATCATGGATGACTGGGAATTTGCTTTAAATAATAAATGCGATCAGTCATTTTGCAAAGTCAATCTTCCTCATGACTGGACTATTTATACTCCGTTTCAAAAAGACATGGAAGAGGGAGAAGCACAGGGATTTAAAAACAGATGGGGGATTGGTTGGTATCGTAGAAGTATTACGCTGATACAGAAAAAGGCAGGATTTCGTTACTATCTGGATTTTGGAGGCATCTATGAAAATAGTACGGTTTGGGTGAATGAGATAGAAGTTGGTGGATGGAAATATGGATATACATCATTTCGCCTGGACATCACGGAGGCAGTATTTGAGGGAGAAAATCGCGTTGTAATTAAGGTAGACAATACTGTAAAACCATCGGATAGATGGTACAGTGGCGCCGGTATTTACAGAACGGTTAAATGGATTGAGTTGGAAGAACAGCATTTTGATGAACGTGAGGTGACTGTGAATACCAGAATTGACGGATATCATGCGATAGTGAATGTTGAGACTGGCGTAAAAGGAAGGATTACAGCAGTACTTTCCGATGAGACCAGTATGATGGAGAGCAGCAGTGAGAGCGGAGAAGTGGAGTTTCATATAACCGATGCAAAGCTCTGGTCGGCTGAAAACCCCCATTTATATCAACTTACTTTAACATTACTGGATGCAGACAGAATCACTGATAGTATCTCAATGCGAATTGGAATTTGTGATATAAAGATGATTCCCGGCAGCGGCATGTTTGTGAATAATGAAAGGGTAATTATAAAAGGTGTCTGTGTTCACCAGGACCTTGGCTGCAGAGGGATTGCCAACAAACCAGAATTGTGGAGAGAGCGGTTGAAACAGCTTAAGATCATGGGTTGCAATGCAATTCGGGCTGCACATCATACTTTCTCTTCAGAATTTTTAGATTTGTGTGATGAGATGGGATTCTATGTTTATGAAGAATGCTTTGATAAGTGGACTGGTGGGCTTTATGGTCGTTATTTTCAAACAGAATGGGAAAAAGATTTGACAGCAATGGTAAAACGAGATCGTAACCGTGCCTGTATTTTTATGTGGGGGGTTGGAAACGAAGTGGAAAACCAGGCTCAGGCTTCTATGCTTAAGCTACTAGAAATGCTTCTTGAAAAAGTACGAAGTTTGGATCCAACCAGACCTTGTACCTATGCCATGAATCCTCATTTCAAACGGGAAAGCGATGTAGATATTCGAAAAATTAAAAATATTCAGGAGTTTGTTGATGAAGTTTCTGATACAGAAATCTATGATATGGAAGAACGTTTGGATCGCATCAGCAAGATTGCAAAACTAGTGGATGTGATTTGCTGCAATTATCAGGAACAATGGTATGATGAAATACATGCCAGATTTCCGGATAAATTAATTTTAGGAACGGAAACGTATCAGTTCTTTAAGGGGCATTTGAATCAGATGCAAAATTTTACTGTTGAAAACCCGCAGCTTGTTCCATTTGAAAAAGCGTATGTGATAGGAGGCATGATATGGACGGGATTTGACTATTTAGGAGAGTCTATGGGATATCCTGCAAAAGGGTGGAGCGGCGCCCCAATCCGCACAAATGGTAGTTGCCGTCCTGCTTTTTACATGCTGCAAAGTTATTGGAGCAGCAAACCAATGGTACATATTTCAGTTATGGACTATTCATTGGAAGATGAAGGGGTAAAAGAGCACTGGGATATGCCTATATATGCAGATCACTGGCATTTTCCGCAGTTTCACAAGACCATAATCCCATATATGATTGCAACAAATTGCGATGAGGTAAGACTTTTTCTAAATGAAAAGGAATTTTATGTACAAAAACCAGAATTATACCCGAATAGAATAGTCACAGGCTTTATGCCATGGAAACCTGGAACGGTTAAGGTCGTTGGTATTCAAGATGGCAGGGAAGTATGCAGTCATGAGCTAATTACACCGGGACAGGCAGTTAAATTGATGTTTGATCAATCAGAGTTTACTATAGATGATGGAATGTGTGAAGATGGATATGAAATACTTCTAACAGTAAGGGCTATGGATATACATGGCATTCCATACTTTAGAGAAAGTACAAAAGTAAGGTTTCGTATAGAAGGTTCTGCTGAGATTATAGCAGTTGATAATGGAAATCTGATGGGTAGTGAGCCCTATGATGAAACCTTTATTCATATGTATCATGGACAGGCAAGTGTTGTTTTATGTATTAGAAAACAAACTGATAAATCTGGCAGAATTGTCGTTTATGCTGATGCTGAGGGTATGCAGAGCGGAAGAATGATACTTTATACAAAATAGGAGGATGCTAACTAATATTGAGGTGCTCTGGACTAATTAAATACAAGGAGATTTTTTGAAATTACCTCTTCTGATTTAAATCATAGATATAGTTGTACCAAGATAAGAAAATACAGATAATCGAGATGTCTTGCCGCCAAGGACCAATAAACCTTGGCGGTATCACTTTTATTACGAAGGTCTTTTCATAATAGAATTAAAGTGTACTCTGATTAGTAAATATATTGTTGGTGAAATAATTATAAAATTACGTAAAACGTTTCGAATGTTTTGCGAATGGTTTACCAAAATTAACTATGTTATTATATGCTAGACGTAAACGTTTACTATAATTGAGAAGGGAGTATAAATGAAATTCGCAAGTGAGTACACCGGGAAAAAAATAGAATATATAAATATGTCTACTGAAGCGTATTATAATTATTGGGAAAAAAGAGGTGTTCCAAGAACAGTTCATGGTGACTTTTCAAATTCACCGCTTCCAATTTGTACCATTGATTTAGTTGAAAATGGAGATAGTATAAGAAGTGGACATTTTTGTGAAACAACTAATGTAATAGAAGACTTGACAAGAAGAAAGCCAACTTCTGTTAGAGAAGGTATTAGTTATTATAAAGATGTAATATTACCCAGATAAGAAAAATTACAGGTTGTCAAAATATCTCTCCGCCAAGGTAGCAATTAAACCTTGGCGGTATCATTTATCTCAAATAGCTTAGCGAGAATGCAATTCGCCCATTTACTTTAGATAGGAAGAATTAGCTTTTCAGCAGTATCGTTGATGGAGTAAACGCAAGTGCACTTGTCTATACCATGGTCGAAATAGCAAGAGCACATGACCTGAATATCTATGGATATCTTCAGTATCTGTTAGAACAGCGTCCGGATCAAAATTGGACGGATAAACAACTTGCCGACCTGGTACCTTGGAATGAAAAACTCCAACATCTCAAAAATTGAATGTGAATTATAGTGAATTAATCCACCTCGCAAAGGCTGGGGTAATTTTTATATGTTACCGTGTTTTTATTTGATGCTTACAATTAGACTGTATAGATATATTGTTAATATAGCAGATATATCAGAAATATATTTATCTTTATTTGCCAATTTTGTTCTCTTGAAAATATTCCTCAATATAATATATTTGGTGTGTTTTGCACATTAAACGATATCACTAATTGTCGTTATCTGTTGTTTCCACAGTGTATACATGTTATAATTTACACAGTTACAGAAAATAACAAAAGTGTTGCTTTAATATGGGTGGATTTCTCAAAGGATAGTTTTGGTTGTAACAAATATTTTGTAATTTTAAACAGATATTACAGAGTTCAAAGCGTATGGTTATAACATGATCCATTTAGAACAGAAGCACCCGTAGTAATAAAAAATAGTTTTATTAACAATAAAATATGTACTTGTTAAAAAAAGGGGGCGTGAAGCCGAGGGTCTAAGGTGTTTTTTGCACTATGATAGCCTAGCCGTCAGAAGAATCTATAAGGTACTTGTCCTCATTTGAGGGCAGGTTTTTGTCTTTTATAACGTTTTTTATACAAGGAAGATGCCAGTTTTTGCATATTGCCTAGATAAGAGGTTATCTGTATGCTTCATTCCAACATCTGTTTTTTGAGGTGGAGATAAAGACAGCCGAGTACATACAATTCAGCCACCAATAATTAAATATATTAATAAATCAGTACTGCACCTAACCTGGCGTAGTGCTGATTTTTTTGTTTCGACAATAAACCTGTTACGGCGACCTAATATTACAAAAGAGGGCAACACAAAAGTCGCATTTGATGGAATCCTGTCAATACCCCGCTGCAGGTCTCCACCGCTTGTTCTTCATTCTTTGATTTTGAAAATTATGAAATGGAGGATAAGCCAAATGGCAAAAAGAATCAGAAGAGTTAATTATCGGGAGAGGTATCCCGAAGCAAGTGATGCGGTTATTGAGGTACTGGAAAAAAGTGACCGCAAAATGGAGTATCAGCAGTATGACTTAAAGGTGGAACGTTACCAAATTGACTGCGTTAGCTGTGCAATTACTCTCATTCCCAGCAGGGAGGATTCCTTTGAACGGCTGGAGGACTCAAATCACCAGTTTGCATCGGATGAAATAAGTGTTGAAGATGCTGCAGTCCAAGCGGTGTTAATTGAAAAAATGCTTTCCTGCTTAGAAATGCTTACACCAAAGGAGCAAGAACTGATAAAAGAGCTGTTTTTCAAAGGAAAAAGCGAACATCAAATATCCAGAGAAATAAATATTGCACAGAGAACCATACATGATCGAAAGGTAAGAATCCTTAGTAAATTAAAGAAACTGATGGAAAATTAAAAATTATTCCGCTCAACCCCCTCGCTTGACGTGAAAGTAAGTGAGGGGATTTATCTATTCCTTCTATTGTTCCTTGAAAACTTCATATCCGGCAGCATTAATACATGATCTGTCCAGCCGTGTAAAAGCGGCAGCGACATTGACGGGCGCGCCAGAACTGCCTGCGGAAGGTTGAGAGACATCCGTCGAACCGATGGCATCGAAGGTGACGAGCGAGAACGCCTAGTCATAAAACAGTCTATGGTGGACTGTTTCGCAATGAAATGGACAGTGCTAATGCTACTTCCGTCCAGCCACAGACATCGCAATGGGGGCGGCTCGCAGAGATCCTGAGAGAGGTGAAATTCCTATGAGGCCCGTTAACCAACAGGCCGTTACTGTTGCCGCCCTATAGAAGAATCAATTGGTTCTTTGCGTTTTGGGAAGTTGTGTCGAATAAAAATGCAAAAATGAAGAATAAGTAGAAATATTCATTTTAGAGATCATGTGGCAGAGCAAAATTGCCCTGCCGCATTCCTGTGAAATGAATTTAAACAGTCATAGTATAGGAAAATTTATGAATAAATGAAAATACATTTAAATGTAATAGAATGTAAAATATGTCCTGTTATTATTAACAGGCTGCCGGAAAACTTTGCTGTTTTTATATATGGTTGGACAGTCATGGATTCTTCCGAGTTCTAAGTAGTCGGAGAAAATCAATTCGACATAAAGGTATAGAAATAATTTTATTGGACATTAAACGCAATCTGTTTAAAAATAAGTAATCGTATCTACACGACTGTATCTAAGAAATTTAATTTCGACAGAGTCCATGACGGATCTCACGGTTTAGCAGGTAGGAGGCATTGCAATGAATGAAATAAATAATGATTTAAAAAAGAATTCCTTGAAACTGACGATAAATGGCAAATTGGTAACTTTAACATTTGCGCCAGAACCTAATATAGAGGTGGCAGAATTTATAAAAAAAACTTTAATAAATTCCTGGTTGCAGAAAAACTAATCTAATTAAATCAGAACAAATGTTCTCTTGTGTATTGCACTCCACGATATGCTCAGTTATAATGTAAGAAGAGATGTGGGAGGAAGATGTGATGATACGATTATTTGAGTTTAAAGATGTAGATAGAATCATGGAGATCTGGCTGAGGGGGAATGTAAATACCCATTTATTTATAGATGAATCCTATTGGAAAAATAATTATAATTCTGTAAGAGCCATATTACCCAATGCGGAAGTATACGTGTATGAGGTTGGAAATGAAATACTGGGATTTATCGGAATGGATGCAGATTATATAGCTGGAATTTTTGTGGTAGAAGGCCATCAAGGACAGGGGATTGGTCATCAATTGGTAGATGCAATGAAGCGAAAAAAGAGATTATCCTTACATGTCTATGAAAAGAATAAAGGAGCGGTGGCTTTTTATAAAAAAGAAGGTTTTTGTATAGAAAATTGTTTAACAGAAAAAGAAACTGGTGAGAACGAGTTTCTAATGGTATATAATGCAGGCTAATTCTGGTTCCACAATAAAAAACATTCATAATATTGTTCTATAAGGAGGCAGAGAAATGGCAGTTTGGAACCCATGGCATGGATGCAAAAAAATAAGTCCTGGCTGTATGAACTGCTATGTTTATCGTAGAGATGCAGAATTTGGTAAGGATAGTAGTATTGTAACAAGGACGGCAAGTTTTGACTTGCCAGTTAAACGTGACCGCAAGCGAGAGTATAAGTTACAGCCTGAAAGAGAGTGTGTATATACTTGCATGACTTCTGACTTTTTCTTAGAGGAAGCAGATGCATGGCGTTCTAAAGCGTGGGAGATGATCCGAGAGCGAAGCGATTTACAGTTTGTAATTATTACAAAGAGAATTCACCGGTTCGATGTCGGACTACCAGAAGACTGGAGAGATGGCTACAACAATGTCACAATCTGTTGTACATGTGAGAATCAGAACCTTGCAGATTATCGCTTACCTATTTTCATGGAACTTCCAATCAAGCATCGGATGATTATTCATGAGCCAATGTTGGAGCCAATAAACATCCGGAATTATCTATCTATGGGAAAAATAGAGCAGGTTACTTGTGGTGGAGAATCGGGGAATGAGGCTAGAATTTGCGATTTTGCTTGGATATTAAGTACCATGCAGCAATGTATGGAATACGATGTGCCCTTTTGGTTTAAGCAGACGGGGAGCAGATTCAAAAAAGGCAATAAGGTATATACCATTGAGAGAAAGGATCAGATGAGACAAGCAGAGAAGGCTGGAGTAAATTATAGAGTCTAGGATGACCTTAATATGGTAATAAAATGATAAATATTGATTATAAGAATTTGGTGAGTATTTATTTAAATAAATAAGTAGAAAACAGATTACAATACTATGGATATTATAAAAATAAGCATTTTAATTTATTTAATTGTTTGATATAATAAATGAAGGATAATTCAATATTATCCTTCACCTATGACTTCATTAATTCTTATTGCATTGGGAAATCCAATGATTAAATCTTTGAGGAAGTCTGTTTTGAGTATAAATTATAAATAATGGAGAATTATAAAAAATGAATACAAATGAGCTGATACAGTCTGTTTTAACATTTTATAAAAATAATAATATTGATTTTGATGTATACATCATTGCTGATACACAAATTAAAACAAAACAATATTTTGCTAACAATATTGAACATGCTGATGAGACTGAGTTTTTTTCTAGGACTGAATTTGCAGAAATCTCATCTGCAATTTTTAATTGCTTTGGCTTTGCAAAAGTATTTTACTCTGAAATAGAATTTATTAAATACATATTAGATAATAATATAAGTACTACCGAATATATTGTTTACAATTTTGCACGTGATGGGCGCTCAAACGGCAAAAAATCATTAATACCTGCATTTTGTGATTTATTTAATATTAGGTATACAGGAAGTAATGCTTTCGTAATTTCATTACTTCGTAATAAACTTATTTATACAAAATTTCTAAATTCCAATGGTATATCTGTTCCTAAAAGTGAGATTTATACCCCCCTTATAGATTATCAGAAACTATATAATTTATTTGAAAATCAAAAAGTAATTGTAAAAAATAACTCTGAATCTGCAAGTATTGGATTAACAAAAAACAATATATTTCATTTTGATAATGAAGCTCAAGATTTATTAAATATATTAACTGATAGTATGAATTCAAATAGTCTTCTCATTCAAAACTATATTGATGGTATAGAATGCGAAGTTTTAGTATTACAATATGATAAAAAATATTATGCTTTAGATCCAGTTGAAATAGTATTTCGTACAAATTGTAAGTTTATTGATACAGCAACCTCTAATTCATATAATTATGATTTTAAAATTTTAGATTCTCCAATAAAGCATGAAATTCAATGTATAGCTCAAAATGCAGCGGAATTATTAGGCGTTAAAGATTATGCAAGGTTCGATTTTCGAATTCAGGATAATATACCTTATTTAATAGATATAGCTGGAACCCCATATACTATATATCACAGCTCTATTGCATATCTATTTACACAATATTACCAATTACCATACGAAACCATTTATAAAACAATAGTAGCATGCATGTTGTCTAACTATAACTTATAATTAAAAATAAGAAGTATATTGTAGGTCTGATAACATTAATCCGCGATAAAAGAATTTGGATAAAGTCTGCTCACTACGCTTGGTCTTTACTAAATTATGACAGAAATCATATGCACTTATATTTTGCTTGTTATCAATTATATATTGTATTGCTTCCGTTTTCTTTTCCCAAAAAATTTCTTGCTTTTTAAAGATAGCAGGGATAAATCCATTTAATAAAGAAACATACATTTGTGCATTCTCCCAATTAGTACATTGAACCGTTCGATAGAGCTCAAACCATGCAAAATAATATCTGTAGAAATCATCAATATTTTCATCTTCAATATTTGAAATGTCTGGGCACTCATATAGTTTTTCTAATTTGTGCTTGTATTTCAAATACAATATGTCATCGTTACAGTATAATGCTAGCGAGCAAATATTGGTAATTATTACAAATTGTGTGGTATTGTTACTCTTGTCTACACATTTTTTTAACCTATTAAGGGCTTTCTTAGCTACCTTGGTCGCTGTCGTTATACTATTTGCATTTTGCTCAGCGAAAAGAAATTCTGCAATAATTTCATTATTGTATAATTTTTCTATAAGGGGGAGTTGGATACATTGTTCCTCGCATATTTTTTTAACTTTATAACAACATTGAAGTGCTTCTTCATACTGTTGTATAACAATATCGGTGCCCGCCTCACATATTAATGTAATACAATACTCATCCCAAATTTTATTCATTCCAAAGAATTTTTTTGCTTTCTCATAGTAAACATTACAAGCTGCTTGGTTGACAAATAAAAAGGCTTTTCTATTAAAAACATTCTGAATATATTGTCCGAAATTTAAATGCCTTGAATTGTAATTAAATTGAGAGAGTTCTTTACTTTTTTGATAAAGATTTTGAAAATCTATATAATTATTTAACTGATCCAACACGCAAGGCGCTATATCATATATAATCTTCAGCCGTAATACTGTTTCATCTACACTGATTATAGAATCAATCTCTGATACATTGAGAATCAACTCATGAAGAGCATACTCTTTACATTGATTTAATACATTTAAATATTTCGGATTATCCATTTTTGTATTTAAATAGATATAATGAAAATATTCACATGCCAATTCAGCTTTTATTGCTAATTCAAGAAAATCATTTTGAGCAGTTTTATAACTTTCTTTTACCTCTTCTAAAGATTTATTTGTTGATAAGGAATCATAAAAATTTTTTATGCTAGAAAAGTTATAATTTACAGTATCTTCTGCAGAATATAAATTAAATAAATCTATTATTTTATGAGATTTCAAATCATCCGACATTCTTAAAGATGCTGAATAAGCAAGTACTAAAAGTGAAAAAGCAGTCGAACTCATTTCTCCCTGATACTTAAGCAAATAATAAGCCCTCAAGTAATATTCATCCTGTTCATTCTCTGAGTAATAATTATAATAAGATGCCAGCCAATTTTCGTGATCAACAATAGTCTTTTGGGCAATATATTCTTGTATATCTGTTGATAAAAAACTATAATATTTTTTTATATCCTGATCTAAAAGAGCTTCTTTCTTGGCAATTTCTAATCCACTAGATACGTCTAAAAAGTTTTTATCAACAATTTCTGTTAAAAAAGCTGCAGAAAATTTTTTCAGAGCTAATGATGCCGAGAATATTATATTTTCAATATCCTTCCCATTTAAATCATTTTTTTCTCCCTTTGCTCTGATTAAATCTATTTTTTTATTAACAACATCATTTAATGTTGAAAAATAATCATTACCTTGCACTAATATTTCTTCATAAAGGAAATCAGCCAAATGTAAGTTTCCATTACTTAATTCATATATTTTTTTTATATTATTTTCCGTGGCATTGCAAAGTTTATGACTGTGATTAAGAAACAGTTCTATATCTGCTAACGAATAATTTGGTAAACTTACTATTTCTTTGGTCACATTATATTTGTAAATAGACTTTTCATAGAAATTTTCAGTATCTGTAATAAGGAAAAAAACTTTCTTTTTAAATTCATATTCCAATTTTTCAATATTCTTAATAGTAAAAGCTACAAAAGCTCGTATACTATCAGGGACATTGCTTATATCTTCCACACAGAAAAGAATATTCTTAATCAAATGTTTGGATAACATGTTTTTTATTTTGTTATAATATGAATGCCGATTATCCCATCCAATTCCAAACCCTAATGAAACAGCAGAAATACCCAAAGAGATATCAATGGAATTTAATTCTTTTGCTTTGGGGGTGTGGGAATATAATATAAATTCATCCTCTTGATTTTGATATATATTAAAATCTTTTTCAGATTTTAGTAAATTCTTGACTAAAGAATTAATAACAAAAGATTTTCCTTGCCCATATCCAGCATGAATTAACGTGACTGTTTTGGCGTTCTTATCGATATATTTATGTTCTAATTCTTCGATCAGTTGATTACGCCCCATAATACCTTCAAATTTATCCATATCACATAATGCCTTTCAAGTAATATAATGAATAAAGGATAATATTGAATTATCCTCTATAAAAATGATGGAGAGAGAATCTATGTTGAGTAAGTTAAAAAATAGGCAGCCTTAATAATTAAACTAGGCTGCATATTTTTTTAATTGAAGCTAAAGTAATTACGAGGATGTTTGTTTGTTAAAATATTTTTTTGTTTAGCTAACGTAACATGAGTATAAATTTCAGTAACATTTATAGAACTATGTCCGAGCATTTCTTGAATAAAACGAATATCTACATCTTCCTCTAATAAATATGTAGCAAAAGAATGTCTGAACATATGTGGTGTGATATGTAAAGGAATGGCCGCCAATAATGTGTATTTATTTATCATGTTTCGGACGGATTGTTCCGAGAGACGATTTTTTGAACGATTTACAAAAAAATAATCTGAACCTATAAGTTCTTTCTCAAAATTAACTTGATATTTTTTTAATGCAAGAATTACATCATCACTTCCTATTTGAATGCGACGTTCTTTAGATCCTTTACCATAAATTAGTACATTTTTTTCAATAAAATCAATATTGCAAAATTTTAAAGAACACAATTCCGAGATTCGCATCCCTGTGGCGAATAAAAGCTCTATAACAGCAATGTCCCTAATAATACATTTTTTCTGATATGTAGTAGTAACTTGGTCTTTTTGTTTATATATTGAGGAGATAAACGTCTCAATTGTATGCAGGGGTATAGTTTTAGGTAAAATCAAGGGTTCCCGAAATTTCACTTGCAATTTGCTAAAAGGATTAACAATTATAATATCCTTATATTCTAAGAAGTGAAAGAATGCTTTTAAACTTGCAATTTTACGTTTTACAGTTTTTGGTTTGAATGTTTTATGAAGTAAAGAAATAAAATCTTCTATTAAATGAGGATCAGAGTACTTTAATAATTGATTTGATTGAAATCGCTCAAACTGCAAAAGATCAATTTTGTAAGCTTTAAGAGTCTTGAAATCAAGTCTTTTTTGGGATTTGCAGAATTCCAAGTAATTTGAAATAGATGATTGTAAATTGTTCATGGTATATTTATGCTCCTTAGTTTTTTATATATTTTAACAGATATTATTGAATTAGGAATAGGGACGTAATAAAACAGAGTAATACTTCAAATATATCCTTAAATTACATCAATGTAATTGCTTTATTTACTATTGAGTTATATAATATATATATTATTTATTCGGAAAATGGTATTTTTAATAGACTATATTGGCAACAAAAAAAGAAACGGAAAACGAACAATTACTCAGCACTAAGTGTGGATACTTTGTACTAAAGCAAAATAAGCTGTTATGTAGCAAAAGTAACGAGATTATGAAAGGAGGTGAAAAAAATGGCATATAAAAAACCTGTAATTTTAGCTCAAAGTACAGTACGGATGGCAGAATGCCGCCCGAATAGTAAACCGAGTGGAAGACCTTGTAATCCACCAGGACCAAGCGGACGCTAATGGGTAATTTAATCGATGGCGACGATGTTATTTTATAGCATCGTCGCCATTGCTAAGGAGATATTTAGATGTATTTTAAACAGAAATCGAATGTTATATTTAGAAACTATGGATCTTTTGGTTATATAACAGACAATAGAAATTTCGGGTACAAACTGGCGAATAATGATGGAAATGACATTGGAGATAAAATTGTATCTGAGAGCGGTGCTGTATTTTTATCTGTTTTAGGTAAAAAGCCACAGACTCTTGATTGCCTAGCTAAAAAAATTAGCAAGCAATTTACAAATGTGGACATTGAAACAATTAAGATTGATGCTAGAGAATTTTATTTCTTACTTGAATTGGATGGGTTTATTGTATCTGGTGAAACTTTACAGGAATGCAATGAAAAAGATTTAAGCTTCTCATACAAGAAATCGGAACCAAAAAGTAAAAAAGAAGATTGTTCTCCTACTAAAGGTTTTGAAAAATCTACACAAGAATTTTTTGATGAATACTTTAAAAACAACCCCCAACTTACAAATTTACACATAGAAATTACTAGCATGTGCAACGAAAGATGCGTACATTGTTATATCCCACATGAAAACAAAGTAAATAATATCAATCCTGATTTGTTTTATAATATTTTAGAACAATGTTTAAAAATGAATTTATTGCATCTAACGTTAAGTGGTGGGGAACCAATGATGCACAATAACTTTATCGATTTTTTGAAAAAATGTAATGAATACAACTTTTCTGTAAATGTCCTTAGTAACTTAACTTTACTAAATAAAGCTATTATTGAAGAGATGAAAAAAAATCCCCTTTTGAGTGTTCAAGTATCATTATACTCAATGGATGCCAATATTCACGACGAAATAACTCAAATAAAAGGAAGTTTTGAAAAAACTAAAAATGCAATATTACAACTAAGGGAAAATGATATACCTTTGCAAATCAGTTGTCCAATAATGAAACAAAATATTAACTGTTATAATGATGTTATAAATTGGGGGAAAGCGCACAATATTAATGTCGGTAGTGATTATGTTATCATTGCAAGATATAACCATACAACACAAAATTTAAGCAGCCGCCTTTCTATAAATGATGTCAAGGAGGTTATTAACCTAAGAATTATTAATGAACCTCAATATTTAGAGCTAATGGAAAAGGAAGCTAAGCAGAAAAAAAATATGAATCCAGACGATTTTGTCTGTAGCGTTTGTCATTCTTCCATATGTATAGCAGAAAACGGAAATGTATATCCATGTGCTGGTTGGCAGGACTATGTTGTAGGTAACGTTAATGAAACATCTCTTAACGATATTTGGAATAATTCAATAAAGGTACAATATTTAAGAAGCTTACACAAACGAGATTTCCCTAAATGTATTCAATGCTCAGAAAAAGAATTTTGTACTATGTGTATGGTTAGAAACGCAAATGAACACCCTTTGGGAGACCCGCTATCAGTTAACGAGTATTTTTGTAATATCGCAAAACTAAATAAAAAAATGGTTCTTGACTGGAAATGTAATTTCGTAAATACTCAAGGCAAGTGTTAAAGTAGTCCGGTGATGGTGAGACGGGTTTTTTAGCTATGTATTTGCCATAAAAAATACCGTTGATAATGACTTTCTCATAGTAATCTGATAGAAACCTAAAAGGCAATTGTTCGTCACATTTAAAGCTTAGTAATCTATTGTTTTATGGTAGTATAAAGATTGATGTACGAACGGAAAGATTGGCTTTCTATGACGGTGATGCCTAATAAATTAAGCTTAAAAGGGTAATAAAAATCTCAGTAATATTTGAACTGTATTTGAGCTTCTCATTATGTATATGATGATCATGCATATGGTGGTCGGGTATACATGCTTCTAGAAAGGGATGATAGAAATTTTTGAGAATTTAGATGCCAATCAACAGATTGCTCTGATTTCTGCCGGAGCAGCTCTCTTAGGAGCAATTATTGGTGCAATTGCGTCCTTAGCGACAACTTGGCTAAATAAGAAAGTTCAGTCCAGTGGCAAAGTTTCGCTTTACGCAAAAATTGTGCACTCCAGAGGAGAAATCAATAGATCGTGGGGATATTATAGAAGCAGCAATAAACCAGGACTATTCATGCAAGTTCCAATTTGGTTTGATGTGTGCAACACTTGTGGCATTCCACGCATTCTCCGTAATGTTAATCTATATGCCTATGCAGGTAAGAATGAAATCGCCTCATTTACACAAATCCAACGTATTGGAGATGGCGATGATGCAATCTTACTAGGCGATAAAGAATCCTATACTCTGGTAATTCCAGAAAACTGTGCCCGTCGTTTTGACATGAGTTTCATATTATATGAGCAGGAATTACCGCCCGATAAAAAGGAATTTGACGAGCTCATCCTAACTTATTTTGATGAGAAGAACAATATTCATGCTTTTCGTTTCGCAAAACCAAATCATTGTTGGGTCGAAGGTGCATTGAAAATCGAAAAGCAATGGATTACTTTGGACAAGAAATGCCTTTATGCTAAATAATAAAAACAATTCAAAAAAGAACTGCGGAAAGAAAGCAGCCGAACATCTGTATTTAAAATATAGAGAAGTATGGGTCTAAATACTACTTAGTACCATTTCGTCACTTATATAACCTCTCCTGAATTGCTCATTAAATTTATAATAAGATGTAAAAACAAATTCAGATATGAGATTAGAATTTAGTTATTATCATTGGTTAATGTCTTATCTTTTAAGGCCGCTTTACGTTTTGCTGCAATATTACGAAACTATTCATATAGCTTTCCAATTAATTGTGTGAGATAATGGGATTGGCGAAGGCCAAAGTTCCTTGACAATTTAATATATCAAGTGTCCGGTCTCTCATACAATTTTCATATGAGAGGAAGGATACAATATGGCTGAAAGAGTTTATTGTTTATACAGGGTTTCTACCACCAAACAGGTAGACCACGATGACCAAAATCAAGCAGATATACCAATGCAAAGAAAAGCCTGCCGTGAATTTGCAGAGCATATGGGCTGGACAATCATTCACGAG
>JAEWST010000024.1 GCA_023398105.1 Bacillota bacterium | reverse complement strand
AAAATGCAAAAACAGAAATAAGCAAACCTACACCTATAATTCCTATATCTCTTAACTCCCAAAGCCACAATGTTGCTTTTGCTTTAAGGTTATCTGGGTACAAATACATTTAGTTATCCTCCTTTTCTTGCTTAAATTTATGCAAAAAATAAGCAATCCCACGCAGAATAAAATCTACACATGGAACTGCTACACTATTTCCGAGAGACTTATATCTTGGACTATCTGATGCTTTTGGGATATCTGTCCATCCATCAGGAAAGCCCTGCAATCTTTCGCATTCTAATGGAGTAAGTCTTCGCACAAGCTTTATTGCTACCGTTTTTTCTCGACTTCTTTCTTCATTATCATTTGCATCAGTACTCCCATCTTTGGACATCATCCTTTTAAAATCAATTATGCATTTATCCTGACTAACATATTGGTTCCCAATTCCTTTTTCGTCTCCCACACACAAAGCCCCTACTTTATCTTGATACGTTTTAGGTATTGAACAGACTGCATGTATATCAGATGTAGTCAATGTATAACTGATATTTTCTTGAAAACCACAGCCGTTTCCGCCATTTTTGTCCTGCCTGTTAATTATATTGCTTGCTATACAGTAACTATTTTGTACTATGGCAATTCCACCTTGATTCTTTGATGGATCTGGATTCGTGGTATCAATAGTTCTGGCTTTTTCTGTCACTCTGCACCCTGAAGTTGGATTTGATGACTTCATGGAATTGCTGTCCTTACTATCCAAGCTATAAGCAATGGGCTTTGACACCAATGGAATATTATTGCCTCCTGTCCCATAAGTAGCTACCACTGTCGGAGCTATACTTAGAGGGCCATTATATCTGCAGTCTTTTGGATGATTGTCAAATAGTACAGACTGCCTAATTTGATTTGTTTCAATATTAGAAGCAATTTCATGACTTTGATTCTCATAATTTTTTATTGCACTTTTCTGACTCTCCATAACAATCGGCAGATTACCACCCATACTTGCACGAAGAGTGGAAGTAATATTTTCTGTAACATCCATCCTGTTACCGCCCTGATCGTTAAGGCATAGCATGGGTTCTGTAATAAACGTCTGCATTTGCATATTTTGTGTTGCCATTAGAGCACCTGATATTCCATTTAGGTCAATGCCTTCATTTCGTTGATTGATATGATAGGATTTATATTCATCATTCATTTCAATTATTGTTTTACTTTTTATATCTGCAACACCTGCTTGAATTTCCAACGCTGTTTTTAATTGCTTCGGCAGTTCTTTACCTCTCGACTTGACTCTCCTTAGTATTCCCAAACAAGCGGTCTTGCTCAAATAATATTTTGGGAGCGGTGTTTCCTCCAAAATCTGCCACAAGAAAGATTCTTTTTCGTCTTTGGGGGACACCCCAGTATTGAGCATCGAGAACTCTCCAAGCAATAGAGAATTGTTCTCCCAAAATGCACCCAGCAGGTTTCCATACCCTTCCCGGAGGTCGAGGTATAGATATGGTGCTGTCTGCAATTCTTGCGGTTTCTTCAAGGACTGCTTTGAAATCTTCTCCATCTGCGGATGAGAATGCTCCAGGGACATTTTCCCAAACGAAGAATCGAGGTCGAATAAGGTGATTTGCCTTTCCTCTTTTACCATTTTCATTCCTCATTTCTTTAGTTATCCTTATCTGCTCCATGAACAGACCAGACCGTTCTCCGGCAAGTCCTGCTCTTTGTCCTGCCACAGATAAATCCTGGCAAGGTGAGCCTCCACAAATTACATCTACTACAGGAAGTTTTTCTCCGCTAAGCTTTGTAATATCTCCTACATGGAGCATTTCAGGAAATCTTATTTTTGTTACTTCAATGGGAAAGTTCTCAATCTCACTGGCCCACAAGGGAATTATTCCATTATGAATAGCTGCAAGCGGAAAACCTCCTATCCCATCGAAAAGGCTTCCCATCGTAATCATATCAACGCATCTCCATGCACAGTTTGTTCTCTTCCTGTACAATATCCATGCTTTGAATCCTTTTTATAGGAATGCCATTTTGCCTTGCATACTCTATTTCTTCAAACATTCCTTGAGAAATTCTATCTCCGAATGCCCACAGTTCATCACATTTTGTAAGGAGCTGTTTCCCCATATTCAAACCTATCTTGCGTTCTTCCGGGTCATTATCATCCAGAACCTGCGGATATAAAAGATGGGGACAAAAAAAGGCATTGCCTGTAGTGATTACATATTGGCAAGCCTGTTTTGCAAACTCTATGTTCTTTTTAACATCTCCTGCATAAGGAGATGCGATATAAATAATCTTCATAAGTCCTCCTGTTTTTCTATTTTGGTACTGCCTGTACTATCGTTTTTGTGGTGTTTACGGCTGCCTGTGCTGTATGAACGGCACTCATAATATTTGCTTTTGTTGAAGTATCAAGTCCGAATGCTCCGGCAATTCTCGGTACTTCGCCTGCTGCCAGCATAAGTCCCAGACCCAGTAGTGCGTGGTCTTTCACTAGCATCAAACCAGCGGTTAGTATGGTAGCCTGTAGAAAAGAAGTCAGACACAGCCCGATAATTTGCTTGATCCATTGAATAAATCCATCAATATATCCTCGTGGAACAGAAAACATATATAAGCTTCCTACTGCAATCTGAATAAGCAGTATTCCACCTCTTTTCA
>JAEWST010000137.1 GCA_023398105.1 Bacillota bacterium | reverse complement strand
GTATTAGTACCATACAAATATTGTCCTTGAGAGGTACTTATTTCAAATCCAAAATTCGGTTTCAAGTTCTCTATAGGTTCTTGGCATAAATATTCTACATATAAAGTCATTTTTTCACCAGTATGAAAAGAACGTTTATCAATCCCTTTTTCGTTTAATAACTTTACTTTTGTAAATAATATATCACCAGTTCCGAAATGCTCGCCCAAATGTGTTATTACCTGTTTCTTTAAACTTTCCTCAAATTCAATAACACCTTTGTCAATATTAATTATTTCATCTTTACAGTTCTGAACTTCCCCTGATTCTACCTCTTTTCTTTCTTGCTGCTGACTAGCCATAAACTCTAAATATCTATTTTGTATCTCCTTTGGCTCTCCTTCTGCAATTTTTTTTCCATGATCTAGCCAGACTGCATAATCACATAATCTGTCAATTGTTGATAAATCATGGGTTACCACTAATATAGTTGTTCCGTTTTTTCGCATTTCGTAAATCTTATCTGCACACTTAGCTTGAAAGTTTAAATCTCCAACTCCTAATATTTCGTCAACCAATAGTATATCTGCCTCAACATGAATTGCCACTGAAAATGCCAAACGGGCATACATACCAGAAGAATATGTTCGAATTGGGTTATCTATAAAATCTTCAAGTTCTGAAAACTTGATAATATCAGGTATTTTTTCCTCGATCTCTTCACGGGTAAAACCGAATATTGAAGCATTATTATATATATTTTCTCTCCCAGATAATTCTGGATGAAATCCAGCTCCAAGTTCAATTAAACTTGCTACTTTTCCTTTTATTGTTATCTTACCTTCATCTGGAAACATTGTCCGGTTAATCATTTTTAGCATTGTACTTTTACCAGATCCATTTTGTCCAATTAATCCAACTGTAGAACCTTTTTTTATAGTAAATGAAACATTCTTTATTGCATAGAACTCTTTATAACCACCTTTACTCCCCCTAATAACTCTCTCTTTTAATGTAAGGGGTCTATCGTAATAAAGTCTAAATCGTTTAGATACATCTTCAACATTTATTACTACTTCCATAGTTTATCCTTTCCCATTTATAGCACTTCCGTAAATTTTCTTTGTAACTTTAAAAATACCAAATATCCAATAAGCAGTATAACAATAGAATAACCTAATGAATATAGATACAGTCCAAAATCTAAGGCTCTCCCCGAATAAGTTATACTTCTGTATAAAATCACATAACCTGTCATAGGATTTAAATATAAAATCTTTTGAAGCTTATCTGGTATACTTGATATATCATACATAATTGGTGTCATGAAATACAATGCCATTAATAAAACACTTATTAAATATTCCAAATCTCTTAAATAAACATTTATACTAGATACCAATAATGTTATACCTAGACATAATATACCTTGAGAAACAAAAAGTATTGGTAGCCAAAACAAGTTCCAAGTAAATTGAACTTTGAATAGAATTAACATTGGAAAAACTATCATATATGAAAAAAGCATATTCATTATTCCGCTTAAAGTATATGACAGCGGTAATACTTCTCTCGGAAAGTAAACCTTTGTAACCATGCTGCTGTTATAAACAAATAATCCACAACCTCCTTGTAAAGCACTTGTAAAAAAATTCCAAGGTATTAATGCAACAAATAGAAACATAGCATAATTTTCCTGTTTAAGCTTCATTATAAACGGAAAAATCAAGGAATAAACAAGCAACTGAAGCAAAGGATTAACAAATGTCCATAAAAACCCTAAAAAAGAGCCCTTATATCTAGTCCTCAGTTCTTTTTTTGTCCAACTCTTAATCATTTCTTTAAATTTAAATATTTCATAGAATCTTTCTATCATTTTCAACTCCATTTATCTTATAGAATTAAACAACTGCATATAAGGTATACTTAATTATAATTATGTATTAAAATCATCTATTACTCTTGACTTCAGATAAATTATAATAGAAAACATTATTGATTCAATAATTATCAAATATGCGAAATAGAATAATCCTATATGCAGTACACTATCTTTTTCTTTATTTTGCAAAAAAACTTTAGATAGATCAACATTGTATCGTAATTCTTCATTCTTAGAATAGAGATCATATACATACTCATTTGTTCCGATTTTTATTTTGATTTTCCCGGCATTCTCATTTTTTCTCATTAATATTTGATAAGTTTCAACATTACCCAGATTAATATTTATATCACTTTTAATTTTCTTTAAATATGTAGGTCGCCCGTTAATAAAATTCCAATCTTTATTTAGTTTAATATTATAAAGATTATAATCTTCAGTATTATTTATTTTAATTCCTTCAAGACAAACTTCATAACCACTGGATTTATCATTTTTTTCCCCTAATGCCTCTATAGTTAAATTTGAATTTCTCATTCCTTGATCTATGATATTTTCATCAATAACCTTTTGAAAACGAATAGGTAGTAGCCAACATAATAGTATTGAGGATAAAAATATAACCAAAATAATACTAACTTTATTGTTTAATTTCAAAAATCCATTCAAAAACTTATCAAAAACAAAACGCAAATAGAAGAAAAAATATGCACACCCTAATATCCATAAGCAAAATGTATTTGCCACATTAATATTTGATTTACTTGTAATAATTAATATCAGTACTATCAACAACGCTGTCAAAATATATATTATACTTTTTAAATTATTTATGCTGTATTTCTTCACTGATCTACCTCTTCATATAAATATCTTTAATCCTTGCATATATTAATTTTATTGCCTGCTCCATACTAAGATAATTCCTAATATGTTCCTTGGCTTTATGAGAAAGTATATGGTAATATTCAGGTTCTTCGTATAGTTTTCTCATATATTCCGCCCCTTGCTTCACATCAGGTTCTGCCCACCGATTACCCTTTTTAAAAGACCCAATATTACTGTTCAATGTCACAAGTCTCGCATCTACCATACATGACACATCTTTTGTCATGAATTCAGTGTTAGAAGACCAATTTGTAGCAATGGTGGGAGTCCCCAATAACATTGCTTCCGCAAGCACCAAACCAAATCCTTCGGCCCTATGTAAAGATACAACCACATCCACACTATATATTAGCTCATTCACTTTTTTTCTTTCCATAATTTCTGTTATAAAATAGACGCTCTTATGTTCTGGAAGCATGGAACGAATCTGATTAATTTCTTTCTCTGATGAATTATTAATTTTAATTACCAATCCCGCCTCTTCATCTTTAGAAAATGCCATTTTATAGGCTTCAATGACAGCTTGGGGATTCTTTCGTTCCGTCATGCTTGTCCGATCATACATCATTAAAAACAAGAATTTATCTGTTGGTAAATGAAATCTTTTTCTGTAATAGCATTTGTTCTTTTCCGGGATTTCCAAACTCACATGATAAGGAATAGTAACTACTTTTAAGTCCGTTTTCTTTTGAATACAGTCAGTTATAAATTTTGAAGGTGTCCAGATTTCGTCCATACAGTGAAAACATGGTACCCACTCATCAGGAAAGTCCTCCAGTTCCCATAACCAAAAGCCTATATTATACCTTCCATTCCAGATTTTATCATGCGTCTGCTGAAAGGCCAGCCCTAGTTCATGAGGATTAATATGAATTATATTAATATTATATGGCAGCTCGCTGCTGATCTTACTCTCATATTGCGGATATCTGCCTTCTGACATAACACCTAATTGGTCATATTGATAGATGGAGTATGGAATGCCTGATGCCTCTAATTCATCTGCTACTAATCTGCAGCTTTGACCCAGACCCGTTTCGGCTCTAATATTTCCTATAAGATTAATTCCATCTCTGTAATTCCTACGTTCAAACGGAACTATCTCAACCTGTAACATCTTTTTAAAACTATTTTTTATCATCTTACCCTTAATTTTCTTTAAAAATTCATATGGGAATATTTTTAATAGTACAGGTTTCCATTTGTTCGTAATATTTAATAGATCATTTGAAATATTCATTCTCAACCATCTTTCAGCAATCTTTCATATAGCTCCATTATACGATTCATCATTACATCCAACGTATAGTTACTCTCCAGGCGTTCTCGCGCCGCATTACCCATCTCACATCTCTCGCGGGGATGTTCTACTAACCATTGCATAGCATCTCCTAATTCCCGCTTATTTCCCGGTTCCACAGTCAATCCAGTAATTCCATGTATGCTGACCTCCGGAACCCCGCTTGGAAGGTTTGTATTAATTACAGGTTTTCCATAGGCCATAGCCTCCAACTGAACAAGTCCAAACGCCTCACTCTTTGCTATGGAAGGTAAAACAAATACATCACATTCTGAAAACTCTCGATATAATCGTTCCTCTTCAACCTTTCCAAGTATACGAACCTTGTCAGACATTTCATGTTCCTTTATATAAGCCTTTAAATCTTTCTCCCTGTCTCCACATCCGATTATGGTTAATTCTGCATTCTTTACCTTTTCAAAAGCCTCAAGTAAAACATCTACACCTTTGTAATACACAAGTCTTCCAACAAACAAGAATCTAGCATGATTTTTTGTATTAGGCTGGGCATGCTCCAAATACCTTTTTCCCATTCGTTCAATCTTTTGATTGACCGCAAATGGAATAGTAACACACTTGTATTGATAAGGCTTCAAATAAGAAGAACCCTTCATCACCCCATCCGCCCCGACAATTATTGTATCTGCTCTTTTAAGAAATTTCTCCATAATAGGCCGGTATAAAATCATTAACTTTTTCTGTTTAACCACATCACTATGCCAGTACAATACTACCTTTCCACGGTAACCAGAGAGCAAACATGCTAAATCTCCAAGGGGAAAGGGGGAATGAAATTGAAGAATATCCTGTTTTTTAGATTTTTTTCGTAGTTGCCACAAAAAGCTCAGTGAAATCGGCATTGAAAATAACGTCCCAAAGCTTCCACAACGTTGCACCGACACACCGTTGACCTCTTCCGAAACTCCATGTCCTTGTGACTGACATACCAAAACACTCATCTCAACCTTTTCCTTCAACCCCTCTGCTATGTGCTGAACAGTCCGTTCAATTCCTCCAATATCCGGATAGTATAACTTGTTAATCTGTAGTACTTTTATCTTTTTCATCATATACTCCCGGATCAACCGTTGCGGTAACCTGCCCTTCTGCTACGCCTTCTGTGCTTTCCTTCATAAATAATATTTTTAAAGTAATTAAAATTAATTTTAAATCTAAGCGAAATGAGTAGTTCTCAATATACATAAGATCTAGCTTAAGTTTATCATATGGAGTAGTGTTATATTTTCCATATATCTGAGCATATCCAGTCAGTCCACCCTTTACTTTTAATCGATAATCAAATTCGGGCATGTATTCACGGTATTCCGCTGCAATCTGAGGCCGCTCAGGTCTTGGACCTACCAAAGACATCTCCCCTTTTAGGATATTAATCAACTGAGGCAATTCATCGATACGTGTTCGCCTGATTATTTTTCCCACTGGCGTCACGCGTACATCCCGTTCGGCCGATAACCTGGCAATACCATCTCTTTCCGCATCCATAATCATACTTCTGAATTTATAAACATTAAACTCCTTCCCACCCATAGTAAGACGAGTCTGTTTATGAATGACAGAACCGCCATCATATAGCTTAATTGCAATTCCAACAAACAGCATAATAGGAAAGGTTATGATAAGCATAACAATCGATACAACTATATCAGTGGTTCGTTTCATCACCTTCTGT